>NZ_CBVI010000013.1 GCF_000513195.1 Bacteroides timonensis | reverse complement strand
CCCTCGCTATAAGCTTCACTTTTTTTGTTAATACAATATGAAACCTGCTATTCCGCAGACTATAATCATCACTATCGGATTGACTTTATATTTCCGGGTACCCACAAAAGCCACCAGGAAGATGATGCAACTGACGATAAACGAGTATATGTCTTCTTTAGGTGAACTAAAATTCTCAGTATTCATCAATATTAAGGCCGCCGATGCCAGAAGACCTACCACTGCCGGACGTAATCCGCTGAATACTGCTTCAACAGCCGGGTGTTTCTGGTATTTCAGGAAAAACTTGCTGATAGCCAACATCAGGATGAATGAAGGAAGCACTACTGCAAAGGTAGTGATGACAGAACCCCACACACTTCCGGTAGCCGTGAAGCCTACATACGTTGCCGAATTGATTCCGATAGGTCCGGGAGTCATCTGACTGATAGCTACAATATCTGTAAACTCTTGCGGCGTCAGCCACTCGTAACGTGTAACTACTTCACCTTGTATCATTGAAAGCATGGCATATCCGCCGCCAAAGCCGAAAAGACCTATTTTGAAGAATGTATAGAATAACTGGAGATAAAGCATGGGAGATTTATGTTTTATGATTTATAATTTATAATGCGTAGCTAACTTTCAACTTTCAACTTTGGGATGGTGTAACCGTCCGTACAGGTATCCACCTACACCGGCGATGATGATTACCCAGATAGGAGAGAAGTCCAACAACCAGATGATCAGTGCAGATACAATGGGTATCCAGACATTGTAACGGTTGATTTTTGCTGATTTCGCCATACTGAATGTAGGAGCGGCAATCAGTGCGACTACTGCCGGGCGGATGCCCTTGAAAATGCGCTCTACAACTGTATTGTCTTTGAAGTTATGGAAAAATAAAGCAATGGCAAGAATAATGAAGAATGATGGCAATATAGTACCTAAAGTAGTCACCAGGCTACCACGAATTCCCCGTAGTTTATATCCTATGAAAATAGAAATGTTAACCGCAAGAATGCCGGGGGTCGATTGGGAAATGGCAAGTAAGTCTATAAAATCGTCTTTGGCGATCCACTTTCGTTTCTCCACAATTTCTTCCTCCATGAGTGGCACCATGGCATAGCCACCTCCGATAGTGAAAACTCCTATTTTAGAAAAAAGGCCGAATGCCTCTAAATAAATATTCATAGTTTTAATGTTATAATGTGATAATATGGTATTATTCTACCACTTTATTACCCTTCTTCCTCTTCTTCTTTCTGTTTCGCATATTGGCTCGGGCTGACACTGAAATGCTTCTTGAATACTTCGCGGAAGTATTTCGCATCGCTGAAACCAGTCATTTCTGCAACTTCAGTTATGCTGTATTTCTGCTCTTTCAGTAGTTGTGCGGCACGTTTCAGACGTATCAATCGGATATAGTCCGCCGGAGCCTGGTCGGTCAGGGCTTTTATTTTATTATAGAAGCTGGTACGACTCATATTCAATAATGAACAGAGCATTTCCACATTGAGTGCGCCGTTATCCATATTTTCTTCCACATGCTTCTTGACGGAAGAAATGAATTTCCAGTCAAGGTCGGTGGAACAATTGATACAAGTTGTGGCATCTTCATCATCATTCAGTTCCAGATTAGCATATTTATGTCGCAGCAAAGAGCGATTCGTCAGGATGTTGGATATCGTAGCACGGAGAATACCTATATTGAAAGGTTTCACAATATACTCATCGGCTCCGGTCTTCAATCCTTCAATGATGTTGCGGTCATTGTTCAGTGCTGTGAGCAAAATGATGGGGATGTGAGAGGTTTCAATATCATTCTTTAAGACATGACACAATTCGTCTCCACGCATTTCCGGCATCATAATATCCGAAATAATCATGTTAGGCATATATTCCTTGACTATTTCGAGTGCTTGTTTGCCATCGCTGCATACTTGTATGTTATAGTCGTCCGACAGTGTATTGCGGAGATATTCCCTCAACTCATCATTATCCTCCACAATCAGGATTTTCGGAAGATCATTGTTTTGCTGTTGTTTCTGTTTAGTTGCATCATAAGCAATGTTTGGCGTAACATTCTTAGGCACTCCCGATTCAGCATAAGCTACTTTCTCACTTCCCGGTTTCGGACTGTGAATAGCTTTTCGATAAGGTTTTTCACCTTTTGGGAATGTGACTTTAATACAGGAGCCTTTTCCTTCCGTGCTTGTAAAGTTGATTTTGCCTTTATGCAGGTGAACAAGTTTCCATACCAGTAGCAGTCCGATACCACTACCCGTCACTTTCGAGTTGATGGCATTACTACCCCGGAAGTGTATTTTAAAGAGCTTTTTCTGTTCTGAGGACGGAATGCCGATACCCGTATCCTTTACTTCCACACTCCAATAGTCTTCTGTTTCTGCTGTATAGATATGTACGCTTCCACCTTCCGGTGTATATTTCAAGGCATTGGATATCAGATTTTTCAGAATCGAATCCATCTTATCCTTGTCAAGCCAGGTATTCATGTAGCGGAAATTACTTTCATAAGTCAGGCTGATACGTTTTACGTCGGCATAAGCCCGGAAAGCATTGATCATTTCCTCCATGTAGGTGCTCAACTCATATTCGGATACATATAGGGCACTGGAATAAGTGTCTGCACGTTCGAAGTTAATAAGATTGGTTGTCAGTCGCAACAGGGCGTTCACATTTCGTATGGCAGTATTCATATTGCTTCGTCCGTTCGGCGTCAGATTTTCCTTTTCACTGAGTTCTTCCAGTGGCGCTTTGATCAGTGTCAACGGAGTACGAATATCATGCGCTGTATTGATGAAGAAACGTATTTTCTCATCCGAAGCCTTACGCTGTTTGCGCAGGATAATGACACGCAATGTGATAATGGCAATCGCGGCTACCACGGCGGCATAAAGTATTAATGCCCATATGCTGAGCCATAAGGGCTGTTCTATCATGATTTCCATGTCACGCTCTTCAAGAACGATTCGTCGGTCTTCACTGGAGATGGCACGTACCCGTAATGTATATTTTCCAGGACTCAGATTTGTGAACCGGATCATGCAATCTTTCTCAGGACGGCTCCATCCGTCATAGAAACCCTCCAGTTTCCAAGAATACAGAACCAATGACGGATAATCGTAGTTGATAGAAGATATCCGTAGAGAGAATATGTTCTGATTGTATTTCAGCTTTAACACTTGAGTTTCATCTATGTCCACTTCCAGCGGTGAACCCTCATCGCCGGGGTAAACGGTTTGATAGAATACGCGCAAATCGCTGAATATCATTTTGAACTCATAATTGCGTGGAATCATCATATCTTTGTGGAACTCTATTGCTCCGTCCGTACTTCCAAGAATGAAGTTTCCGTTTTTTCGCAGTACGCCTGATGTTGAATTAAAATGATCACTCTTCAGTCCCTGTTCTTTAGTCCAGTTATGAAATATCTTTCCAGCCGGATAATAGCTTGTCAGACTGTTTTCCGTACTCAGCAGGACACTTTTGTTTCCGTCCGGAAGAATGGTATATATGTTATTGGAAATCAGCGGGCAGTTGTCTTTGTGGAAATGCTCAAACGACTTTCGCTGATGGTTATAAATGAGTAATCCGGAGTTGCTGGTCCCTATGTACAGCAAACTGTCTGGTGTCTGATAAAGCGCGTTAATGTAGAAAGACTCTATCGGCATCGATATATACTGATACTTGCCGGTTTCTTTGTCCAGCAGATACAGTCCTGTGGCAGTACCTATCCACATGTGTTGCGCATCCTTCTCCTTAATATCCGTAATTCCGCTAAGTCCCGGATAAGCACGTATATTTTTACGGTTGAAGTCTATTTGCTTTAAATTGTAATAGCCACCGGACCAGATACTGCCATCAGAAGTTTTTATGATAGAGCGTATGTACTTATCCGGACGGATATCACAATCGCCAAATGTAGAAGGAGTAAAGAACTCCACCTTCATCTGTTTTTTATTGATTTGGTAGATGCCCGAAGTGTATCCACCTGCCCAGATGATGCCGGGTGATACCTCGCACAAAGATATGAAAACATGGTTTTTGGTTGCGTTACCATTATCAAACACGCTGAGAAATGAGTGCCATTGCTTTGTTTTAGTGGAGTAGAGGCTGATGCCATTGTTGGTAGCGAACCAGAGATCACCTTCATGGTCTTCGATGATGGCATTCACCTGGTCATTGATAAGCGATTGCTTGTTGCCAATAGAATGTTTGATCCATTCATAACTGGCATATTGATTGTTGCGTACTGTGATGCCGATAGGGTAATTGGCTATCCAGATGCGTTCATCATCTACATAGAAGTCGTAAATACTGTTGCCGTTCATGGCATTATAGCTATTGTAATCCGCCACGATGTAGGGGATGCACTCATAGGTATCCACATTCATTTTATATATACCGGCACCATCTGTAGCTATCAATATTTCTTTGTCATTGAAGGCTTTGATACGTGTAATGCTGACATCCTGCAAACCGACATTCAGCTCTACAGTTTGATGAATATTCATATCGTACAGATAAATGCCTTTCTGGAACGTACCGATGAATAGTTTGCGGTTTGCTTTATGGAAATATAACTCGTTCACTTGCATCTTCAGTTTATCAAGCCAGTTGCATGGAGAAAGGTTGAGAACGTTGTCTTTTAATTCGGCATGATGTATACCGACGTCTGTACCGATGAAATAATGTTCAGGGTCGATTTGCTCGATATCCGTAATACTTTCTCCGATATGGTTTTTGATAACGGTAGTTTTCTCAGTATTCGTATCGTAGAGATACAATGCTTCTTCGTTACAGAGCCATACAATATTGTTGCTGTCAATAAATCCATAGCTTACGGGAGTCGGATTTCCTTTTACCACTTCATCAGGTAGCTTATATACAAGCTGAAAGCGATCATGTTTGGCATCATAGCGGAATACTCTTCCTTTTTTGCCTATTTCCCACAGTGTTCCATCCACACTAACATATAGCCAACTCAGATTGAGCATGGAGTTAACTTCTATTTCGCTGTCTATAAGCCGGTATTGCTTGAAATTTTTTCCGTCATAGCGGTCAATGCCATTGTGCGTAAGAAACCACATATATCCTTTCGGTCCTTTCTGAATGGCATATACCCTACGGTTGCTCAAGCCATCTTCTACGCCAAGATATTTATAAGTTTGGGCGATGCAGAAGGAGGAAATGTATGTGAATAAAAAGAAAATGATAAATTTTCTCATAACAGTTACGGTCGTTCGTTATTGGGGGTATTTGTGAAATTAACGCAAAAATATGCATTTTGTTTGATAAAAGCAACACGAAAGCAAGAAGAATAATGTTCGATTCCTCGCATTGTTTAGACGACAACAGGCGCAAGTTGTATATTATAACCTGCGCCTGTGTTTCACTTATAGATTGTAGTCAGAACTACTTAACCTTTTCTTCTACCCATTTACGTGCATTGACGAAGGCTTCCATCCATGGAGTGATCTGGTCGCTGTGCAGGCGGTCGGCAGGATAACAACCGTTCTGCCACGGGAAGATAGAGCGCTCTAGGTGAGGCATGATAGCCAGATGGCGTCCGTCGGCACTTGCTATGGCTGCTATGGAGTAGTCGGAGCCATTCGGATTGGCAGGATACTCGTCATAGCTGTATTTGGCTACCACATTATATTTATCTTCGTCGTAAGGCAAAGAGAATTTTCCTTCTCCGTGAGCTACCCATATACCGAGTTTGCTGCCACTCAGAGAGCCGAACATTACGCTGCGGTTGGTAGGAATGGTAAGTCCCAGGAATCTCGATTCGAATTTATGAGATTCATTATGCAGCATTTTACCGTTTTTCTTATGTTCGGGATTTATGAGGTTCAATTCCATCATCAACTGGCACCCATTACAAACACCCAGTGAAAGCGTATCTTCGCGTGCATAATACTTGTCTAGTGCTTCTTTAGCTTTCGTATTGAAGAGGAAAGCTCCTGCCCAACCTTTGGCAGAACCCAGTACGTCTGAGTTGGAGAAACCACCACAATAAACAATCAGGTTCACGTCTTCCAGTGTCTCGCGTCCGCTGATAAGGTCGGTCATTGTAACGTCTTTCACATCGAATCCTGCCAGGTATAGTGAGTAGGCCATTTCGCGTTCGCCATTCGTTCCCTTCTCGCGGATGATTGCTGCGCGGATGCCTGTCGGTGTACGGCGGTTCGGGTCGATACCATATTGAGAGAATTTACCTTTGAAGCCGGGCATGAAAGCGAATTCCAGTGGCTGCATCTTGTAGTTTTCGAAACGTTTCTTGGCGCAACCGTTCATAGATTGCTTGCGGTCGAGCAGGTAAGAAGTAGAATACCAAACATCACGCATATAGTCGATACCGAACTGATAAGTAGCGTCATCTTTAGATACGAGGATGTGGCGTTCGTCGGTCGGCTTACCAATCTTCACAAAACCTACTCCGGCATCTTCCAATATTTGTTTTACTTCTTCCTTATGCTTGTCGCTTACCTGGATAACAATACCCGGGTTCTCGGCAAACAGGAGTTTCACGAGGTCGTGTTCCTTCATCTTGTCGAGATTGATTTCCATACCACCTTCTACATTGGCGAAGCACATTTCGAGTAAGGTAGTAATCAGACCGCCGGCTGAAATATCGTGCCCGGCAAGAATCAGTCCTTTGTTCACCAGTTCCTGAACGGCAAGGAAAGCATCGCGGAAATATTCGGCATCTTGTACAGTGGGTACTTCGTCGCCAATCTTGCCCAATGATTGCGCAAAGGCCGAACCACCCAGTTTCAGTGTATCAAAACTGAAGTCGATATGATAAATCGTTGTCTTTTCGTTGTTGACAAGTACGGGAGAAACCACTTTCTTCACATCAGAAACTTCACCGCCTGCGGAAACGATTACGGTTCCCGGAGAGATTACTTTGCTACCGTCGGGATACTTCTGAGTCATGGACAGAGAGTCTTTTCCGGTAGGCACATTGATTTGCAGTGCACAGCAGAAGTCGCTCAATGCTTTTACGGCGGTGTAGAGACGTGCATCTTCACCTTCCTGTGAGCGGCAGGGCCACATCCAGTTGGCGGAGAGTGAAATACTGTCCATTCCTTCAGCCATCGGAGCCCATACCAGGTTGGTCAGTGCTTCGCTGACGGAAAGTACTGAACCTGCAGCCGGATCTGCCAGTGCAGCTTGCGGAGCATGTCCCAGTGAAGTAGCGATACCTTTCTCACCACGATAGTCGAGAGCAACCACGCCACAGTCACTCAGCGGTAATTGCAATTCACCCTGACATTGCTGGCGGGCAATCTTGCCGGTTACCGAGCGGTCTACCTTATTGGTCAACCAGTCTTTGCAGGCAACAGCTTCCAACTGCAATACATTCGTCAGATATTCGTGTAACTTGGATTGTTCGTATTTAGGCATTTCGTAGTGACGCTCTACGGTTTTGTCTACCATGTAAGTTTTGGGAGACGAACCGAACATCTGCTCTACGGCAAGATCGAACGGACGTACACCGTCAGCTTGTTGGAAAGCGAAGCGATGGTCACCGGTAGTTTCACCTACCACATACATTGGGGCACGTTCGCGTTCAGCCACTTTACGTACATGCTCGATAGCATCTTCTTCAATCAGCAATCCCATACGTTCCTGGCTTTCGTTGGCGATAATTTCTTTGGCAGACAAGGTCTTGTCACCTACGGGCAATTTACTCATGTCTATCATGCCACCACATTCTTCCACCAATTCGGAGAGACAGTTCACGTGTCCTGCTGAACCATGGTCGTGGATGGATACCACCGGATTGTTGTCTTCTTCGCAGAGGGCACGTACCACGTTGTAGGCACGTTTCTGCATTTCTGCATTGGCGCGCTGTACGGCGTTCAACTCAATACCGCTGCTGTAGCGTCCGGTATCTACTGAAGATACGGAACCGCCACCCAAGCCGATACGGTAATTATCACCACCAATCACGACAACTTTGTTACCGGCTTCGGGAGCACCCTTCAGACAGTCACGTTTCGTACCGTAACCCACACCACCGGCAAGCATGATTACTTTGTCGTAACCGTAAACTTCGTCGTTTTCCTTATGTTCGAAAGTCAGTACAGAACCACAGATCAGCGGTTGGCCGAACTTGTTACCGAAGTCGCTGGCACCATTGGATGCTTTGATCAGAATCTGTTCGGGAGTCTGATACAGCCATTGACGTACCGGAAGGATTTCTTCCCAGGGACGATCTTCATCTGTACGGGGATATGAAGTCATGTAAACGGCAGTTCCAGCAATTGGCCAGGAACCTTTACCACCGCCCATACGGTCACGAATCTCTCCACCTGTACCGGTAGATGCACCGTTGAACGGTTCTACGGTAGTCGGGAAGTTGTGTGTTTCAGCCTTCAGTGAGATAACACTCTTAATATCTTTCACCTGGAAATAGTCGGGTTTTGAATGGTCTGCCGGAGCAAACTGTTCAATTACCGGACCTTCGGCAAAGGCTACATTATCTTTATAAGCTGAAATGATTTTATTCGGATTTTCCTGTGTAGTCTTCTTAATCATTTGGAAGAGGGAAGACTCTTGTTCTACACCGTCGATGATGAATGTCCCGCCGAAGATTTTGTGGCGGCAGTGTTCGGAATTGATCTGGGCGAAACCGAATACTTCGGAGTCGGTCAGTTTACGTCCAAGGTCTTGTTCTACTTTCTTGAGGTAGTCCATCTCTTCTTTAGAGAGTGCCAGACCTTCTTTCTCATTGTAAGCTTCCAGGTCTTCGATGTGGATAATCGGCTCCGGCTTACGGTTGGTGGTGAACACTTCCTGATTGAGACCTTTGTACATGCGTTGCAGCATGGGGTCACGGTCAGCATTCTCATCTTTCACTGGGAAATACTCCTCGATGCGGAGAATACCATTAAGCCCCATGTTCTGGGTAATTTCTACGGCATTCGTACTCCAAGGGGTAATCATTTCGCGGCGCGGACCTACGAAATGTCCTTTCAGGTTGTCTTCACTTTCGAGGGTGGCTTCTCCAAAAAGCCAGCAGAGTTTGTCGCTGTCTGCCTGGGGGAGTGCGTGGTCGCATTCTACGGCTATCACGCTTTTGGATGGGGTTCTGAAAAAAAGAATCATACTGAATATTTATGATTTATGATTTATGATTTCTGCTTAGAGCACTCCGGAAATAAACGTTTCATTTTTATGTCGGAGCGCGGCTTCTCTTTTCTTTAGGGTGCAAAGATACGGGAAATCGTTGAATTAACCGACAAAACTTAGAAGAATAAAACAAGCCGAATATTCTTTTTACTACATTTGCAGGCGATTTAAAAAAGAGAATGTGAAAATGATGTTTAACAAGGATTTGAATCAGGAAATAGTACCATAACCTCAACCCTTTACGGAAACGGGAAGGGTAAGGAGTCTTTGGGTGAATCTTGCATTCTGAATGTGCAAAGATATAGGGGATTCTATGCTCTATTCTTGAGGAGATAACTTTAGTATAAAAATCAAACTTATTTTCACAACAATGAAAAAGACATTTTTTCAATTGCATGCGGCCATTCTCTTGGCTGCTTGCTCAAGCATATTCGGGAATCTTATTTCTTTGGATGCAGTACTTATCACTTGGTATCGTATGTTGCTGGCGGGAATTATCCTCATCGTTATTATGGCAGTAAAAGGGTGCGATACAAAAATCAATAGAACAGACTGGCGTGTGTTGGCAACAGGACTTTTGCTGGCTTTGCACTGGATATTCTTTTATGGTAGCATTAAATATGCCAACGTGTCGGTTGGTGTGGTATGCTTCTGTCTATCCGGCTTTTTCACGGCGATTGTTTCGCCCTGGATTAATCGTCGGCGCATATCCCTTGCGGAACTATTGCTCAGTTCGCTGACGTTGATTGGTATATCGTTGATTTTCCATTTTGACAGTTCGTTCCGTACGGGGATTATTCTGGGAATCATCTCTTCGTTGCTGTTTGCTGTCTATGCTACGCTCAACGAACGGGTGAATGCATCCGGTGATGTGGTCAGGACAACGGCATTGCAGATGATTGGAGGTGCTACTGGAGTAGGACTGCTACTTCCGCTTTATCTGTATAATATGTCGACGGCTGTTATTACGCCTACATTTGCAGATGCAGGATTCCTTTTTCTGTTGGCCTTAGGCTGCACTGTGTGCATGTGCATCCTTTTGAATAAGGCTCAAAAGTCAATAAGTGCGTTTACGGTGAGCCTTAGCTTCAACTTGGAGCCGGTTTATAGCATTGTCCTGGCAATTCTTATTTTTCATGAAGACAAGATGTTGGGAGTGTCTTTTTATATCGGCCTTTTGCTAATAGTCTTGTCTTTGTTATTGCAAATGATTCATTATAGGCGGGTTTTGAATTAGTTGGCGGGGGCCTGCAAGTTTTGCAAGTTTGCAAGTTTTGCAGGACCTCCGTTTTTTTCCCAACTGGGAAAAAATATTTTCCCAATAGGCCGGTAATTCTTTGCCTTTATAACTCTCTGGAGCTTATTCTGATATGGCATGATTTTAAGATTTTATTCATTTCTCTCCTTCGTTAGCTGTTTTCTCCGAACCTTTAGTAGTGTAAAGTATTAGGTGTTTTATGCTAATCAGTCGAAAAAACGTTAACACTATTGGCTCTTTTCACAAAAAAGTACGATATTTGCAGCCATGATTGAAATAAGGACCATATTCGATATATTATGGAAGGGCTTTATTATCGGGGTAGTTGTGTCTGCTCCGCTGGGGCCTGTCGGCGTGCTGTGTATTCAGCGTACGTTGAATAAGGGGCGTTGGTATGGTTTCATAACAGGACTGGGAGCCTCGTTGAGTGACATTGCTTACGCCTTGCTGACAGGGTACGGAATGAGTTTCGTATTCGATTACGTAAATAAAAATATTTTTTATTTGCAATTGTTCGGAAGCATCATGTTGTTAGCATTTGGCATTTATACGTTTCGCAGTAATCCCGTCCAGTCCATCCGTCCCGTCTCAACCAACAAAGGTTCTTATTTTCATAACTTCATTACCGCCTTTGCCGTCACCTTATCCAATCCACTTATTATATTCCTCTTTATCGGACTCTTTGCACGCTTTGCCTTCGTCAGTGAGGGGGTCTTGGTGTTCGAAGCGGTTACCGGATATCTGGCTATTGCGCTGGGAGCATTAGCATGGTGGTTCGGCATTACTTTCTTTGTTAATAAAGTCCGTACGCAATTCAACCTGCGCGGCATCTGGATATTGAATCGTATCATTGGAGGCATTGTCATTGTTGTGTCTGTGTTTGGGTTGGTGTTTACGTTGATGGGTGAGTCACTTTACTGAGAAGAAACTATAGAATCATGAAGATAGCGCAACAATTGAAAGCGAAGAATATCGCGGAATACCTTATATATATGTGGCAAGTGGAAGATTTGATACGTGCCAATGAGTGCGATATCGATAAGATCTGCGAAAACATTATCTCCCGTTATCCGGAAGAAGAACATCCGGCACTCGAAGAATGGTACGGTAATCTGATAGACATGATGCGTGCGGAAGGAGTGAAGGAAAAGGGACATCTGCAAATTAATCGTAACGTAATAGTGAATTTGACGGAATTGCACGTAGAACTGTTGGCGTCACCGAAGTATCCTTATTATAGTGCGGCTTATTTCAAAGCATTGCCCTTCATCGTAGAACTTCGTCAGAAGAGTGGGAAGCAGGAGGAACCGGAACTGGAAACCTGTTTTGAGGCTTTGTATGGTGTTTTATTGCTGCGTTTGCAGAAGAAAGAAATCACGGAGGGAACCGCAAAGGCAATAGAGGCCATCAGCAGTTTCATTTCTTTGCTTGCCAATTATTGCGAAAAGGACAAGAAGGGAGAACTGAAACTGGATGAGTAACAGAGGCAGCTTTCAAAGATAGTAAATTGTAAATAATAGATAGAACATGAGAGTATTAGTAACCGGTGCCAACGGACAACTTGGCAACGAAATGCAAGTTCTTGCAAAAGAGAATCCGCAACACACTTATTTTTTTACTGATGTACAGGAATTGGATATCTGTGACGAACAAGCTGTGCAGGCTTGCATTGCAGAGAATCGGATCGAGGTTGTAGTGAACTGTGCTGCTTACACAGCAGTTGACAAAGCGGAAGATAATGAAGATTTGTGCCGCAAACTGAATCAGGAAGCTCCGGGAATACTGGCACGTGCCGCGCAGACCCATGGTGCCGCTATGATACAGGTTTCTACGGATTATGTTTTTGATGGAACAGCGCATATACCTTATAAAGAAGATTGCGCCCCCTGTCCTAATTCTGTTTACGGCTTTACCAAGCTGGGTGGAGAAAAGGAGGTTATGCGGAATTGTGAGAAAGCGATGGTAATTCGTACAGCATGGTTATACTCTATTTATGGAAACAACTTTGTGAAAACGATGATTCGTCTGGGACGTGAGCGTGAGTCTTTAGGTGTGGTTTTTGATCAGATTGGTACACCGACGTATGCAAATGATCTGGCACAAGCTATCTATGCTGCCATTAATCAGGGTATTGTTCCGGGAATATATCATTTCAGCGATGAAGGGGTATGTTCATGGTATGACTTTACGGTGGCTATACATCGCATTGCGGATATCACGACATGCAAGGTGAGTCCCTTACATACGGATGAGTATCCGGCAAAGGCGCCGCGTCCGCATTATTCCGTATTGGATAAGACGAAGATTAAAAAGACTTTCGGCATTGAAGTACCTCATTGGGAAGAGAGTCTGAAAGTATGTATTGAAAAGCTGAATGCCCAATAATAATATTATACCAAATTTTATATATGGCCAATAATAACGAAATTGAGAGGAGAAGAACCTTTGCGATTATCGCGCATCCGGATGCCGGTAAGACATCTTTGACTGAAAAGCTATTGCTTTTTGGTGGACAGATTCAAGTGGCGGGTGCTGTAAAGAGCAATAAGATAAAGAAAACCGCTACATCGGACTGGATGGATATAGAGAAGCAGCGTGGTATCTCTGTAACCACCTCTGTGATGGAGTTCGATTATAAAGAGTATAAGATTAATATCCTCGATACTCCCGGTCACCAGGATTTTGCTGAAGACACATATCGCACGTTGACCGCTGTAGATAGCGTTATCATCGTTGTGGATGGTGCCAAAGGTGTGGAAACACAGACGCGTAAGTTGATGGAAGTGTGCCGTATGCGTAATACGCCGGTCATTATATTCATCAATAAGATGGACCGTGAGGCCAAAGATCCTTTCGATTTGTTGGATGAGCTAGAGGAAGAACTTGCCATTCATGTGCGTCCGTTGACGTGGCCTATCGAAAGTGGTGTGCGCTTTAAGGGTGTCTATAATATCTATGAAAACAATCTGAATCTTTTCCAACCTTCCAAGCAAGTGGTGACGGAAAAGGTGGAGGTAGATATCAATACCGAAGAGTTGGATAAGCAAATCGGTGCGCAACTGGCTGATAAATTACGTGGTGAGTTGGAGTTGATAGATGGAGTATATTCTGAATTTGATAAGGAAGAATACCTGAAAGGAGAAGTGGCGCCTGTATTCTTTGGTTCGGCTCTGAATAATTTCGGTGTACAGGAGTTGCTGGATTGCTTTGTGGAAATAGCCCCAAGCCCTCGTCCGGTGCAGGCGGAAGAACGTGAAGTGGAACCGGAAGAACCGAAGTTTACCGGTTTTGTGTTTAAGATTACGGCAAATATTGACCCGAATCACCGTTCTTGCATTGCATTCTGCAAGATATGTTCCGGTAAATTCACACGTAATACTCCTTATCTGCATGTACGTCATGGGAAGACGATGCGTTTTTCTTCGCCCACGCAGTTCATGGCACAGCGCAAGACAACCGTTGACGAGGCTTGGGCAGGCGATATTATCGGTTTGCCGGATAACGGTACTTTTAAGATTGGTGATACGCTGACGGAAGGGGAGATGCTTCATTTCCGTGGTTTACCGAGTTTCTCACCGGAGATGTTCAAGTATATCGAGAATGCTGACCCGATGAAGCAGAAACAGCTTGCCAAGGGTATCGACCAGTTGATGGACGAGGGTGTGGCGCAGTTGTTTGTCAATCAGTTTAATGGGCGTAAGATTATCGGTACGGTAGGACAGTTGCAGTTCGAGGTTATCCAGTATCGCTTGGAGAATGAATACAGTGCGAAGTGTCGTTGGGAACCGTTGAGCTTGTATAAGGCTTGCTGGATAGAGAGCGATAATCAGGAAGAGCTGGAAGCTTTCAAGAAGCGTAAGTACCAGTATATGGCAAAGGATCGTGAGGGTAGGGATGTATTCCTGGCTGATAGCGGTTATGTGTTGCAGATGGCGCAGATGGATTTTAAAAATATTAAGTTCCACTTTACGAGTGAATTCTGATTTTTCTTGTTTTTTAAATAGATAGGGAGGCATAAAGTAGCGAAAAATTTTGTGCCTTTTTGTTTATTATGGAAAGAAAGCATTACTTTTGTGTATATAAGATTGATATGTGTTGATTCTAAAAAACAACGACAAAACATTGATTATGAAAAGCGGATATATACTATTCTTTTTGTCCTTTCTTTTTTTCTGGGGCTGACAGCTTGCACTGCCCCTGTCAGTAAAACCATGCTCGATTATGAACAATCTCTCGTCCGTGCCGACTCTTTAGTACAAGTTGGTGCGGCCGACAGCGCTCATGCCGTGCGTTTGCTGGCAGACTTGCACCGTGAATATAACAGGGTGAAAGAACTTTCTGATGGAAAGCGCGTCCGCCTGATGCCTGCCGATAAGCGGAAGCAATTCTTCTGGGGAGCGTTTACCGCACTGATGATAGGCCTGAACGTATGGCTTTCCATAAGAGATATCAAGTTTTCGACCGACCGTAAGCATCGCCGCTATCTTATTGATTTGAGCGAGAATGAACAACGTCTGCGTAACAATGAACTGGAAAAAAATGAATTGCAGGAGTGCCTGAGGGAAATGTCGCTGACGGATGAAGAACGGGAAGAAGTACATCGGTCGTTGGTGAACCTTATGGAACATGGCAGTCACTTGTGCGAAGAGAACGCATCCCTCCGTGCCCGCCTCAAGGATTATGAAAAGCGTCCCTTCCCCCGCGAACTGGAATTGTTGCGGAAGGAGGGGGAGCGTGCGCACGTGCTGGATGGCCAGGTACAGGCACTCACTTCTGCCTTGATAGACTGCGACGAGGTAGTGGGGCAACTGCGCAGTCATCCCAAGTTCCTCACGGACGAACAGTGGAAATACCTGCAAACACTCACGGACCGTGTGTACGAAGGGTTTACCGCCCGCCTTGCCGGACGTTTCCCGAAACTTACGCCTGCCGATCTTCAGCTTTGCCTGCTCATCCGGTTGCGCTTTACCAACGCGCAGGTTGCTACGTTGACGGCTGTGTCGCCCGCTTCGGTATCTCAGCAGAAGTTCCGGCTGAAGAAGAGACTGTTGCAGATGGACGAGGCGTTGTTTGCCAACGGTGAAACGGTGGATGCGGTGGTGGCCGGGTGCTGATGCGTGTTCATTAAGATATTTTAAATCCGTAATTTTTTTACGGTTTCTATTTTTCGTATCTTTGTCTCTTGAAAATTAAACCAATAGGAATATGATAGTAAAATTTGCCGTTACCAACTATCGTGGATTTGCAGACCGCATAGAGTGGGATTTGTCAACTCCTGCAAATTATGAGTTCAATAAGAATGCCATAAAAGACGGTATAATAAAGAATGGTATCATATATGGTCCCAATGGTTCGGGTAAAACGAATTTCAGTTTGGCCTTGTTTGACATAGAAAACCATCTATCTCCCAAGTGGAAAAAGATAGATTACTATATAAACTTCATTTATGCCGGAAAGAAAGAGGGGGTGGTTGAGTTCGAATATACATTTAGATTTGGGAACGAGATAGTTGTCTATATTTATTCCAAAAATGCCGATGGTATATTAGTGTCTGAATCACTTCGGGTTGACGATAACTTAGTTTTTGAACGGAAGAATGGCTCTTTTTGCATAGACAAACAACAGTTTCCTATGGAAGAAACCATAGAGAATAACCTCGGAAGCAATGCAAATAATGTGTCAATAGTCAATTTCTTATTGACTTCCTACCCGTTGGCCAAAGAACACTACTTAATAAAACTCAGTAAGTTTGTCAACTCGATGCTTTGGTTCCGGAATCTTGATATAAGGGAATTTATCGGTCTGGAAACAACTGCAATGAATCTTGATGAGTTTATCATTGCAAACGGATTGCTTGAAGATTTCTCAAATTTCCTGCGGAGAGTCAGTGGGCAAACGTTCCGGCTTGTTGCACATACGTCTGCCGATAAACAAATACTTTGTGATATAGGCGGTTCGGAAATACCTTTCTACTTGGTTGCATCTACGGGAACCAAGTCACTGCAATTACTTTATTTTTGGATGAAGCGAATGAGTGAAGCGTCATTTGTCTTTATTGACGAATTTGATGCATTCTATCATTTCCGTTTAGCCTTTGAAGTGTGCAAAATGTTGTTCAATATGGATTGCCAGATATTTACGTCTTCACATAACACTTATCTGATGACCAATGACCTGCTGCGTCCGGACTGTAATTTTATCTTGAATGAAAATAAGATTAAACCTTTGTGTGATTGTACGGATAAAGAATTGAGATTCGGGCACAATATCGAAAAGCTTTTTCGGGGTAATACTTTTAAGGTATGATACTATTTATTTTTGAAGGTAAGAAATGTGGACCTCGTCTTTTTGAGACTTTGAAACATTTGTTTTTCGCCAAAGAAACAGAACCGTTCGTATGTACTTATAACAGTAATATTTATTCTTTATATTCAAAGTTAAAGGGGTATGATGTCTTTGAAAATGTTACAGCAAGCGGAAATACGGTAACTATACTTAATGACATATTGCAAGAGAACGGGGATGATACTCTTGCTGACATTCTGGAAGTGAATGTTTCTGAAATATTCTTGTTTTTCGATTATGATTTTCAAGAATCCCGATTGACATTGGAAGAGAATAACCGACATATCGGTGAAATGCTGGAGTATTTTAACGATGAAACCGAGAATGGAAAATTGTATATCAATTACCCCATGGTTGAATCTGTATTCTATACCAAGCAACTGCCGGATAAGGATTATCAGAGTTATTACGTTACTCGTGAGGAATGTCATAATTTTAAAGCCTTGGCTCGTGATTTTTCTTTTTATGAGTCTTTTGAACATCTGCTTATATCAGGTAATAAAAATGAAAAAGAGGAAAAGAAGTTGTTGAAACGGCAGACAGCTAAAGAAAATTGGTTGCATTTGACCGATATGAATATCCGAAAGGCGAACTTTATTTGTATGGATGTGGCTGCCATACCGATTTCCAAAGAAAATGTCGCTCAGAGCACCATATATGAAAAGCAATTGACTAAGTATGTAAATACGCAAGATTGTAGAGTGGCTGTCTTGAACTCATTTCCGATATTTTTATATGATTATTTTAGGGATATAGCCAATTTGTATTGATTTATTAGGACAAAAAACGGTGATTCCCCTTTGTTCCCAATCTTGTTTTGCTACTAATATAACTTCGGTCTTATACTGAACCCTATTCAGTAGTATACTGAATGCCATTCAGTCGTATACTGAACCCTATTCAGTCGTATACTGAATTACCCCCGCTTCAGAAGGTGTTCTGGGAGGGGGATGGATTGTGGCGGATTGGCGATTGAAACCAATGCTATTGATCTTTAATATATTGTTACAAAAAAAAGTTCCTGGCTTGACTTTCCTAAAAAAACATTGTCATTTTTTGTTGTTTATAAATTTATTTTTGTAGTTTTGCGATGTTTCCTGCGCCGATACCTCGAATGAGGGTGAATGGGGTGGGAAATTCATATATTAGAAAAGACGTTTACTGCGTTTTTGTCTTGGTTGTGCTAAACTTCGCAAATTTATCACTCAACCACAGGACAGGGCAACGGTAGATGTCTGCGGGATATGTCTATATCCTTTGTGCGCCACAACAAGTGGCGTGCAAAGTTGTTTGTACATATCGGCGTGGGCTTCTGCGTTGCTTATCCTTGGTTGAGGGGCAATGCGAAGGCCTAGCACACAGGATAAGTAACAGGTACAGATTCCCGCGCTTTTTCTTTTTATATGAATCAGGCTTATATCTAATTTATGAACCGTCCGATTCGGGAATCTGCAGGGCTTTATTTTAATAGAATATGGCTATTCGACTTGAATTTCTCCCGCATCTATTCAAGATATGGGTTACGGTGTCAGCACTTTTTTCGATCGCTTTGTTGCAGGCGGCAAATGCCTCACAGGTGCCTCTTACTCCGGGCTCATACGAAGTAACTGTAAACACCAGTCTTGTTTTACGCGAAGCTCCATCATCTCAGGCCCTACAGGTCGGTTCAATTATGAACGGTGACTTGGTTGAGGTACTTTCCTGTACGGATAATTGGGCTGAGGTTACGTATAATGGCAAGAAAGGTTATGTTAGTGCCCGTTATCTTAAGGCCTACATTCCATCTGACGAGTGTGCCGTACCGGACATTGACGACGACAAACTGTTCGGTTATCAGACTTATATATTCTTGTATGAGAAAATGCCTTATGTTATTTTGGGATTAAGCATACTATTGCTGCTGTTGGCACGTACTCCGTTATGTAGCACGCTATTGGTGCTTATGGGTGTGGCCGAATTATTGTTTGTGGCTGGAATAATGGCGCCTGGGCATGGTGAAATGGTTTGGTTTGGCGATCCTAACGAAGTGGGCTGGCTTTATGCCGCTTTAGGTTTTGTGTTACTGATAGCAATATTAGGCATGCAGTTTGCAGTTTTCCGTCCTATCATGTCCGAATTATTTCCCGGATGTTTGGGTACGCTGTTGGGGTATCCACTGATGCTTGTTGCGGGATTATCCGTTGCTTCGCTGCTACTTAGTTTCAAATTATGGTTCATTGTTTTGGGAATAATCGGTGTATTGTGGATAGCGATGGTGGTACGTACCTCGCGAGGACTGCTAGGAGCATTACGCTCTGTCTTGTTGGTGATACTTGTGTGTGGTGGCTTCTTGGCTATGGTATGGGAAACGGCAGGTGTACTGATAGGAGGTTTTCTCATCTTGCTGCTGGTAGGCGCAGTTGCCAATGGAGAAAGCCATGCTTCGGTGCAGGATACCTCACAAACACCGTTGCCGCCCACTTCGGGTACCTCGCAAGAAACAGCTAGAGGTGATAGGGTGATATATGACAGTAACGGCCATCCTACATTCTTGACACGCAACCCTATTACAGGTGATTGGCAGGATGAAAGCGGTCATCCGTGGGATGTGGACGGCAATGGCTGTGCTAGGCGGCGTTAACTTTGATATATTAAATGTAACGTTAAACATTTATGTGAAGATAGGTGGAATCCGAAAAACCAGAAAAGAGTAGGAATAACATTTTATTTTTTACCATTATGGCACAGAATGAAAGTCTTTACGCTGAACTCGAAGTACGTCTCGATGCAAGCGAAACTCAAGCAGAATGGTGTGATCATTGTAATGAAGGTCACCCTGCACCGCTCGACTAAAGATTAAAAAAATGGTTCATCGTTATGCTAACTTTAAAAAATATATATGTGACGTTTAAAGTCACACTGAAATGCAATTTGGCATGCCAATATTGCTATGGACGCGATAATTATGCCCAAGGAGGCGAGATGTCAGATGAAGAAATTTATTGTGGTCTTTTATTCGTATACAAATACGCTTTAATTGTAGGTGCTAAAAGCCTTACAATATGTTGGCATGGCGGTGAACCTTTACTTTTTGCTAAAAGATTGCCTGCTGTAATAGAATCTGCAAATAGGCTATTTGCAGATAAAGGGATAAAAGTGTCCCATGGTATACAAACGAATGCAATATTACTTAAATCTGATATTTATCCATTGATTCAGAAGTACTTTGATGGTTTTGTCGGTGTAAGCGTAGATTTATTTAGCTGTTATCGCACTTTTCCGTCAGGGAAAGTGTCTACAGAAATTGTCGTAAAGAATATCAATGATGCTTTAGCTGCAGGTATTAGGTGTGGTGCCATAAATTTAATCACTAAGGATAATTTGCATAGAATCCATGATATATATGATTTTTACAAACAGCGAAACATGAATGTCAGGCTGGCACGTGTTTTTCCAATTAACGATTCTGACACACTTTCGTCACCCATGTATGTAAGTGATGAAGAATTTACTGGAGCTATGATACAATTCTTTGATTGTTGGGCAAATGATTCAAAACCAGCTGATAATACGGATATAATAAAATTGGTGGCTGATTTACTCTTAGGGGTTCCTTCGCTCTGTTTACGAGAAGAAAACTGCCATCAGCGTTATATGGCATTTAGTCCTGGTGGGGATGTTTTCTCATGTGCTGAGTTCGATGTGCCAGAGTCTGTAATAGGAAACTTTCTCACTCAAACACCCGAAGAATTTGCAGCATCTGATGCCCGAGAATTACTCGTTTTAAAGGCTCCTGTTCCTGAAAAATGCCATCTCTGTAAATTTGAACCTACATGTCATGGAGGTTGTCTTCGAGAGAGGTTTATGCTTGGTTATCCGTATAGATGCAAAAGCAATATGATGTATTGGGAACATATTGTGAAATGGATTGAATCAAAAGGAGGCTATCTATATATGTTAAAAGGGAAAAGTCTTGAAGAAAAACGTGATATAATTAATAAAATCTTTGTGCATAAATAATGAAAAAATGCTATTTGTACTTTTCTCACATAGGGGCAAGGCATATAATCATCTTCTTTTATTAAAGAAATTTATCAATATTAATGAAAATACTTTTACGAACTAATAGGCTTGCTTCTATTGGTGATTTCCATTTACAAGATCTAAAATGGTCGGTATGGAATGATAGAATAAGGATAGACAAAAATCGAATGGTTGTCTTTAACACCTCATCACGTAATGCAATTTTAGCGGAATGTGGTGAATTGAAACAGCCACATCTATTAGAGAGGAATATCGCAAGGCAATTGTTTGAATTAGGATTTTTAGTCACAGGCCATATTAATGAGAAAACAGAGTGGGAGAAACTCTTTGCTCAAGGTAAAAAAAACCTCTCTTATATAGATTTGACAATACTGCTGACAAATAACTGTCAAATGGGTTGCGTATATTGTTTTGAGGGCGCAAAAATGAAAAACAATATACAGAAAGCCACAATGAGTCATATCATAGACTTTTTGAGGACACAAGTAGGAACATGCAAGAAGTTACGCGTAACTTGGTTTGGCGGTGAACCATTACTTGTTTATTACAGATTGAAAGAGTTGTCGCTCGCATTGATGGAATTTTGTAATAGTCATCAGATTGAATATAAAGCAGATATAACGACAAATGGTTTTGCGTTGAATGAAGCACGTTGCCATGAAATGGTATCTCAATTGCAAGTGAAAAGATATATTATTACCATAGATGGTTTAGCTGCAACTCATGATGTACGCCGGCCCTTAAAGAATGGAGAATCTTCATTTTCGACCATTTGGCACAATATAGAATTGTTGGTAGATACTGGAGCATGGGTTACTATACGCATGACTATAGATAAAAATAATGCTGAGGAAATACCGAAGTTGCTTGACTTTATTGCGAAAAGCAAGCTATGCGGGCAGGTGGGGTTGTCGTTTTGTAGAACAATAGACTACAACTATACTCCAGACGCCATATCGGATACACTTTATACAGAAGCGGAGTTTGCCGAAGTTGAATGGCGGCTCATCCAACATGCTCATAGTTTAGATTTATGGCAATACAGATTTCCGCACGCGGCTCCTTTGGGTGGCTGTTTGCGTGAGGGGGATATAGTGATTGGTGCGGGCGGAGAGATTTATAAATGTCTTGACACTGTGGGTAATCGGAAATGGGTAATGGGGCATATAGCAGGGCAATCTGTATTTAAGCCTTTATGGTACACTCAGTGGCAACAATGGACTCCACTGCAATCTGATATTTGTAAAGACTGTATTCTTGTGCCACTGTGCAATGGCGGCTGTCCCCATAATGCGCTGTTTACTGATAAAAAGCATGGAACAGAAACCTGTTGCCCGGATTGGAAATCTAATTATCAAAGACAAATAATTTCACTGATTAAAGAAAAAGATGATAAAGAAACCTTATAAAGCTGATACACCGACAGGCACGGTAAACCGCATTAGAAATATTATTGCAACACATGTTCTCCCCGTAAAGGAAAAAAGCTTAGGTGATGGTCGTGATTTCTTCTCATGCCGAATTTATCTTTCGCATGGGGAAGATTCTTCGATAGGTACTAATGGGAAAGGAATGAATCAAGAATATGCTTTAGCAAGCGGTTATGCTGAATTTATGGAGCGTTTTCAGAACAGAGTAATCGTTTACCCAAATCCCGCAAACATCAACTCATCTTGTCGCTTTTTCCCTGATGAAAAAGCTTATGAATTAAACCATGATGATGCAATAGCGGCGATTAAAAAATATGTGCCAAGAGTGCTTTCGTCTACAGGATTATGTTCAGCTACTCTAGAGGGGGTATCGCTTCCTTTCTATCATGTAAACAGTGGTAAAGTCCAAGAAGTACCTTATTCTCTCATCCGCTGGATAAACGGTTCGAATGGTATGTGTGCCGGCAATATCCGTGAAGAGGCACTTGTTCAAGGGTTTTGTGAAGTCTTCGAACGGTATTGCATACAGGAAATGTATAAAAGAAAAATTGTTCCTCCTGAGGTTCCAAGGTCTGTATTTGATGGAACAAAGGTGATTGAGCGATTAGAGGATCTACGGAATGTTTATGGAATGGATTATTCTATTAAGGATTATTCATTAGGGGAAGGATTTCCTGTAATTGGACTTTTACTCTATAATAAAGACAAATCAAAGTACATACTTCATCTGGGAGCCGACCTCAATCCCGAAATAGCTCTTGAACGATGTTTCACTGAAATATTTCAAGGATATACAGCAGATACCTTGACCTTTGAGAATGATGTCAATGCCTGTGAACGATTAGATGCATTCAATGAGTTTAAACGAAGTCTAATGTATGGAAGGGGACGGCAGCATGATAATTTCTTTACCGGTCTCCCTTCTTATTCATATTTGGGACATACTACTATACCCGTTGGCAAGAATTTCTGTGAAGACCTGCATAATATATGTCAGTGGCTGATAAAGAAAGGATACGATATATATATACGTGACAATTCATTTCTCGGATTTCCTGCCCTTCATTTAGTGGTACCGGGATTGTCGGAGATTGACCATACATTTTGCAATCTCAATAGACGTGTCTGTCACATGCAACTTACTGAGAACAGGGTTAATCCTCTCTTTCGATTCAGGTGGCTTAATGATTCTGAGTGTCGTGAAACCATTGAATATCTGAGTCTACTTGACAAGGAAGCAATAGAGCTATTCACTCGAAACAATCACCCCAACAATACGGTTAACCGTCACATTATACTTATGCTTCTTCATGTAAGATTGGGACATAAAGAAGAGGCTGTAGAGTGCTTGGAGACCTATAAAAGTTACTGCCTGTCACAAAAAAGAGAGATACGTCCCTATTATGAACAAATGATACACATCTTGCGAGGGGAATATGTGGCAGATAAAACAGCCAATAGTTATAAAATTGCATCATCATTTTTAGCACATCCGGAAAAGGCTTTGGAGGCAATTGATACACCCATGTGCTTCAATTGTGAACGATGTCATTTATCTATAGGTTGTCTTTATCCTTTGTTGCAAGAAATAGAAACTGCTTGTCAAACAGCTATGGCTAAGCATATGCCTTCACAAGATTCCTTAAGTGAGTTATTCCAATAATTATGAAAGAACTAAGTTTTAGATTGAATCCCTACACCTTTGTGCGTAATTATTCAGATGGCTATTATTTGGAGAATCAGGTGAGCCATATGCGGGCTTTTTTGCCAAAAGATAAATTTGAGTGGCTGGAAAGCATCGGAATCCACAATACTCTATCCTCTATATATGAAATTTTAGTTGATTCTGTAGAAATAGAGAAAACTATGCTTCAGTTACATAAAGTATGGCTGATAGATATTATAGGCATTCCTGTGACTTTGGAAAGACGTTTTTCTTATGCTCATAAAGCAGAAATAGAGCATCGGTTTGGCGATTACCCATTCATCGGAATAAAAAATGAAAGCGAAGTCCCTTGTTTAATCAATCTGCAAATAGAATTGACGGATGTTTGTAACGAACATTGCATTCATTGCTATCTTCCCAATGAAAAAAAAGATAAGGGAAATGCCTTGAGTGTTGAACAAGTTATTGAAATCCTTCAGCAATTTCGTGCAATGAATGGGCTTAAAGTGGTATTCTCAGGAGGCGAAATTTTGTTACATGCCAATCTCTTCGAAATTTTAGAGGAATGTAAGCGACTAAATTTAATGATTTTACTACAAAGCAATCTGCTTTCCTTAACCGAAGCCAATTTAAAGAAGATAAAGGAACTTGATGTATTTAATGTACAAGTTTCACTTTATTCAACGGATGAACAAATTCATGAATCAATAACACGACGTAAAGGCTCATTTGAAAGGACAAAACGGAATATAGAAATGTTGGTGAAAAATGATATTCCTGCCATGATTTCTTGTCCGGTGATGTCCCAAAATGTTTCTACAGTACGCAGTCTCCATAAATATGCTCAAAGTTTAGGTGTAGATGTGTATTTTGACTTTATGATGATGGCTGAATGCAATGGCAAAAATGATAACTTGTCTGTTAGAATCAATTTAGAGCAAACAAAGGATATGCTTCAATTTCGTATTGATTCCCAACCTAAATTTATTGAAGCTATAGCTAACTCAAATACGCTGGCGGAAGCTTTGTCGAAGAGATATGCCCGTCGTCGAACAATGTGTGATATCCTCTCGGCTTCACTTTGTATAGATTCGGATGGAACCGTATATCCCTGTCCGGGATGGAATGGCATGAAAATGGGAAACATTGCTTCATCTTCCATTAAAAATATATGGTTGAGTGAACAAGCTAATAAGTTACGGGCAATTAATATAGATGAATTTGCCACATGCAAGAGCTGTGATTTGTACAACTTTTGTGATATGTGTGCTGTATATAATTTTAATGAAAATGGTGATGTATATAGCGCGTGTTCTCGATTTTGTGAAATGGCAAAGATATTGAAAGAATGTGTCATTAAAAAGTATTTTCAACTTCATTAAATTCAAAGAGTTATGTTACAGGATAAAATTTTCAATGATATTTCATTATTAAATTCATTATGTCAAGCATCCGGAGTCTCCGGATTCGAAAAAGAGGTATGCGAATGCTACCTTAATCAAATAGAAAAAAATGTAAATAAACAGTATACAGATGTGATGGGTAATGCTTATGGTGTGTTATCTGGTAGTGGGAATGGTAAAAAAATAATGGTTGAGGCACATGCCGATGAAATAGGTTTTCAAGTAATACACATTGATGAAAGCGGTTTCTTGTATGTGCGATGTAATGGTGGTATTGACGAACAATGTGTGCCAGGGTCACAAGTGGAGATTGTTACCCGTAGTGGTGAACGTGTGCTGGGAGTAATCGGCAAAAAACCTATTCATTTGATGTCCTCTGATGATCGAAAACATACATTGAAACTGAATCAGCTATGGATAGACACAGGTCTGGATGTTGATGAGGTGAAATTAAATATCTCAGTTGGTGATACAGTTGTTTTAATGCCTAATCTGCAATGGCTTGGGAAAAACAGAATATCTGGTAGGGGATTGGATAACAAGCTTGGTGTGTATGCCATTATAAAAGTAATAAAACAACTCGCCCAAGAACATACATTACCTAATACTATTATTGGTGTTGCAACTGTACAAGAAGAAGTTGGAAGTAGAGGAGCTGCTGTAGCGGGATATCGTATAAAACCGGATATTGCTGTTACTGTAGATCTTGATTTTGCTACAGATGTGCCGGACTGCTCTCAAAGCAAATACGGGAAGATACTTTTAGGGGCTGGCGTTGTCATTCCATTAAATGTCGATTGTGATATTGCTTTAAGTAGAAAACTGGAAATGCTTGCCAAGGAATATAATATACCTTACCAAATGTCTGCAAGACCTCATGCCACAGGAGGAACTAACATATCTCGAATACAGCTTGTACATGAAGGAATTCGTACAATATCACTTGGTATTCCTTGCCGTTATATGCATACGCCTGTGGAAATGTGTGATATTAGAGATGTAAATGCAGCTATCCAGCTTCTAATACTATTTTGTATTCAAAATGATATTTGATGAGTATGGTAAGTATACATATATTTCTGTAAACTGATTCCGTGAGAGCCGCATGTCTTCATCAGCAAAGCGTACACATTTATCGTTCAATCTTGTTCATGCGTTTAGTGCATGATTTATTTGGACTGAAAGTTGCTTTAATCTACACTATCCCGGACATTTGACTCTCACGGTTTGCTTTACGGAAAAAGTGAAAGGTGATTATATCTTGTTGAATGGTGTTCGATATGTGATTTGTGCCCCGACTTATATTAATGTATCTGTTGGAGTTTCCATACCGGATATGGGCAATATCAGGCAAAAGTTATATTTATTGGATTGAGTGGCATTTAGTGATGGAACTCTATTTGTTGTAGAGACCGCCCTGAAAGCCACTGCTCATTATCAGTGCTTTACGTCTCCTGCTTGTAGAGATTACCATCCTATTCTTCTTATTCCTGTTTGATATTCTCTTTCTCGCTGTAGAGACGCCTGTTGCGTAATGTGTTGTTTTATAGTGATTTATGTAAATCGGTTGTAGATGCCATTTTCTTGTTTTCTCTTGTTTCTCACCCTAACTTTGCAACATCGAATTTGAGAAAAGCGGATAGCTGAATCGTTGAGGCCTCACGCTGAAAACTTCTGCTTCTTGGATGAGATAAAAGAGATGGAATATACATTATTAAATTAATCATTTAAAACATTACGATTATGGCATTTTTTAAAAGAATTCAGAAGAAAGTAAACAATTTGTGGTATCCTCAATCAGTAACCTGGGGCAAGGCGGTTACTACCCGCGAAGTGGCAGACGAACTGTCCGTTCTCTCTACCGTGACCCGTGGTGACACGTATGCGGTGATGGAAAATCTTGGACGGGTATTAAGTAGTTATATGGGACAGGGACGTACAGTGAAAATAGACGGTGTGGGCACTTTCTATTACACGGCTACTTCCGCTAAAAGAGGAGTACCGACGGCTGCGGAGGTGAGTGCTTCGCTGATTAACGGGGTACGCGTTCGCTTTCTTCCCGAAGTGGAGCGTAACAGTGGTCGTCAGGTAACTACCCGTAGTATGGTGAATACGAAGATTGTTTGGGAAGAGTGGGGCAAAACCGCCACTCCCGGTGGCAACACCGATAGCGGAAATACCGGTGGCGACGGCGGTATCGAGGATAATCCATTAGGTTAATCCTCTTAGTTCTGATAAGTTGATATCTTTTGATATCCAGTGACTTGTGACAGGTGGTTCCCGTGCAATCTTTTCGATAGGAGAGGGCACGGGAACTTTCGTTTTAGCATATTTTATCGTTCTTTTTCTGTTTTAATTCATCGAAAATCCGTAATTTCGGACGATTTTTTGCAAAACAGGTCGAATAACTAATAATTTATAATATGGAAAATCTAAACACAGCGCTTCTGCTGATGGTGGTAGGTATGACGACAGTGTTCGCTATCCTGCTGATTGTAATCTACTTAGGTAAAGGGCTCATTCTTCTGGTAAACAAGTACGCCCCCGAAGAGGTGGTGCCGGATAAGAAAGGTGCGCAAGGTCCCGCAGCGATTCCCGGAAATATTTTGGCTGCTATCAGTGCCGCTGTAACAGTGGTGACACAAGGCAAGGGTAAAGTAGCCAAGGTCGAGAAAGTAAAATGATAATCTTTAATAAAAACACACATCTATTTATTTAGTATGAAAAAAGAAATTAAGTTCAGCTTGGTGTTCAGGGACATGTGGCAGAGTGCCGGAAAATATGTGCCCCGCGTAGACCAGCTGGTAAAGGTTGCTCCAGCTATTGTTGAAATGGGCTGTTTTGCCCGCGTAGAAACCAATGGCGGAGGTTTTGAACAGGTAAATCTATTGTTTGGTGAAAATCCTAATAAAGCTGTACGTGCATGGACGAAACCGTTCCACGAAGCCGGTATACAAACTCACATGTTGGACCGTGCACTGAATGGTCTGCGCATGAGTCCTGTGCCTGCGGATGTACGTAGGCTGTTTTACAAAGTGAAGAAAGTACAGGGGACAGATATCACACGCACATTCTGCGGATTGAACGATACCCGTAACATTATTCCTTCCATCACTTACGCTAAGGAAGCCGGAATGATATCCCAGTGCTCGCTCTGTATCACCCATTCGCCCATTCATACAGTAGAATACTATACGGATATGGCGTTAACACTCATCAAGGCAGGTGCCGATGAAATCTGTATCAAGGATATGGCAGGTATCGGACGCCCGGTATCATTGGGTAAGATCGTAGCAAATATCAAGGCTGCACATCCTGAAATTCCTATTCAGTATCATAGCCATGCAGGTCCTGGTTTTAATATGGCAAGCATCCTCGAAGTTTGTGAGGCTGGTTGCGATTATATTGACGTGGGTATGGAACCGTTGTCATGGGGTACAGGACACGCTGACTTGCTGAGTGTGCAGGCAATGCTGAAAGATGCAGGTTTCCAGGTTCCTGAGGTGAATATGGAAGCATACATGAAGGTGCGTGCATTGATTCAGGAATTTATGGATGATTTCCTCGGTTTGTACATCAGTCCGAAGAACCGCTTGATGAATTCCCTGCTGATCGGTCCGGGACTTCCGGGTGGTATGATGGGTAGCCTTATGGCCGACTTGGAGTCCAATCTGGAATCCATCAATAAATATAAGGCAAAACGTAACTTGCCGTTTATGACGCAGGATCAGTTGCTTATCAAACTGTTTAACGAAGTAGCTTATGTATGGCCGCGTGTAGGTTATCCCCCGTTGGTAACTCCATTCAGTCAGTATGTTAAGAATCTGGCGATGATGAACGTGATTGCCATGGAAAAAGGCAAGGAACGTTGGGGTATGATTGCTGATGATATCTGGGATATGCTGTTGGGCAAGGCAGGTAAACTGCCGGGTACGCTGGCTCCTGAACTCGTAGAGAAAGCGGAACGTGAAGGCCGTAAGTTCTTCACCGGAAATCCACAGGATAATTATCCGGATGCGCTCGACAAGTATCGCAAGATGATGAAAGAGAATAAATGGGATCTGGGAGAAGATGATGAAGAACTCTTCGAATATGCCATGCATCCGGCACAATACGAAGCATACAAGAGTGGCAAGGCGAAAGAAGACTTCCTGGCAGACGTGGAAAAACGGAAGGCAGAACTTAATAAGTCCCCGTTGGATGACGCTAAACCGAAGACGCTAACCGTACAGGTGGATGGACAGGCTTATCGCGTAACGGTGGCTTATGGTGATATTGACCTACCGGCAAATGCTACTGCGAAAGTGGAAGCTCCCGTAGGCGAAGGTCAGGATGTGATCGCTCCGTTGGAAGGTAAGTTCTTCCTGACGAAGAATGCACAAGAGACTCCGGTGAAAGTGGGCGACAAGGTGAAGAAAGGCGACTTGCTTTGCTACATTGAAGCTATGAAGACATACAATGCCATCCGTGCCGACTTTGACGGAACGGTGACGGCCATTTGCGCCACTCCGGGTGACACTGTATCAGAAGATGATGTATTAATGAAGATAGGATAAACAGCGATGGAAGAAATATTTGCAAAACTCTATGATATGACGGCGTTCAGCAACATTATTGCCGACCCGTCGTTTCTGGTGATGTATGCCATTGCTTTCATTCTGCTGTACTTGGGTATCAAGAAGCATTACGAACCGTTATTGCTGGTGCCCATCGCCTTTGGTGTACTCATCGCTAACTTTCCCGGTGGCGAAATGGGTGTCATTCAGGCGGATGAAAACGGAATGGTAATGGTAAATGGGGTATTAAAGAACATCTGGGAAATGCCGTTGCATGAAATTGCACACGACTTGGGATTGATGAACTTCATCTACTATATGTTGATTAAGACAGGTTTCTTGCCGCCCATCATCTTTATGGGGGTGGGTGCTTTGACGGACTTCGGACCGATGCTTCGTAACCTGCGTCTCTCTATCTTTGGAGCGGCAGCACAGTTGGGTATCTTTACGGTGCTGTTGTGTGCGGTGATGATGGGTTTCACACCGCAGGAAGCAGGTGCTCTCGGTATCATTGGTGGTGCTGACGGCCCGACGGCTATTTTCACTACTATTAAACTGGCTCCGCATTTGTTGGGTCCGATTGCTATTGCCGCCTATTCTTACATGGCGTTGGTGCCGGTGATTATTCCGTTGGTAGTGAAGCTGTTCTGCTCTAAGAAGGAATTGATGATCAATATGAAGGAGCAGGAGAAACTCTATCCTTCGAAGACGGAAATCAAGAATCTGCGTGTACTGAAAATCATTTTCCCGATAGCGGTAACTACAATTGTCGCTCTCTTTGTACCGACGGCAGTGCCTTTGATCGGTATGTTGATGTTCGGTAACCTGATTAAGGAAATCGGTGCGGACACCAGCCGCTTGTTTGATGCGGCTGCCAACAGCATTATGAATGCGGCAACCATCTTCTTAGGACTGAGTGTAGGCGCAACTATGACAAGCGAAGCATTCCTGAACTGGACGACCATCGGTATTGTTATAGGTGGTTTCCTTGCATTTGCACTTTCCATTACGGGTGGTATCTTCTTTGTGAAGCTGTTCAACCTGTTCAGCAAGAAGAAGATCAATCCGCTGATCGGTGCAACAGGACTGAGTGCTGTGCCTATGGCAAGCCGTGTGTGCAATGAGATTGCTACGAAGTATGATCCGAAGAACCATGTGCTGAATTACTGTATGTCCAGTAATATTTCCGGTGTTATCGGTTCAGCGGTAGCTGCGGGTGTATTGATCTCATTCTTGGGATAAGGAGAATAGATACGCGGACGACGCGGATTGAGGCGGACGAACGCGGACTTTTTAGGCGCGGATTACGCGGATTACACGGATTTTTTCATTACAATAAAGAAATAAATCTGCGTAATCCGTGTAATCCGCGCCTGAATCTTTATTCACTAATCACTTTTCTGTATTCTGCCACTGCCATTTTCTCTGCCAGATATGCATTAATCAGGTTCGTATGCGCCTGTGTCCAGGATAATTGTGCGGACAAAACATCTGCCATACTGGATTTTCCTTCGTTATAAGAGAAAGTGACAAGGTCCAGGTTCTCTTCGGCAAGATCCATATTTTCCTTTGCTGTCTTTACTTGTTGCTCTGTTTCCGTCAGTTTTGTAGTGGCGGCGGAGAGTTCTTCAAGAATATTATCAGTGATATAACTTTGTTGCAGCTTCTGGATACCAATGAATGCTTTCTGTTGCCGGTTTGTCTTGAAACGCGCCCCCCAACGGAAGATGGGGATACTGACGTTTACTCCGGCTACAGGCGTATGGGGGATTTCCTGTCCCATGTACGTGATACCGGTATCCCAACCTGTGGCAAGGAACATGCTTACCTGAGGATTGTACTTGCTGAGGGCGGCATGGCGTTGTGCTTCACTTCGGGCTATGTTTACCGTTGTGCTGGCATAATCGGCACGGCGTGGAAGTACATCGTCAAGTCCAAGAATGTCGACGGGTTCACTGGCTATACTGATTTCACTTAGGCTATCTACAGGGGTATTGGGTGCTACTCCCATCAGAATGTTCAGTTGTTGCAGAGCAAGGGTATAGTTCTGGCGGGCCTTGATATACTGCAATTCAGCTTCTTTCTGGCGGGTGGAAATCATCAGCAGGTCTGTACGACTGATAGCGCCATCGTTGAAACGATCCTGAATAATATCGTGCTGCTTCTTTATGATATCCTGAAATGTAGCAGCAGCCTCAAGACTGGCATAGGCGGCTGAGGCATTCCAGTAAACGGCATCGCTTTGATAATGAATTTGATCGAGAGTCAGTTCTGTGGTGAGCTGGCTTAACTCTTCATCAGCCTGCGCCATACGTTTCTGGGCTATCAGAGAACCACCGGTATAGAGGGGTTGTGCTAAAGTTGCGAGTGCCTGATAGGTATAGGGGCGGTATTCACCTTTCGGACTGTTCCACTTATCCAGGTGGTTGAGGTTGGCGGTACCTTCGGCAGTGATGTCTATTTGTGGCAGGAAGCCGGTATTTGCTATTTTTCGCGCTTCAGTGCTTGCCGTGGTTTTCAAGCGCTGCTGTTTCAGCACCTGGCTGTAGGTTTCTACTTTGTCACGATATGCTTCGCGGCTTAAGTACTGCTGGGCTCCGGATTTCAGGCCGAAGCAACAGAGTAGGGCGATTATGAATATCTTCTTCTTCATGATTATTTGTATTTCTTCTTTTCACTCTTTGATCTTATGTATCGCGCAATATGCCACCGGAAGCACGAACAGCGTCAATGCCGAGGCTACCAGCAGACCACCCATGATGGTTGCCGCCATACCACCGAACATAGCGTCGAATAGCAACGGCAACATACCCAGAATCGTGGTTCCGGATGCCATGGCTACAGGTATGATACGGCTGGTTGTGGCACTGATTACCGCATTCAGCGGTGTTTTTCCGGAAGCAGCTTCTATATCGATCTGGTCTACCAATACAATTGCATTCTTGATATTCATACCAATCAAACCCAGTAGGCCGAGTACAGAGAAGAAGTCGAATGATTTACCAAGCAAGATTAATCCCAGTACGATGCCGATAAAGATAAGCGGCAACATCAATAGGATGACAATTGGCTTGCGGTAGGTCTTGAACAGGAACAACAGGGTGATGAACATCAGGAAAAACGTCAATGGCATGTTAGCTGCCAATGCCGCGTTACTTTCTGCCTGACTTTCCTGTTCACCAAAATACTTCATGGTGTATCCTTCCGGTACCTGAATTTCTTCTTGTACTTCTTTCCATATCTTATTGAATGCTGCTATGGCATTTACTCCCCGGCGTGGATCGGCTTGCGCCATCATTACCATCTGACGGTTATAGTCTTTCACATTCGAGAACTTATATTGGAAATCAAATTCACTGACTACTTGTTCCAAGGTAGTGGTTTCCTGTGTTGTTCCGAATACGGGTAGTGTACGCAGGTCGTTGATGCGGAAAGAATCGACTGTGTTATCCTTTAGCAGGATGGGCAGCACCTGATCGCCTTCACGATATTCGCCTAATGTCATACCGCTTGTACCGATCTGAATACTCTGTGCCATACTTTGCCGGGAGACACCTAACGGTTGGGCACGTTCCGGACTGTAAACGGGTTTCCATACAGGAATCTTATTCCCCCATGAATTTCGTATGTTGATGAGATCATCATCCCGATGCATGATTTCCAGGACTTTGTTGGTCAGCATCACCAATGAATCGACATTATTACCGATAAAGCCGATTTCAATGGCGGCGTCTACCGCAGGCGATAGCTTAAACAAAGTGGTGCGGGTTATGGCATTCGGATAGTTTGCCTTCATATATTGGTCGAAGTTCTCTTCGTATTCCTTTGTATATTTACTGTCGGTCAGTTCAATGAGTATATTGGCAAAGTTGGGCTTGGGACCGACGGAAGTAGATGCCAGATAGTAACGTAACGGTGTACTTCCGAATGTGGTGGATATTCGTTTCACTTCCGGTTGTTGCAGGAGGTGCGCTTCCACCTGTTTCATCTCCTTTTCCACGTCACGGATGCTGTAACCGTCCGGATAGAATATATCGGCACGGAAATAGGGCTTATCCAGTGAGGGGAAGAAGTTTTGCGGCATCATTCCCATGATGACCAGTGAGATGATGAACAGCGCTGCCATACTGCCCAGTGTGAGAGTCTTCTTCTTGATCAGTACTTCGAGGATAGAGGCGAACTTGTGATAGAAAGGTTTGTCATACGGGTCTTTATTGGCATCGCCGGATTTGGCTTTCAGGATAAAGTTGCCGAAAGTGGTGGTCTGCGTGAGTGCCAGTACCCAGCTCAATCCTAAAGAAATGGCAAGTACGACAAACAGGGGTTTTACGATTTCCGCTACGGCAGAAGGGGCGAGGTACAACGGCAGGAACGAACAAATGGCGATGAACGTAGCGCCAAGTAATCCCCATTGCGGTCCGGTAGCTCCATCTATCAGCGCTTTTCGCCGGTCTATGCCTCGGGCAATGGCTATTTGCGCATTGTCTGTCACTACGATAGCATTATCCACCAGCATACCCATGGCAATGATGAAACCTGCCAGTGAAGTACGGTTCAATCCTACCCCCATGAAGGACATGATGAGCAGCGTGCCGCCAATGGTAAATAGCAGCGAACTGCCGATAAGTATACCTGCACGCAGCCCCATCACCAGCATGATGATAACGATTACAATGAGGAGGGATTCTATCAGGTTCATGATAAAACCATTATTTGCTTCCTGAGCTATGACATTTTCCGGATACAGACTTTCCAATTCCAGCCCTACCGGAATAAGGGGAAGAAGTTCAGCCAGTTTCCGGTCTACCAGTTCTCCGGTCTTTACTACATCTTTTGTCGGGTCGGTGGAGACGCCGATGCCTATGGCGCGCTTCCCGTTGACGTGCATGATGTTGGCGGGCGGGTCCATATATCCTTTTTCAATGACAGCGATATCGCCCAGTTTCACCTGTCCGCCCGGAGTGGTAATCACTTGGTTCTGGATGTCATTGACGGTGGTGTAGGTTCCGTTGGCAACGATGCGCAGTTGTTGTTCACCGGCATTGATTTCACCTGTATTGATAATCTGGTTTTGCGATTGCAACAGGCTTGCTACTTGTTTTGGATCTATGCCCATACCGGCCAGTTTATTGACGGATATATAGATATTCACCACTTCGGTTTGCGTACCGAACAGGGCTACCTTCATTACCCCGTCGGCAGTGATAACCTGAGTTTTGATACGTTCTGCCCAGTTGCGCATTTCTTCGTAAGAGAAACCGTCATCGCCTACCAGACCGTAATAGATGCCGAATACATCGCCGAAATCGTCCGATACCGTGGGAACGGAAGCGCCGGCGGGTAGTTGCGGTTGTATGTTGAGCACCTTGCGGCGCAGTTCGTCCCACTTCTGCGGAATGGATTCTGCGGAAAGGGAAGGCTGAAGCTCGAATGTTATCTTGGACAGTCCGTACATGGACTCCGACTTGATTTTATAGACACCACTCATCGACTGTATCTCGCGGGAGATCGGTTCGGTGATCAGTCGTTCTACTTCTGCCGGTTCCGCCCCCGGGTAGCGGGTCATTATGACCGCTGACTTGATGACAAAGGGTGCATCCTCTTTCTTTCCCAACCGGTCGAATGATAGTATACCGCCGATTAGCAACACAGCCAGGAAGAAATAAACAATCTTGGTGTTGTCTAATGCATATTTAGCTAAATTCATATGATTTATATTTATGTTTTAGATTCTATAAATGATAATTTAACAGGCTGAATTTTAAGCCTGAAAGGCTTGCATTATATAGCGTAGGGCATCGCCCTACGTAATGTGCATCCCCATTTCT
>NZ_CBVI010000012.1 GCF_000513195.1 Bacteroides timonensis | reverse complement strand
AAGCCCTGAAAGGGCGATATAAAGGTTGATGCTTAATTGCGCCCTTTCAGGGCTTAAATTACAGATATACATAATCACGTAGGGCGTTGCCCTACGCTATGTAATATCAGGCTTTCAGCCTGTCTTGATTTCAGGTATTCAGTTCCCTAAATTATCATTTAATTGATAACTTTTACCGTCTGCCCCTCGACCAGTTGGTGCACTCCGGCAATCACAATAGTTTCTCCCGGCTGTACACCGGTAGAGATAAGAGCATTGGCTTCTCCGGTAGGAGAGTATACGGTTACTTCCCGCTTGCTTACCTTATTATCTTTTACTACCCACACATAGGTCTTCTGGTTCTCGCTCTCGCCGAATATGGCACTGAGCGGAATATTCACAAGCTTTTCTTCCAAGAAGGGAGCTACGTCCGAAGCCAGCTTGATTTTGCACGTAAATCCCGGTTTCACATCGTATAAGGAACGGTTGAAAGCGGGATCTTCAATCCCAATAGTTACCGGGATACCTGTTCCGGCTGTGGAAATATCCAGGTATTCTTCCAGTTGTGCATTGAATACTGCGCCCGGATAGGTGTCGAATACTACTTTGAATGTTACGTCCTTTGCCCGGAGCAGATAGAGATAATCATCCGGCACGGTGAATTTGATGCGCAGCTTCTGGGTATTCACCAATTGTACAATGCCTTCCCCGGAGTTCACACGCTGATAGTTTTCCACCAGACGCTTTTCAATAGAACCGTCGAAGGGAGCGGTCAGTTTGGTATCCCGCATATTATTGCCGGACAGTTCATAAGCAGACTTTGCCTTTTGATAATTGGCAACGCTGATTTCATATTCCTGCACGGAGATTGCTTGGCGCCCCAACAGGCGTTTGTTACGCTCTACTTGTGCTGCGGCTGTTTCATAAGCGGCTTTGTCGGCTGCGTATTGCAGGGAAATGTCGCGTGGATCGATGGCAGCAATTAACTGTCCTTTTTTTACTCGTTGCCCTTCTACTACAGGCAGGTTTACTACCTGTCCGCTGACGCGGAAGGCCAGTTTTACGTATTCCACGGCTTCTACTATACCGGAGAAGTCTTTCCGGATGACCGATTGGGAGCTGGCTGTAGCAGTTTTAACTGGTCGGGTCAAGGTGGCATCGCTCTCTTTCTTGTGCCCGCATGATGTGACAAGCATCATCATGCCGATGGCGAACAAATAGATTTTCTTCATACTAATGTATAGTTGTTCGTTTAGGTATAAAAACATAAAACCGGGAAAACAGATAATTGTTTTCCCGGTTTATTTTGCGCGTTGTTATTGATATAGGCTTCTACTCCTCTATCTTGAGCATCAGATCGGTGCCCGATTTGAGCCTATAAACGTTTTTATATACTTGTATGTTCAGTTCTTCTCCGGTAATAAGTGAAATATTTATTTCTTTGCCTACGCGCATATAAAGTGTACGTCCCTGATAATTTATCTGGAAGGAGTAACTGTTCCACTTTTCGGGAATGACCGGGAAGAAAGAAAGTGTATCTTCCAGAATCTGCATCCCGGCAAAGCCTCGTACAATGGCAAGCCAGCTGCCTGGCATACTGGTGATATGCAGTCCCTGACGAGTTTCGTTGTTGTAGTCATCCAGATCGAGACGGGTGGCATGCAGAAAGAGTTGGTAGGCCTTTTCCACTTCACCGATGCGGGCGGCAAGAATGGAGTGGATGTGTGGGGAAAGTGAAGACTCATGCACCGTCATTGTTTCATAGAAATCAAAGTTACGGCGGACAGTTTCCTTGTCGAAATGGAAGTAATATAGATATAACCCCAACAACACATCGCTTTGCTTGATGTAGCATGAACGTAGTATGCGATCCCACGACCAGTGCTGATTGATGGGGCGTTCTTCGGGTGGAATGGCATCGGTACTTTCCAGTTCCTTATCCAGGAAACCGTCATTTTGTACAAAGATACCCAATTCTTTATCTTCTGGCAGATACATACGCTCGATGATATCGCGCCATTGTTCAGCCTCTTCCTGCTGGCGGAGGTTGGTGACACGGCGTACACGTGCATATTCGTCGGGGTATTCTCCGGCAATGATTTCAAGATAGTTAAGTGTCATCCGCAGGCACTGCACACACGAGTAATTGGTGTACCAGTTATTATCCACGTTGTTCTCGTACTCATCCGGTCCGGTGACACCCAGTATCACATATTTCTGTCTTGGTTTGGAGAAAGATACACGCTGGCTCCAGAAGCGGGAGACGGCAATCATTACTTCCAGTCCGTATTTGGCTACATAATCTTTGCTGCCCGTGATTGCAGCATGCTGTGCAATGGCATAGACGATGATATTATTGCGATGTATTTCTTCAAAGGTAATTTCCCATTCACTGTGGCACTCCTCACCGCTGTAAGTAACTTGCGGGAAGAGGGCGGCACCCTCTTTGAAACCCAGTTTGCGGGCATTCTCTATCGCTTTCGGCAGTTGGTTATAACGGTATATCAACAGGTTTTTCACAATCTCCCTCGGAGTAGAAAGCAAGAAGAACGGTACACAACAAAGTTCCGTATTCCAGTATGTGTTTCCGCCGTATTTTTCACCAGTGAATCCTTTCGGACCGATATTTAGGCGCGGATCATCACCGCGGTACGTCTGGCATAGTTGAAAGATATTGTATCGGATACCCTGTTGTGCTTCCGGGTCCCCTTCGATAACCACATCCATTTCTTTCCATATATCTGCCCAGGCTTGCCGGTGATCGTTTTCCAGCTTGTCCCAGCCGTCTATTTTAGTCTGACGGGCTTTGGCGATGGAATGTTCTATCAATTCCTGGCGTTCATCATAGAGCGACGAACTTATGACGGTATATTTGATGAGCATTACATTGTCTCCCGGCTTCACATCTGCCCCGATGCTGAATCCGGTTTGTTTTTCCTTTTCAATGCGTATTGGGTTCGAGGTGGCTTCTTTGCCGTTCTTGAAGAACTGATAGGTCATGGCATAACATACTTGCGCGTCTTCCCGCCGGGTTTGCGTCCATAGATAAGCGCAATCCTTTGTGACGCCGGAACGGAGGATATTCCATATCTTCTCGTTCGGATCATCGTCCTTATTGACTATGACTGCATCCAGGGAGGGGATCAGTGATATTCTTCCCGTATAATTGATGGAGGTGACGCTGTATTTTATCAGACATAAATCGGGGTGAGCCATATTGTTGATATGCTCCACATGTACCCGTATTTGGTGTCCTTTGGGAGAGGTGATTTCGAAGTCCCGGTAGGAGATACCCGCTTTCATATCGAGCCTGCGGCTGAAGCTGTTCACGTCCCATTGTGCCAGGTCCAGTTCTTCGTCGATGAGACGCAGGCTGACACGACTCCAGTCAGCTGCATTGGGAATACGGGTATAGAAATGAGGAAAACCGTTTTTCCACCAACCTACACGCGTTTTATCAAGAAAGGTGATACCGGCAACGAATGAACCACGGTATGAATCGCTTGAATAAGGTTCCTCGAAATTGCCCCGCTGGCCGAAGCGACCGTTCCCAAGACTGAATATACTTTCTGACATTCGCAGGTTGTCGGCGTGAAAGTTATCTTCAATAATATTCCATTCATCGGTTTTAAGATATCTTTTCATGGTGTGTATCTCAATGGTGATTATGGCGGTAAAGATAAACAAATAAACGGATAAACGGCAATGATGAGGAAAAAAAGAAGACAAAGAATATCTAAAGAATACGATGTGTTTGGTTCCTTTATAAGAATCGCCCCGATCCTTTTAAAGGAACGGGGCGATTATCGTAGAGAAAAGAGTTGTTTGTCGTAGAGGGATAGATATCCCCTTTAAAGTATGTTCTCGCGGGGATTATGCTTTTGCTTGTTCTCCTTTGGTTTCTTTGATTAAATATACACAAACGGCACCGATAATCAACATCACGCCTGCCATGACAAGCATATTTATTTCAGGCGGTAACATGCCTTTCGGGGTAAACAGAGCCAGAATACTACCACCCAGCGTAGCAGCTACAATCTGCGGAATACAGATCGTTCCGTTGAACAGTCCCAGGTAGGTACCCATGTGTCCGCCGCTTAGAGCATTGGTCAGGATGGTGAAAGGCAATGCCAGCATAGCTGCCCATGCGCAACCGATAAGCAGGAAGGAGATGAACAATACATATTGATTGTGAACGAAATAAGTGGAGATGAAACCTATTCCACCCAAAACAAGACTGAGTGAGTAGATCAGTTTGCGGTTCTTGAACATCGGGATACATACAGCCCAGAGTACAGAACCGATGGCCTGTACGGCAAACAATACGCCTACCCAGTCGGCAGCATTCTGATATTGGATACTCTTAGTGTCCAGCACTACTTTGTTTGCGCCGTTCACCACTGTTTCAACGGTAGGAGCATCGAATACATTGGCAGCTACACTACCATTGGTATAGGTCCACATGAACATGAAGGCAAACCAACAGAAGAACTGGACCAAACCTACCGTCCAGAAAGCTTTCGGTGCTTTCACCAGTAGTTTCACCATATTGATCTTTTCCTTTTTTTCCTCTTCGGTGATGCCATGGTATTCTGCATATTCGGCAGGTGGCATTTCTTTTACCTTCACCGTGGTGTAGATGACACAAAGTATCAGAATGGCTGCTCCGATATAGAAGGAATAGATAACCGAGTCGGGAACTACACCTTGGGGAGCTATGTTGCTGATGCCTATCCATGTAAAAATGAACGGGAACAGGAAACCTACCAAGCTACCGGCATTGCACAAGAAACTCTGGATAGAGTAGGCAAGGCCTTTCTGCTTTTCGTTTACCATGTCGCCCACCATCATTTTGAATGGCTGCATCGCCATATTGATGGATGTATCCAGAAACATCAACGATACTAATCCGAATATCATTGCCGTGCTGACTGCCATACCGAAGCTACCGGCATTCGGCAGCAGGCACATTACCAGTACGGCTACCAGTGAACCGACAAACAGGTAAGGAATACGTCGTCCGAAGCGTGTCCACGTTTTGTCGCTTGCAGCACCTACGATGGGCTGTACGATGATACCTGCCAATGGTGGCAATATCCAGAAATAACTCAAATTGTGCGGGTCTGCACCCAATGTCGCAAAAATACGGCTGATGTTCGCACTCTGCAAAGCATATGCGATCTGTACGCCAAAGAAACCGAAGCTGATATTCCACAGCTTCCAAAAGCTCAAATCAGGTTTTACTTTCATTCTTAATTTTATGTATTAGATATTTATTCAGTTATTTCGTTGTTCCCCTCACTACAAGATTCGTCCTCACAATCTTGTTGCTACTCTTGTCATCTCCCCCTTCCAGCTTACCTGTCAGAATGCTGAAAGCACTTTTTCCGACTTCTTCTCCGTGCTGTTCCACGGTGGTCAGTTTGGGATCTGTGCTTTGGGCAATGGCGCCGTCGGTAAATCCGCAGATCGATACTTCGTCGGGTACTTTCTTTCCAACCAGTTTGCAGGCATACAGGATGCCCGAAGCTGTTTCGTCATTGATGGCGAAAAAACCATCGGGATGGTCGGAACCTTCTAGTATGTCAGGGGTGATGGATATGGCGCGTTCCCGTGTATCACACAACATAATCATGCTGTCGTCTACGGGAATCTTATATTTCTTCATGGCGTCCAGATAACCATTCCGGCGGTTCTTGGTGATTTCCAGATGCGGGGCCGCTCCATAAAACAGGATACGCTTGCAACCTGTCTGTATCATATACTCCACGGCAGCAAAAGAACCGGCATAGTCGTCCACTACCACCCGCTCCGTTTTCAATCCGGTGCAGATGCGGTCGTAGAACACAATGGGGATATTATTATTCAGCAAGTCCTGATAATGGTCGTATTGGGAAGTATCTTTTGCTAATGAGGCAATCACACCACAGACGCGGGCGGCAAGGAATGAATGTACGATTTTCACTTCCTGTTCATAAGATTCGTTGCTCTGCGCTACCAGAATATTGTATCCTGCTTCGGCGGCAGCCTTTTCAATGCCACTCAGCACGCACGAGAAAAAGTGATGTACCAGTTGCGGCACAATTACACCGATTGTATTCGAACGGCTGGCTCGAAGATTTACTGCAAGTACGTTAGGCTTATAATTATGCTCGCGGGCGTAAGCATGTATAAGGTTGCGGGTTTCCTGGCTGATATCCGGGTTGTCCTTCAACGCTCTTGACACGGTAGAGGGCGAGACGTTCAACGCCCGTGCTATGTCCTTGATGGTAATCTGCGGTTTATTCATGGTATTCTCTAAGTATTCCTTTATCCAAAGGTAGTGCAAACTGAAAACAATACAAAATAAGCTTGCTTGTTTTTTTATTGCCGAGGTGCAGTTTATTTTATTGAACTGACCTATCCGGTTGCAAAAATAGCTGAATACATGAAATATCGCTTCTTCATTGACAGTTATCGGGTTAGGGATTTGCGCAAACGTTTGCAAACGTTGCAGAAAGTCCCGTTGTCTTTATGCCGGTATTGAACCGGTAGGGAGAGATGTTATCAATATATGAATTTTTCCGAGATCGATATTTGGCATACAATGTAAAAAGAAGTAATTTTGCGAGTATAACAATTTAAAACATGGATGAAACGACATATGGATTTTTAACAGGTGCTTCGGCTTTCGTGATTGCCATATTGGGGAGTCATGCTGGCGACCATAACGATATTGTCGGAAAGCGGATTGGCAAAACTTCGTAGAGCCCGTAATATCCTTGTACCTTCTTATTTCGTGCTGGCGCTTCTCAGTGCGGTGTATTGTTTGACGGGATATGACCGTTGTATCGAACCTGCCAGTACACTTCTCGTTGCTTCATTCCAGGCTTTGCTTTTTTACGATGTCCATGTTGGTTTTCATACGTCCTAATGTAGTCAGGTGGAGAACGGTGCTTGGCAGGCGGAGGCATCACGGTGGCGGGTATAATCTTGTTTGTCGCCTTGTTTTGTTTTACGGATTATTTCTTATGGTTCTTCTATGTGGCTCTTGTTGTCTATATTGCCCAATTGATTATTTATACGCGAATCTTCATGTTGGCTTATCGGGTGATGCATTAGGCGTGGCCTCGCTCAAAGACTTCGATTTTCAGAAACAAGTAAAGGCTGTTCGTGTGGAGTTCACTCCCGACCGGGAGAAGAACTCCCTTCTGATACTGTAGATGATAATCCTTCCGGCGGTGATGGCGGTCTTGAAGAAGACCCGTTGGGATGAGTTAGATATTTTTTATCCTGTCCCTTTCACTTTCTTTCGTATGTTTGTTGCCCTTTTCCGCAAGAAGATGTACCTTTGTGGGTAAAGTTATGTATTCCAAATTAATAATCAGAGAAATGGAAGAACTTCAAGACAAATATGTACGTTTCGACTGGGCCATCAAGCGCCTGTTACGCCAGAAGGCAAACTTCGACGTACTTGAAGGTTTCCTCACCGTATTCCTGGGTGAGAAAGTCACTATTTTGGAAATTCTGGAGAGTGAAAGCAATCAACTGTCCGCTGAAGATAAATTCAACCGAGTGGACATCAAGGCCCGCAACAGTAAGGATGAAATCATCATTATCGAGATACAGAACACCCGCGAACTTTATTATCTGGAGCGGATCCTTTATGGCGTTGCCAAGGCTATCACTGAACACATCTCGCTGGGTGAAACGTATTATAAGGTGAAGAAAATCTACTCCATCAGCGTTCTCTACTTCGATATCGGAAAGGGAAACGACTACCTGTATTACGGCCAGAACCATTTCGTAGGTGTCCATACGGGTGACCACCTTCAGGTGAATGTCAAGGAGCGTGATGCCATTGTCTCCCGCATGCCGGCCGAGATATTTCCCGAATATGTCCTTATCCGTGTGAATGAGTTCGATAAAGTGGCTGTCACACCACTTGAAGAATGGATGAAATATTTGAAGGACGGCACCATTCGCCCCGACACCACCGCTCCCGGTCTGAGCGAGGCTCGCAAGAAACTGAAATACTTCTCCATGCCCCCTAAAGAGCGCATGGCTTATGACGAGCATCTGAGCGCCGTGATGATTCAGAACGATGTGCTGGATTCTGCCAAACTGGAGGGAAAGATTGAAGGACGCGAAGAAGGACGTGCGGAAGGACGCGAAGAAGGACGTACGGAAGGCCGAGATGAAGAACGTTTTTCCATAGCCCGCAACATGAAGCAACTGGGTATTCCTGTTGACGTGATAGTAAAATCTACAGGGCTGACATCGGGAGAGATTGAAACGTTGTAGAATTTTTATAAAGTATGCGATACCGCCCTGTAGCCAATGAATTTTCTTCCTAGACTATGGGGCTTTTGCTTTATTTCCCCACCATTATGAGTTTTGTATGCCAGTGGTTTTAGGCAATTTTTCAGAAAGATGAAGGGCGTTTGTGACGGATTAATTTTATCTTTGTCCCCGACCTTTAACAAACCGAAGTGTATGCGCAGACCTGTTTTTCTTCTTCTACTTATACTTTTGCAGATAACGCTTCCCCTCAAGCTGTCCGGACAGAAACCGGATTATCGCTTGTTCGATAATATCAGTCTGGGGACGGAAACCTCTGTAATCAATTGCTTCCTGCAAGATACACAGGGACTGATGTGGATCGGTTCCAATAAAGGGTTGTTCAGTTATGACGGTTATTCCACGCAGCCACATTTCACTTTTGCCAAGCGTAACAATACGCGGATTTATTGCGGTACGGTGGTAGACAGTACCTATCTTTATCTGGGTGCCGACAATGGTCTGCTGGTTTACAACTATCGCACAGATACCTACGAAGAACCGGAAACGCAACTTCCGACTGACATCCGGGCGCTGCTTGTACATGACGGTCTGCTGTGGTTAGGAACATTGAACGGCCTCTATACCTATTCGCTGAACGACCATCAACTCTCTGCCATTACCGAAGGTATTCCACACCAGACCATCTATTCACTGATCCGCTCTTCAGACGGGCTTCTTTATATCGGCACCTATAATGGCTTCTGCCGTTATATCCCCGCTACCCGGCATTTTGAAGAAATAAACCTGCCTCGCAGTGGCAACCGGAGCAATCAGTTTGTCAATTCCCTGCTGGAAGATACGGTACGCGGCTGCATCTGGATCGGTACGGAAGGGTGTCTTTTCAGATATACGCCTGCCGACGGGCGTACTCAGAGGATTGATGCTTTTCACGATAATTCCGTCAAGTCGTTGGCACTGGATGGCAGTGGGCAGTTGCTGGTGGGTACGGACAATGGTTTGTATGTATATCAAGAAGGAGAACCTTTGCTGCACGTGGTCCACGACTCCCGAAATCTGCAATCACTCTCCAATAATATCATCTGGACCATCTTTGCCGACCGGGAACATAATATCTGGCTAGGCACGGATTACGGAATTTCCATGTCACGGAATAACAACGCATTGCGTTATATCCCCATTTCACAAATCACCGGAACGGGAGAGGGGAACCAGTTCTATTCCATGCTTCGCGATACACACGGAACCTACTGGTTTGGCGGAACCAACGGACTGATTCGTTTCACCCAGCCCTTGGGTGAAGAACAAGATGTTGCCTGGTATAAAATGGGTGATCGGAAATATCCCTTGTCGCACAACCGGGTACGCCATCTTTATGAAGACCGGGAGCGGCAACTCTGGGTGGCTACCGATGGCAGTATCAGCCGTTATGATCCGAAGAACCGCCAGTTCGTCCATTATAGCATTGTGGACAGCACCCGTCGCTACAATGCCAACTGGGCGTATCATTTATTTGAAGATCGGGAAGGAAAACTCTGGATAGCCACTTGTCTCGGTGGAATCTTTGTGGTAGACAAACAGAATCTTATGCGTTCTTCCGGTGGTCCCTATATGGCAGAGAAGACGTATTCCATCCACAACGGCCTTTCGGGCATGTTCATCAATCAGCTAATCCCTGACCGTGAGGGGAATGTATGGGCATTGCTGTACAACAGTGCCAACAGCATTGAGAAGATAAATCCCCGCACAGGCGAGATAACCCATATTGCCCCGGACGAGCTGACAGGCGAAAGAACCCCCAACTTCATCCTCTCTGCCCAAGACGGTCATATCTGGATAGGCTTCCCCGGTGGTGTGATGCGTGTACAACCCGATAACGATAGTATTCACATGCTTCCTTTCGATGAGTACAATCACTATGCGATACTCTCCATGGCTGAGGCTGACGGAAAAATCTGGATCTCTACTACCGACGGTTTCTGGGTGGCAGACCAGCAGACGCTGGAAATCCGTCGGCTGAATATCACTGATAAACGTTTCACCAGTATGTTCTTCGACCGGATAAGCAGAGAATTTTACTTGGGTACGGCAGATGGCTTTGCCATATCTTCACCGGAAGCTCTGCTGGCGGAACACACCGAAAAGCCTCTTATCCTGACTGCCATTTACATCAACAACCAACTGTATCAGCCCAATGCCTCACAAACTGATGTTTCACATTCCGGTACCGGATACTCCGGCGCTTCTTCATTGCCCGGACAAAGCATCCGCTACTCGCAACGGATAGAACTGGCTTATGACCAGAATAACCTTGCCTTTGAACTTTCCGATCTGCCTTATTCTCTTGAAGAGAAAAGCAAACTTGTATATCGTCTGGAAGGTGTGGATCGTAAGTGGAACTTGCTGAAAGCAAATACGAACCGTATCACTTATAATAATCTGAGCTATGGAGACTATCGCCTGCTGGTGAGCAAGTTGGATGCTTATGGAAAACCATCGGACCGGGCTTATACATTGGAGGTTCATATCATTCCGCCCTGGTACTATACTCTGTGGGCCAAGGTACTCTATGTTTTGCTCTGTCTGGTACTGGTGATCTGGACCATCAACTTCTTCCGCGTTAAGAACCGCTTGAAGTTGGAGCGTATGGAGAAGGAGAAGATTCTGGAACAATCACAGGCGAAGATGGAGTTCTTCACCAATCTTTCCCATGACTTGAAAACTCCGTTGAGCATGATTATCGCCCCTATCAGCAAGTTGCTGCCCGGCATCAAGGATCAGCAGGAGAAGAAACAACTGGAGCAGGTACATCGAAATGCCATGAAGCTGAATTCACTTATTCATCAGGGGCTGGACTTCAACCGGGTGGATAGTGGAAACAGTACATTACTGATACTTTCTCAAATCGAACTGGTATCTTTTGCGCATGGCTTGTTCACCTTGTATGCAGAGGAGAAGGCGAAAGAGAAGAAGCTAACTTTCCATTTCCATACCGACCGTGAAAAGATATACATACAGATGGATGCCATAAAACTGGAATCTATCTTGGATAACCTCTTGTCCAATGCCGTGAAGTACACTCCGGAAGAGGGTGAGGTAACGCTTCGTTTACAGGCTTCTGATAAAGGAGTGAATATCTCTGTATCAGATACTGGTATCGGTGTTCCCCGTCAGGATCAGCCGTATGTTTTCCAGCGTTTCTTCCAGTCTCCCAAGACGGCAGGCAAAAAGGAGGGAACGGGTATCGGACTATATTTGGTAAAGACTTATACGGAACTGCACGGTGGTAATGTTCAACTTTCTTCAGAAGAGAATAAAGGTACTACCATTACGCTGACCCTTCCGGTGATTGCTATGGAACAGTCTGCCGTAGAGGTTTTTCCAGAAACTGTTTCTTCTGATATCGAACCTGTCGTTGCCAAAGTTGAAGTTGTGGTTCCAGATACAGGTATGCCCACTTCGGATGCCCCATTGCTTCTGATTGTGGATGATACTCCGGAGGTTTCAGAGTTTATCTATCAGATACTGCATACCAAATATCGTTGCCGTTTAGCGGATAATGGTAAGATAGGTATGGAACTTACTATGGAATTAATGCCCGATCTGATTATAGCTGATGTCATGATGCCCGTAATGGATGGGCTTGAAATGGTGCGTCATATCAAGAAGAATATTCCCACATCCACTATTCCCATTATCTTGCTGACAGCGAAAAGCGATAAGGAAACAGAGCTTGAAAGTATCCAGTTACATATAGATGCTTTCATTCCTAAACCCTTTGAACCGGATATTTTACTTTCGCGCGTGGAGCAGTTATTACATAGCCGGGAGACGCATGAGGTGAAAGCCCGCATGGAAGTTCTTTCCACCCCGAAGGAGATAGAGGCGGTTTCTTATGATGAGAAGTTTCTGGCAAGCGTGATTCATCTGATAGAAGAACATATCTCGGACTCTGAACTGAATGTGAATGCCCTTTGCGAATGGACCGATATCAATAACAAGCAGATGTATCGCAAGATAAAGCAACTGACGGGCATGACACCTGTGGAATACATTAAGTCCATCCGCATGAAAAAGGCGGCTATGCTGCTGAGGCAGCAGAAGTTTACTGTGGCCGAAGTGATGTATATGGTTGGTTTCTCCAATCATTCCTATTTTTCTAAATGCTTCCAGGCTGAGTTTGGGGTGACGCCAAAGCAGTATGTCTGAGGGGGCTCTTTTATAAGAAGACTTCCGCACCAAGCAGGTTGTTGAAATAGGTTGCATTACGTTCATCCTTCAATCCACCGTCGAGGGTGAACAGTAGTTGGTACCTGGTCTGGGTATTCGCCATTCCCACAATTACGGAAACCATCGCTTCCCGTTTGGGAAACTGAACTAAGGTGACTCCCTGTACCATTCCATCGGAATATTCGCTTGCTGCAAAAGCATTGTACACGGCATTGGGCACTTCATCCATCGTTTCCCAGTCAATCTGTCTCATTTCCCATTGTGCTTCGGAGTTGAACCAGACCTTTGTGTCGAAACCATTCTGTATAAAGTCCGCTACATAGTAAGTCTCATCCCGTGACCAAGCAACATCCTTGGCGGCAGGATACATCTTTTTCAGTGCTGTCTGCACATTGACAGGCGCATAGTCGGCCAGGGCCGGAACTGATGTCAGGAGCATCAGAAGCAAGAAAGAATACGTCAACTTTTTCATTGTTCCTTCATTAGATTGTTATCGTTTCGAAAAGAACAACGAGTGGTGAGTTTTGTTTAGCTATCGGGAACATTGTCCAGCGGAAGTATAAACAGGAAGCGTGCTCCTCTGGTGTAACTCTTGTCCAGTTTCACTTCACCTTTCAGGCGCCCGGCAATGATTGTTCATAAATGTTATATGTATATTGTTGATAATCAGGTGATGTCCTTTTTGTGTTGTTTTATGTCCGATATCTGCTTTGATGAATAATTGCCCTCCATTACTTTTGCCGTCAAGAAAAAACAACTTGAATTTGATGACATGCAGAGACACATTCTTATTTTGATTACTTGTTTGCTGGCGGTAGTTGCCCCAGCACAGAACAAAGTACAAAAAAACGCACAGCCCCAAGTACGAAAAAGTATCCCTACTGTTTATGTGGATGCCAACGGCGTCATGCGTTGGTCTGATACCCGGAAAGAGGCTTCTTTCTTTGGTGTGAATTATACCCTGCCTTTTGCCCATGCTTATCGTGCAATGGGCTATCTGGGCATTGACCGCAAAGCTGCTATCGACCGTGATGTCTACCACTTTGCGCGCCTGGGACTGAATGCTTATCGCATCCACATCTGGGACGTTGAGATTTCCGATGGCGAAGGCAACCTGCTGGAGAACGAGCATTTGGAATTGCTGGATTATCTTATCTTTAAATTGAAGGAACGTGGCATTCGCATCGTTATCACTGCTCAAACCAACTTCGGCAATGGCTATCCCGAGCGTAACCAGCCTATCGGCGGCTTTTCCTACAATTATGATAAATGTGCTATTCATAGCGATGCAGAAGCTATTGCTGCACAGGAAAAGTATATTGCAGCTCTTATACGCCACGTGAATCCTTATACAGGTTATGCTTACAAAGACGATCCTTATATCGTAGGCTTTGAAATAAACAACGAGCCTTGCCATCCGGGCACTGTAGTCGAAACGCGTAATTACATAAATAAAATGCTGTCCGCCCTAAAGCGTGCAGGTAACCGTAAGTCGGTATTCTACAATGTCAGCCATAACCAGCATGTGGTAGAGGCTTACTATTCTACAGCCATACAAGGTACTACCTATCAATGGTATCCCATTGGACTTGTATCCGGACATACCCGCAAGGGGAACTTCCTGCCTTCCGTAGACCGCTATGATATTCCTTTCTCCAATCTGAAAGGTTTCGATAAGAAGGCCCGTATGGTTTATGAATTTGATCCCGCTGATATTCTTTATTCTTATATGTATCCGGCCGCTGTACGCACTTTCCGCACAGCCGGTTTCCAGTGGATTACTCAGTTTGCCTATGATCCTATCGATATGGCAGCATACAATACCGAATACCAGACTCATTACCTGAATGTAGCATACACCCCGAATAAGGCTATCGGATTGATGATTGCCGCAGAAGCGGCACAGAAAGTGGGCAGGGGAGAGAGTTTTGGCAGTTATCCGGCAGATACATTATTCAATGATTTCCGTGTCAGCTACGTGCAGGATTTAAGTGAACTGAATGACGGAGAGAAATTCTACTATTCCAATACAACTCAAACCCGTCCGAAAGATATTTCTCGGCTTCGCGCAATTGCAGGTTGTGGCAAATCTCCGGTGGTGAATTATGAAGGTACAGGAGTTTATTGGCTGGATCGTTTGGAAGAGGGTGTTTGGCGTTTGGAAGTAATGCCCGATGCCGTACAGGTTAGTGATCCGTTTACAAAGCCTTCTTTGGATAAAGAAGTAATGCGCATTGTTTCCGGTGCATGGGATATGACTCTGAATTTACCTGATTTAGGTAAGCAATTCCGGGTGAACGGCTTGAATAATGGAAATACATTCAGTACACAAGCTGCGAATGGTAAGATTTCGACCCTCAGTCCGGGCGTTTATCTGTTACAGCGTGAAGGTATATCTGCTTCCGGTAAATGGACTGCTGATACTTATTGGCAGAATATTACTCTTGGTGAATATGTACGTCCATCCATTTCAGATAATAAAGGTTTTACTGTTACTCATTCTCCTGCCAAGACAGTAGATGCCGGTAAAGATTTACAGATAGAGGCCATTGTGGCGGGTAATGAAATGCCCGATTCCGTTATTATCTACACAGATAAGATATCTTTCTGGAATGAAAAGAATCCTTATCTGAAAATGAATCATGCAGGCGGTTACACTTATCGTGCTACCGTACCTGCTACAGAGATAAAAGAGGGTTGTTTTAGGTATAACATCGTCGTTTGTCAAGGCGATAAGCGACAAACGTTTCCTTCGGGAGTAGCCGGGAGTCCACTGGATTGGGACTATACTTCGGCTACCCTGTGGGAAACCAACATAGTCGCTCCTGAAAAAACACTGTCTCTGCTGGAAATAGTGGATGCTGATAGTAAATTGGAAACATATACTATGCCCGAATGGAGCCGTACGAACCGCCAGTTAATACAAAATGCACCGACAGAGAAGCCTACCCTGCGCATCACCTTCGAGTCTAAAGATAAGGCACCCGTCTTTGTTCTTCGTTGCTACATTAAGGGTGATATCGACGGACGCCCTGAGCGACTGGCTTCCTGCCGTACCTTGTGCATCCATGCAAAGAAGATTCCCGAAGGACTAAAAGCCGGCTTCATTACTTCTGACGGATATACCTATCTTGCTTCGTGTGCCGCTGCGACTGATGGTATCATTCGTGTACCCTTGCAGGATTTAAAACAAACGAATACCGCTTTGCTCCCCCACGCCTATCCGGTCTTCCTTGATCATTATTTCCGTCCGCAGACTGAAATACCTTTCAGGGTAGAGGGGATTGAAACTCTTGAACTCTCCTTTGACGGAGTTGCTGAAAAGACTGCGGAAATAGAGATAGGGAGTATCTGGCTTGAATAAAATAACTACAATTTTTCATCCGCAGATGAAAGATTTCTTTAGATTTGATTATGTAACACTTTAAAACAAATACCACGTATGAGAAACAAAATCTTAAGTTTTCGCGTCACAGCGTTCTTTTGCCTGCTGTGTATCGCATTGTTAGGAACTGTCAGCCCGGCCTTCGCACAAGAGGGAAAGAAAATAACCGGGCATGTTGTAGACGACACGAACGAACCATTAATCGGCGCCAGTATCCTGGTAGTAGGTACCAGTACGGGTGTAATCACCGACCTTGATGGAAATTTCAACATCATTGTTCCTCCGGGAGCTACCGCCTTACAAATATCTTATGTAGGCTATGAAACAGTAACTGTACCTGTGCCAAGCGGTAACACTGTAAATGTGAAGATGAAAAGTGACTCTCAGATGTTGAGTGATGTGGTTGTCATCGGTTACGGAACAACCCGCAAAAGTGACCTGACGGGATCTGTCTCCAACGTCAGCAGCAAGGATTTCAATTCCGGACTGATTTCTTCGCCCGAACAACTGATTAACGGTAAAGTATCGGGTGTACAGATTATGAGTAATAGTGGCTCGCCCACAGCCGGAAGTACCATCCGTATCCGTGGAGGCGCTTCGCTGAATGCTAGTAACGACCCGCTTATCGTATTGGATGGCGTACCCCTTGAAACGGGTGGTATCAGTGGTAATGACGGTAACTTTCTGGCATTAATCAATCCGAGCGATATCGAAAGCAAGACTATCCTGAAGGATGCTTCTTCCACCGCCATCTACGGTTCGCGTGCATCAAACGGTGTTATAATTATTACTACCAAGAAAGGAAGCACCGACCGTATGAAAGTAAGCTTTACGACCACTAACTCCATACAAACCCTTACTAAACTGACCGATATGCTCTCACGCAAAGAGTTCATCAATATTGTCAGCACCCAAGGCTCGGATGCACAGAAAGCCTTGTTGGGTAATACCAACACGGATTGGAACGATGAAATCTATCATAACGCTTTCGGTACGGACAATAATCTCAGCCTGTCCGGCCGTTTGGCAAAGAACTTTCCTATCCGTGTGTCAATGGGTTATTATAACCAGGATGGTTTGGTAAAGACGGACAATGCAGAGCGTATCACAGGCAGTGTATCCTTATCTCCCAGTTTCTTTGACGACCATCTGAAACTGAACTTCAATGTGAAAGGTTCGCGCAACGACAACCGTTTCGCCAATTCAAATGCCATTTGGAATGCAGCAACTTGGAACCCTACCATCCCGGTTTATTCGGGCAACGATACGTTTGGCGGATACACCGAGGCCACTGACAATGTAGGGCAGTTGGTCACAGGTGGTACGGTCAATCCCCTGGGGGCTCTCAAGCAATATAAATCAACCAGCCGTGTCTCCCGCCTGGTCGGTAACTTTGATGTAGACTACAAAATGCACTTCCTGCCCGAACTGAAGTTCCATGCCACTTTGGGTTACGACTATGCCAAGGGGGAAGGGCAGATATACGTTCCGGCTGAGGCAGCCCAGTATGAGACAACCCATGGACGTGATTATAAATATGGTCCGCAAAAGAACACCAATCGCCTACTGACTACCTATTTCAATTATAATAAATACTTCGATTCCTGGAAGAGCAGCATTGATGCCACTGTGGGATACGATTATCAACACTGGAAGAGTACTTCCCCTCAATATAGTGAACTGAGCACACTCGGTGAGGTACAGAGTACGACTGCCGCTTCTGACGAGCGCCATGTGCTTCTTTCTTACTATGCGCGTCTGAACTATACTTTCAATTCACGCTATATGCTGACGGCTACCATGCGTCGTGATGGTACCTCCCGTTTCAGCAAAGACAACCGTTGGGGTACTTTTCCCTCTGTAGCCCTGGCCTGGAGAGTCGGTGAAGAAGATTTCTTGAAAGATAATGCAGTGTTGAGCAACCTGAAACTTCGTGCCAGTTACGGTGTCACCGGTCAGCAGGATGGCATTGGCAACTATAATTATCTGCCCGTTTATACAGCCAGCCAGAGCGGGGCGGAAGCACAGTTCGGCAATCAATATATCACCACCTACCGTCCTGAAGCTTATGTCTCTAATTTGAAATGGGAGACTACTACCGCCTGGAATGCTGGTTTTGACTTTGGCTTCCTTGAAGACCGTATTACCGGTAGCTTTGATTACTATACCCGCCAGACCAAAGACTTGCTGGCTACTGTTGCCTCTCCCGCCGGTACTAATTTCGATAAGAATATCCTGACCAATGTGGGCAATGTAGATAGTCAGGGTATTGAAGTTTCCCTGAACGCCAGTCCCATCCAAAGCAAGAACTGGAACTGGGATGTCAGCTTCAACATGACTTGGCAAAAGATGAAAGTCAAAAACCTTTCTTTGGTAGAAGGGGGAGCGACTACCAATATCTCTGCCGGAGCTTCGATTGACGGACAAAATGTACAGGTGTTGAGTGAAGGCTATGAACCTTATATGTTCTACGTCTATAAACAGCTTTATGATGCCGAAACCGGTAAACCCATCGAGGGAGCTTATGCTGACCTGAATGGGGATGGTGAGATAAACTCAGGTGACCTCTATCGCTATAAATCACCTACACCCGACTTTATCTTCGGCTTCAGTACTTCGCTGAACTATAAAAAGTGGACGCTGAGCACCAGTCTTCGTGCCAACGTGGGGAACTATGTATATAACGGTATGGCTATGAACACCGGTGCCTGGGAGACGATGAGCTATAATGCCGTCCAGTTGAATAATGTGCATAGTAGTTACCTGGAAACCAACTTCCAGAGACGTCAGCACTTGTCGGACTATTATGTAGAGAACGGTTCATTCCTGAAAATGGATAACCTGTCACTATCCTACAACTTTGGCCGTGTATGCCGCTGGCTCAGTTTGAATGCCAGTGTCATGGTGCAAAACGTATTTTGCATAACCAAGTATTCGGGTGTTGATCCGGAGGTACCGAGTGGAATGGATTCTTCTTTCTATCCCCGTCCGCGTACTTACTCACTCAGCCTGGGATTTGAATTCTAATCTTTACCATTAAAAACAAGACATATCGTATGAAAAAGATATTCTATACCGTACTGCTTTTTGCCGGTACACTATTTACAACCTCATGTTTGGACGACCTCAACCAGTATCCGCATACGGAAACTACTTCGGCTGATGTCTATACGTCCGCAGCCAACTATAAAGCCGTCTTAGGAAAACTTTATGTGTCTTTCGTCATTGCCGGACAAGAAAAAGGCGGCGGAGATAAAGACCTTGACAGTAACTTTGGCCACGACTATATGCGCTGTTACTTCAATATGCAGGAGTGTGGCACCGATGAGGTGGTTTACACCTGGCTGGGAGGTGACAAAATGAGTGGGCTTACTTACTTGAGCTGGGATGCCAATGATGCATGGGTGTCCGATACGTATTATCGTATTTACTATACCATAGCACTTTGCGATGAATTTTTGCGTAATGCCACCGACGGGCAGATAGGAAAATTCAGTGAAAGTGAGCAGGAGGAAATTTGCCATTATCGCGCCGAAGCCCGTTTTCTCCGTGCATTGGCATACTATCATGCACTCGATCTTTATCGCAACATACCTTTCGTTACCGAGAATGATCCTGTAGGCGGCTATCTGCCGCCGCGCTACACTGCTACGCAAATGTTCGAATACCTGGAGACGGAATTGAAAGATGTGGATGCAGACTTGCTGGATCGCACAGAAAGTGAATACGGCCGTGCCTGCAAACAAGCCGCTTATGCCCTGTTGGCACGCTTATATCTCAATGCGGAAGTTTATACGGGTACTGCCCATTGGACAGATTGCATCACCTACTGCAACGAAATCCTGAAAGCGGGTTATACGTTGGAAGGTGATTATGCCAAACTGTTCAATGCCGACAACCATAACCGTACCAACGAAATCATCTATGCTTTTCCGGTGGATGCAACACACACCGTATCGTGGGGAGCGACTACTTATATCATCTGCGGAGGCGTGAACAATACTTCCGATACTCAGGTGCCTGCCGATTACGGTGTATCTTCCGGTTGGGGTAATTTCCGTCTGCGAGGCGAACTTCCCGATCTTTTCAGTGATGGCGATGGCCGGGGGATGTTCTATACTGAGGGGCAGACCAAAACGATAGATGTAGTGGAAAGCCAAGCCCATGGTTATCTTCCGGAGAAATGGACGAACCTGACCGATACGGGCGAAGCCGCTTCCAATACAAATGACGGTGGTGTGAATACCGATTTCCCGGTTTTCCGTCTGGCGGATGTCTATCTGATGCTGGCTGAGGCTGTGGTGAGAGGTGGAGAAGGTAGCAGCCGTTCCGTGGCTTTAGGCTATGTCAACGACTTGCGCAGACGTGCCTTTGGCAACGATTCGGGGAATATTACCGACGGACAGCTGACCGCCGACTTTATTCTTGACGAGCGTGCCCGCGAACTCTATCTGGAGTGTGTTCGCCGCACGGATCTGATACGTTACGGCAAGTTTACCACTTCCAGCTATCTGTGGCAGTGGAAAGGTGGTGTGATGAACGGACAGGCAGTAGACAACAAATATAACATTTATCCTATTCCGTCCACAGAACTGACGGCTAACCCGAATCTTTATAACGAAAACTATTAATTCTATACTATATGAAGACAATGAAGAATCTCCTTCTCCTTCTTGCAGCAGTCTTTAGTTTTGCCTCTTGCGAAAAGGATGAAGACAAAATATATCTGAGCAGTATTCAATCCGGTGAATTGGTTGCAACGGAAAGTGCAGTCGTCTTGTCGCAGGCAAACAGTAATGACATTGTCCTGTCTTTGGCATGGACGAAAGATGCCTTGCAGATCAGCGACCCTGCTTTGTCGGCTATTGATGTGACCATCCAGACCTTGCAGGTTTCCACTACTCAGGATTTCTCGGGTGTGGTGAGCGAAAATGTAGAAACTTCCCTCTCGAAGGCTTATACCCGGTGCTGCCTTAAATGCTCTGGCCAAGAATATCGGTGCCAATCCTGATGTGGCGAATAACGTTTATTTCCGGCTTGCTGCGCAGACGGGAAAGAATATGACCCCTGTTTACTCTAATGTAGTTACAGTAGCGGTTACTCCCTATACGATTGACATGAGTCTGGGGTATATTCTTAATGCCGATAAGGCAGAAACCGGTGTGACACTCTATTCGGCAGCTTCCGACGGACAATATCTGGGTTTCATGGGAGCCACTGCCTGGTACAACTTCTTTATGAAAGAAGGGGATGGAACGGTTTGGGGTAATGATGGCGTAACTGGAACGGCCTTCCTGATGTCTTCGGAAGAATCCTCCTGGAACTTCTGGTTCCCCGGAATGGGCGGTTGTTATTATGTGGATGCAAACACTAACAAGAAAGCTTGGTCGACCCTTTACATACCGTCTCTTACGCTTACAGGCGATGTGGCAGGTACAATGACTTTTGATCGTCCGAATGTGAAATGGACGTATGCATTTAATGCTGCACAGGCGGGAAATATTACATTCAAGGTAAACGGAACCGGTCGTCTATACGATTCTTCTACGGGTACCGAGGGTTCGGATAGTGATGCCAACTTAGGAATTGAAACTCCTGTAAGTTTTGCGCAAAACGGAGAAAATCTTATCTTTGGCGGAGAAGCGGGTAATATCACTGTAAATGTTCCGGCAGCGGGAGAATGTACTTTGGTTATTGATTTGAGCAATCCGAAACAGTGGACGGTAGAAGTAACCAGTGGCAGTGCCGAGCCCGAACCGGTGAGAGAGACCCTTTATATGCTGGGCATCAGTGAAGGAGAAGGCGACTGGAACTTCAATAACTACCTGCGGCTTTATGATGAGGATAATCTGGGATATGCCGGTGTGGCGGCTGTTAATTCTCCCTGGGGATATCAGATTGCGATAGAAGAAGGTAATTGGGGTGATGTTTATAAATTGGGCGAAGGCGACGCCAATGCCGGAACGTTAGCTTTTAATGCAGAGAATAATATTCCTGCACCGGATGGCGGTCTTTACTTCTTTGATGTATCATTGAAAGCGTTGACTTATAAGCTGACGGCTATAGGCAATGAAATCTATGTTGCCGGTCTCAACAAACTGGAAGATGAAGACTGGACTTTTGAGCCATTGCCCGCTGCAGCTACTAGTGGTGTATATAGTGGCAGTATCACTATCACACAACCGTCTGCCTGGGGATTTAAGATTTATCTTTTTAACGGAGACTGGAATTACGTGTATGGCGGAAGCGCCGGAAAGCTCTATTATAAGAGTAATAACGGCATCACGGATGATGCCACACTGGCACCGGGCACATACACTCTGACTGTAGATCTAATTAATGCAACCTATACTATTGAATAAAAGATATCGATTATGAAATTAATGAATATATTATTAGCCGGCTTGCTCCTTTGGGGAGCAGCCGCTTGCAGCGATGATGATAAACCGACATTTCCCGAAGAACCGACTTATGACATGACCGGATTTGCCAAAGGCGCCGATGTCAGTTGGCTGACGCAGATGGAAGCGTCGGGAAAGAAGTTCTACAACGCTTCCGGACGTGAAACGGAGTGTATGACCTTATTGCGTGACCTGGGCATGAACTCCATCCGCCTGCGTGTATGGGTGAATCCTTCGGATGGTTGGTGCAATAAGAGTGATGTTGTGGCGAAAGCCTGGCGTGCCCATCAACTGGGTATGCGGGTGATGATTGACTTCCATTACAGTGATGTATGGGCAGATCCGGGTAGCCAGTATAAGCCTGCCGCCTGGGTGGGACTTTCGCTTGATGAACTGAAGACAGCAATTGCCGACCATACCAAAGATGTGCTGAATGCCTTGAAAGAGAAAGGTATTACTCCCGAATGGGTGCAGGTGGGTAATGAGATTACTCCCGGTATGTTGTGGGATGAGGATGCCACGGTGAGTGGTGCCACCTATGACGTTCCGAAGGAGGGCGTGACTTATGCGAAAAATGAGAAGAACTTTGCAGATTTTATCACAACCGGTTCGAATGCAGTGAAAGAGGTATTCCCCAATGCAAAAGTTATTGTACATTTGCATGATGGAAACAACAACGGTACCTATCGCTGGATATTCGATATTCTGAAAGCCAATAATACTCCTTATGATGTCATAGCTATGTCCCTTTATCCCGGAACAGATAACTGGCAAGAGATGGTTGCCGCCTGTGTGGCCAATATGGAGGATATGGTGAGCCGCTATAATAAGGAGGTTATGATTGCCGAAGTCGGTATGCCGTGGGATGAGCCTGGGATCTCAAAATCTTGCCTGACCGAGCTGATTGCCAAATCTAAAGCAATCGAACAGTGTCTCGGCATCTTCTATTGGGAACCGCAGTCTTATGGCAGTTGGAACGGATATACGTTGGGAGCTTTTGATGAAAGCGGTAAACCGACTGTTGCACTGGACGCATTTAATCAATAATATACCATCATGAAAAAACTATCGACTTTATTCTTAATGACCTTACTCGCTGCCTCCCTGCAAGCGCAACGCAGCGAGTCTCTTCTTGAGAAGAACTGGAAATTCACCAAAGGCGAAGTTCCGGAAGCTATGAAACCGGAGTTTGACGACCGCAAGTGGGAAACCGTAACCGTGCCTCACGATTGGGCCATCTTCGGTCCCTTCGACCGCAGCAACGACTTGCAGGAAGTAGCGGTGACACAGAACTTTGAGAAGAAAGCCTCTGTCAAGACCGGACGCACAGGAGGGCTTCCTTATGTGGGTATCGGCTGGTATCGTACAACTTTTGATGTCACTGCCGATAAACAGACCACTCTTGTTTTTGATGGAGCCATGAGCGAAGCTCGTGTTTACGTCAATGGGCAGGAAGCCTGTTTCTGGCCGTTCGGTTATAATTCTTTCCATTGCGATGTCACTTCTCTTTTGAATAAAGACGGTAAGAACAATACTCTTGCTGTTCGTTTAGAAAACAAACCGCAGTCTTCCCGTTGGTATCCCGGAGCCGGGCTTTATCGTAATGTGCGTGTAGTGACTACCGAGAAAGTGCATGTTCCCGTATGGGGCACGCAACTGACTACACCTCATGTTTCCGATGAATATGCTTCAGTTTGTTTGTTAACTACCATTGCCAATGATGAGGGGAAAGATATCCGTATCGTTACGGAGATTATTTCACCGGATGGTAAAGTCGTAGCAACTAAGGATAACACCCGTAAGATTAATCACGGTCAGCCTTTTGAGCAAAACTTTCTGGTTGATGCACCTTGTTTGTGGTCACCGGAGACACCTTATTTATATAAGGCAGTTTCTAAAATCTATGCTGATGGCAAACAAACGGATGAATATACTACCCGTTTTGGTATCCGCAGCATAGAAATCATAGCTGATAAGGGTTTCTTCCTGAATGGCAAGCACCGTAAATTTCAGGGTGTGTGCAATCATCATGATCTTGGGCCGTTGGGCGCGGCTATCAATGTTGCCGCTTTACGCCGCCAGCTTACTATGCTGAAAGATATGGGCTGTGATGCTGTCCGTACCTCCCATAATATGCCTGCGCCGGAATTGGTGCAACTTTGTGATGAAATGGGATTCATGATGATGCTGGAACCTTTCGATGAGTGGGACATTGCCAAATGTACAAACGGCTATCACCGTTACTTCAATGAGTGGGCGGAGCGCGATATGATAAATATGTTGCATCAATATCGTAATAATCCTTGTGTTGTGATGTGGAGCATTGGCAATGAAGTTCCTACCCAATGTAGCCCCGAAGGTTATAAGGTGGCTTCTTTCTTGCAGGATATCTGCCACCGCGAAGACCCGACGCGTCCCGTAACTTGTGGTATGGACCAGGTGACTTGTGTCTTGAAGAACGGCTTTGCCGCCATGATTGATGTTCCCGGTTTCAACTATCGCGCACATCGTTATTTGGAAGCTTATGAACAACTACCACAGAACATTGTGCTTGGTTCGGAAACATCTTCTACTGTCAGTTCTCGTGGTGTATATAAATTCCCTGTAGAGAAACGCGGCGATGCAAAGTATGAGGATCATCAATCTTCAGGCTATGATCTGGAACATTGCTCCTGGTCTAATGTGCCTGATGAGGACTTTGCCCTTGCCGATGATTATGACTGGACTATCGGGCAGTTTGTCTGGACAGGCTTTGATTATCTGGGTGAACCCTCACCTTATGATACGGATGCATGGCCGAGCCATAGCTCGCTGTTTGGCATCATCGACCTTGCCAGCCTGCCCAAAGACCGTTACTATCTGTATCGCAGCCTTTGGAACAAGCAAGCTAATACTCTCCATGTCCTTCCTCACTGGACTTGGCCGGGTAGGGAAGGGGAGAACACTCCTGTGTTTGTCTATACGAGTTATCCGTCGGCCGAGCTTTTTGTTAATGGTAAGAGTTTTGGCAAACAGCGTAAACTCACTGCCGAAGAGAGTGAAGCTTTGCAAGGCAAAGATGCTCTTGCTTTGCAGCGTCGTTACCGCCTGATGTGGATGGATGTTCCTTATGAACCGGGTGAAGTGAAAGTGGTCGCATACGATGCTTCCGGCAAATCCGTAGAGGAAAAAGTAATCCGTACCGCCGGCAAACCTCACCATCTGGAAGTGATTGCCGACCGCAACCAACTTACAGCCGATGGTAAAGACTTGGCTTATATCACCGTTCGTGTAGTTGATAAAGACGGTAACCTATGCCCTGCTGACAGCCGACTTGTTAATTTCTCCGTGAAAGGTGCCGGTCGTTATCGTGCTGCTGCTAATGGTGATGCTACTTCGCTCGACTTATTCCATTTGTCGAAGATGCCCACCTTCAGCGGTCAGTTAACGGCAATTGTGCAAACGGCTGAACAACCCGGCGAAATCGTTTTTGAGGCTAAGGCTAAAGGGGTGAAATCTGGTAAGATTGTGCTGAGGTCTGTTACAGAGTAAAAAAAGAGGGCATCACCACATTTGAAAGTGAAGTGATGCCCTCTTTTTTTATTATTCTACCACCCATTTTTCAATGTTCCGGGTTTTCTCACTGAAGTTTACTCCTATTTTAAACAGTTTCCGTTCATCCATCTCGAAAGGAAGCGCATAATGCTTGTCATTAATTTGCTGCAAAGCTTCTTCGGCAGTGCCTTCTAATTTGAATTCCATGATATAGATGAATTTATCTGTCTGCAATACGAGGTCGATGCGTCCGTCGTTTGTATTATATTCTACTTGGGTATAGAAACCTATCAATTTGAAAATAATGAAGAGTACATTTTCATAATGTAATTCTTGCTCGCGGATTACTTCGTAAGTGGTATCTGCAAAGAAACTTTGTAGGCGGCGGAAGAAGGAGTTATAATCTCCCGATTCTACTTCACGAACAAATTTCTGAATAGCAAATGGAGTTTCTACTTTGTTGACGTTTGTATAGAAAGGCAAGAGGAAACGGATAAAGCCTTCCTCTACTTCGCGATTGGGGAATCCTAAGCGATACATACCAAAGCGCTCGTCATATCCTTTGATGGTAAGATATCCGCTTTGATAAATCACCGGAATAGGATTGGTCGATTCAGAGTCTATGCTGTTCAGCACCTGAGCATCGGTTTCTTCGTGTGCCATTCGTTCGAGGTCGTAATGATGCTTCTTGAGTAACTTCACTAAGTAGGTAGGCGTTCCCGTCTCAAACCAATAGCTTCCGAATTCTTTGCGTTTGAAGGCGTTGAGCAGGCTGAAGGGATTGTACATACCAATGGAATTATGCGTAAAATGATAACCGTCATAATTCTCCTTGAGTTCGGTGCAAAACTTATCGTATGTCACTCCCCGGGCAGCGGCAAATTCATGAAGTTCAGCTTCCAGGTTATCGTGAATCTCCCGTTCGCTGATGCCGCAGATTTCAATGTATTCATTCCACATTGATATGTCGTCCAAGTTGTTCAGGTCACTGAATACACTGACTTTTCCGAATTTTGTCACTCCTGTCAATAAGGCAAACTTGATGCAACCATCCATCGTTTTGAGTGCTCCATAAAATGGCTTCAAGGTGTTCCTGAATTGTTTTTGCAGTTCTTCATCACCAATGGCTTGCAACATGGGCTTATCGTATTCGTCTACCAGGATAACAACGCGCTGCCCTGTTTGTGCATAGGCACGTTCTATGATACCTGCAAAGCGTAGGGAGAAAGAACGTTCGGACGGTTCGGTGCCATAGAGTTTTTCCCATGCAGTCAGTGATTTCTCAAGTATATTGTCCAAACTCTCCGGTACATCATACTTCTCGATATTGAGGTCGAGATGCAGTATCGGATGCTTTATCCAGTCTTTTTCTAACTTTTCCATAGCCAGCCCGCTGAATAATTCCTTTTTCCCTTGAAAATAGGCTTCCAACGTAGAGATGAGCAGACTCTTGCCAAAGCGGCGCGGGCGACTCAGGAAGTAGTAACGTCCGGTTTTTGCCATTTGATAAATTAAAGCCGTCTTGTCAATATAGAAATAACCGTCTCGACGGAGGCTTTCGAAGTTCTGTATTCCTATGGGATAAATCTTATTGCTCATATTTTTCTGTTTTTGCACATCAATACACAAAAGTACTGATTTCTGTTTTATTCTCGGTATTAAAAAGGAAAATTTAATATAGCCTTGTCAAAGCCGTACCCGGTCCGCATCATCTCCGCGTTTATAGGAAGCGAACTGATACGGAGATGGTACGGAGCAGATACGCAATCTGCCATTTACAAGAAGTTAGGAGTTTGTCGACAGGAAGTTAACTTCTTGTTGACAAACTCCTAACTCCTTGTTGACAGAATATTAATATCTTGTAATCTCTTGATAATCAAAAAGAATTACTCCTTGCGCAAAGAATGATTTGTATATAAATATCATGTATGACTACTATAGCGTTCGGAATAGAATTCTTGAATTCAATGCACTGAGTGTGTGTTTACTCAATGCTTGATGCAAGACTATAGTGGCTTCTTTGTCATTTTGACAAATTGTATTTTAAGTTGGCTGAGAATCCATTGTTTCTGTCCTGATGCTGGTGAAAGCTGAAATATGCGAATGGAAGTAAGCAAGTGACAGATTGATTGAGGAATATCGAAATACTTACATTTATTCTGGAGTAGAATATCCCTTGAAAGTTACTCTTATAAGTGAAAAGCGTGATGCAAATAAGTGCTTCAGCCGGAAGTAGTAACCCTTTTGCCCATAAGTAGTAACCATATCACCTATAAGTAGTAACCATATTGCCCATAAGTAGTAACCCTTTTCTGCATAAATAGCTTTTATAATAGTAAGTATATGCAATAATGACGAATTTTTATTCCTTGTTTATTCATAGAATATGCTGGAATGCAGTATTGAATTTTTGTTCGTGTTATGGAATATGTGCAAATGTAATCATTGTGAGGACAAATTGTGAAATTGGTTTTCTTTTTGATATTTCATGAAGTTTTCCCCATTTGAAAATGCTTAATATATCTATCAGATCTTCTTTTGAAATATAGATTCTTTATCTGGCTGTAGTTGTGCAATTCCGTGCAATCGTTTGCACTGTTGCTATTGCATATTTCTTATCTTTCTTGTATTTTAATATTTTTATAAAGCATATTTTTGTTGCGTCATGTTATAGATACCTTATAAAGGAAAAAGCAATCGAAAGATAATTTCGAATAATAAATATAGGTAATTAATATTGTTAACTTTAATTTTTTAAATGCATGAAGCAAGTTAATCTTAGAATCTGTCGAATGATTCTTCCCCTATTAGTAGGGTTATTCTTGTCTGTAGGCGTTTATGCACAGAACATCACCGTGAAAGGGCATGTAAAAGATGCCACGGGGTTGGAAGTGATAGGCGCAAATGTCGTAGAGAAAGGTAATACCTCTAATGGTACAATTACTGACCTTGATGGAAACTTTACGTTGACTGTTCCCAAAGGCGCTACATTAACAATATCTTTTATTGGTTATCAGACACAAGAGGTGGCAGCCGCTTCTATGGTAATGGTGACGCTAAAAGATGATGCGGAGCTCTTGAGTGAAGTTGTGGTTGTGGGATATGGTCGTACGAAGAAAGATGACCTTACAGGTTCGGTAACGGCAATCAAACCGGATGAACTCAGTAAAGGTATCACTAACAATGCACAAGACATGTTGGTCGGAAAAGTAGCTGGTGTTGATGTTATCACTGCGGGGGGTACTCCGGGTGCAGGTGCTCAGATTCGCGTGCGTGGTGGATCTTCCCTCAATGCCTCAAATGACCCGTTGATTGTAATTGATGGTTTGACTATCGATAACAATACTCCAAAAGGAATGAGTAATCCTTTGGCTATGGTAAACCCAAATGATATTGAAACCTTTACAGTTTTGAAGGATGCTTCTGCTACTGCTATTTACGGTAGCCGCGCTTCAAATGGTGTTATCATTATCACTACTAAGAAAGGTAAGAGTGGTTCTGCTCCCAAAGTCTCTTATAATGGTGACATGACGATTTCAATGATTCAGAAAAAGTATGATGTACTTAATGGTGATGAATTCCGTGTACTTGTCAATGACATTTGGGGAGATAAAGCCGGTGAGGTAGGTATGGGTAATGCTAATACGGATTGGCAGGACCAAATATTCCGCACTGCCATCTCGCATAGCCACAATGTCTCAGTATCCGGTGGTTTGAAGAATATGCCTTATCGTTTGAGTTTGGGATATAATTCTTCTGATGGTATCGTTGAAACTTCATGGATGCGTCGTGCCAACATTGGCTTGAATCTTTCTCCTTCTTTCTTCGACAATCACCTCAATTTGAAGATCAATGCCAAGTATATGTACGAGAAAGACCGTTATGCTGATGCAGGAGGTGCGATAGGATCTGCCCTTTCGATGGATCCCACGCAGCCTGTATATTTCGATGCAGATGATGCCCGTGCTCCTTTCTTTGATGGCTATTTCCAACATACACAGTCGCCTAAAGATTTCAATGCTGAGTGGAAATATACTAATAATCCCAATGCTCCTCAGAATCCTCTGGCTCTGTTGAAACTTAAAGATGTGCAGGCTGCTGCCAATGACTTTACAGGTAACTTTGATGTGGACTATAAGGTGCATGGTTTTGAAGATTTACGTCTGCATGCCAGCTATGGTGGACAGTATACGGAAAGTAAACAGGACGATATAATCTCCAAGTATTCTTATTCTAACAACTACTTTGGCTGGAATGGAATAACGCAGACTTATAAATATAGTGTTACTGCTAATGCTTATGCTCAGTATGTGAAGGAAGTAGGCGTTCATAATTTCGATATAATGGTTGGTGCTGAAGAAAGTCATTTCCACCGCAGTGGTTACGACTATGGTCAAGGTACCGATCCTTACGATGGTACTCCTCATGATGCCAAATTAAGAGAAGAACAAGCATGGGCTACACATAATTCTTTAGTTTCTTACTTTGGACGTCTGAACTATACGCTACTTAATAGATATATGCTTACAGCTACGTTCCGTGCCGATGGTTCTTCGCGTTTCTCAAGTGATAACAGATGGGGATATTTCCCTTCCGTGGCATTGGCATGGAAAATCAATGAAGAAGCATTTATGAAGAAGCTTACTTGGTGGAATGAGTTTAAACTCCGTTTAGGTTGGGGTATGACAGGTCAGCAGGATATTAATTCTGACTTCGGTTATGAAACTCACTATACTTCAAGTGACTCTTTCGCTCAGTATCCTTTTGGTGATACTTACTATGGCACTATGCGTCCGTCGGCTTACAATCCCGATTTGAAGTGGGAGACTACAACTACTTATAACGCCGGTTTAGATTTGGGTTTTCTGAATAACCGTATCTCAGCCAATATTGATGGTTACTATCGTGAAACCAAAGATTTGCTGAACTCTATTACTATTCCTGTAGGAATGCAGTTTGGTTCTCAATTGACAAAGAATATCGGTTCGCTGAAGAATTATGGTGTGGAATTCTCTATTAATGCTAAACCTATTGTTACTAAAGATTTTACTTGGGACGTGAGCTATAATATTGCCTGGAATCATAATGAGATTACTGACTTAGTGGATGGCGATGCCGGTTACTATGCATGGGCAGGAGATAAAATCAGTCGTGGTAACAATACTCTGATTCAGGCTAATACTGTAGGTAAAGCTACTAACTCGTTCTTTGTTTATCAACAAGTATATGATGAGAATGGCAAACCTATTGAAGGTATGTACGTAGACCGTGATGGAAACGGACGTATTGACAATGGTGACCGTTATTTTTACAAGAAGCCCTCTGCTGATGTTATTATGGGGCTTACGACTAAATTCCTTTATAAGAATTGGGATTTGAGTATGTCTTTCCGTGCTTCTATCGGTAACTATGTTTACTACGACTTCTTGTCGAATCGTGCAATGGTCAGCCAATCCGGTCTGTATTCCAATAGTGCCCTGCATAACTCTACTGCAGAGGCTGTAGCATTAGGCTTTACCGGTGTAGGAGTAGGTAACGATAACTATTTGAGCGACTATTTCGTACGTAATGCTTCTTATCTGAAGTGTTCGAACATCACTTTAGGTTACTCTTTCCCTGCATTGTTTAAGGTGGCTGGTCATGAAACATGTTCTGGCCGTGCATTCCTTACTGCTCAAAACCCTTTCATTATTTCTAAGTACAAAGGTATCGACCCTGAAGTGGCAAGCGGTATTGACTCTAATCCTTATCCGCGTCCTTTCAGTATTCAAATAGGCTTGAGCCTGAATTTCTAATCTATTAAATGCATATAAAGATGAAACATATATTTTTGAAAACAGCCCTTGCAGCCCTTCTTATGGGTGGAGTGGCAACGTCGTGTATCAACGACTTGAATATTTCGTCTATTGATCCGCAGTCCAGCTCATCGTATGGAGATATGGAGCTGCTGGCTAAAATTTACAGTACACTGGGTCTGACAGGACAAAAAGGTCCTGCCGGTAGTGGCGATATTAGTAGTGATGAAGGTGAAAGCGGCTTTTACCGTACTACATTCAATTTGCAAGAACTGTGTACCGATGAATGTCTTTGGGCTTGGCAGACTGACGCTGATATTCCTCAAATTACCAATATTGACTGGACGGCTTCATCTGTCCGCGTGCAATGGGCATTCCAGCGTCTGGCTTTTGATGTGACACTTTGTAATTTCTATCTTACTAACACAGAGGATAAAGCAGAAGATCCTGATTATAAACTTTATCGTGCCGAGGTACGTTTCCTACGTGCGCTTCATATGTGGTACTTCCTTGATCTTTGGGGAAAGGCACCTTTCAAAACAACTTATGACATTTATGAGTTGCCGGTAGAGAAAGCTGGTAAAGAACTTTATGATTGGATTGACAAAGAATTGACTGAAATAGAGCCGGATCTTGCCGAAGTGGGTGCATTTAATAATTCTTCCAACTTTGGGCGTGCCGACAAAGGTGCTGCTTATATGCTCCATGCCCGTTTAGCTCTGAACTCTGCTGTTTATACCAAAGGTGCTGTAAAGGACTATCAGAAGGCTATTGACTATTGTGACCTGCTTGATGGAAAATACGAGCTTTCCAAGGCTGAAAAGAATGGCTATACAGGTTATGAACAAGTGTTTATGGCCGACAATGACCAAAACCAGCAAGCCATGAAAGAAATTATTCTGCCTATCCGTCAGGATGGAGCTAAAACAAAAAGTTATAGTGGTGCCAACTATTTGGTAAGTTCTACTCGTATCACCGGAATGCCTTATATGGGTACTTCCAATGGTTGGAGTTGTAACTTCTCCCGTGCGGCTTTAGTTAAGAAGTTCTTCCCTACTATTGAAGATTGTCCGCTTGCTACAGAGAAAGCTCCCGATGGTGCAACGGAGGCTGAAATAATAGCACTTGATGCTGCTGCAGGGACTGCTACCAAAGATGTACAGGAAAAGGCTAACGATCATCGTGCACTCTTCTATTCCGGTTGCGGTGGTGGACTTCGTAAGTTACAGGCTGAACAGATTGCAGGCTTTAACTCCGGTCTTTCTATTGTGAAATGGAGTAATATCCGCACGGATGGTGCAGCGACTTCACACAATGAATTCCCCGATGTGGATATTCCTTTGATACGCTATGCCGAAATGTATCTGACTCGTGCAGAAGCTAAGTTCCGTCTGACAGGTGATCCGCAACAAGCACGTGCTGACATTGAAGTTTTGCGTAGCCGTGCAGGTGCTTCTACTCCTGCTACCATTACCGAACAATATATTATTGATGAATGGTGTCGTGAGTTCTATATGGAAGGTCGTCGTCGTAGTGACTTGATTCGTTTCGGGCTTTTCACTGGTGACAAATATGTTTGGGATTTCAAGGGAGGTGTAGCAGAAGGAAAAAGTGTAGAAGATTTCTTCAACGTATATCCGATTCCGGCTGATGACATCAATGGCAATAAGAACTTGACTCAAAATCCGCGTTATTAATAGAATTTATTATCGAACTACTAAAATCGAAACAATAATATGAAAAAGATACTGTTGGGAATGTTGCTACCCGTTCTTACTTTGGTGTTGGTCACCTCATGTGAGAAGGATATGGATAGCAATCCTACATTCCACGAAAATACTACAGGATTTGTATTGAATATGCCTGCCAACGCAGCCAATAATGTATTGGATTTGCTGACTACTGATGAACTCACTTTTACCACCAGCCAACCTGATTACGGTGGCATACCTTTGAGTACTAACTACGACGTGGAGATTTCTTTTGAAGATTTTACAGCAGAAGAACCTGTGTATAAAGTTGTGACAAGCTCTACTTCTGCTACCATTAAAGTATCTGGTAGTAGATTGAATGATGCTGTAATTACTATGTTTCAGGATGCTAATGAAGGCGTGACATATCCTTCTAATGAAGTGAAAGAACTCTATGTACGTCTACATGCTAACGTTAATGGTATGGACTTGGGGAATTGCTACTCTAATGTTATTAAGATTCAGGTGATAGCTACTTATCAGGCTCCGAGTATAACGTTGCCCGAAGATCTCTATGTATGCGGTTCGAGCATTGGTGCTGCTTGGACAACTTGGAGACCAATGGCGCTTATTAATGGTATGGCTGGTAACTTCTTTACGATAGTTTATCTTCCTAACGATGCCGAATTCAAGTGGGGAACTTATCCTCAACAATGGTTGGGTCATGCTGATTTTAAAACTATTGATGATCAAGCAGGTGCAGATATTTCTGATAATGGTGGCAATGTGAAAGTAAAAAATGGTGGCTGGTATACGCTCTATATTAAGGGTAAGATTAATGGTGAAGCTATTGACTACACGCTGACTCTTTATCCGGCACAACTCTTTATTACTGGTGATCCTAATGGAGGATTTACTCCTGGTACTCCTTCTACTCCGATGGTTGCTCCCGCAGATAACAGTGGTCAGTGGGTGTCTGCTGAATTTGTATCAGGAGGTGAGTTACGTGCTTATGCTCAAGTAGGTGAATTTGACTGGTGGAAAACAGAGTTTACGCTTTTGGATGGCAAGGTTTTCTGGCGTGAGAATGCCAATATAGCCAGCAACTGGAACACTGATATGGGATCCGAATACAGTGTAAATGCCGGAGCGGGACAAAAGCTCTATCTTACTGTAGGTTCTACTGAAGATGGCTTAGATACGGGTGAGGTGAAATAAGCTGAATGATAATCTTATTTAAAAAGAAAAACATTATGAAGAAAAATCAAATACTCGCAGGTCTATTCCTCGCCGGAATAACCTTAGGTGCTTGTACGGACGACTATACGGATTGGGCTAACCCCCAATCCAATTCTCCCGAAGAGGCTGCTGCTAAATATGAAATCAGTTTCGCTGCAGGTGCTGATGCGGTCATAGATATGGATAAGTTTTACAGTACTATTGAAGAGGAAGCACAAAAGACTGATTCTGTGGAAATAGCTGCTCTATCTTCATCGAATTCCGAGGTGGCTTCAATCAAGGTGAACAGTATAAATATCAACGGGGTAACCATCAATGCTGCATTCAAGACAGGGAATATAGTGAAGGTGAATACTCTTGAACTTGATTCTGTGGTTCGCGATGCTTTTTTCAGCCGTGCCCATGTAGAGCGTGTGCTGGATGTGAATATGAATCTTGCCGTTAAATTGAAAAATGGTGAAGCGGTAAACATCTCGGGCACTTCTCAAGCCAAACTTACTCCGATAACTACCCCGGAAGTTTGTGCTGATGGATATGCGTTGATAGGTGATTTTGTTGAAGTGGGCGACTATTGGGATCCTGAACATCCCGTCATTATGAAGGCCGTTGAAGGTAAAGAAGGGATTTATCAAGCTACGATAGAAACTAAGGTTGCAGGTTCTAACTGGTTTAAGATCTATGAATCCTATGATATAGCTGGCGGTTGGGATGCTGCTAATGCCGGGCAGATTGGTTGCCGTGTAAATGGTGACGACAAAACTGAAAACTTTGCTGTTTGGACGGGTGATGTATATAATGTGGAAACTCCTACAATTACAGGAAAAGGGCATTTCGTCATTACATTTGATGCTGTCAACTACACTTATTCGATTACTCCTGCTACTGCTTATCTCTATATGGCCGGTGCTGCAAACGGCTGGAAACAGATTGATGCAATGGCAAGTCCTGAATATGATAATGTCTACAAAGGGTATATGTATCTCAATCAGGAAGGTTTCAAATTCTGTTCAGAGGAAAATTGGAATGGTACTAACTATGGCGCAGACTTCAGCACTGCTGCTGATGCTGCCAATATTATGATGACCGAAGAGGCGGGTTTCTATCAAGTGGTTGTTGATCTGAATGAGAAAACTTATACCCTGACTCCCATTGCGATAGGTATCATTGGTCCTGCTACTCCCAGTGGTTGGGATGCCGATACGGATATGGAATTGGCAGAATACACAGAAGAAGGTAAAGGTACGGTACATTATTGGACTATCACTACTGAATTGAAAGCGGATGAATTAAAATTCCGTGCCAATGATGCTTGGGACATTAGTTGGGGAGGTACTCGCGAAAATCTAACTACCAATAACGGTGCTAATTTGAAGATTGAAACGGCTGGTACGTATACCATCAACCTTTATCCTCTTTGTGAAGGTAAATCTTATTGTACAATTGAAGCTGTTAACTAACTGAGGTTGGCTATAGAATATCTATAGTGATTTTAAAGATCAAGGCTGTTAGGTATTTTGATAAAGATCCTCTTTCTCATAATTGAAAAAATGGGGAAGAGGATTTTGTTTTTCCATTGAAGTCATAAATAATGTCGTTATGAAGAATTTTAGATTAATTTTTGTTATCTCATTCTTGCTAACTTTATGTGTCGAAACTCATGCTCAACAATGTCTTTTGGGTGGTGATATTTCTTTGTTGCCAAGTTACGAGGAGGCAGGAACTGTGTATCGTGATGAGAAAGGAAGAGTTGTAAAACCTCTTGAATATTTTAAAGAACAAGGTTGGAATGCTATCCGTGTCCGTCTTTTTGTTGACCCTTCTAAAGCCTCTGCTGAGCACAAAGGTGAAGGTGTGTGTCAAGATTTGAATTATGTAACTAAATTTGGACAGCAGATAAAAAAAGAGGGTTTTCAATTTATGCTTGATTTTCATTATTCTGATACATGGGCTGATCCTGGCAAGCAATTTATGCCTGACAGATGGAAGAATGTCAATGTGGCTTCTTTGCCAGATAGCATATATGAATATACTAAGAATAGTCTTGAGCATATGGTGAAAGAAGGAGCGTCCCCTGACTTGATACAAGTGGGTAATGAGATAACCAATGGAATGTTATGGCCAGTAGCAAAAGTGGATCCGCTTGGAATGGAAAATTGGGATTTGTTTGTTAAACTTTTGGAAAGTGGTGCTAAGGCTTGTCGTGAAATTTGTCCCAAAGCAAAAATAATCATACATACAGAGAAAGCAGGTGAATGGAATAAAACTAAAACTTATTACAATCATTTACGGCAACTTGATTACGATGTCATTGGGCTTAGTTATTATCCTATGTGGCATAAGGCTGTAGGGGTACTTGCTGCTACGCTTGATTCTCTTGCTATAGAATTTCCGGACAAGGAGGTGATGGTAGTTGAGGCTGCTGCCTACTATTCCCACGAGAATGATCAATGGGCAAAAAGTGCAGATGAACACTCTGAATTCTATCCTATTACTGTCGAGGGGCAACGTATATTTACTCATGAGCTGGTAGCTGAACTACGTCGTCATACCAATGTAACGGGACTGTTTTGGTGGTTTCCCGAAGAAAATGCTTGTGGCAATACCGTAACTAAGGGATGGATTAACCGTGGACTTTTTGATAATCATACAGGGAAGGTACTTCCAGCAATGAAAGAGCTTCATTTCTTTATACAACCGATTACTCGTTGATTTGAATTTTTCTTATTCCTTATTAGTGGATCATTATGTTTTGTAATAGTATCTTTAAACTTTATGTATCATGAAAATTAGAACTTTATTTTTATTTCTTGTTTTATTGTTATGCCAATCGGGATTTGCTAAACAAATAGTGCCGTTAGGGAGGCTCATTGAATATCCTGAGCTTGAATCTTCTATTATACCTTTGCATGATATTTTTGTTGGGATTTCTGCAGGTTCTTCTGACAAGAAGAGTGAGAAGATTGATAAGATAGAACCTGCTTTTTGGTGGTGTGGTATGAAGAATACTCGCTTACAGTTGATGGTATACGGCTTGAATATAGCAGCATATAAACCTGAAATTAATTATCCGGGAGTTGTTTTAAAGGAAGTGTGTCCAATGGAAAGTCCAAACTATTTGGTTTTGTATTTGGATGTGAAAGATGCGGTGCCAGGTAAATTTCAAATAGAATTTATTAAGGGTAAGCGTAAACTGAATTGTACTTATGAATTGAAAGAACGCCAGCGTAGCAGTGAAGATAAGATTGGCTTTAATTCTTCTGATGTTGTATATTTATTAATGCCGGACCGTTTTGCTAATGGTGATGAAAGCAATGACAATATACAGATGAGGCATCCTTATGAGGTAAACCGTAAGGATGTGAATGCTCGTCATGGCGGGGATTTAGCCGGTATCATGCAACATCTTGATTATTTAGATAGTTTAGGTGTTACAGCAATCTGGACGACTCCTGTCTTGGAAAATGATATGGGTGAAGGCTCTTATCATGGTTATGCTGCAACCGATTACTATAAAATAGATCCTCGTTTGGGAACTAATGAGGATTACGTCCGTTTGGCAGAACTCATGCATCAACGTGGCCTGAAACTGATAATGGATATGGTTTTTAATCATTGTGGAACCAATCATCCTTGGTTGCTCGATCCACCGATGCACAATTGGTTTAATAATTCGCATAAATATGTTGAGACCAATCATAATAAAACTGTATTTTTTGATCCTTATGCTTCGGATATAGATAAACAGGAATTAACGGATGGGTGGTTCGTACCTACAATGCCCGATTTGAATCAGAGGAATCGTTTTGTTGCTGATTATTTGATTCAGAATTCAATTTGGTGGATTGAATATGCTGATTTGGACGGTATTCGTCAAGATACATATGTATATCCGGATCCGGATATGATGGTACGTTGGTGTAAAGAAGTTTTTGAGGAGTATCCAAATTTTAATATTGTGGGTGAAGTAATGGTTCCTAATAACCCTGTCGGTACTGCATATTGGCAGCAAAACAGCATAGTAAATGGGAAAGCTAATACAAGACTGAAATCAGTGATGGATTTTCGTTTAAGGACAATAGCAGCTGACGTTTTCCATGAAAAAACATCTTGGAATACCGGTCTGCAACTTCTTTTTGAACATTTTGCTTATGATTTTTGCTATCCTGATATTAATAATGTGATGCGTCTGCTTGAGAATCATGATACGGATCGTTTTTTATTGGAAGATCCGGAAAATTTGAATGCATATAAACAGGCGGTTACCATGTTGTTGACAATTCCTGGTATTCCACAATTATATTATGGACAGGAATTATTAATGACTGGTAGTACAAAGGAAGATTTTGGATATGTACGTCCGGATATGCCGGGAGGTTGGAATGGAGATGAAATTAGTGTTTTTCAAGAAAGTGGGAGAACGGCTATGCAACAGGAAGCTTTCAATTTTATGAAAAAAATGCTGCATTGGCGTAAAGGAAATGATGCTATATCTAAAGGCAAAATGAAGCATTTCATGCCTCGTAGCAATGTATATGTGTATGAGCGTTCTTATAATGGCAAGAGCATACTGGTTATAATGAACGGAGTTAACAAGGAAGTTGACTTGGATTTAACGTTTTATAAAGAGGTTATAGGAGATAGAACTAATTCGAAGAATGTGTTGACGGATAGTAATGTGCCATTAGGAAAAAAACTTCATTTACAGCCAAAAGAAGTGCTTGTGCTTGAATTATGATATTGGAGATTAATGCTTGGTAAGTTAGTGATTTGTTTAGGAACAGACAATATTAGAGATAATGGTATGTTTAATAACATTCTAAATTGTATTAGTGACAGCTTGTAAGTGCATTGGTCATGGATAAATATGTAATACAATGAAAATGAGATTTCTTTTTATAGCATTTGCTCTGCTGCTATGTCATTATGGTATTGCGCAGCAAACCGTTTCTTTAGGACAACTTGTAGAGTATCCTGGCTTTAACTCTTCAATTGTCACCCCGCGTGATGTCTTTGTTTGGCTACCTTCTGATTATTCTCCAAAAGAGAAGTATGATGTTCTTTATATGCATGATGGTCAAATGCTGTTTGATGCGAATACTACTTGGAATAAACAAGAGTGGGGGATTGATGAAGTTGTAGGAAAACTCCTGAATGAAAAGAAGATCAAACCCTGTATTGTTGTAGGAGTGGCAAACATCCCGGAAACGAGATATGCAGACTACTTTCCTCAAAAAGCATTGAAGAACTTACCGGATAGTGTGGTTCCGGGTGATGTGGGTTTTAATGCGGATAACTATCTTCGTTTTTTGGTGGAAGAAGTTAAGCCTTTTATTGATAAAAAGTATTCCACGAATAAAAGTGTTGAGCATACCTTTGTGATGGGCTCTAGTATGGGCGGCTTAATTTCACTATATGCACTTTGTGAATATCCGGAAGTGTTTGGAGGAGCTGCTTGTATGTCAACTCATGTCCCTATGATATTAAGTAATGAACTCTCTAAAGAAAAAGCGGACCAATGGTCGGAAGCTTTTCGGAATTATCTGGATAAGAATCTCCCAAAGGCTAACAGCCGTATGATTTATATGGATAGGGGAGATGCCACTTTAGATGCTTATTATCCTCCTTATCAAGATAAACTGGATAGTCTGATGGCGAGGAAGGGTTGGAAGACCCCCATGTGGATATCTAAGGTTTTTCCGGGAGCTGGACATACGGAGGAAGATTGGAATAAGCGTTTGGATAATCCGTTGATGTTTCTTTTGGGAAGTGAAAAGAAGAGTGCTATCTATGATAATTATGATAAGAATCTTTCACCTCATGATTATTTGATATCTAAATTTAAGGAAGCAGACATTGTTTTGTTAGCTGAAGATCATGGGGTGAAAGAGAATTTGGATTTTGTTCGCAACATGATACCTAAATTGTATGAGAATGGTATTTATATGTTAGGAATGGAGTTCGGGGCATACGAGGATCAAAGACAATTAGATTCATTGATAAATGCGCCAGAGTATGATGAACAGTTGGCTCGTCAGTTGATGTTTAATTATAATACCCGATGGGCTATCGTCGAGTATATGAGTATTTATAAGGCTGCATGGGAGTGGAATCGTTCGTTACCCGAACAAGCGAGAAGGTTCCGTATTTTGAATATCAGTTATCGGTATAATTGGGAAGCGTTTGAAAAGGTGAGAACACCGGAAAATATGAAAAAAGTTTTTCCTTTGGGGAATACGGAGGATTTCAGATGTGCACTTTTAGAACGTGAAGTGCTGTCTTGCCATGAGAAAATATTGGTTTTGACAGGGACAATTCATGCATTTACATCCTATCGTTTTCCTTATTATGATTATACTTCTCCTGATTTTGTGCGCTATGAAAAGCGCTTCTTAGGAAATTTACTCTATTCAAAATATAATACGAAAGTAGTTTCTGTGGCTTTACATCAACCTTTCTTTAATTATCCAAATCATCAGCCTGCATTGGTTTCTCCAGCGGCAGGAAAATTGGAAGTGATAATGAGCAGGCACAACAATAAACCTGTTGGTTTTGATTTGAAGGAGTCGCTTATAGGAGAATTACGTGATCATAGTTACTATTCAATGGGGTATATAGACTTTACTTTAGCTGATTTATTTGATGGGTATATATTTCTTAAACCTATAAAGGAATTATCTTCCTGCACTATTGACTATAAATTTATGAATGATGGAAATTGGGAAGAGGCTGTTCGTAATAGCCCTGATCCGGATTGGCATCCGCGTCCACAGAACCAAAAGCAGTACTGGGAGACAGTGACAAAATTCATGGATATTAAAAAGAGGTATGAAAACGTCCAATGAAGTGGAAAGTAGACTGCTAATAGAAAAACAATACTATATTCTATAAGTACAACAATACTATTTTTATAGCACTTTCTTGCTTATAGAATGCAGTATTTCAGTTTTTAGGTATTTACTATATAGTAGAAACCTAAAAATGTATGACTTATGAAAAACTTATTATTTTTTGCCTCTTTATGTTTAGCAATTTTGTGTACAGGGTGTAGTAGTGATAAAAATAATGATAGAGCAGAGGATTGTTCTGGTGTTAATTGTACTGACGAGTTTTGCAATATTGGAGTTAAAATGAAATATGAAGATGGTACACCTGTCGTATTGGATAATTATGAAGTTATAGAAGTTGCTACAGGAAAAGTGCGGGATGTTCCTAATTGGGGAGAAGAATTTCATACATATACCATTGCTTCAGATCTTGATAGAGAAGAATTTGCAGGAAAAGAGATTGAGTTGCAGCTTGTTGGTAAAATAGGAGAAAAAATAGTAGTTACTGAAAACTATGTTGTTTCAGCAAACTGTTGCCATACTTATTTAGTAAAGGGCGATAAGGAGGTTGTAGTAAAGGATAAGGAGCTTAAGTAGGTTTAAGGGCGGCCATAGCCCTTCCTTAAAATCCTAACATTGCAGCTGGAGGAATGTTCAGTACCCGGCAAAGTAATCTAGTTCAGCAACCGTAGGCTTTTCTATTGGGTAATGTTCCTTTTCGTAAGCAATCACTATATCAGACATAACGGTGAGTTCCACTGCATTCTTATCGTTTGCAGGGGTATTATCATCAACCAATGGTAGAAGCTCCTCCACTCTTGCTAATGCAAACTCGTATTGTTCTTTTGTTACTTTATTCATAATCCTATATCTTAAATGGTTGAACAATCTATTTTATCATATTCTTTATGAGTACCTATCCAACGGACAAATATATATCCTATCGTAAATTTTATAACTACCACTAACCGATGACATCAATAATTTCTTGTGGCATTATCACCAGAGCATCATTTCCGTGAACGGGCTTTTGCTTGAGGAATAACACCGGAACAATTTCCTGCCCTTTCAGGAACGGAAGCTTACGGGCTTTGCTCGTAAGTTCGTAGATGAGCCGGTCCGCATCTTCCTCTTCCGTCCATTTACATTCTCCGACCAGCAATTTTTTTCTGTCCATACTTTCCGCCACGACATCCAGTTCGATAGCTTCGTCTCTTGACACGTTGCCCCACCAGCGTCCCGCAAGATTATACATTTCTCCGTCAATCACTCCACCACTGACCGCTTGGCGGCATAGTTTTTCCCACCAGGCGGATACATAGCGGGAGAATTGCGATCGGATGGCATCTGTTACGAAGGCGGCACGTCCCAGTTCAATTAAGGAACGATTGGGGACCACAAAGTGAAAGTAGAAATCCATAAACGGGTTACTTACTTTATACAAACTCTTCTTGCTGTTCTTCGGATTTTCACCGAAAGGTATTTCCCGCTCGATGAAATCCAATTGGCGTAGCTTCTCCAACGGACCGGATAAATGAGTAGCGGGCTTTTCCAGCCGTGCCGCTATTTCGGATAATCGATTGGCACCGCCTCCAATCACGGAAAGCAAGGTAGATGCCTGAATTACATCCCGCATATCATCCATGAATAGACGTATAGGTTCTTCATAAAGCGTTCCCAACGGATTGAGTATGTCGTAAGCAATGGATTTCTGCAAGCCGTCATTCTGCAACCGGAGTTCCCAATAACGAGGTACACCGCCCCATACGGCATATTCCTCTATTGTGCTGACAGCATCCGAATGTAATACTTCCTGCAAATACTTTATATGTATGGGAGAAAGTTTCAGCATCTGGTCCGCACGACCGTAAAGAGGGGCACTTCCATCCAATATCAGTCCTTGCATTAACTGCTGGGAAGAACCGCAAATAATCAGGTTGTACTTTAAACTACGAGAGTCTATCAGCCTTTGCAACAGGGCAGGAAGTTCAGGAGAACTTTTAACTAAATAGGGGAACTCGTCCAAGCAGAGAGTGAAACGTTTCTGGGTCCGATGATTGAGTGCTGTCAACAGGGCTTGCCAATCGGGATAGATCACTTTGTCGAAGTCTGGAAATACCAGACCGACCTCTTTTGCCAACAAACTGATTTGGTAGGCACGCTCCGTTTGGTCTGCCATATAGTACACATCATTCGGAGTTATCACCTTTTTAATTAAAGTTGATTTTCCGAGCCTACGCCTGCCATATACCACGATAAAAGTAGGCTTTTCACTGTTCAATGTCTTAATCAGACGTTGCTGTTCCTCTATTCTATCAACAAATTCCATAGCTGCAAATATTATGTGATACAAAAATAATGTTTCTACTCCATAATAACAAAACTATTACTTGATTTCTTTTTTCCGTTCTCTTTCAAGGCGACCACATCAAAATGAAATTCATAACGTCCTATAATGAGTTGACTGCAACTTGTTATTTGCATTAATAATTTTTTAATCGTATTAAAAATTAAAAGCTGCATAGCTCATAGGTCGTAACAACTTGCAAGTTTGCAAGTTTCGCAGAGCTCTGCTTTTTTTCTCACTTGGAAAAAAATATTTCTCTAATAAAACCGACGAAACCCACCAAATCCCATAAGCTGATTTCCGGTCCGTTATATCTTTGCCGACAGAAACCAGCTGATCAGGAATGTATGCTTTGATTCATGCAACCGTTTGCACTACTTCTTTCCCAGCTTCTGTTTCAAGTACTTGATAATCCGGGATAACTGGTGTACTTTTGAGCCATTAACCAATAAATTGATACCGAATGAGAAGACTTTACTCCTTATTTATTTGTTTGCTGGCAGTGGTTGCCATGCAAGCGCAAATAGTAACCACTACTCCGGCTTTCCCGACGGAGAATGATGAAGTCACCATTATTTTTGATGCAACGAAAGGTACGGCTGGGCTGAAAGGTTTTACCGGTGATGTGTATGCGCATACAGGGGTGACAATTGGGGGCACAGCTTGGCAATATGCTCCGACATGGGGAGATAACTCAGCGAAATATAAAATGACTTCACTGGGAAATGATAAATGGCAATTAAAGCTAACTCCCAGTATTCGTGAATATTATGGCGTTAAGAGTGGTGAAACTGTAACGCAGTTAGCTTTTGTGTTTCGTAGTGCCGATAAATCGAAAGAAGGAAAAGAAACAGGTGGCAAAGATATATTTGTAGATGTACATGTCGCTGGCTTAACAGTTCGCTTTGACCAACCTGCTGAAAAAGAAAATATACTTGTTGGTACACCCTTTACAATTGAAGCTTCTGCCTCTGCGGCTTCCGATTTGAAACTTTATGTAAATGCGGACGAAATAGCTACAGCAACTAATACTACTACTATTTCCCAATCTTATACATTCTCAACTGCCGGAAGCTATACTTTGAAAATAGAGGCTACTGCTAATGGTAAAACAGAATCCGCTACACAAGATGTGACAGTACTGAATGGAACAAGTACTTCGGAAACGATGCCTAAGGGAGTACGTCCCGGTATTAACTATGTCAGTGATACGGAAGTAACTTTGGTGTTGCAGGCTCCGGGTAAAAAGTATGTATATGTGGTAGGTGACTTTAATGATTGGATGCCTAAAGCAGACTATCAGCTGAAACAAGACAGTGAATATTTCTGGATAACTCTTTCAGGATTGACTAAAGGAGAAGAATATGCTTTCCAATATTTGGTAGATGGTTCTATTTATGTGGCAGACCCATATACAGATAAAGTTTTGGATCCTTGGAATGACCAGTATATTGAGAGTACGACATATCCGAATTTGAAAGCCTATCCGACCGGAAAGGCAGAAGGTATTGTTTCCGTCCTGCAAACAGGACAGGCTGCTTATAACTGGAAAGTGAAGAACTTTGAGCGCCCTGCTTCTGAAAAGTTGGTTATTTACGAAATGTTGATTCGTGACTTTACCGAGGAACATACCTTCAATGCTGCGAAAGAAAAACTGGAGTACTTGAAGAATCTGGGAGTAAATGCAATCGAACTGATGCCTGTTAATGAGTTTGAAGGAAACACGAGTTGGGGGTATAATCCTTCATTCTATTTTGCCGTAGATAAGTATTACGGTACAAAAAATGATTTAAGAGCTTTTGTAGATGAATGTCACGGTCAAGGGATGGCTGTTATTATCGACCTTGTGCTGAATCATAGCTTTGGCCAGTCTCCTTTCTATCTTTTGTATAAAGATGCGGATGGAAGGCCCTCTGCTGATAATCCGTGGTATAATCAAGAATCAAATATTAAGAATCCAAGTCTTTCATGGGGATATGATTTCAATCATGATAGTGAATATACCCGAGCTTTGGTGGATAGTGTAGCCGGCTTCTGGATGTCGGAATACAAAATTGACGGTTTCCGTTATGACTTTACGAAAGGGTTCTCTAATACTTCTTATGGAGAGAATGATTGGGCAAATGGACCGGATAATGCACGTATTGCCAATCTGAAACGTATGTCGGCTGCCGTACAGGAACGGCAACCGGGTGCTTATGTTATTTTTGAACATTTGGCAGCTACCAGTGAAGAAAAGCAGTTAGGAGATGCAGGCATCTTGCTATGGCGTAATAAAAATGAAGCATATTGTGAAACTGCTATGGGATGGAGTGGCTCAAAAACCGATTTTTCTGGTTTGTTTGCAGGGACATCCGGTATGCCTGCTGGTAGCTTAGTAGGATATATGGAAAGTCATGATGAAGAACGTACAGGGTTTAAAGCCTGGAAATGGGGAAATTCCGGAGTAATAGCATCAACTACGAGTACAAATACCGGAATGAGCCCTGCAACAGGAAGTAATATTAATCTCTCTACCCGCACCAAACGTTTAGCCACTAATGCGGCCTTCTTCCTTACCGTACCCGGACCGAAGATGATCTGGCAATTTGGTGAGTTAGGATATGATTTCTCAATAAATAACAATAGCGATGGTTCTAAATATGATGATCAGGGCGGTTTTCGTACTGACCCCAAACCAATACGTTGGGACTACTTTGAAGATGCTGATCGAAAGAAATTGTATGAGACGTATGCTGCTCTTTTAGATTTACGTCATTCCTATCCTGAACTGTTTGCTTCAAGTACTACATTTAGCTGGAAAGTAGGTACTGCTAACTGGGACAATGGACGTACTTTGTCGGCTACTTCCATTGACGGCAAGTCTCTTGTAGTTGTTGGCAACTTTGCGCTGGCAGATAAGAACTTTTCTGTAACTTTCCAGGAAACAGGTACATGGTATGAGTTACTGAAAGACAATGAGCCTTTGAGTGTATCAAGCACTACGCAAACTATTGCTGTTCCTGCCCATGAATTCCGTCTCTTTACTAACTTTAAACCAACTCTGACAGGTATTGAGACCACTGCTCCTGATACCGAAAAACCTTTAATATATTACAATAGAGGTATAGATACTTTGGTGCTGCCTGCCGGAGAAGCTAAACGCGTAGAAGTATATTCTGTGAATGGAATGCTGGTGATGACACAGGAAAAATGTACTTCTGTCGGTTTGTCTGTTTTGCCTGTTGGTTATTATATGGCACGGGCTTATATGGAAGATGGCAGAGTACAGGTTTGCAAAATAATGAAATAGATTAGGTACGATAAAATAGGTTAGTTGCTGTAAATATGATCAACAACAAAGTGAATTTATGCTTTTCGAAGAAAGCTGCGGGTATATTACTCGCAGCTACTTCTTTTTTAGTGATGGCTTGTAGTGGAAATGTAAAGGAGTTATCTCCGCTAAGTACGCACGAATTAGGCATTGCCATACCTGACGACCAGTCGCGTGAATATTCTTATACAGACAAAAATGGAGGTTTCTATTATGGAATGACCTCTACAGATGATTGGGGAGATTGGTATGCAGGCTGGAATATTTATGCCAAACGCATCTTTGCCGATTACCGCTTGTATGTGGATGGAGAAAGATTGCTTCGGGAAAATGCCTGTACGTCGGTGTATCCTGACAAATTAGTTCGCCGATATGAAAAGGCTGTGGAAACATTCTGTCTGGTGGATGAACCGAAGCTGCTGTATGTTCGTATGGATAGCGTACAAGGGAAGCGGATCTCATTCATGCTGATGGGGGAAAATGTGGTGGATGCACGGAAGGATGGAAATTCTGTACTCTATACAACGAAAGAGTCACCGGAAAATGTAATATGTATAGCACCCGTAACGGAGGCAGGTATTGAATTTGCAGATAATCTGATAACTGTTCCGGTTGCTGCAGGTGGTTTCTTGATTGCTTTTGGTACGGAAGAAGATAGCCGGCAAGCAATAGACGGTTTCCGTAAAGAAGGAGAGAAGTGGTTGGCTGCACGTAGTCAGCGTATTCAATCCTTACTGGACCATAATCCTTTAAAGACCAATCTGGATTCTTTGGATCATGCCCTTGCCTGGATTATGCTTACCAATGATCAGTTGATCACTCATCAGCACGGTGGTTATGGTATGTATGCCGGTTTACCCTGGTTCACGGACTTCTGGGGGCGGGATATGTTTATTTCTATGCCGGGTGCAGTGTTTTGTACAGGGCAGTTTGATACGGCACGTGATATTCTTGCGTCATTTGCACGTTATCAGGATACCATTTCCACATCTCCTACTTACGGACGTGTACCTAATCGTCTGAATCTGGAAGGTATTCTTTATAATACCACTGACGGAACCCCTCGTTTCGTTATGCAGGTGCACGATTATCTGAAATATACGGGTGACACCGCCTTCGTGAAAGAAATTTATCCTTCAGTGAAGATTGCTACGGATGCTTCTCTTCGTCTGTATACGGACGAGAAAGGGTATCTTACCCATGCGGATGCGGATACCTGGATGGATGCCAAGCGGCAGAGTAAGTATCCCTGTTCACCACGTGGCAATCGTGCTGTGGATGTGCAGGCATTGTGGTATACCCAATTGATGAATGCCTCGGATCTTGCCCGCTATATGAACCGTGAGGAAGATGCCCAGCGTTGGAATCTTGCCGCGGAGCGTCTCCGTTCAAATTTTGAACAGGACTTTGTAGACACAGCCGCCCAGTCAATCTATGATCATCTGAATACAGATGGAAGTGGAGATGCGCAATTCCGCCCCAATGCTATCTATGCGTTGGATCTGGTTTCTGATCCTGACTTGAAGATGCATGAGACAAAAGAAGTTTGGGAACGTCTGGTATATCCGTGGGGAGTGTCTTCACTCGATCAGTCCGACGAACAGTTCCATCCTTATCATGAGCAATGGTATCGTTATCATAAAGATGATGCTTATCATAATGGCACGATATGGCTTTGGAATAATGGTATGGCCATGCAGCGGATGATAGAAAACGGACAAGCTGACATCGCGTATACTTTGTTCAGGAACATGAACCGCCAGGCACTTGCGGAAGGTGCTGTCGGCAGTTTATCAGAGAATGCGGATGCATGGCCACGTGCCGGACAGACATGGGTACGTCGAAGTGGAACTTTCCTGCAGGCGTGGAGTAATAGCGAGCATATCCGCGTGTGGAACCAATACTTCCTGGGAATTCGTCCTGATATGCTCAATCATTCCATAACCATTGATCCGCAGCTTCCTTCTGAATTGAAGGTAGTGGACAGTCGGGTAAATATAGGAGATGGTACATTACGTATGATTATTGCTAAAAATGATGCTAGCGGAACTTACCGCTATGAATGGACCGGTACCCCCGTAACTCTCAAACTGGATATCGATTCTTATCAGACATTGGATGTTCCGGTTTCAACAGATCACTCGGTAAGTATCAGGACAGAGGGAGCACGTATGACAGTGGATGTCTCTGATGCCTCCGGTAAGAAGACAGCCAATTACGTAGCAGAACGGGATGCACTCAAGCAGGAACAGAAGAAACAACAAGATGATTATTTCATGGATACTCATTTTGCAAAGCCTTCTTACAGAGAAAATATGAAGAGTATGTCCCGTTACTTTGATCCGCCATTGACGTATCAGAGTGTGGAATAATTCTATTCGTAAATCTTATTCAACAATTTGTTCAGCCACTCCCAGCGGAAAAGAAACCAGCGACGGGTACTGCTTTGTTTACCGCCGAAGCGTAAGACAAATTCGCGGTAACCATGCTTGCGGAAGGGGAGACCGACATCCATAAATTCAAGGTGACGGTATCCCCGCAGCTTGGCATCGAACAGAGCATACCATACGGCAAGTATACCCGGGTATTGAAGGGCGTACGTCTTGCGCATACCACCGGAGAACCAAAGGTAAGCATTGTCTTCGGAATAGATGCAGGCACTGCCGCCTATTATTTTATCTTTGTAAGTGACAATGAATATTTTGCTTTGTTCTCCTTTCATCATTTCTTCTTCCATGCGTAGGAAGAACACTCTGCTGGGGAAATGACGGCGTATTTTAGAAGAATAGACATGGTGCAGCATCTGGGAGAATGCATGCACTTCCTCCGGAGTATGAGCTTCCTTTACTTCTGCACCATTTTTTAATCCTTTTTTGATTTGCCGGATGCGCGAGGGACTGAAGCGGCTTTCTACATGCTCAATGCTATGTAATGAATTACGTACCCGTAGCCAGTTTATGGCGAAGTAATGGTTTTTGCGGAAAGATTTATAACCGAACAGGGAGTTTTCCAGATTACGGAATTCAATAAGGAATGCCTCCCGTAATGCTTCAGCCGTTAACCGTTGCAACATCTCACCAAAGACAAACTCCTTGTCAACAGTTTCATCAAAATACTCTCCTGTGCCATAAACCTCACATCGCTTGATAATGGCGGGCGGGAACAGACGGGCACTCTTTCGTACTGCTGCCAATAGCTTGGCGACAGGCTTTTCGGCTTCTGATGCAACAATGAGAAGGGGCGTATAACCCGGGGTTGCTTCGTAGATATGAAACAACTCGATGGAGTGAAATGTATTATTGCCCGGCAGTTCCGGGATGTCACTCCCGTGGTAATATGTCGTCAGTTTCAAAGGCATTGACTGCAAATTTAGAAAATAATCTTGTATCTTTGCGTTCCTAAACGATAATTTAGCTACGGGCTACAAGCTACGAGTAGCTGCGCTATTATACCGAATGGCACTCGTAGCCCGTAGCTTGTAGCTCGTAACTAATAAAATATGATATATGGAAAATTTCAGTGAATTGCTAAAAGTTCGCCGCAGTATGCGGAAATTTACGGATGAAGAGTTGACGCAGGAAGAGGTGGTTACCCTGATGAAAGCTGCGCTGATGTCACCCACTTCCAAGCGGACAAATGCATGGCAGTTTATTATGGTGGACGATAAGGAGTTGCTTGAAAAACTATCACATTGCAAGGCGCAAGCGTCGCAATTTATTGCTGATGCACCGTTGGCAATTGTAGTAACGGCTGATCCGTTAGTGAGTGATGTGTGGATTGAAGATGCTTCCATTGCTTCGATTATTATACAATTACAGGCAGAAGATATGGGCTTAGGCAGCTGCTGGGTGCAGGTGCGCGAACGTTTCACCGCTTCTGGTATGCCGTCCGATGAATATGTGCGCGAAGTGCTCGATATTCCCTTACAACTGCAAGTGCTCAGTGTCGTTGCTATCGGACACAAAGGCATGGAACGTAAGCCTTTCAGTGAAGAACATCTGCAATGGGAAAAAGTTCATATCAATAAATACGGAGGAAAGTAACGGTGGGTGCAGCAAAAGCAAACAATAACCGCGATACTTACAGGGCCACAGCGGTTACGTTGATTGTTTTCGGTATACTTTATCTGGTGGACAAATTGATACATTTCTCAAGTATTGGTCTGCCGTGGGTGATGAATAAGGATAATTTTCTGCTTTATACGGCGGTGATATTTCTCATCTTCAAGCGTGATAAATCGGTGGGACTGGTGTTGATTGGTCTGTGGCTGATACTGAATTTCGGATTGATAACAGCATTGCTCGGTACGATGTCTGCCTATCTGTTACCTGTGGCTTTGCTGGTTCTCGGAATTATTCTATATTGGCTGGCTACAAGATGAAAAGGAGTGTACAAGATACGCCGGTAGTCTTTATCGGCGCCGGAAACCTCGCAACGAATCTGGCCAAGGCTTTATATCAAAATGGTTTTCGTATAGTACAGGTCTACAGCCGTACAAAAGAGGCCGCATGTGCCTTGGCTCAAGCGATAGAGGCGGAATATACAACTGAACTTTCGGAAGTATCCAGGGATGCCCGGCTCTATATTGTCTCTTTGAAGGATGCAGCTTTCGTGGAACTATTACCCGAGATTGTTGCCGGAAAGGAAGATGCTTTGCTGGTACATACAGCCGGGAGCATTCCGATGAGCATTTGGGAAGGAAAAACTTCGCGTTATGGTGTGTTTTATCCTATGCAGACTTTCAGCAAACAGCGCGAGGTGGATTTCCGTACGATTCCTTTCTTCATAGAGAGCAATTCATCCGAAGATACGGAATTGTTGAAGGCAATTGCTTCTGTCCTTTCGGAAAAGGTGTATGAAGCTACCTCTGAGCAGCGTAGAAGCCTGCATCTGGCAGCTGTGTTCACTTGTAATTTTACGAATCACATGTATGCTCTGGCGGCTGAATTATTGAAGAAATATAATCTTCCATTCGATGCGATGCTACCCCTGATCGATGAAACAGCCCGTAAAGTGCATGAACTGGAGCCGAAGCAGGCTCAAACAGGTCCGGCTGTACGTTATGATGAAAATGTAATCAATAAGCATCTGGAGATGCTTGCTGATGAACCGGAGATGCAGGAATTGTATCAGCTTGTGAGCGAGAATATACATCGTTTGCATAACAAGTAATGTTTCGATGCATAACAAGCAATGTTTTGGTACATAACAAGCATAGTTTTATCCTAAAACAAGCATTGTTTTTTTTGAAAGGTAACCTAATTTAAAAACCGAATATAGTGAGTACTATCAATTACGATCTGAAAAAGATAAAAGCACTTGTATTTGATGTTGATGGCGTTTTGAGTGCTAACGTCATACCGATGAGTCCGGATGGAGAACCGATGCGTACCGTGAATATTAAAGATGGTTACGCTTTGCACCTTGCCTGCAAACAGGGTTTGTTACTGGGAATCATTACCGGTGGACGCTCCGAAGCTGTTCGCAAACGCTTTATGGCCTTGGGAATTCCTTCTGAGGATATTTACATGGCTTCTTCCGTAAAAATCTATGATTATCATGATTTTCGTGACCGCCATGGCTTGAAAAACGAAGAGATTCTTTATGTAGGTGATGACATTCCGGATATTGAAGTAATGCGTGAGTGCGGATTACCTTGTTGTCCTAAAGACGCATCAGCAGAAGTGAAGACCGTCTCTCGCTACATTTCCTATGCCAATGGTGGCTATGGCTGTGGGCGGGACGTTGTAGAACAAGTCTTGAAAGTTCAGGGACTTTGGATGGATGATAAAGCCTTTGGTTGGTAATCTCCTCTTATACTTAATGCTTAAAAATTAATACTTTAAATCGTTATGTTGGACAATTTAGAGAAATATAAGGTGATTCTTGCCTCAGGATCTCCCCGCAGGAGAGAATTGATGGCAGGTTTGGGCGTGAATTATGAAGTGCGGATTCTTCCGGATGTGGATGAATCTTATCCGGATACTTTGCAGGGGGAGGAAATACCGCTCTACATTGCTAAGGAAAAAGCGGACGCCTACATACCTATGATGCAACCTGATGAACTGATAATTACGGCTGATACGATTGTATGGCTGGATGGTAAGGTTCTTGGCAAACCCCGGGATAGGGAAGATGCTTTGCAGATGTTGCGGACTATGTCGGGGCGTACCCATGAAGTTTTCACCGGTGTATGCATAACCACTACCGATTGGCAGCGAAGTTTTACAGCACAGACTGAAGTACGTTTCGCCACATTGAGCGAAGATGAAATTATATATTACGTAGATAACTTCAAACCGATGGATAAAGCCGGAGCCTATGGAGTGCAGGAGTGGATCGGTTTTATTGGGGTGGAGAATATCTCGGGAAGTTACTATAATATCATGGGGCTTCCTGTGCAAAAACTATACAGGGAATTACTGAAGGTATAGTTTAATACTCTTTCTCGTTTGCCAGATTCCAGGCATTCAGAAAAGACGCTCTGGTTATCTCCACAATCTTTTCCCAATTCAGTCTGTCGGCATGATCGGAGGGCTGGTGGTAGTCCGGATGTCCATCCGTATGATACCAGATAATAGGAACTCCCGCTTTGGCAAAGGAACCGTTATCACTACCGCCTATGGGATTATCCCATGGACGATAGTCGGGCTCCAACCGGAGATTGTATTTCTTTATATCTTCTTTGAGCCACTTTCCAAAAGCCGCGTTGGCCTCTGTATAGAAATAAACCACGTGCATCGGTTGCTGCGGTTTATTGTTACGGCCTATCATATCGAAATTCAGATAGCCCTTGACTTGTGAAATGAACGGGCAGGTTTGTACAAAGAATTTTGAACCCAGCAACCCTTTCTCTTCGCCATCCCAGAAAGCAAAAATAATATTTCTTTCCGGTTGTTTTCCGCTGGCAATGAATGCTTTGGCTATTTGTAGGACAGCTGATACTCCGGAAGCATTATCGTCGGCACCGTTATAAATCTGATCACCATCCAGAGCCGGATCTATTCCTAAATGATCGAAGTGTGCGCCGACAATTGCATACTCATTGACATTTTTACCGGGAATAATTCCCAGGACATTAGCCATTGAGAGTTTCTGATGAACTTCTTTGCTGAATAAAGCAATCGAATCGGGATGTACTTCCAACCGTCCTTTTTTCTGCCGTTCTCTCCGGTAGGCTTCAAAAGGTTGAAAATAATTGTCTCCTAATGGCTGTACTCCCATTGCCTGAAGCAATGAAGCAATATATTGCGCCGCTACCTTGGAACCGTGGTATCCGGCTTCCCGCCCCTGTAATTCATCATGTGCCAGAAAACCGATATACGCTTCGGCGGATGCCCGGTTTATGCTTTCCAGTCCTTTTTCCACGGGACTCTGTGCTGTTGCCAAATAGCTGAAACAACAGAGTATAGCCAGAATGCAGTATTTCTTCATCAGATATTTATTTATGCCTTTATTCAATCATATCCAACATTAATGGAATTTCTTCGGCTACGATACCTTGTCTGAGCAGACTGTTCCGATCTCTGTCGAATATTTCCAGAAATGCGTCCTTGCTACCACTTTCTGCCATAGCTTTACCATATAGTCCGGCAGCTTTTTCTATATTTCCTAATACCCATGCCACGTGTCCGGCATTGAGATAATCTGTTGCAAGCGGCTTGGCAGCGAGAAGCTTGTCGTAATACTTCATAGCTTGTTCATGCTTACCACTGACAAATGAGCACCAGCCGATACCGCGCCATGCTTTCATGCAGTTGTTTTCCAGAAAGTCCAGTTTGAAGAAGTATTGTAGTGCATCTTCGTATCTTTTCTGTTCTGCCAGGCAACTTGCGGTATAGAATAACACATTGTGGTTTTCTGGTTGAATTGTTTCCACGCGGTGGTAGTATTCCAGAGCGGCATCGAAATTCTTCATTTGACGGTAACAGGTAGCCAGATGACGGAGCGTCCACAAATGATCAGGTTTCAGCATATCGGCTTTCAGATAAGCATCCACAGCTTCCTGATAGCGTTTCTCCTCTTGCAGGCAGAAGCCTGTTTTCTGGAAAATATCCGCATTGGCCTGTTTCCGTTCTATCAATATCCGGTAGAGCTCCAATGCTTCGGCAGGGTGCTCTTTGCGGAAGTGGAAATCGGCAACAGCCACCAATAGTTCGGGAGCACTCAGCAATCCTTTCAGTACGGGGTTACGGTGCAAAGCAATCTCTTCCTGGAAGATGTTGTGGAACTCATATCTGCGTTGGCTGAGTTTGAAGAAACGATATAAATCGTGAATATACTGGTTGCTGATAACGTCAGGCCGTTCTGCGTATTGCTTCAGGCTGGCGCTATTCTTTTCTTCCATAAAGTCACTTTGATCCTGGGGCGTCATCTGGCTCAACATCATATCCCGCTGTCCTTGCGGAAGTTGGGCAATGGTGAAGCAGAATGAGTACTTATCACTGTTGCAGAAGAATCCGGATTGCAGAATGATAGAGAGTACCGAACTTTCACTCGTCTGGTTCAAGCCGACCTGGTGGATGATACTGGAGTGCATCCGGTCGAAAGGATAGAACCAGTTGTGCGGTTCGCGGAAGAAAGGATAGCCTTTTAGTTGTGCGAATGTACTCATGTATACATCAGCGCCTTCCAACTGCAAATCGTTCATCTTTCGTATTTTGTCTCCTAGTCCTGATTGTTCGAAAGCCTGTTCCCAGTCCGGATTACGGTCGTTTTCATCTGTTTCTTCAAAACCGAATTTCATGTTGCGCATGATATTCACGTTCCTCATCATTTCGGGAATGATTTCTTCCCGCATCTTCTTGTCTATTTTCTCGGTTTCCTGGCTGCGAAGCAGTTGGATGTAAACACGGTTCACCTGTTTACTGAAGTCCGGATCTTCTCTGAAAAGAGAGATGCGCGCTTCCAGTTCCGGATAGAGTGCAATGCGTGTAGGGTAGAGATGCAGGGTGATGACAAGTCCTACCAAAGCTCTTTGGTTGATTTGCGGATGGGTATGGCGGAGTCCGTCGAGCAGCCAATTGATCTTACGTTCGTCGAAACACTCCATTAAACTAAGTGTGACAGCACTGACAAACAGACATAAATCATTGATTGGTAATGTTTCCGAGCGGAGCATATCCTCTGCCTGGGCAAATTCTTCCAAAGTCCAACTGCTGTTGCTCCAGGTAGTAAGAAACATAACCTGGTGAGTTTCTTCATGTCGTTTTAGGATAGCGTCCAAGCCCTGGTAGTTTGCTAACTGTGATACAGCCATTTCGTCCGAGAATCCTTCCAGTATCCTCTGTTGGACAGAGAGGTCATAAGCCTTTGGCAACTGGTTCGGATTCCTGCGCAAAGAATGGTAGTAGTGGGTGGATATCTCATCCAGCAATAGGATGCGCGCCTGATCGGCAATTTCCCAGGTATCGGCTAATAGTTGGCGATACAGTTTTTGCCGTTCCGGGTCTGTCATTCCTAACTTCATGTATTGCAACATATATTGATAGGAAGTCTGCGCCTGTTCTAGGCGGTTGCGCAGTGTCCAGTCGTTAGAGTCCCACAGAAAGGCTTCCAGCTGGGATTGTGCTTCTTTCAGACGTTTCTGTTTCAGCAGACCGATGGTCTGTTGATATTGCTCTTGTATGGTTTGCTCGTTCATAAATCTGTATCTTTAAAGGGTACGCTTTGCAAAACTACAAAAAGAATGCCAAAAAGCAGGGCTGTTCCTTTGTTATTTTATTGTAATTCCCCGTAGAAAGAAGTACTTTTGTCCCCTGTAACCCCAACTGTAGGACATCATGGCAAGAAAAACAGAGACGGCGGAAAAGAAAACGCCGAAAATATCTTATCATTATAAACCCGATAATCAGAATGATTGACATATTCCTGCTCTGCATCGGAGCCAGTTTTATCCAGCGTACCACCGGTTTCGGCTTTGGCATATTCATCATGACCATGCTCCCTTTCCTTATGCCTTCTTACGGCGAGGCAACTACGCTGTCGGGGCTTCTGGCTCTGACCACTTCCCTTGTGGTAACGCTGAAGATGCGCAGATACATCGTCTGGAACCGTCTGCTGCCCATCCTGATTACGTTTGTGCTGGTTTCGGGAGCTGCCATCTTTGCGCTTTCCCGGGTTGAAGACCACTTGCTGCGCAGAGTCTTGGGCATTGTATTGGTGTTGACCAGCCTTTACTTCGCCTTTTTCAGCAAGCGCATCAGGCTGAAGGCCACGCTTTCCGTACAGATTTCGGCCGGTACGCTGAGTGGGCTGATGGGCGGTTTCTTTGCCATGCAGGGACCTCCGGCGGTGCTGTACTTCATTTCGTCGGAAGAAGACAAAGACCACTATATGGCAATAACACAGTGTTATTTCCTGATAGGCAATGTCCTGATGACGGCAGTCCGCGCGATGAACGGTTTTCTTACGCCCATTGTCGGCATGGATTACCTTTACGGTCTGGGCGGCGTAGCGATAGGCTCGTCACTGGGGGCTTATGTCTTCAACCGCATTCCGGGACGGATCTTCCGTTATATCGTCTATTCGTATATAGGAATCAGCGGGGTGATTATCCTTATTTTTGCATCTTAATCTTTTAGAACAGAATGGCAAATTCTCAAATCGTCCGTTTTATCAAAGACTGGACCTTGCCCCTCAGTATGAGTGTGGGGGCTGTATGTTATCTTCTTTTTTCGCATTGGGCGGTGCTTGCACCCGTCAAGCCGGTGCTGGTGGACTTCATCCCTTATCTGCTGCCGGCACTGATATTCGCCATGCTGTTTCTCACGTACTGCAAGATAGACTTGAAGGAACTGCGTCCCAAACGCTATCACGTGTGGCTGATACTGATACAACTTTGCGGGACAAGTGCCGTTGCCGCCTGGCTGGTCTATAATCCCGATACCGACCTGCGGGCTTTCGGGGAAGCGATGATGGCGTGCATCATTGCACCAATGGCGGCCGTGGGAGCCGTGGTGACAGGCAAGATAGGCGGCAATGTGGCCACTGCCACCACTTATACGGTGATTTCATCGCTGCTTACTGCGGTAGCTGTCCCCGTCATTTATCCGCTGGTGGAGCCGGGTATCGGTCTGTCGTTCATCGGGCTGTTCTGGCAGATACTGACGAAGGTGTTTCCCACCATTGTCTTTCCGTTGGTCATCGCCTTGCTGCTGCGTCTTTTGGTGCCGAAGGCTCATGCCTGGTGCATGAAGACTGCCAAGGACAAGGCATTCTATCTGTGGGCGGTGTGCACAGCGGTCAATACGGCTCAGATTATCCGTATTCTGGTTTCCGGCCCGTCCAGCGGGATGGAGGAACTGGCCATCTGCTTGGGAGCCGGTGTGCTTTGCGTGGCTCAGTTCGCGATAGGAAAGACGATTGGCAGTGCCTACGGCGACCGCATCAGTGCCGGACAGAGTCTGGGACAGAAGAACACGGTGCTCTCCATCTGGATTGCAATGACTTTCCTGACTCCCGAGGCTGCCATTGCTCCGGGGGCATATTTGATGTGGCAGAACATCATTAACAGTTGGCAGATATGGAAGCATAAGTAGGGAAAGATGTATTATGGTGTTGTTTTGTACAAAGAAGAAAGGCATGCCAAAATAGTGGCATGCCTTTCTTCTTTATTTTTTTGCTGTTACTGTTCTACAGCAGTCCGCTGGAACCTAAGAAAATCAGCATCGCATATCCCAATACCAGTCCTATGGCTCCCATGATGATGCCTACTTTCTCCATATCCTTCTGCTGAATCATGCCGGTGGCATGAGCCAGTGCATTGGGCGGGGTACTGATGGGCAGTATCATTGCCAAAGACGAACCGAGGGCTACACCTACCAGCAAGGTCAGTACACCTCCCAACGGGAGCAGCGTGTCGCGCATGCTGATGCCGGCAATGGCAAGGATCGGAACCAGCAGGGCGGCGGTAGCCGTGTGCGAGATGAAGTTGGCCATGGCATAGCAGATAAGTCCGGAACCCACAATCATTACTATCGGTGACCAGGTATTGAACGGAATAGCTTCAATCATGTGCTGTGCCAGCCCGGTTTCGCTCAGTGCTACTCCTAAGGCAAAACCGCCGGCTACCATCCAGAGCACACTCCAGCTGATTTCTTCAAGGTCGCGCTTGGTGATGACTCCCGTTATGCAGAACACGGCTACCGGAATCATGGCTACCACGTTGGAATTGACGCCTGTAAGTTTGTCGGTCATCCACAGCAATACGGTGACGGCAAAGGTGATATAAACCACGATGGAACGCCAGTCCTTTTTCGCTTCTCCTTCTATTTTCAGGTTGATGGTCTTTTGCTTGAAGGGGAAAAGTCTCAAGAGGATGAACCAGGCGATGAACAGAATGACAATGGTGTAGGGGGTCATAAAGCTCATCCACTCACCGAAACCGATGTTCATGTTCAGTCCTTCGGGGTCGTTCAGATACTTCAGCGCGATGGCATTGGGCGGGGTGCCGATGGGCGTTCCCATGCCGCCTACATTGGCTGCGACGGGGATGGCCATCGCCAGACCGATTTTTCCCTTACCGTCGGCCGGAAGAACTTTCAGCACCGGAGTAAGGAAGGTGAGCATCATGGCGGCTGTGGCCGTATTGCTGAGGAACATGGAGAAGAGAGCTGTCACCAAAATGAAGCCCAACAGTACATAGCGCGACTGCGTGCCGAAAGGTCTCAGCATGACACGTGCCAACAGTACATCCAATCCGCTTTTTGTAGCGGCAATGGCCAGGATGAATCCACCGATGAACAGCATGATGATGGGGTCGGCGAAGCAGTGCATAATGGATTTGTACTTCACGGTCTGCCCCAGTATCTCGGGCGAATAGCCTTTGGTGAAGAACCATAGGCTGCTGTCCGAGACGGTCAGCATCAGCAACACGGTTATCAGCACCGAAGTGGTCCATGCCGGAACGGCTTCGAGCACCCACATCAGCGTGGCGAAGACGAATATGGATATCAGGCGTTGCTCCACCACAGTCAGTCCCTCTACGCCGAACGAATCGATGGGGAGGAACCATAACACAAGAGAAACCGTGATGGCGCATGCAAGTTTGATGACTCTGGCTGCTGTCCGGTCTTCTGCCAGACGCTTGGCCTTTTTTAGTTCTTGATATGCTTCCACCAATGGGAAGCCACGAAAGATTTTATACATGGTATCAGATCAAAAAAAACATTTTTTTATTAAACGTCGGCAAAGATAACCTATTTTCCCATATATCCATAAGTTAAAAGAAGATAGAAGTGATGGTATAGGCCACGATAGTGGAAACAACGACGCATACCATGCCCGGCATCATGAAACTGTGGTTCAGCAGATACTTGCCAATCATGGTGGTGCCCGAACGGTCGAAGTTCACCGTAGCGATGTCCGACGGATAGTTGGGGATGAAGAAGTAGCCGTACACGCTGGGCAGTACTCCCAACAGCACCGGGCCGGGAATACCGAGCGAGTAGGCGAGGGGTAGCATGGCTACCACCACGGCTCCCTGCGAGTTGATGAGCACGGAAACCAGGAAGAACACAAAGGCAATGGACCATTTGTATTGCGACACGATGTCTCCCAGACCCATCTTCATTTCGTCGATATAGTTGGAGAAATAGGTGTCCGCCAGCCAGGCAATGCCGTAGATAGCCACCACTGCCACCATGCCGCTTTGCCATACCGCTCCGCTCACGGCTTTCTTGGGCGATGCCTTGCAGAAGATAATCATCAGTGCGGCAGCCGAAATCATCACTATCTGGATGACGAGGTTCATGGCGAGAGGCTTTTGTACGATTTCCGTCATGCCGGGAACCACTGTCTTGGCCTTCACCAGCATGTCTGCCGATACTTGCAGGGCTACGCCGGTACCTATCTCAAGATTTTGTGCGCCTTTCACGGCTTTTATCTGGTCGTAGGTGGGCAGCAGATTCTGGAAGGCCGCAAAGGTAACGATGACAGCCAACGCACCGAGGAAGATATAGACAGCCCTTCTGGCAGAGGCAGGAATCTCCTTGTCGAGAGTGGTGGCCGAGTTGCCGTACACGTATTTGTAAGTCTCCGGGTCGGAAATCCTTTTTTGGAAAGCCGGGTCTTTGTCGAGGTCGAGCCCGCGCTTGTAGGAGCATGCGGCAGCACAAATCAGTCCTATCAGGCAGGAAGGGATGGATACGCACAGCACTTGCGGAATGGTGACATCGAACCCGTTGGCACTTGAAATGGAGACGAATGCCACTACCGCGGCTGCAATGGGCGAACAAGTGATACCCACCTGTGAGGCGATGGAAGCCACGCCGCAGGGGCGTTCGGGGCGTATGCCTTTCTTCAGGGCGATGTCACAGATGATGGGCATCAGGGTATAGACCACGTGTCCGGTTCCTACCAGCACGGTGAGGAAGAACGTACACAGCGGTGCAAAAAAGGTGATGTTACCCGGATGCTTGCGGAGCAGCTTTTCGGCCAATTGTATCAGCCAGTCCATACCACCGGAGGCTTGCATGATGCCGGCGCAGGTCACGGCAGCTACAATGATATAAATCACGTCGGTAGGAGGAGTGCCGGGTTTCAGCCCGAATCCGAAGACAAGAACGGCAAGTCCGATGCCGGAAATGGCTCCCAAGGCAAGACTGCCGTAGCGCGAGCCAACGTAGAGTGCCAGCAATACAACCAGCAGCTCGATAATCATGGTAATCATAAAGTGTAGTTTTTTAAATGTTGCTTAAATATTCTTCAAATACTCTTCAAATGTCGTTTAAAGAGTATTCGAATGTTGTTTTATTGATTAGAAGCGCCAGTAGAGCTGCAGGTCGAAGGTGTTGTAGTGCCCGTCGGTCGTGGTGGCTTTGTCGCGCGTGTAGGTATAGTTGGCTTGCAGTTTCAGGTTCTTGTAGAAGTAATAGTTGGCTGCAAGGCAGTAGAGTGCTTTTTGGGAACTCCATTCCTTCTTGTCCCGATAGACATCCCATTTGGCATAGACCTTGCACTTCTTGGAGAGCGGTGCGCCCACTATCATGTACCAGGCATCGGCTTTGTCCGAAGTACCCGCTTTCAGAGAACCGTCCGTGTTGTAGTCGGCTATCTTGTGCCCTTCGCTGGTGGCATACTCGGCGCGCACGGTCCATGCCGACTCATATTTCAGACCGAATGCCATGCGGTTGCGGTCTACGGTGACTCCGTTTTTGGTATAGTCGCCCGTCCAGCCGAAGACACCTACGGCAAGGTCTTTGACAGGATAGACATACACGCCGCCGATGACATCCTTGGAACGGTTCTCGTCGCTGTGATTGATGCCTTGTCCGTTGTACACGCCCGCTTGATAGTGCACGAAGTTATGATGGTCACTTCCTATGGGCAAGAAGTCGCCCTGTACCTGAAGTCCCAGGTCGCGCCCGTTGCTGGAGTGCTCGCCTATACGGTCGTTCATGCCTGCCAGTTTGGTGGTGAGTTGCGAGTAGGCTCCGAAACCGATGTCCCACGGATTCATGGGGTTTTCAAAAGTGAAGGCACGCTTGAACTGTCCGAAGCGCACGTAGAAGAATCTGTATTTCTGCCATTCTGCCCATGCATCCACCACGCGCACGCCTTTTTCATTGGTGTAGTCGCCCGGCTTGCCGTTCAGCTCCAGTTGCAACTTGTATTTGAAGTCCAGTACTTTTCCGTCCACGTAGGCACGGATGAGCCGTAAGTCGAAGTTGGTGTGGCTCTTGGTAGAGGCGTTTAAGTCTTGGTCGGTGGCCGAGGCCTTTCCTATGACATATCCGCCGAAGGTTGTTTTTTGCAGAAAGTCTGCCTTTGCCTTTTCTCTTGTGGAGGTCTGGGCATGCGTGAATGTTGTGACCAGTATCAAAGCTGATAGTAGCGCAATGTTTCGAGTGTTTTTCATATCAGTAATAAGAAAATGAAGAAGCTGCACTCAAATAACCATGTGTTTTGGAAATCTGAGTACAGCTCTTGTTTAGCTATTCTTGTGAGATTATTCGTTGATTGCAGCGATACCCGGAAGAACTTTTCCTTCGATTGCTTCGAGCAATGCACCACCACCTGTTGAAACGTAAGAAACGCCGCTTGCCAAGCCAAACTTGTTGACACAAGCTACAGAGTCACCGCCGCCTACGAGTGAGAAAGCACCGTTCTTGGTAGCTTCTACGATAGCTTCGCCTACAGCACGTGAACCGTGAGTGAAGTTCTCGAATTCGAATACACCCGTCGGGCCATTCCACAAGATAGTCTTGGAGTTTTTGATAACGTCTGTGAAGATTTTCTCAGTTTCAGGACCGATATCCAGACCTTCCCAACCATCAGGAATTTGGTCAACCGGACAGAACTTAGTGTTAGCGTCGTTAGAGAAAGCGTCAGCAATCTTAGCGTCAACAGCCAATACCAGGTTTACACCTTTTGCTTTTGCCTTTTCTATCAGTTCGAGGGCCAGATCCAGTTTGTCATCTTCGCAGATAGAGATACCGATCTTACCACCCATAGCCTTGGTGAAAGTATAAGTCATACCACCGGCAATGATCAGGTTGTCAACCTTGCTCAGCAGATTTTCGATAATTTCAATTTTAGAAGAAACTTTAGAACCACCCATGATAGCAGTGAACGGACGTTTGATGTCATTCAATACTTTATCAACAGCCTTCACTTCTTTCTCCATCAGGTAACCGAACATTTTGTTGTCTTTGTCGAAATATTTAGCGATCAAAGCTGTGGAAGCGTGTGCGCGGTGGGCTGTACCGAAAGCGTCGTTTACATAGCAGTCAGCGTAAGAAGCCAATTTCTTGGTGAATTCTTTCTGGCTTTCTTTAACGGCTTTCTTAGCAGCAGCTTTTTCTTCGTCTGTAGCGTCTTCAGCCAAACCACGGGGTTTGCCTTCTTCTTCAGCGTAGAAACGAAGGTTCTCAAGCAACAGCACTTCACCCGGTTGCAGAGCAGCAGCTTTAACTGCAGCTTCTTCGCCCATACAGTCGTTAGCGAATTGTACGTCAACACCCAACAATTCGGAAAGATGATTCAGAATGTGTTTCAGTGAGAATTTGTCAGCCGGACCTTTCGGACGACCGAGGTGAGAACCGATAATTATACTGCCACCGTCAGCCAGAATTTTCTTCAGCGTAGGAAGAGCAGCACGCATACGGTTATCATCTGTAATGTTGAAGTTTTCGTCCAAGGGTACATTGAAGTCCACACGAACGAATGCCTTTTTACCGGCAAAGTTGAATTGATCAATTGTCATAATACTCTATTTTATTTAAAAGTGTTATTAATTCCTTTTAGTGAGTGCAAAGATAATGTATATTTCTTTTTTTTGCTATGAAACCGTCATTTATTCTTTATCTTCCGGCTTCTCTTTGCTAACTTTGTACTTCTCGCAATAATATTTGCACATCAATTGCAAACCGCAGTTGTCACATTGCGGTGTACGTGCCTGACAGACGTATCTTCCGTGCAGAATAAGCCAGTGATGAGCAATGGGAATGTCGGCTTCCGGGATGTTTTTCACCAGTTCTTTTTCTACACTGAACGGGGTGGTGCATTGTTCCGAAACCAGTCCGAGGCGATGGCTTACACGGAACACATGGGTGTCTACTGCCATTGCCGCTTTGTTGAATACAACGGATTGGATGACGTTTGCCGTCTTACGTCCTACACCGGGAAGTTTTATGAGTTCTTCCAGTGTGCCGGGTACTTCGCTGTTGAAGTCTTTCACCAACATTTGCGCCATGCCTACCAGGTGTCTTGCTTTATTATTGGGATAAGATACGCTACGGATGTATTCGTATATCACTTCCGGTGTGCTGGCGGCAAGAACTTCCGGGGTAGGGAAGTCGCGATACAACGGTGGAACAATCATATTCACCCGCTTGTCTGTACATTGGGCGGAGAGAATGACTGCTATCAGCAGTTGGAACGGAGTTTCATAATGCAGTTCCGTTTCGGCTACAGGACGATTTTCCCGAAACCAGGCAAGGACTTTTTCATAACGTTCTTTCTTTCTCATCGCAATTTATTTTTATGGTAATTGGGAGCCACTTTGCCATTGAAGTAGAGCATGGATACAATGGTAAGGCAGGCTCCGAATAAATAAGCTTTATCAAAGGTGCTGACTTCTGCAATATATCCTCCTGTCAACATACCGATACCGATGCCTACATCCCAGGAGGTCAGGTAGGTGGAAGTGGCGGTACCACGTTGGCTATTGGGGGCGAGGTTGACAAACAAGGTGTTGTAAGCGGGGAACATAATTCCGAAACCTACTCCCAGCAACAAGGCCACGGAAAAGAAAACAATCGTGCATACCATGTTGTTCCAACTGATGAGATATACACAGGCCGAAAGCAGGAAAAAGCTGAACACCACGAGATACAGTCCGGCGGAAATAACCTGCGTTATCTTACCTTTGTCCACAATCTTTCCGGAGAATATACGTGAAATAGCCATCCCTATCGCCATGAAAGTGAAGAAGAAACCTGTGGTGGCATTGATTCCGATTTGTTTGGCATACATAGCCACATAGTTGGTCGTCATTCCATAAGGAATGGAAAGCAACAAGAGGCTGATACCTGCCGGAATCCCTTTCAGTAATATGAATCGGTCGAGAGATATCGGTTCCCGTCTCACAGGTGGTTTATAAGGAGTCTTTACAAGAGAAGCGCAAACGAAACCTGCCATACAGGATCCCAGTGAACTGCAGAATATGGTAGTAAAACTCATTCCCGCATCATGCAGAAATAATCCTGACATCGGACCCACTGCCATTGCAATGTTGTTTGAAAGCCCATAGTATCCCAGTCCTTCTCCGCGTCGTGAAGATGGCATGATGTCAATCACCACTGTGTTACCACCTACGGTTACCATTCCGAACGATACTCCCTGTATGATACGGAACATGATAAACAGTGTAAGCGAGCCTGCAATGATGTATCCGGCAAACATCGTCATAAAGATGAAGTAAGCTATCAAATATAAAGGTTTGCGTGCAAAGCTGTCCAGAAAATAACCGGAGAAAGGACGGATACACAATGCAGCTACTGTGTAGCAGGAAAGAATGATACCGATTGTAGAATTGCCGGCACTGAATACTTCGGACAGGTAAAAAGGTAGTACCGGTATCAGCAACCAGAATCCGAAGTACAGCAGGAAGTTGGCTGCGAGAATAAAACAATAACTGGAAGTAACAAGCTTATCTTTCATTCTTATTAAATTGAGAGTTGAGAATTCTCAACTCTCTACTTATGTTAGTAAGCGGCTTCGAATTCCTTCAGGAATCTTGTGTCGTTTTCGGAGAACATACGAAGGTCTTTCACCTGATATTTCAGGTTCGTAATACGCTCGATACCCATACCGAGGGCGTATCCGCTGTATACCTTACTGTCGATACCGTTACTTTCCAATACGTTGGGGTCTACCATACCGCAACCTAGGATTTCTACCCAGCCGGTATGCTTGCAGAACGGACAGCCCTTTCCACCACAAATGTTACAACTGATGTCCATTTCGGCACTAGGTTCCGTGAACGGGAAATAAGACGGACGCAGACGGATCTTGGTATCTTCGCCGAACATTTCTTTGGCAAAGAGCAATAACACCTGTTTCAGATCAGTGAAAGATACGTCTTTATCTACGTACAACGCCTCTACCTGGTGGAAAAAGCAGTGTGCGCGATAGCTGATAGCTTCGTTACGATATACGCGTCCCGGACAAATAATGCGGATAGGAGGTTGTGAGACTTCCATAACGCGTGTTTGTACGGATGAAGTGTGCGTACGCAATACGATGTCAGGATGTGCTTCGATGAAGAAAGTATCCTGCATATCGCGCGCGGGGTGATCTTCAGCAAAATTCAATGCGGAGAACACGTGCCAGTCATCCTCAATTTCCGGACCTTCGGCAATACTGAAACCCAGACGTGCAAATATATCGATGATTTCGTTTTTTACGATGGTGAGCGGGTGGCGTGTACCCAGTTCTACCGGATAAGCGGAACGGGTGAGGTCAATGTCGTCACAATCCGTATCCTGGCTTTCGAACTGTTCTTTCAGGGCGTTAATCTTTTCCTGCGCCTTGTTTTTCAGTTCATTCAGTCTCATGCCGACTTCTTTCTTCTGTTCGGCAGCCACGTTGCGGAAGTCTGCCATCAAGTCATTGATAGCACCTTTTTTACTAAGGTATTTGATGCGGAGCGCTTCCAGTTCCTCGGCGTTGGCAGCTTTCAGTGCTTCCACTTCTTGCAGAAGCTGGTTGATTTTATCTATCATATCGTCGTTATTATTTATTTCTGAAATACATAAAACAGTGCAAAGATACAACTTTATCATGATTTCGCTCCCAATCTTTTTATAAAATTAATCTGTCGCGGGGAAAAAGTCTGTGGCTGGTTAGGTGTAAATCTTCGTAGTATCTCCATGCAATCTCCACGCAATCTCCGTATCAGGTCCGTATCAAGTCCGTAGATGCTCTGTATCAGCTCTATATTTTACCTGATTTCTTAGATACGGAGCAACTACGGACCTGGTACGGGCCGGGTACGAATCGTATAGATTGCGGATAATCATTATCCTTGTCGGCTATGCACCGTCCTTCTTATCTTTGTGGGAGGTTAATTAGCTTCTTCTTTGTTCTTTTTTAGTGCTTTCTGATAAAGTTTTTCTTGCAATACACAGAATTCTGCTACAAGCTCAATAGGAATACATGAGTCATTTTCATCTTCCGCATTATTCATCAATTGCTCGATTTTTTTAGAGAGGGAAAGGTAACGCTGCATTTCAGGGTCATAAGGGTTAAGCGTATGCAGTATGATGTCGCTTTTCCCTGATTTAGTTTGTTTCATTTTTTATGATTGATTTGTTAGGCAAAGGTAGCAGCTTTTTTTAGTATTCTTAAGTATTCCGGCGTAAATAATCTTTTTGCTAAGCAATTTTTTCGAACAGATATTAAAAAAGTATATTAATAGGCCTCTCTGATAACAACTTAATAGCTATTCAACTATCTTTATTACAGAAAATAGTGGCCACAAGTGTTTTCGTATTACTAACAATATCTGTATAGTGTCGGATTCTTAACGGAAGACATTATATAGTAACTAATTTGTAAACTATGGAAACCAAAAAAACACCCAAAGCAAACTTGGAAAGCAAGAGACCCACGTGGTTACTTGTGGGTTATGTAGTCGTACTTGCCTTCATGTTCGTAGCGTTTGAATGGACGCGTGATATTAAGATTGACACGAGTGGTCGTATCGTCGAAAATGTGTTTGAACAGGACATGGAGATCCCTCTTACAAGGCAGCCTGAGGTTGCTCCCCCACCTCCACCTCAGGTTACTCCTATTAATGATGTATTGACAATAATAGATGATGACGCTAATGTAGAAGAAACCAATTTCGCCTCTTCGGAAGAAACCGGTGAGGATGTGGTAGTGAAACATATACCAGTCACTGTGGACGAAGATGTGCCGGTAGAAGATGAGATTTTTGAAGTTGTGGAAGAAAATCCGCAATTTCTCAATGGTGGTACAGTCGGTCTTTTACAGTATTTGAGTAAGAATATCAAGTATCCCACCATTCCACAAGAGAATGGAACCCAGGGGCGTGTAACTGTGCAGTTTGTTGTAAACAAGGATGGTAGTATCGTGGATGTGACCGTGATAAGAGGCGTTGATCCTTATCTGGACAAAGAAGCGGTTCGCGTTATTTCTACCATGCCGAAATGGAAGCCCGGAAAACAACGTGGCGTACCCGTACGCTGCAAGTTTACAGTGCCTGTGACGTTTAAGTTAAAATAGGATAAGTTTTAGCAATCATTACATTGTTTGATTAAAGGTGAAATGGTTCGTTTGAGTGTGAATGCTTGAATGAACCATTTCACTTTATTCACTTACTACTTTTCCGGATTTATAAAAGATAGATGGGGAAATGGAATAAAAAAGGAATATATCATCTTTCTGATATATCCCTCGTTTTCTATGGTGGAGAGTATCGGACTCGAACCGATCACCTCGACACTGCCAGTGTCGCGCTCTAGCCAGATGAGCTAACCCCCCCCTTTTTTTGACCCTTCGCTAACGTTTGCGAGGTTTCTCTCTTTTTGATGGCGCAAATATAATGCATTATTCTGAAATAATTGCTATGTTTGCGAAACAAAGTGAAAGAAAAAAATATGCTGATTTATAATACCACCTATCAAGTAGAAGAAGGACAGGAAGATAACTTCCTGATCTGGATCAAAGAATTCTATTTACCCGAAGTAGAAAAGACAGGGTCATTGCATACACCGCGCATTGTTCGTATACTCAGTCATCGTGAAGAGGGTAGTACCTGTTATTCCCTTCAGTTCGAAGTGGAAAATTCCGGTATCTTGCATCGTTGGCATCTGGAACAGGGAACGAAGTTGAACGAAGAACTGGTTAAGATATTCCAGGATAAAGTGGTAGGGTTTCCTACACTGATGGAGGTGATAGAGTGATACAGCCTGTCAAGGAAAAGATAATTCTGGGCATTGACCCCGGTACGACCATTATGGGATACGGAGTTTTGCGTGTACAGGGAACAAAACCTGAGATGATAGCTATGGGCATTATTGATCTGCGTAAAATGGGTGATCATTACCTGAAGTTACGTCATATACACGAACGGGTGTTGAGTATTATCGAGAGCTATCTGCCTGATGAACTTGCCATTGAAGCACCCTTTTTCGGGAAGAATGTACAGTCTATGCTGAAGTTGGGGCGTGCACAAGGTGTTGCCATGGCGGCCGCTCTCAGCCGGGACATACCGATTACGGAATATGCTCCTTTAAAAATCAAAATGGCTATCACCGGAAACGGTCAGGCTTCTAAGGAGCAGGTAGCGGATATGTTGCAACGCATGTTGCATTTTGCAAAGGAAGATATGCCTACATTTATGGATGCTACGGATGGTCTTGCCGCCGCTTATTGCCACTTTCTGCAAATGGGACGTCCTACAGTAGAGAAAGGATATCACGGCTGGAAAGATTTCATCGCCAAGAATCCCGATAAAGTAAAGCGATAATATCTCATACCTAATACTTAATACTTGATACTTAATACTTAAAATAACTACCATGAAAATGAATGAACTTGCCTTGATTGGAGTGGCGGCTGCTACGATTGTCAGTTGTTCTCCGGCAAAAAAAGAGTACGCATCTTATGAACTGTATCCTGTCCGCTCGGATGACTTGACGGAGATGGAGTATACTCCTGAAGTTACAAGTTTTACATTGTGGGCACCCACTGCCGATGAAGTACGTCTGATGTTGTTTGATACCGGTGACGGTGGTCATGCTTATGAAACCGTTTCAATGGTGGCTGATAAGGAAGGAACCTGGACAGCAAAGGTGGAGAAAGACCTGATAGGGAAATTCTATACATTCAATGTGAAGATTAAAGATAAATGGTTGGGAGATACTCCGGGTATCAATGCCAAATCCGTAGGAGTGAACGGAAAGCGTGCCGCAATTATAGATATGAGTGCGACTGATCCCGAAGGCTGGGCAGCAGATAAACGGCCTGCGTTGGCTTCTCCGGTAGATGCGATTATCTATGAAATGCATCACCGTGATTTCTCTATTGATCCTTCTTCCGGTATTCAGCACAAAGGTAAATTCCTGGCATTGACAGAAGAAGGTACATTGAGTCCTGAACAATTGGCAACCGGTATTGATCACTTGAAAGAATTGGGCGTGACACACGTACATCTTTTGCCATCTTATGACTATGCTTCCGTAGACGAGACCAGATTGGATGAAAACAAATACAATTGGGGATATGATCCGCAGAATTATAATGTGCCTGATGGTTCATATTCTACCGATCCTTATGATCCTGCTGTTCGTATTAAAGAGTTCAAACAGATGGTGCAGGCGTTGCATAAAGCAGGAATTCGCGTAGTGTTGGACGTGGTGTATAACCATACATTCAATACGGCTGAAAGCAACTTTGAACGTACGGTGCCGGGATATTTTTATCGCCAGATGCCGGACGGCAGCTTTGCTGACGCTTCCGCTTGCGGCAATGAAACGGCAAGTAACCGTCCTATGATGCGGAAATATATGATAGAGTCTGTGTTGCATTGGCTTAACGAATATCACCTTGACGGTTTCCGCTTTGATCTGATGGGGATTCATGATATAGCAACGATGAATGAAATTCGTAAGGCAGCTACAGCAGTTGACCCGAGTATCATTATTTATGGTGAAGGTTGGGCGGCTAAAGCTCCCCAGATGCCGGAAGACTCGTTGGCTATGAAAGCGAATACTTACCGGATGCCGGGTATTGCTGCATTTTCTGATGAAATGCGTGATGGATTGCGTGGTCCGTTCAATGACAATCATCAAGGTGCTTTTCTTGCCGGAGTTCCGGGGGGAGAGGAGAGTATCAAGTTTGGTATTGTTGGTGCTGTCAAGCATCCGCAAGTGGACAATGATTTGGTGAATTATAGTAAGGCTTCCTGGGCTGAACAGCCGGCACAGATGGTCAGTTATGTTTCTTGCCATGATGATATGTGCTTGGTTGACAGACTGAATGCAAGTGTTCCGGGTATTACGCCACAGGAGTTGATAAAATTGGATAAATTGGCTCAAACGGCTGTATTTACTTCACAAGGCATACCGTTTATTTATGCCGGTGAAGAGGTGATGCGTGATAAGAAGGGCGTGCATAACAGTTACCAAAGTCCTGACTCTATTAATGCTATTGACTGGAAACGTAAAGCAGAACATGCAGATGTTTTCGCTTATTATAAAGGTCTGATACAGTTACGCAAGAATCACCCTGCTTTCCGCATGGGAGATGCGGATCTGGTACGTAAGCATTTGGAATTCCTTCCGGTGGAAGGCAGTAACTTGATAGCCTACCGTTTGAAAGAACATGCCAACAGTGATACATGGGAAGATATTATAGTGGCATTGAACTCACGTAAAGAACCTGCTAAACTAACAGTTCCCGAGGGTAAGTATACAGTTGTTTGCAAGGATGGCTTTATCAGTGAAAAAGGATTGGGTACGCTTTACGGATCAGAAATGATCGTTCCGGCGCAGTCTGCATTGATTATTTATAAATAAGAACAGTATATCTTATGATAAAACATCGCCCCTACAAGTAGTCTTACTTGTAGGGGCGAATCTGTATTCGCCCGGATACATTTAATTGAGAGTTTGGGCATTATATTATAGTTTGTGTTATTCTTTAGCGATATCCATTTTCAGGTAATTTCGCTTATATCCATTAATTCAAGTTTATATATTCCAGCTGGTATATCGCTAATTTTTTTTCAATATTATTATGCAGAAAAATAAACCTATCCAATGCCGTACGGAGAACCTGAGAAAACATTCCGGAAAGCTCATAGGCATGACCCGACGGGCGTTCTGATGTTGATTTTTTCTCCATAGACTCCTGTATTATTTATCTTGATTGTTCTTCCTTAAAATATTTGGTTGCAAAATGTTTCCTGATAGGCCACCTATGACAGTTCCCCACAATGTGCTGTTTAGTGGAGATGAGGTAATTGGACAAGTACCCGTACTACAGCCGACATACCTCCAATATAGATAGCCGCTTATAGCCCCGACTATTGCACCTACGATTGTAGGCCAATATCTTTTAGCGAATGTTTTTTCCATCCTTTTTTAATACTTTTGATACATGTCTTTTAAAGAAACATATTTCCTGGGGAAATTGTTTCCCAATATATGGATTATTTTTCATGTTAGTTGCTTAAAAAAGGAAGAATTGATTAAACTGCTCTCATTTTGAGCATTTAGAAGGAAAACTTGGTATCTTTGTGGCATCACTAAACAAAATACGTCTGAAATAATGCAACCATATACTATATGTTTGACGGGTGGTGTGGCCCGTAATCCGCTTGTGCGATTAGCTGCACCTGCTTCCGCATCTTTTCCGGCAGATGAACACATTACCATTGTCGGACCTAATGGTTCCGGAAAAAGCCTTTTGGTAGATATGCTTATCGGAAAATACCCTTTGAAGGAAGGAACAATAACCTATGACTTTTCTCCTTCAACGTCAAAAACAGTCTATGAGAATATCAAATATATTGCTTTTCGCGATACGTATGGTTCGGCGGATGCCAACTATTATTATCAGCAGCGCTGGAATACTCATGATCATGATGATGTTCCGTTTGTTAGGGATATGTTGGGAGAAGTCAGGGATGAAAAACTGAAACAAGAACTTTTTGAATTATTCCGTATTGAACCTATGCTGGATAAGCCGATGATTCTTCTTTCCAGTGGTGAGTTGCGTAAATTTCAGTTAGTGAAAGCACTGCTTACAGCTCCCCGTGTTCTTATCATGGATAATCCTTTCATTGGACTGGATGCCCAGACCCGTGAATTGCTGAATACTTTGTTGGCAGGACTAGCCAAACGCTCTGCCGTGCAACTCATCCTGATACTTTCTATGATGGATGATATTCCCTCATATATTAATAAAGTGCTGCCGATAGCAAATCGTACGGTAGGGCAAATGATGCAACGTGATCAATATCTTACCATATTCCGGAATGCAGATATACTTGTACCCGAAGATTTACAGCAGCGCATTATTGACCTTCCTTATGATAATACCAATTATGTATCCGATGAAGTGGTTCGATTGAATAAAGTCAGTATTCGCTATGGTGACCGTACTATTTTGAAAGAACTAGACTGGACAGTGATGCGCGGACAGAAGTGGGCGTTGAGTGGTGAGAATGGAGCGGGAAAGTCTACTTTACTTAGTCTTGTGTGTGCCGATAATCCTCAATCATACGCTTGCGATATCAGTCTGTTCGGGAGAAAGAGAGGGACGGGGGAGAGCATTTGGGAAATAAAGAAACATATTGGTTATGTCAGCCCTGAAATGCACCGTGCTTATTTGAAGAATCTACCGGCGATTGAAATAGTTGCCTCCGGCCTGCACGACAGTATCGGACTATACAAGCGCCCGAAAGCGGAGCAGATGTCTGTTTGCGAATGGTGGATGGATATTTTCGGTATTGCTGCCTTAAAAGACAAACCTTTTTTGCAATTATCCAGTGGTGAGCAACGTTTGGCTCTTCTGGCACGTGCTTTTGTAAAAGATCCGGAATTATTGATACTGGATGAGCCTTTGCATGGTCTGGATACATACAATCGTCGGCGGGTAAAGAAGATAATCGAAGCATTTTGTCGCCGGCAGGATAAAACCATGATTATGGTTACCCACTATGAAAAGGAGTTGCCCGCTACTATTACAGATCGCATAGTTTTAAAGCGTAATCGGTAATCAGTCAAAATTATGAAGAAACTGTTATTCCTATTTTTGATACTTTTTTTCCTCTTTTCTTGTGGGAGAGAGAAGGCGCCGATAAGTGAAAGTTTCCGGATAATACCCGATTCTTTCGCAATTGGTTTGAATTTGTATAATAAAGGAAGGGCAGTTTATCATCATTCCAATAACATGGACAGCATGTTATTCTATATGCAATTGGCTGAAGGTTTCTTCATACGTGGTGGGCATAAAGCGCAGGTGAACCGTTACATTGCTTCTGTCTATTCGGCAAGAGGAGAATCGGATGAGGCTATCAAATTTTCTGTGCGGTTACTGGAAGCTTTTCCGGGATTGAGCATGAAGGATGTGTATTTCTGTTGCCTGGTGAAAATAAACGTTAGTATTAAAGATCTATCTGACATTTACTGTATCAGTCGTACCTCGATAAATCAGGGAAGTTCCTTGGCAATGTGGGATCTTTGGGACAAGGTCCCGGTGAGTATCAGTTAATCTATGATGCCCAGATAGATGAAGCCGGTGAGCCGTATATACTTACTTCCATGGAATGCAAGATCTCTGTTGGCTTATGATTTGAAAGGACAGGCTGTACAGAGCATACCACTGCCTGGTTTGGTGCCGAAGGGTATCTTTAAGGCAAATACGAAAGACTCTTTGTTGTCTGTATTTCTTCTGCCTTTTGATTATTTACCGTATGTGGCATGGACTCAGAAGTTCAGTGGAGAAATTTACCTATTCCCTGGTTTTCGTATAGTTGTTCAAACGGATATTATACCGCCAACATGGAGCCTGTGACTCTGAAAGAAACTTTGGAAAAGTACCTGGCAGATGCTAAAAACATTCCTGCAGCTGACCGGGAACGTATGCAGAAGTTGGCAGATAGCATTCATGAGAATGATAATAACTATATTCTGTATGCTAAATTGAAATAATAAATGAAACACTGATTTTACATTATATTGCTGTCTCTATTGTTTCTCTCTGCTTGCAAGCCGCGGGCAGAGCAGAAGTAACGGGGAAAGAACGATACGATTGTTGCAGAAACTCCGAAGGTAATACAAGAGCCGGATGTATGACGATCCGCTCTTTTTGTATATATTACCCGGAAAAGAATAAAAGAGGTTCGTAAGATAAAAGGCTAAAATGATTCATCTCTGAAAAATACTTTTTATATTTGCAGCCGTTATGGCGAAGTATATACTTTTATTTTGCATATTGTTAGGTGTATTCCTTGTATCGGGATTCGAGTCTGTATCCGGTGATGTGAAGGAGTATGAGGAACTTTGTGTAACAGACCTGCAGCAGGGTAGGACGGAATGTAATATATCTGAGGCAGGTGCAGAGCAATGTAGGAAAGTTGTCTATGGCGGAGAATATGCAAGTAAGGCTATTGGTAATATAGCAACATCCGTTTCACGCAGTAATATTCCTTCTTCACAAGTTCTAAGATTTAATGCCCTTTCAGTTGTAGCAAAGATCGTCAAATCCATAAAGGTACTACTTCCCGAAGAAAAAAGAATGTCTTTTCCGTATCAACTCTCTCTTACTCACTATTCCAGTAGATACTATATCTATGCGTTAAGACATATTATTATTTAATCTTTCTCTTTTCTATAAGGCATTTAGTGTGTCTTATATCTTCTTATTACTTCAATTCATATGTATTCCTCTCATTGAGAATAACTGGAAAGTCATATCTCTGTTGTGGAATATGTATATACCTATATGTTAATACTCAATAGATAATGGAATTTATATTAGATTTTATTCTTCACATTGATCAATATATGATAAACATTGTGCAGGAATATCATGCCTGGACTTACATAATATTGTTCATAATCATTTTTTGTGAAACGGGATTGGTTGTTACTCCTTTTCTTCCGGGAGATTCATTACTCTTTGTGGCGGGAGCTATTGCCTCGTTACCCGGGACGCCTCTTGAGGTAAATATTCTTGTTTTGATCTTGTTTTTCGCCGCAGTTCTGGGAGATTCTTGTAATTATATGATAGGGCATCTCTTCGGACGCAAATTGTTCAATAATCCCAAATCCAGAATATTCAAACAAAGTCATTTGGATAAAACACATGAATTTTATAAAAAGTATGGAGGCAAGACCATAATTATAGCCAGGTTTGTCCCTATAGTGCGCACTTTTGCTCCGTTTGTAGCAGGAATGGGTAAAATGCATTACTATTATTTCATGGTATACAATCTGATAGGAGGTGCAGCTTGGGTGGCACTTTTCTGCTATGCCGGATATTTCTTCGGAGACCTCCCGATTGTGCAGGAAAATCTTAAATTGTTGATTGTGGCAATTATATTTATATCCATATTACCTGCCATTATAGAGGTGATACGGACAAAAATGAAATCAAAAAAACAGAAATAATTTGATATATTTATTCTTATGAAAAATTCTTTTTTTAGCAGGTTTACTCCCAAAGAACCTAAGTTCTTTCCTCTGTTGAAACAATTGTCTGAGATTTTGTCTGCATCATCCACTCTTTTAGTAGAAAGTTTACAACATGATAAACCGGAGGAGAGGGCAGATTATTATAAAAGAATAAAAGACCTGGAACGTGAGGGGGATAAATTAACTCATTTAATCCTTGATGAGCTTGGAACTACTTTTATTACTCCTTTTGACCGTGAAGATATTCATGCGTTGGCTTCAACCATGGATGACGTTATAGACGGGATAAACAGTTGTGCCAAACGTATTAATATCTATAATCCCCGTCCGATTTCCGATAGCGGAAAAGAGTTGAGTCACCTGATTCAACAGGAGGCTGTATATATTGGCAAGGCGATGGATGAACTTGAAACTTTCCGTCAGAAACCGGCCGCATTGCGTGGATACTGCAATAAGTTACATGATATAGAAAATCAGGCAGATGATGTATATGAACACTTTATCACGAAGCTTTTTGAAGAAGAAAAGGATTGCATTGAACTTATCAAGATTAAAGAGATCATGCATGAATTGGAAAAAACAACCGATGTGGCAGAACAGGTAGGTAAGATACTAAAGAATCTGATTATAAAATATGCATAGAAGAAGCTGAGAACATGGAATTATTAGTAATAATTATTGTACTGGCTCTGATATTCGACTATATCAATGGCTTCCACGATGCGGCAAATTCAATAGCCACTATTGTATCGACCAAAGTTCTTACTCCCTTTCAGGCAGTAATATGGGCGGCTTTCTTTAACTTCGTTGCATTTTTTATTGCCAAATATTTAATCGGCGGTTTCGGTATAGCCAATACTGTGTCCAAGACTGTGATGGAACAGTTTATAACACTGCCTATTATATTATCCGGAGTGATTGCTGCCATAGCATGGAATCTGTTTACCTGGTGGAGAGGTATTCCCTCATCTTCTTCCCACACCCTTATTGGCGGATTTGCAGGAGCTGCCATTATGGCTCATGGTTTCGATGCTATTCAACTCAATATCATTCTGAAGATTGCGGCTTTCATATTTCTTGCTCCTTTGATAGGAATGATTGTTGCCTTCGGATTTACATTGTTGGTTCTTTATGCTTGTCGGCGTGCACATCCCCATACGGCTGAAGTCTGGTTTAAGAAATTGCAACTTGTCTCTTCGGCCATGTTCAGTATAGGGCATGGTTTGAATGATTCGCAAAAAGTAATGGGTATTATAGCAGCAGCTATGATAGCAGCCCATTCGGAAGGCTTGGGAATGGGAATAAACAGTATTGAGGATTTACCGGATTGGGTGGCATTTTCCTGTTTTACTGCCATTTCGCTTGGTACAATGTCCGGTGGGTGGAAGATTGTGAAAACGATGGGTACCAGGATTACCAAAGTAACACCTTTGGAAGGTGTTGTTGCGGAAACAGCCGGTGCTTTTACTTTATATCTTACGGAATTCTTGAAAATTCCGGTGAGTACTACACATACAATTACCGGAGCTATTATTGGAGTCGGTGCTACCAAAAGACTCTCCGCTGTACGTTGGGGAGTGACAAGAAGTCTGATGATTGCTTGGGTGCTGACGATCCCGGTGAGTGGGCTTTTGGCAGCCGGAGTTTATTGGATTATTGGCTTGTTCTGTTCTTTATAAGGATAAAATAGCATGCACTGAAAACATTTAACTAAACTATCTGTTCTTATTATATATGCTTCACATTCGTAAATTCAATTAGTTTGATGTAGCATGATTATCTTTTAAATCACAATAAAACAGTTTATGCCATGAAGTTTTTTATTGACACTGCAAATTTAGATCAAATCCGGGAAGCCTATGATATGGGCGTTCTTGATGGAGTGACAACCAATCCTTCGCTCATGGCGAAAGAGGGTATCAAAGGAGTAGATAACCAGCGGAAACATTATGTCGAAATCTGCAACATCGTGCAAGGCGATGTCAGTGCCGAAGTAATTGCTACGGATTATGAAGGTATGATTAAGGAAGGTGAAGAACTTGCTGCACTCAACCCTCACATCGTAGTAAAAGTTCCCTGTATTGCCGACGGTATCAAGGCTGTCAAATATTTCACTTCCAAAGGTATCCGTACCAATTGCACATTAGTATTTTCCGTAGGGCAAGCATTGCTGGCCGCCAAGGCAGGAGCTACTTATGTTTCTCCGTTTGTCGGGCGTCTGGATGACATCTGTGAAGACGGTATTGCACTGGTAGGCAAGATTGTAGAAATGTATCGATATTACGGTTATACTACACAGGTACTCGCAGCCTCCATTCGTCATACAGCGCACATCATGCAATGTATTGAAGTAGGAGCTGATGTAGCAACCTGTCCGTTGTCTGCCATCAAAGGTCTACTTAATCATCCGTTGACGGATTCCGGGTTGAAAAAGTTCCTTGAAGACTATAAACGTGTAAACGGATAATAAAAAACACTCTATAAGCCTATCTTTCATGGTTTTCTTGAACAATATTGGCGTAAAATAGAATAAAACAACTATTTTTGCGCTCAATATAAATATAAAAAGAGAAAAAGCTGATGAAAGAAAGGCTTATTGGATTGATAAAGACGTACATTCTCTTCGTCTGTATCTTTATACTACAGAAACCCTTATTTATACTCTACTACAGTTCTTTGTATGCAGGAACTTCCTGGACAGACCCTTTCAAGGTTATCTGGAATGGTTTACCCCTCGACCTCTCGCTTGCCGGATATTTAACGGCTATTCCCGGACTACTCTTCATAGCGTCCGCCTGGACACTTTCCAAGGCACTCCGCCGTATCTGGAACGGCTATTACTTCTTCATCGCTATTTTGCTCGCTGTCATTTTCATTGTTGATATAGGTTTATATGAGTATTGGGGCTTCCGTCTGGATGCTACACCGCTCTTTTATTTCTTCTCTTCTCCCAAAGATGCGCTGGCAAGTATCAATATATGGCAGGTGCTGGGAGGAATAGTAGCCATGATCCTGTATGCATCATTGCTTTACGCTCTTTTTCTTTGGATACAGAAAGGTATCTGGAAAAGGATGAAACTGCCTTATCGCCGATTGTCGGTGTCAGGTGTAATGCTGTTACTGACCGGTTTGCTCTTTATTCCTATCCGTGGCGGTTTTACCGTTTCTACAATGAACACCGGCAAAGTTTATTTCAGTTCCAACCAACGCTTGAACCATGCAGCTATCAATCCGGCATTCAGCCTGATGGAATCTCTATCCAAGCAAAAGGATTTCGGCAAGCAATATCGTTTTATGGAAGCGGCACAGGCGGATGAGTTGATAAAAAATCTGGTAGATCCGTCAGTGCTGGACAGTACTGCAATGGTTCCCGATACTTTACGTACGACTTTATTCAAGACAGAACGCCCCAATGTTATCTTTGTTATATTGGAGAGCTTCTCATCCAGATTGATGACAACTTTGGGCGGTGAACCGGATGTTGCCGTACAGATGGACAGTCTGGCAAAGGAGGGAGTACTCTTTACAAACTTTTATGCCAATAGTTTCCGCACAGACCGTGGATTGGTGGCTATTCTGAGTGGCTATCCCGCACAGCCTACCACGAGTATCATGAAGTATCCCCGTAAGACACAGAATCTTCCTGCCATTGCAGGTAGCCTGCGTGATGCCGGGTACCGTACTAAATATTATTATGGAGGTGATGCCGACTTTACGAATATGCGTTCCTATCTGATGTCTTCCGGTTTCGAGAATATTATTTCCGATCAGGACTTTCCCGTATCAGAGCGCTTGAGTAAATGGGGAGCGCATGACCATCTTGTTTTCAACCGTCTGCTGGAAGATATGAAAGCTGAGGCGGCAGACACAGCTTCGGCAGAAAATGCCCGTCCTTTTTTCCGGGTATTGCAAACTTCCAGCAGTCATGAACCCTTTGAAGTTCCGTATCGCCGTCTGGCGAATGATCGTTTAAACGCTTTTGCTTATACCGATAGTTGTGTAGGCGACTTTGTGAAGCGTTTCCGCGAATTGCCCCAATGGAAGAATACAGTGTTGGTACTGGTTCCCGACCACCTGGGCGCGTATCCTGAACATCTGAATAATCTATCGGTAGATCGCTACCAAATACCCCTGTTGTTGATAGGAGGTGCAGTTAGCGAACCAAGACGCATTGATATATATGGTTCCCAACATGATATTGCGGCTACTTTATTGGCACAATTATCATTGCCGCATCAGGATTTTGTGTTCAGTAAAGATATGCTGAATCCGGCTTCTCCACATTTTGCATTCTTTGCCGTGCCGGATGCTTTTGGTATGGTGACACCAGGCAATCAGTTGATATTTAACTGCGAAGCTGATGCTGTGGCAGTAGATGAAGGCAGTACGAAAGGGAAGAACTTGTTGCCGGGCAAGGCCTATTTGCAGAAATTATATGATGACATTGCTAAAAGATAAAACAAGATGATGCTATTAGAAGTATTGAATGAGGTTGTTGACATTGATACTGACATATTCCTCTCCATCAACCGGATGCACAGTCCGTTCTTTGATTATTTCATGAGTACCTACAGTGGTAAATGGATTTGGATACCCATGTATGCCGCCATTTGGTACGTGATGCTACGCAATTTCCATTGGAAAGTGACTTTGTTCTGTATGATCGGCCTGGCACTCGTAATTACCATTGCCGACCAGACGGGGGCAACATTGATACGTCCGTATGTGGAACGTCTCCGCCCTTCCAATCTGGAAAACCCTATATCCGATGTGGTGCATATCGTAAACGGGCGTCGGGGAGGACGTTATGGTTTCCCATCTTGCCATGCTGCCAATACTTTCGGGCTGGCATTCTTTATCTGGTTTCTTTTCCGCAAGCGATGGCTCACCGTATTTATGATGGGATGGGCGTTGCTGACCTGCTATTCACGTATCTACTTGGGAGTACATTATCCGGGCGATCTCATAGTGGGAACATTGATAGGATTATTTGCCGCATATATTGTATACCGCCTTTTCCTGAAAGTCAGCGGGCATAAGACTATGACGAAAGTCCCCCACATCTATGCTCCGATACTGGTGGGCGGATTGACGATAGTGGGGATACTGATATATTCCGCAGTGATGATTTTATAGATTCAGAACTGATAATTGGCTGTTACCATCGCTTCCCTCTGACGTATATTTAGCCGTGAAGTGTAACTTTGCGTGGCGGAATACGTCGTGTAAGCATACTCTTTTTTGTTGAAGAGATTGTTGAGGGTTGCTTCCAATCTCCATTTTCTCCTTTTATAGATAAGGGATGCATCTGCGAATACTGTGTTGAGATGTGTGTTTCCTCCCAAGTCATTCCGGTAATGTTCGCCGGAAAGGCGCAGGTCCACTTGTCCGATACTGAATGTGAGATGCAATCGTTGTACGAAGTCCAGTAACGGGGTGAGACGGGTATCACTTCCTATCTTGCTGCCACCGTAGCCTAATGTGGCATGATATTCTGCTTCAAAAACATCTGCGGGCGACCAGATAATTTTAGGCTCTGCCTTCAGATAATCATAACGATAGGTTTGCAGAAGACTTTGCTGATTACCCTCGCTGTCAGCCAGGCGGGTAAGCTGTTCACCATTGCTGCGACTGAGTAGTAGGGTGAGTGAGGTTTTCAAATGCCAGTCGTATATACCTTTGGACAAGGTACTGCTGAGATTCCAGCTATCGTTATGGTTCGGTAGTCCACGACGAGTGTAGACAATGGCATCTTCGGAAACACTCTGTTCGAAAAGGGTATTCCTGTTGCTGCGACTGTAGGTTAGCGCGGCGGTGATGAAAAATTCCTGTACAGTGTTCTTGTACTCTCCGTAAAGGTTGTAGGTTTGCGTGGTGCTGGTAGGGAAAAGTCCGTTGCCGTTTCGCCAGGTGCGGTAATCGGTTTGGTAGAGTCCCGGATACAAGTCGGAGAAGTCTCCTGCCGAACGTTTCAGACTGCCATAAAGGGAGAACGTCCAATGATAATCCAGTTTATAACGCAAATACGTGGACGGATTGAAGAACAGGAACGAACGCTGCTGTGAGAAATACCGTTCTGCTTTCAGAGGAAGGGAAAGCGTAGTCAGCCATTTTCCCCGTTTCAGCTGGAAGTAGGGGGTAAGATATAATGATAGATGCGAAGCATTGAAATCATAGGACTGTCCTGCCGGAGTATATTTCAAGGTAGCCCGTTCTCCTTGTATTCCTGCTTTATATTGTTGGGTAAATCCATTATACTTTCGTAGATATGCGGCACTGTTATCTGTGTAGAAGTTATGCTGGTTGAATTTACTTTTTCCTTCTTCGAGTAGTAAGGATGCAGGCTGGTAAGCGTACTGTGTCGCCGAACGGAATTCCCAGGTTCCGCTTTCCCGGTTCCGGATAAGATTGAAGTAGTTTCCGGCACTTAGTTGTGACGTTTGCAGAGTTTGTCCAAGTTCCTCCGAACGTCCACGGTTTATTTCTCCGTCTACGGTGAAGCGGTTGGATATATAATTCCGGCTGCTGTTATCTTCATAACGCAGTTCCAGATTAGCGATGTCACTTCTCAGACGATAATGGTAGGTTTCGTCTATTTGTATGGTATTTGTCGGTTGATAATAAATTCGGGTATTTCCCCGTTGCTGTTGGATCAGATCATGAGTATATCCGGCCTGCAGGCGCAAGCTGCGGTCATCATTCCATTTGTACATGCGGTTGCCGTTCAGAGTGTGGGTTTCATTGAATAGCAAGCGATTCTTGTCTAATGGTACGCTGATGCCCGGCTGGGAGAGAAAACCGGAAAGCGGAACTTGTTGCTGGTTATTTCCGGTCAGTCTTGTTTGCTCGTTGCTGAGGTCCTTGCCATTGTTGTTTGTCTTGTAATTATAGACACTCTGTTTTCCTTTACCCAGTTGAAGGGCGTTCAGTCCGCCTTCCCACAGGATTTTGTCGTTGTTGTCACTCCATCCAGTTCCCAGGGTACCGTTTGTTATCCATTGGTCGCGTGCTTTCGGGTCCAGTTTCAGGTTCAATGCTACTTCATCGGAATTGATCTTTCCTTTCAAGGCCTTTACCGACTGATAGTTCTCCATGATTTCCGCACTCTTTACGGCTTTGGCGCTCAGATTGTTGTTGATTTGGTTATAACGTCCGCCTGTCACATCCATTCCTTCCACAAAATAGTGGTCAATGGCTTTCCCTTTATACTTTACCTGTCCGTTTTCATCTATATCCACACCCGGAAGTTTCTTTAATACATCCTTTATGTGTACATCTTTGGATGAGGCAAACTGTGCCAGGTCATATCTTACCGTATCCTTTCGGGTATTGATACGTCCGGGACGTATTTGTACTTCTTTTAGCATAATCGATTCTGCCTGTAGGTTGATATTCAGGGTTCCTGCTGCACTGATATTGCGCATCTCTCTCTTATAGCCTAACAAGGAAACATTAAGCTGCAATGTCCCGCTATGCTTCCAAGGCAGAGAATATTGCCCTTTGGCGTCGGTCAGCGTGTAATCTATCATCATGTTTCCGCGTAATACACTGATCATTGCGGCTTCCAGTGGTTGATGGGTTTCCGCATCTGTTATTTTCCCGCTCAGAGTTTGAGCACGGCTAATTGTTGAAAAATAGAGAAAAGAGAGAAAAGCCATAAGGAGAAGTGATCTATTCATATATTCAATTGATTAAATAAAGGATAAGTAAGTGTTCATAATTAGTTCACATAATAATAGGTAACTAAATGATAATTTAGCGGCGTGAATGAATAGGCAGAACTATCTCAATTCTCCTCCTCCTCGGAGGAGGAGTACCCGTAGGGGGAGGTGGTAGGTAAAATAATAAATACCTATTAATAAGAATATTAAGGAATTCTTTTCCACCTACCACCCCGCCCTCTGGGCACCCCTCCTCCAAGGAGGAGGGGAATTGAGATACTCCGACATCTCACCGCTAAATTCCCATTTATACTACGAATTAATTTTGATTGACTACTTATTCAATTGATTAAATAAAGGATATGGTTATTAGTCCATCTTTTATCCCAATGATGACTTTATACATATATATATGGTGGTGAAAAGTGTTTACATATATCTGTATTCAAACATCATCACTTTACAGATGAAAATTCCCCAGTTAAATAAGCGTTAACTCCTAAGCTTAGGAGTAACGCATTCCTAAGCTTAGGAGTAACGCACTCTCTAACTAGGGAGTAACGCACTCCTAAGCTTAGGAGTTAACACCCCCCTAAAATAGGAAGTATTACCCCCTCTACAATACACTGTAGCGTGGGTCAGCAAAATTCAGCTTGTCCAGTCACTAAAATCAGAAGATAAAGAATAAGGAGATAAATATAGAAAAACAGGCATATATAATTATTGACAATTAGCCTGTAGATTGCAACTCATAACTCATTCATCCCGTTCCAATGGATTATGAGGAACATTCTTCGGGTTCTTGGTTGCATTGCCGTGTTCATCACTTACTTTGATGGTAACGTTCGGCATACTTCCGGTGATAAATCCTACTGGATCTGCATAATAGCGTTCATATACTTTGTTGTATGCTTTACGATTCATCGGTTCATGCCTCTTTCCATCGAAGAGTATGGGTCTGTCAGTATGGCATTGCTCTACACCAGTGGCGGTGAATGAATAATGCCCTTCACTGTCTACGGCTTTCAGTATCAGTCCTGGCAGCCCGCACAGTTTCCAGGGACCTTCACTGACAGGAATTTCTGTAGTGAACCATGCTGTCCATGTCCGTCCTTTGAACCGACATTCGGCTTTGCCGCAGAGGTAGGAGAGGATACTGTCATTTTCTGCCAGTATCTTCCACTGCGGACGTTCATCCGGTTCTTCGCAACGCAGGCGAGATATACCTGCTATTTCATCAAGAGTTGTTACTCTTCCGGCAGGATAACCTCTGAAGGTACGTTCGCTCAGTTTGCTTGTTCCGTATTGTTTCAGATGTTCATTAATCGTTTCCTGTGAGGCTTTATTGGCGAAGTCTACTGCCAGTACGGAGTCGCAAACATACTTGGTGTAACTGTAGAACTTAGAAAGACTTTTACCGACTTCCAACATCATGGTTTCTTCCGTAACATTTTCCGGCTTTTCCGTATTACTGATACAGCGCGTTTCATATTGCACAAGGAGCTGTGCCTTACCGATAGTGTCATTCTGGATTTTCGTTCCATCGGAAACGATGATTTGTGCCTTTGCTTGTGATGCAAGCAACATGGCGAGACACAGATTAAGAAAGATAATTCTTGCACTCATAGTTTTACTTTTTAGAAGTTTGACATGCTGTTGCCAGCAAATATTGTAGTGCAAAACTATGCGGATTTTACTTCAGAAGAGGCTGAAAGTTATTACTGAAATATTACTCAATGCATAATATCTGCCTCGCACGTACTTATATTTGCAAGCTAACCTTTACCTTTGCCGCTACTAAATGCAAGTCTTTCTAAGAGAGACTAAAAAAAGAACAATTATGGAACAACGGATTAAGATCGTTTGGATATTCTCCATCGTATCGATACTGCTTATCACCTGCGGGCAGGTCTACTGGTTGCGTAATCAGTATCAGTATATGAATGATGAACAGATCAATGATATTTATGATCGCATCTTGCAGACCGCTCAACAGTATGACTCTATCCGTGCTCCTCAACCCAAAAAGGTGCTCAACAATACCAATATGTTTTTCTATCAGCTGAGCAAATTCATTGACTTGGAACAGCGGACTACTATTGATGAGTTGATACTTGGAGCCTTGGAAGGGCGGGATTTGGAGAGTATGGGACAAAAGAATATAGAAACTCTCAGAATAGAGCAACAAGATTCAGCCGGAGTGAATGATAAAGAGAGAGAGGCGAAGCGCAGAGAATGGGCATTGAAGTTAGATAGCCTTATACCGGAAGAACGGGTAATTGTGAAGGATTCATTCAAAATAAATATGTCCGATAAAGATGCTCCTAATCTGAATTCGGTGATTAATCTTTATCGTCTCGAATTGGATGTACCTTTCGCATTGCAGCAATTTGATTCTTTGCTTGCCATGCGCCTGGACAATCAACCGTTTACTACGCATCTGGTGGTTTCCGAAGATTCCATTTACCAGTGGAATGCAGAACTGAAACGGCAAGGTACATTGTTCAATCCATATATAGAAGTAATGTATCCTTATAATCCCCTAAAACGTCAGTTTGTGCTTGTTTCTGTGAAGGTTTCGCCCCATGCGGTACTTGTGCGTATGGGTTGGCAGTTAGTGGGTAGCACTTGCCTGATCTTTTTGCTGGGGCTTTGTCTGCTGTTTCAGATTAAAACCATCTTGAAACAACGACGGATAGACGAACTGCGAAAAAGCTTTGTAAACACTATGATACATGAACTGAAACGTCCTGTCCAGGCTCTGAAAATGTGTATAGCCTTTCTCAATGACAAGTCTATGCGAACAGACGAGAAAGCGATGGATGAAGTGATTCACGATTCCATGTCCGAGTTGGATAACCTGTCGGCTTATCTTTCGAAATTACGTGATATGACGCGTGCCGATGATGAACACACGCAGCTTTCCGTCCGTACATTTGATATAAAAACGAGTTTGGAAAAGCTTGTCCGGCTTTACCATGTACCTGAGGATAAGAATGTGTCTATTGAAACCCATTTCAGTTCGGAGACTCTGGTAACGGCAGACCCGGTGCATGTTTCCAATATTATCAGTAATTTGATAGAGAACGCCGTGAAGTATTCGGGTAGGTCTGTGCATATTGTTGTAGATTGTCTTTTGCAGGATCACCGGTTGATGATACGGGTGTCTGATGATGGTATCGGCATTCCGGTCTCCGAACAGAACCGTGTATTTGATAAGTTCTATCGGGGCAGTAATTTTCCCGACCGTTCGTTGCCCGGTATTGGTCTGGGATTGAGCTACATAAAGTTGCTGGTAGAAGCGCACCATGGAAGCATTTCTTTAAATAGTCAGGCAGGTAAGGGGACGACGATTGAAATTAATATTCCCCAATGAGGAAGTTACTAGCTACAAGCTACAGGCTACGAGTTGCTGCATTATATTTGTTTACTCTGAAAAAACGTTTAAGTACTGTATCATAATTAAATGCTAATTTAATGTACTTTCTTTTGCCTTGATGCAAAAGAAAGATACCAAAGAAAAAATCAAGGCTGCACTTCCGGGGCTACTCCGGCAGTATTTTCAGCTAAAGGGCAGGAACTCGCTACGCTCAAACAGCCTGCCCTTCTTAACGCTGAAAACACTACCTTCGCTTAACGCCCCTACAGTGAGGCCGGGAGACCATTCGGGTGAGAGTGCCGGATGTAATAATGCGCAGCCGCTTCCACAGCGCAGCTCTCGGGCATAGGCGGAGGTGGGTAAGCGGAGGTGCTGTCAGTCACAGGTAAGGGGCGATTGTCTGAGCGTAGCGAGTTCGAGCCCCGGCTGTGCATGGCAGTATCGGAGTAGCACCGAAGACTCAGCCCGGGTCCTTTCTTTTTGATACTTTTTCTTTCGGACAAGCGAAAGAAAAAGTATAAGATAAATTCCCATTTATAGTCCAAAACAATTTTGAATATCTACTTAACTATATGAAACCTTTGAAAATACTTTTTGCCGATGATGATTTGAAGTACTCGATGCTGCTGAAACGCTTTCTTGAAAAAGAAGGTTATGAGGTGACTTATGCCGGAAACGGTACGATTGCTTTGGAACAGTTTCCGCTTGTAAAGCCCGATTTGGTATTGCTCGATATCAATATGCCCGGTTACAATGGCTTTGAAGTGGCCGAACGTATCCGCAAGACGGATAAACACGTCCTAATCTTCTTCCTTTCCGACCGTAGTGATAAGGCCGACCGCCTGCAAGGTTTCCAGCTTCGTGCAAATGATTATCTTGCCAAGCCGTTTTATCCGGAAGAACTTATAGCCCGTATCCATGAACGTTTTACTTCCCAACTTTCCGATACGGTGGAGGAGGAGACTTACCGTTTTGGTCAGTCTGTCTTCAATTACAGTACCAATGAAATACGAACGGGAAATAATAAAGTTCTTATTACCTCCCGTCAGGCAGAGATCCTCCGCTTGTTGGCGAAGAATCTCAACTTGGCTGTAGACCGTGACTTGCTGTTGAATACAGTTTGGAGTAGTACCTCTTATGCAAACTCTCTGGCGTTGAATGTACAGATAACTTATTTGCGTAAGGCGCTTCGCAATGACTCCTCAGTGAAGATAGAATCGTTGATGAAGAAAGGGTATGTATTGAAAGGATAACTAAAGTCATCCTTTGATAACCGCAATCGGCGACAAGGTGGTACGAATCTTTACCAGGTCAGCCTGATTAGCCATTACTTCATCGATATTCTTATAGGCGCCGGCAGCCTCTTCCAAGTCTTGGCGTCCACGAATGGCATGTATGATATTCTGCGATTCAAGACGCGCGATTTCCTCTTCGAGTGATAGACTGCACACAGCCTCAGAACGGCTCATCGCACGTCCTGCCCCGTGTGAAGAACTCAAGAAGCTTTCCGGATTGCCTAATCCCTCTACTATATAGGAATGTGTACCTTGTGATCCCGGAATAATACCTATTTCTCCGATGCCGGCATGTACAGCCCCCTTCCGGTGCACAATTACATTTTCCCCGAAATGTTCTTCCCATGCAGCATAGTTGTGCGCAATGTTGATCATAGGTTCGAAAGTGGCGTTAGGCAATGCTTCGGCTATTATTTCCTCAATGCGTTCCATCATAAGTTTACGGTTGGCAAGGGCAAAAGCAACGCAATATTCCATTTCCGCCCAGTATTGTTTGAATTCCGGTGCACGCAGCGGGAGGAAAGCGAGTTTTATATCCGGTTTTACACTGGAATACCAGCGGGTATTCAGTGTTTCGGCCATCTGGTTATAGTAATCGCCTACCATCTTTCCTAAATTTCGGCTACCGCTGTGCAGCATAATCCACAGGTAACCGTCATTGCAACGTTGCAATTCGATGAAGTGGTTGCCACCACCCAGTGTACCGATTTGTTTTCGTGCCGATACTAATTGACGATTTACGACTGTCATTCTCTCTGTATCGAAACCGGTTGGCATGTATTGTTCATCTTGCGCGGTTTTATGGTGCTCTCTTCCCAAGGGAATCCGTTTACGTATTCCTCGCATAATCTCTTTGCGAAGTACATCCTGCGGTATTTCCTCAACAAGAAGATTTGTTTTCACGGCACACATACCGCAACCGATATCCACTCCTACCGCGTTGGGGATTACTGCTCCTTTCGTTGCCAGTACACCACCTATCGGCATACCTTTACCCCCATGTGCGTCGGGCATCAGTGCAAGGTGATGGAAAAGGAAAGGTAGTGTTGCCAGGTTGTTTACTTCTTCCCAGGCATGTGCGTCCAGCTGGTCTACCCAGAGTTTTACGGGTACATTGTTCATTGTAATAACTTTCATATTTCAATGTCTTTTAAGTTGATGTTGCAAAGATTTGCATGGAGGTGCGCAATGTTTTTGCGTAGTATGGATTATTTTTCTATTTTTGGGTAAAAAAGTAGATATGCCTGCCAATAGAAATGCATTAATAAGGTATAAGACAATAGATAATTGCCTACGCAACCCTTATCGTCGCTGGACACTGGATGACCTGGTGGAGGCTTGTTCCGGGGCTTTATATGAGTATGAAGGGATAGACAAAGGCATCTCGCGACGCACGGTGCAGATGGATATTCAAGTGATGCGAAGCGAGAAGCTGGGATATAATGCTCCGATTGAAGTGTATGAGAATAAGTATTATCGTTATGCCGAGCCCGACTATACCATAACGCGCCTGCCTCTGTCGCGAAACGATATAGAAGTTCTGTCGGAGGCGGTTAATCTGTTGCGACAGTTTCAGGATTTTGATTATTTCTCGGAGATGGCGGATGTGATTGGCCGCCTGCAGGACAGTGTGGCGGTAGCCCGGCATCATACTCCGGCAGTGATAGACTTCGAACGGAACAAGAACCTGATAGGTTTAGGCTATTTGAATCCTATTTATGATGCCATAGTGCGCCAGCAGACACTGCATTTGCGTTATCGTTCGTTCAATTCGCGCACTGCTAAGGATTATTATATTTATCCTTATCTATTGAAGGAGTATCGTAACCGCTGGTTTGTGTTTGGTGCGCGTGTAGGTGATCGGGAATTGGTGAATTTGGCTCTGGATCGCATCAAGGAGTTACTACTGGCGCCCGAAATACCTTATTATGCAAGTAAAGATTTCCATCCTGATACTTTCTTTGAAGATGTGATTGGGGTGACTAAGCACGAACGTTTGTCTAAGGCGACTATTCGCTTTAAAGCTGATAACCGTCAATCATCGTATATTCGGACTAAACCTTTGCATGCTTCGCAGACGTTGATAGAGCAGTGTGAGGATGGAAGCATGATTTTTGAAATCACGGTGGTTTTAAATCCGGAACTTTATACGGTGTTGATGGGATTCGGGCCGGGGGTAAAAGTGCTGTCACCGGAGAAGGTGGTGGTGGAGATGCGGAGATTATATCAGGAAGGGGCTGAAAACTACAAGAAACTCCATTGATTATATTCCGGTAATGCTTAAAAGATAACATTGGTATAAGTGGGCGCTCTTTTTCCCAACTGGAGAAATATTTTTTCCTAACTGGAGAAAAATAGTTTAGTAATAGCTGATAGCAGCGCAGCCCTTTATTTGTGTAATTCGCGTAATTTGTGTTCTATCATGATGTTCTGTTCATACCGACTTTTAGGCCAATCCTATGACCTTCTTCGTGTCCGGTCCGTATCTTCTCCGTACCAGATCCGTAGCAAATTCGGTTCTATAGGCTACGGAGATACTACGGAGAGGGTACGGCCTTGACACGGCCAGGATGCGAAGAAGCAGCTGCCATTGAGTATCTTGCAGAGAATAGCGTCTTTATTTGTTGTATGCTTACACTCTGACACTTTGCATTTTTTATCATTTGAAAAAAAACGTACTGCCGGTCATTGGCGGTATCTCCTTCTACCTTTGTCTTCCAAATAGATGAAAGAAAAGGCGGGCGGCTCCCAATATTTTTATCCTTTCGTATTTCTTTTACGGAAATCTTTTATACATTTGCCTTAGTAAAGAAAGAAAATATAGAAGAAAACAAAAAAGAGGACGAAAAATAAAATATTGTAGAACGTCGAAGACGTATTATTCTGAAGGTTAAATCTGGTAAATTCAACTTTTGGTCATGAATAATATAAGTCTGAGCATTGTTCACACCCGGACAGGGCGTGGAGCTGCTTCGCTTATTTCATGACCAAGGCTTACCAGAGCCGAACCTTCAAGAAATTTGAGATGTGGGTTCGCGCTCTTTTTTTATTAGAATATTAATTCAAATCTAAATAAAAAATGAGAAAGATAATATTATCGGTTCTATTGCTATTTTTAAGTGTGTGTGTATCGGCGCAAGAGAATAGTTTATCTAATAAAATGGCCTTAAATGATACTGTAAATACGGTGATTATTGATTATGTAGATACAAATGTTCACGCTATAATTGAAGATGAATTCGCCTTTTGGCGTATTCCAGTAATGATTTATGATTATATTTTTCTTAGCAAGGAGGATAAACAAAAAGAGTTAGAAGAAAAATTTCGTGAGAAACTGTCTGCCGAAAAGTTGGAAACTTTGATAAATGAGAAAATTGCTTTGTATAATGAAGAATGTAAGGATCTGAATGATAAAGTGCAGAATGTACAACTGGATGATATTGATGGTGTCATTGATGAACAGTTGTCTCAAGATATTCAAGAGCGTTTAGCATTGGAATTAGGAGATTGGACATTCGATATTTTGATTGGATTGATTATAATGTGGATTATTTCTTATTTTATTGGTAATTGGTTAGCTGCAAAAATACAAAATGCTTTGTTCATGGAACAGTTGGGACATAAAATTATAGACAAGAAGGCATCCGGTGCTTGGGGTGAGTTCTTTCATATGGGAGCTTCCATTTTATCTAGTGGGTATCAAGAGCGCCAACGGATGAAGGCAAAACGCAGAAAACGTAGAATAAAAATAGTTTTGGATATTCTTTTGCTTGTGGGTTGTTATTTATTGTTTACCAATCGTGCTATGGCAGTAGAACAAAGTTTGTCTGATTCTCTGATTGGTAAATATGCCGAATACCTTTCAGAACAAAATATAGCAGGCCAAATTTTTAAAGAATATTCAGTTAAGACAAAATCCAAAGTAGGGGCGATGGCGGATATAGATACAAATTTGTTAGAGATAGATGATGTTGCGTTGCCTGAGCAAAGTTTGGAAATAAAGGTTGGCGAGGTTTGTTTTTATATGCAACCGATAAATGGAGGTTGGTATAATAAAGGAGCTTCTCCTAAAAGATATAATTTAGATGAGTGGGACGAAAAAGAACATCCGGTTCATCGAGTGGGAATTTCGAGTTTTTATATGAATCGTTATGAAGTAACAAATGAGTTATGGAATGCCATAATGGATACTAATCCCTCTGTTTTTAAAGACGCAAAATTGCCGGTACAAAATGTGTCTTGGAATGCGGTACAAGAGTTCATAAAGAAACTTAACCTGGAAACTGGACGCCATTTTCGACTTCCGACAGATGCTGAATGGGAATTTGCTGCGAAAGGTGGTATTTACTCCAAGGAATATAGATATGCCGGGAGTAATGATCTGGATGAAGTAGCTTGGTGTAAAGTGAATAGTGGTAATGCACCTCATGAAGTTGGAACTAAAAAACCAAATGAATTAGGCCTTTATGATATGAGCGGTAATGTGGTAGAATGGTGTAGTGATTGGTATGGTGAATTGAAGGATCAAACTGTAGCCGATCCACAAGGACCATCGTCAGGGCTGTATCGTGTAGGACATGGTGGCGCTTGGAAGGCGGATATTAATTTTTGCCGCCCGAATGTTCGTTTGTATGACCAGCCTACAGCATATTATAATTATTTAGGCTTTCGTTTGGCATTAAATAAACATTGAATACCAGAATCCTAGAGAAAGAATATAGATATAATGAGACGGATATTTGTGTTAATAGGAATTTGTTTCCTGTCGGGTACTTTCAGCTCATGTGATAAAATTGCAAAAAAAGTCATATTGAAAGGTACGGAAGAAGCGACAGAAACAGCGTCAAAGAAATTATTACGGGAAAGTTTGGAGAAATCAACTTCCAAGAATTTGCTGGAAAAGGGATTAAAAGGAGGGCTTAAAGAAAGTTTGGCTGAGTTGCCTAAAGGGCGGAAAGCATTACAAACAATACAACATTTGGATGGAAGTTATACTCCTGAATTAAACAATTTAGGGAGAAATGCAAGTTCTTTTGGAGAGGATTTTAATAAACTGTTATTGAAAGAGCGACGAGCCGCTATATGTCCTTATGATCAGTTTCCTACTTTGCAACAATTAGCTGTATATGATAAGAGTAAATTGAAATTAATAGATGAACCTAATGCTGCCATTTTGAAACAGAATATGTTTGTGGCTATGGACAAAAAATCTGCTGGAATTAGTACGGCTTTTGGAGGAAATGCAGCCCATCATGTTGTAGAGGGAAGTGATCCCAGCGCTTTAAAATCTCGTGAACTATTGAAGAAATTCAATATAAATATTAATGCTCCTGAGAATGGGATCTTATTACCTGAAAATATGGAAACAAGTATATATAAAGGAACTGTCCATAAAACTCATCATACCAAAGGATATTCAAGTTATGTTTATGAGAAAATCAAAGATGCAAAATCGAGAGAGGAACTTATTATTAAGTTACAAGATATAAAGTCAGATTTGTATTCAGGAAAACTTAATTTGCAGGGAGTCAATCAGGAATTGAGTAAAAATATAGTTTTTTAAATAACTAGAGTAACAAAAATAAGTGAGATGCCGCCTGCTCTTGACCGAACCTCCCCCTAACTTTGCCTCCATAAAACAAACGGAATATAAACATTAAAATCGTTTAGTTATGGAGACAATTAAAGGTTTGATTAAAAGCCTCATTAACGGATGTATCGGAGCTATTGTCGGTGCGGCTTTTGCCACTGCTTTCGGATGGAACGAATGGATTCTTGCTGTCATTGGCTATATCCTTGGATGGCTATTGCTTTCCAAAAGTTTTTGGGAAGGCGTCAGGGAAAGTAAAGAAGAACTGGCGGAAGAGGATAGAAGAGAAGAAGAACGAAAAAGGAAGGAGGGAAAGTGATGACAAAGAAAGGTGTAGCCGAGTGGGTGTCTGTCATACTTTGCCTGTTGCCTTCGCCGTTCGTGATTATGTTTCTTCTCATTGTGGCAGGAGAAATACGTGAGGCATGGCATATCACTAACTTTCTGGCAGTAACTTTGTGCGCCATAGTGGGGCTGATAGCTTTATTTTTTACCTCGTGGGTTCTGGGTAAACTTGTTTATTTCATTATTAAATAAGGGTAAGGACTATGAGAGGCTGTCTGACAACTATTGTATTCTTGTTGATAACAAGTGGCTTATCAACTTTCATGCTTGGAAGTGCATTTTTTATTGCGGTATTGCTTGATCCTGATGCACCCAGCATGTTTGAATTGCAGTGGCATACCAATGTGATTCTGTTGGTTTATTTAATTGTATTTATAAAAATAATAGTGAAGGTCAGTAGAATGTTGAGTAATTCAATATGTGACTTTCTTTTCGGTAAGGAGGATGAACAATGATATTCAAATATAAATTTTGTTTGTGGTTGATCGATACCTTGAGTATCCAGCCGCTTACTTTGCCTGAGATACAGAAAAAATGGTTGAATGCATCGGCTAATGAGGATGGAGATCCGTTGGCGGAACGGACTTTCAACCGTTACCGGCGGGAAGCGGAATCATTGATGTATGTAGACATCAAATGTGATAAGCATGATGGGAATTTATATAAAATTATTCGACCGGATGGTTTTAAAAATGACGGGTTGCAGCAGTGGCTTTTAAGTGCTTTTCGTGTATCGAGTCTTGCTGAACGTGTGAATCAACGGGAGGAAGTGATGGTAGAACCTGCACCACCGGCTGCCAATCTTTTACAGGATGTGATGGAGGCTATCGATGGAAAGAAACTGCTTCGGATAGTGTATAAATCACATTATCAGGATGAGAAAGAAATCATTCTGTTGCCCGCTTTTGTTCGCCTCTTCAAACAACGATGGTATGTGATAGGCGAAGTTAGAGGCAAGGAGCGCACCATGACTTGCGCATTGGAACGGGTGAAAGAAATAGAATTGTTGGAAGAAAATAAGGTGAAATTCTCCCCTAAATTGCGGGCAATCTTGAAGCCGGAAGTTTATTTTGAACATTGTTTTGGAATTATACGACAGTCTGAGCCAATAACTATTCGTTTTCGTGCATTTTGGCCCCAAGATGCTTATCTAAAAGATGTTCCGCTCCACGCATCCCAAATAGAAGTGAATCATGCGGAAGATTATACAGACTTTGAAATGTTCGTGCGACCTACGTATGATCTAAAGCAAGAATTACTTTGGCATCGGGATAAATTGGCGATACTTTCACCGGAATCATTCCGACAGGATATGATACAGGTGCTTCGTGCAACGCTGGCGGGCTATGAAACAGGAGGAAGCCATGCAATAGATGAGTAAATGGATGTTTGGATAGTACGTTTGTGCCTAACTCAATGAGGTGAATAAATAAACGAAGGATAATAAAATGATTGTCAGGAGCATTTCTGTTCCAGACAGATATGCCGGGACTATTTTGCTGAAGCCGGAAAAGTAGGAGATGAAGCCGGGAAGAAGTTTCATTAAACAACAGCTCCTCTCTATTTGTTATTATTCCTATAAGCAATTAAGATCGGAGGAATATATGACGACATTAGGAGGGTGGATGAATAAAACCCTTGTAGGTTGGGGAATAGACCCTAAATTTGCGAATACATTTGATGAAACTATCATCGCCATATTAATCATTGCTGTAGCTATAGGGCTGGACTATCTGTTTCAGGCAATATTCGTAGGGGGAATGAAGCATTATACCAATCGTTCACCCCATCGCTGGAATACTTTGCTGATGAAGCGGAAAGTGGTTCCCCATCTGATACATACCTTACCGGGAATTCTGATTTACTTCCTGTTGCCTCATACCTTTGTACACGGAGTAGAACTGTTGGAGTTGTCGCAGAAAGTTTGTGCCGTATATATAGTGGCTGCTTTAGCCTTTGCGCTGAATGGGCTACTGCTCGTTTTTCTGGATTTTCATAATCAGAAAGGCACCAGTAAGAACCATCCGATGAAAGGCTTTGTCCAGGTATTGCAGGTCTTGTTATTCTTTGTGGCGGCTATCATTGCCATTTCTATTCTTATAGATAAATCTCCCGCAACCCTCTTTGCCGGGCTGGGTGCTTCGGCGGCAGTATTAATGTTAGTATTCAAGGATAGCATTCTGGGCTTTGTGGCTGGAGTACAACTCTCTGCCAATGAAATGTTGCGTATCGGCGACTGGATTGCCTTACCCAATGGCTCCGCCAACGGTATTGTGAAAGAGATAACCCTCAACACCGTAAAGATACAGAACTGGGATAACACGATTTCTACCATTCCGCCTTATACCTTGGTGAACGGCTCTTTCCAGAACTGGCGCGGTATGCAGGAGAGTGGTGGCCGGCGTGTGGATAAGAATATCTATCTGGACATGACGACCCTGAAGTTTTGCACTCCCGAAATGTTGGATACCATCCGTAAGGAAGTTCCTTTGATGGCAGACTATCAGCCGGCAGAAGGCGAGGTACCTACCAATGCGCAACTCTACCGTATTTACATCGAACGTTATCTTTGCAGCCTTCCTGTCGTGAACCAGGATTTGGACTTGATTATCAGCCAGAAGGAAATGACCACTTATGGAGTTCCCATTCAGGTTTACTTCTTTTCCCGAAACAAGGTATGGAAGGAATACGAACGTATTCAGTCCGATATATTCGATCATTTGCTGGTGATGGTACAGAAGTTTGATTTGAAACTGTATCAGTATTCGGATTAATAAATGAGCCGGAAATCCGCCCATACTGGGAGGTGATCGCTGTAACCACCTTGATACTTCATTCCGTAGTAAGTGCGGAATGGCTGTACACCGCCATACTTTTTATCTTCCGTCAATAGGAACGAAGAATGAAATACATCAGCCTTATCCTCGCCGGTGCAGAAATCCGCATCCGGTTGAAGAAGCGTTCCGGAGACAATGATATGATCCAGTAATCCCCATTCGCCCTGATATTTGTAACTGCCGAAGTGCTTTCGAATTGCGCTCTTGCGGGCAAGTAAGTGATAGAGCTTTTGCGGTTGCAGGCTGTCACCGTTCTGGGGTGGTGCTTCTGCTGAGAGTATTTTGTTGACGGATGCATTATCGGGATAATCATTGAAGTCTCCCATGATAAGAATTTGCGGATGATGCCGATAGGAATAGATACTGTCTACTGCGGCTTTCAGTTGTCCGGCAGCAAATAGACGATAGGGTTCACTCTCCTTGGCACCTCCTGAACGGGATGGAAGATGGACAACAAAGATGTCCAGGGTATCGCTGTTCAGCAACATTCCGCAGACGTGCAGTATATCCCGTGTAGGGCGGAATTTCTTTTTGCCGGATCTGTGAGGTATGGGAATACCCTGATGGGAAATCAATTTGAACTGATCTCTTTGATAGAGCAGTGCCACATCAATTCCGCGCTGGTCGGGTGAGTTGGTCATTACATAGCGATATCCGGCTTCCTTAAGAACCGAACGCTGGGTCAGATCGCGCAATACGCTGTCGTTTTCTACTTCGCAAAGGGCTACGAGTGCAGGCGGAGTCCAACCGCCTACGGCTGTGATTGTGCGGGCTATGGCATCCAGTTTCTTCTTATATTTCGTATAATTCCAGTGGCGTACTGCATCGGGCAGGAACTCGTAATCGTTCTTCAGCGTATCGTGGCGGCAATCGAATAAGTTTTCAACATTATAGCTGACGATGCGAAAAGAGAGAGAATCTTTCTTCGTTTGTCCGTAGAGGGTAAAAAAAGGGAAGAACAGCAAGAAGAGGAGATGCCATTTTAAGGTATAGCAATTATTATTCATCTTTTGAAGCCGATTTCTCATAGCATCCCGCATCCGGTGCTGTATCTTGTAGTCGGGAGTTCCCGTTTCTGTCTGTCGGATAAGCGATAGCATCTTCTTGCTTTCCTAAATTGATGGCTTTAGACTTTTCATTGAGGCTAAAGCTGTATTCCTGCGTACGGCTATCCATCAGCAAGAAGTTATCGTCTTTCTCCCAAATCACATTGACTATCTTGTCATTCTCTTCTTTCACCGAGTTGATGAGGCAGTGTGAGAAGTAATAATTGAAAGCTATACCCTCATTCTTGGAGCGTCCTCCGTTGATTTCATCCGTACCCGAACCTGCAATGATACAGTTACGGAAGATAGCCGATGAAAGCGGATAGGCCATGTCATCCTGTTCATTCCAGACTTGCAATGTCGTTCCTTTCCGTACGTTCCAACTGAAATAATTAGCCAGCGTACAGTGAGTGAATGTATAATCTCCTCCTAACAAACTGACGCAATTCTCTCCCGCATTACTGATTTCACTGTTTCCTACCACCACTTGGCACGATGTCAACTCCAGTCCATTGCCTGATACCTGCCGTATGATAGAAGACTCCAGTGTCAGTTTCCTGCGGTCTGTCATTGAAGAGTCACAGCGAATACCGAAACTTCCTCCATGAATGTCTGCATAAACAAGATGATTCTCGTAACTGCTCTTGTAGAATCGTATGCCGCCCCATTGTCCCGGTAACCGGTCGTAAGGAAGATAAGGGAACATACGGTCGGTGCGATCTCCCCGGAAAACGACCGGGGCGGATAAACTGCCTGTCACTGATAAGCGTCCGTGTACCTGCATTCCAGCCTTGCCGTGGAAATACAGGCGGGTACCTGCCGCCAGCGTTAAGTGCGCATCCGGAGCTACACTGATACTGTCATAAATCAATATCGGCCGTTGGGAGGCTATCAATGTATCTTTCTCGATTACTTTCCCCCGGAAAGTAAAAGCATCTTGTGCATACGCCCGTAGCTTAACTTCTTGCCGGATGCCATTCAGTTGAAAGAGGATAGAGTCTTTTATCAACCTGATGTCGGCATTGTCCTGCTGAGGCAGAGTCGCTTCTACAAAAATGTAGAGGCTGTCTTCTCCTGCAATTTCTATGTCGGAGAATTGATCCCCCCTAATGCCATCCACATTGATACGGAAACCGGATTTGCCGACATCGGCAAGAATAATGGAAGATATCAGCAATGCCTTCTTATGTGGATTGTAAACTTTCAGTTGGCAGGTGGAAGTGGGAATGCCGGTGAGTACGGTGTCCATACGCAGCGTGTCCTGTGAGAACCAAAGTGTATGCTTCGGGTCGGACGAATAATCATCCATGTCGTCGCAGGCGGCAAAGGACAACAGGAAAAGTATCGGGAATATATATATAAGGTATAGTGCTTTCGATTTCATACCGTACGTTCTGTAGGTTTTACTAAATAACGGTATTTCTGTCGCTTTATTATATCTGTCGCTTTTATCTTACTACCTTGATGAGACGATGGTATATTGAAAGGAGTTATATCTCTATAGGCTATTATGCAAAAGATGCCATCTTATGTTACGAAAGATGGCATCTTTTACATCAAAAGATGCCATCTTTTACATGCTCCCCTTTAACCATCCGTATAAGAGGAATAAGGGATGTGAGTTATTTCTTTACGGGAACATTAGCCAGGATATCCAGCAGGTGTTTCCAGAACTTATCTACTGTAGGAATCAGCATCCGTTCATCGGGAGAGTGCACACCCTGCAAAGTAGGACCAAAGGAAATCATATCCAGTGTCGGGTACTTATCGAGGAACAGACCGCATTCCAGTCCGGCATGGATAGCTTTCACCTTGGCATCTACACCGAATAAACGTTTGTATGACTCGACAGCGATTTCCAGTATTTCAGAGTGTGGATTAGGTTTCCAACCCGGATAGCCGTCACCGAAGGTAACTTTGGCATCGCCCATATCGAATACGGTACGTACCATATTGGCTATATCTTGCTTGGATGAGGCGGTAGAACTGCGTTGGCTGGTTTCGATGCGGATAATGTTGCCCGGCTTCATCTTGACGGATGCAAGGTTTGTAGACGTTTCTACCAGTCCGGGAATGTCCTGGCTCATAGCATACACTCCGTGAGGGCAAGCGTAGAGGCTTTGCAGCAGACGCTTCGTAGTATCTTTGTCGATGGCTTTCGCACGGGTGTTTTCCGATTCTAAGATAAGTTGCAGCCCCGGATCGACTACGGTATACTCAGCTTGTACTTCAGCCGCAAAAATATTCAGATCGGCACGCAGGTCATGCTTGTAGTCTTCCGGTATAGCGATAACCGCGTGTGCTTCGCGTGCAATGGCATTGCGCAGATTACCACCGTCTATTTCACGCAAGTACATATCATACTTCTGGAAAGTCTGACTCAGGAAACGGTTCAATATCTTATTGGCATTACCGAGCCCCAAATGGATATCTCCACCGGAGTGTCCGCCTTTCAATCCTTTCACCTGCACCTTGCAGCAGAAGTATCCGGCAGGTACGTCTACCTCTTTATATGTAAACTCTGCAACGGAGTCGATACCTCCTGCGCAGCCGATAAAAAGTTCTCCTTCATCTTCCGAGTCGAGGTTCAACAGAATATCACCGTTCATGAAACCTTTTTTCAGGGCGAAGGCACCTGTCAGTCCGGTTTCTTCGTCCACCGTAAACAGACATTCCAGAGGTCCGTGTTGAATACTGTCATCGGCGAGGATAGCCAGTTCAGTGGCTACGCCGATACCGTTGTCGGCTCCCAGTGTTGTACCTTTGGCTTTCAGCCATTCCCCTTCAATTACGGTTTCTATCGGGTCGGTGAGGAAGTCGTGCTGCACATCGTTGTTCTTTTCGCACACCATGTCGATGTGAGATTGCAGCACTACGGTCTTACAGTTCTCCATACCCGGTGTAGCGGTTTTTTTGATGAGGACGTTACCGGCTTCGTCAACCAGTGTTTCCAACTTATGTTTCTCACCGAATGCTTTCAGATAAGCAATCATTTTCTCTTCCTTCTTCGAAGGACGCGGCACTTGGCAGATTTCATCGAAATAATGAAAAACGCCTGCCGGTTTCAGTTCATTCTTTTCCATATTAATTCCTTTATGAATGTTCGTATTTAACCTCTTATTGCTAAATATGGTTAAATCAATTGGCTATTTTATTACCGTTTCTCTTTTTTTATGGTAAAAAAAGTGGGTTAGTCCATACAAAGCCCTATATTTGCACCCACAAAAATAGAGCAAATTGAATGCAAAAGAAAATTTTATTTTCATTTTGCTGAAATGCAGTCTATTTTCGTATTACAAAAATAGTAGAAATGCTCGATACAGTATTGATAAGTTTGTTAATAGTTGCTATTTGCATTGCATTATTAGGTGTAAAAGTCTTTTTTGTGAAAGGCGGAAAGTTCCCGAACGGGCACGTCAGCGGTAATAAAGCAATGCGGGAGAGAGGTATTGGGTGTGTCCAGTCGCAGGACCGGGAAGCACAGAAGAAACCCCGTTTCTCCATTGACGAATTGGAAAAAGCCTTAAATGATAGTATGAATTAATAATTTTAAAACTATATTTTTTACAAGTTATGAAGAGATTGAACTACCTCGTAAACGGTTTGGCTGCCCTTGCACTTATCGTTTTATTTTCTCAGTGTACAGGTAAAGCTGATAGTCAAACGGCAACTACGTCAGGACAAGCTTCAGGAGAACTTACTGGAATGAAGATTGCTTATGTTGAAATAGACACGCTTCTGGCACAATATAATTTCTGCGTCGATCTGAATGAAGGTATGGTCAAGAAGAGTGAGAATGTTCGCATGACGATAAACCAGAAAGCTCGGGAATTGGATAAGCAGAAACAGGAATTCCAGACGAAGTATCAGAATAATGCGTATCTTTCTCCGGAAAGAGCTCAGCAGGAATACAACCGTATTGCTAAACTGGAGCAAGACTTGCAGGCTTTGAGCAATAAGTTACAGTCAGAATTGATGAGTGAAAACGAAAAGAATAGCTTGCAATTGCGTGATTCTATCAATGCTTTCCTGAAAGAGTATAATAAGACAAAGGGATACAGCATGATCATCAGCAATACCGGTTTTGATAACCTGTTGTATGCTGACAGCATCTATAATATTACAAAAGAAATCGTAGACGGATTGAATGCAAGATATTCTTCTCCGGCACCGGCTAAGAAATAAATAATTTCTATTTTTAGAAAAGGGTCGTCCCCTTACGTTGTAATCACAATGTAAGGGGACGATTTTTTTATATCTGCACTTCAGGTTTATAAAAACGTACCATTCTTTTGAATAATCTTCTCAAACTACTTCTGGAGGGAAGGAGGCTATTTCCGTTCATGTTTTAATCATCTATATTTGCTCTGTGATTTTAAACTCTAATTGAAAAACATGATGAAAAAACTTTGTGTTCTTTTGCTTTTAACAGTGTCACTCTTTGCCAATGCCAAAGAGTATACATTTTCACCGGAAGATGTTCCGGCGATGAAACAGTTGTTGGGTGGTGGAAACTTACAGCCGGGAGATGCCGTCATACTGAAAGACGGAACGTATCATAATCTGGAAGAAATACATTTTACGGGTAAAGGGGTTTTCGGTAAACCGATTGTCTGGCGGGCTGAGAATCCCGGAAGGGCTGTTGTTTCGGGGAAGTTAAGGCTGAAGATATATGGAGAGTATCTGCAACTGGAGGATTTACTCTTTTATAAGGCGTGGGCCATAGGGCATGATATGATTGATTTTCAGAGGGAGAAAGGAGAATATGCATCTTATTGCCGGATGACTCGTTGTGTGATTGATGAGTGTAATGACCCCCAAAAAGGCGAACGACCGAATGAAGGGGATGAATACTGGGTTGGATTACGAGGAACAAATAACCGGATAGACCACTGCTATTTTGCTAATAAACGGGTAGGAGGACTGGTTCTACAGGTATGGCTAAGTGCTGATAACCACTTGAACAATCATCTGATAGACCATAATTTTTTCGGCGAACGTCAGCCTTATGGTGGTAATGGAGCAGAAATTATTCGTATCGGACACTCTTGGTCTTCTCAGTTGGAATCTCGGACAATTGTTGAGGACAATGTCTTCTTCAGGTGTAGTGGGGAAAATGAGATTATTTCTGTGAAGTCCTGTCATAATGTGTTGCGCAGAAACTTGTTTTATGAATCTGCCGGAGGACTGGTTTGTCGCCATGGACATTACAATGTGATAGAGGCAAATACATTTATAGGGCATAATCTGCGTGGAACTGCCGGTATTCGTATCATTAATCAGGGACATACGGTTTACGATAATTATATTAAAGATGTAAGGTCATTTGGACTGTTGGTGCGCGTGGGAGTCTACGAACGCCCTACGGTGGAAACGGATGTGAAGCAAGAACCGTTAACTTCATACCATCGGGTAGAGAATGTGGATATCGCTTATAATACTTTTCTGAATAGTTCTTTGGAGTTAGGATCAGGTCGCGGAGAAAAGATGCCCCGTAATGTTCGTTTTGCCCATAATTTGTTCGCAGGACAAACTCCTGAATTAAAGATAGTGAGAGCGGATGAAGTACTTCCCGGTTTTTTATTGCTGGATAATCAGTGGGCATTTTCTGATAAGAATGCCCTTTCAGCTGTTTCTTATGAACAGGTGAGAGAAGGATTTAAACCTATTGACATGCCTTCCGGTTTGGAACAAAAGGAAAAAGAACGGATAGATGCCTGTATCTTTACTGTCGGTCCGACATGGTATAAGGCAGTGAATGAGAATGTAAACCATATCAATACGAACCGCTAATTTATGAGAAATACACTATTGGGTATGAAGTTTATACTATTAAAAACTTTTCTTGTTCTTTTGCTGCTGGGAGTGGCAGGAACAAATATACAGGCAGGTGAATTGTATCCCTGGCAACTAACGCGTGACTCTTTATTATTGTTTGAAGGTACTACCAATCGTTATACTGTAGACACTCCCGAGAATGCAGGGTTAAGCTCCACTTTGCCCTCAGTTGAAGCTTTGAAAGAGCAATTGTTTCATTCCGGTTCTGGCGTTTATCGTCTTTTTACTTCTACCGGACAGGAGAAAACGGAAGGTTTCCCCGCTAATGGCGATTATTTGCAATCATCTTCTAAAAAGCGTTTGTCTGTGGGGATACGTAAAGGGGCATTGCCGCCTCTGATTAAGTTAGATCGTACTGCATTTACTATAAAGACTGCGGGAAATCTGACACTTGATTTCTATGCAGGACAACGTAGTCCGATGACTACTGCTACAATCCGCGTACCGGAAGGTATTGACATAACGTTGGATAATACAACGGTAAATGTAATAGGTCGTGGAGAAGTAATTCTCCGTGATTTGCCTAAGCAGTCTATCGGAAGAACCGGAACCAACTATTCTTATAAAAAAGTTGGAGATGTGGAAATACGTAAAGATGGGAAGAATGGCACTCTGTTGATCTTTAAAGATTTGGATTTCCGTCCCTCTAACGGACCTGATATCCGTCTTTGTTTCCGTGGAGTGGCAATACCGGAAAAGGGGAACTATACATTCGAGGCTGATTATATAACCTCTCAACCTGAAGTCTTGCATAGTCCGATTGCCATTGCAACTTTTGAAGGTGTGACGACCGTTGCCGATTTTACCCGTACTCCCTTGCGGGCATTTACGTATAAAAAAGATTGGGATTTATCATTCACTTCTTTCTACTGGACAACTCCTCGTAATGCGGAATCTGTGACTTTGTTATTATCTGAGGATAGGGGAAAGACTTGGAAACCTGTAAGAACGGAGATATTACCGGATGATGATTTTGCTGCCGTCGGTCGGTTGAATTCTAATCAACTGTATGCTTTTAAATTACTTGTGAAAGGAGGAGATAATCAGGGCGAATCAAATATAGCTTGGTTCTATTCCGGTTTGCAGGATATCAAGACTACGGGAGTAAAAGGAGATGGAATAGCAGACGATACGGAAATCATTAACAAAGCTATTAAAGAGATGAATAAGTTGGGTGGGGGTATTCTGCGATTCACGGCAGGTACCTATAATGTGAGGACGGTTCATCTGTTGAGCAATGTCTGGCTGCATCTGGATGCAGATGCCACAATTCAGGGACTTCCGGGTGGTGATGTGCCGGAAACGACCTGGTTTAGTGACCGGGCTTACCGTTCGGGACTTTCTCCTACCGATCCTCGCCCTTATGCCGATCCGGAAAACTATCTGACGAAGCAGGATGTGGGACATACATTTTTCCGTAATGCAATGTTCTTTGGAGAACGCATTGATAATGTGAAGATCGTGGGTACAGGCCGTATTACGGGTAATGGTAATCTGGTTACTTCTGATAAAGTAATGAATAATGCTCCCGAGAAACGTTGCGACAAAATGTTCTCTTTGAAACTTTGTACCAATATTGAAATTGGAGGCTGGAATATAGGTAAAGATATGTGGTATGATCCACAAAAAGATGAGCCCTGCTATATAGATACGGATAATCGGAAGAATTATGATGTCAGCAATATGCTGCATATAGATCAGGGAGGGCATTTTGTTTTGTTGGCTACAGGTACTGATGGTATTCATGTGCATGATACCTATTTTGCCAAACATAATACCCGGAATGCCCGTGATATTTACGACTTTATGGCATGTAATGATGTAACGGTGACGAACATTTATTCGCGTGTCAGTTCGGATGATATTGTGAAACCGGGTTCGGATTGTTCATTAGGTTTTACCCGTCCGGCACGTAACTATATGGTACGCAATATAGTTGGAGATACCAATTGTAACCTGTTCCAGATAGGTTCGGAAACAGCGGATGATATTCAGGATTTATATGTGGATAATATTTATGTACTAGGTGCCAATAAAGCAGGTTTCTCTATATCTACCAATGATGGCGGACATATAAAAAATGTCTATCTGAATAGTGGAAAGACAGGACCGATACATTCCCGTTCGGTGATGCATCGTACGCGTGCTCCGTTCTTCATATCTATATCCAATAGAGGCCGTGTGTTGGGTGCTGACGTCGCTCCTTTTACATTCACGGAAAATGGAAGTGTACGTAAAGAGTTGTTGGTGATTAACTCTGATATCGGGCAAGTGGAGAATATTGTGATTTATGGAGTAGACATTGATGAGGTTTATGGTGGAAGTTCTTTCCGGGGAGATCGCTGGAAAGCATACGATGGCTCTCAAAATACGGCAACTCCCATCATTGCAGGTTTCAAACTGCCGGATACAGAAGTTGTGGAAGGAGGCCTGACGTTCCGTTTGCCAAATGGCCAGCATACCGGGTATATTAAGAATGTACAGTTCCATGATGTAAATTTACTCGTGAAAGGAGGACATCCGGTAGAAGATGCAGAAGCGTATCCGCCTGAAATCGGAGTAGGACGTTATAATGTAGGTGATTTGAAAATACAACCTTCTTTTGGTTTCTGGGCGCGTCATGTGAAGGACTTCCTATTAGATAATTGCAGTATCAGTGCTGAGCAGAAAGATGGGCGTTATGCAGTAGTACTGGATGATGTGATTGGCGCTGAGATTAGGAATCTGAAAGTGAAAGAAGGCATTACGGATAAAGAAAACGTAAAAGTGCTTCGTAGTGAAAAGATTATCATCAAATAAGAACGGAGAAACATGAAGAAATAATAGATAATGGTGAGAAAGTATGAAACGTATTTATTTATATTTTAAAGAAAGGACCGAGAAAGGGGAATTTACTTCCAGAGGGATACAGATACTCTTCTTTTGGGGACTCGGTCTTTTTTCTACTATCTGGTTTTTAGTACGGGTTATTCCGAAACCTTCCCGCGCCAGCTATCCATGTATGCAGACAGCGGCACCGCTGATGTCCGCATTTGTCATGTACTTACTCTCGTTCATGGGAGTCTGGGTGAGCCTGCGTAAGCTACGTGAAGCATTTCATAACCGGAAAATGGCAATAGGAGTCTTTGCATTTGCAGGTCTTTGTTTTTTCGGAACTTTGATGTTGGTAGAAAACAGTACTGAGCTGTTGGCTCAAACTGTTCTTCCGGTGAGAGAACCCCGTATGGCATGGGGAAAGAATAATCCGGTAGGAGAGGCGAAAGGTATTTATCCGGGACGGGTGGTATGGACTCATGCACCGGGTGTCGCTACATGGGAGAAAGGAGAGGGCTTTTGGTTTGAAGATCGCTGGAATAATCAGACAGATGCTGACTGGCTTCTAAACCAGTCTCTCTTGTCCTTGACCGGAGAGAAGAAAGAAAAGGCAGCCTGGAAATCTCTTTTTGCTTATTTCAATCAACAGCATGATAGAGGGAAGTATGGATATAGGAAAGGAGAAAGAATTGCTATCAAGATTAATCAGAATAATACTTTCTCACATGAAGATTGTGAACAGTTGAATGCCTCTCCGCATCTGACGCTTGCTTTGCTTCGTAGTTTGGTAAATGACGGTGGTGTGCCTCAGGAGCAAATCACGGTATTCGATGCCAGCCGTTTTATAACAAAGGCTCTTTATGATAAATGTCATGCAGAATTTCCCGGTGTCGTATGTCTGGATAATGACGGTGGAAACGGACGTACCCGATCAACTTATACGGCAGATGCGATTCCGTATTCAGCCGATAACGGTCGTTTGGCAAGAGGATTGGCGAAATGTGCACTTGAAGCTGATTATTTGATAAATATGGCATTGTTGAAAGGACATGGTGGACAGGGAGTGACACTCTGTGCGAAAAACTGGTATGGAGTAACGGACATAAACAAGGACTTCCGTAAAAATCAGCATAATAATTTTAATCAGGATCGTGGTGGAAAGCCACGCTATATGACTTTCACCGATTATATTGCACATAAAGATCTGGGACAAAAGACAATGCTTTTTCTGATAGATGGTCTATATGGTTCGGAAAAGGTGAACGGGGCGCCTTCCGGTAAATGGAAGATATCACCGTTTAATGGAGACTGGCCTTGCTCACTGCTGGCTTCTCAAGATCCGGTAGCCATTGATGCGGTGGGTATTGATTTCCTGAGTGCGGAGTTTCCGCGTATGGCCGATGTGGATTATTGCGATATGTATCTGGTGGAAGCGGCTCTGGCAGACCGTCCGTTGTCCGCCACTTTCTATGATCCGGAAAGAGATGGCACAGGAGTTGGCAGCCTCGGAGTTTTGGAGCATTGGAATAATCCGGAAGAAAAGAAATATAGCCGTAATATGGGGAAAGACATTGGAATAGAGTTAGTCTATTTACATAAATAAGATACTGTCTGCTTGGTTGAGACGATTTTTCAAGTATTTGATGGAATACTGATAACCGTCTCTTTTTTATCTGCCTATTTTTGTAACCATGAAAGATAATCCTTTATATCTAATGAAATGAATACAAAAATAAAAAGATGGTTCTTTAAGACTTGTCCGAAGAGTGGACGGATCGTTGGAATCAACAAGAAAAATGTTGTTTTGAAGATTTGCTTTCCTCTGTTCGGGTTAGCAGCTCTGATCTGGTTTTTGATACGTGTTGTGCCCAAACCTTCCAGAATAGACTATCCCTGTCAGCAAATTGCAGCTCCTATCGCTTTCTCTTTCGTAGCTTTTATCAGTAGCACATTGGTTGGATTTGGTGCGTGGAAACGTTTCAAACTCTTGTGGCATTCCCGTCGGTTCTATATGGGGGTGTCCGTATTGGCAGTCGGTATATTATTATCGTGTACATTATATATAATGTCAGTGGATAATTCTCTGATGGGACAGGTCATTCGTAAGCAAATTGATAATGGTACTGATATGGGACGTTTTGTGCCTATTGATGCTCCCAACACTCCGATAGGAGTAGCCAAAGGAATTCATCCGGGGCGGGTGGCATGGGCATATGATCCGAAGGCGGCTGCCTGGGGTGGAAAAAGAGGACTTTATTCGGATCCGGATAATAATAGTCAGACACGTGTCGATGATATGATGGAGGGAGTGATTATTGCACTGACCCGCCAGAATACGATTGATAAGGCATGGGATGAATTGTTCAGAACCTTTAATTATAAGAAAGGTAAGGGAGCGGTAAAGTATAAGAAAGGTGAGAAGATTGCTATCAAGATTAATCTGAATGACAATGGTGGAACTAATATTATTGATGCTACTCCACAGTCAGTGTATTCTTTGCTGCATCAATTGGTGAATATCATGAAGGTTCCTCAGAACTGTATAACAGTATATGATGCACAGCGTCGGGGTATTTCGGCTGTTTATGACTATGTACAGCCGGTTTATCCGGATGTACATTATCAGAATTGGGGAGGATTTGTTCCTAACGTGATTTGTTATTCCAGCGAGATAACCGATGCCGGTGCCAGAAGTTTGGCACGTGCGGCTTATGAAGCCGACTATATGATTAACATGGCATTGATGAAAAGACACTCAGAACCGACCGATAAATGGAGGGACAGTGCCGGACAGACTGCCATAACGGCTACTGGTAAGAATCAGTTTGGTTCCATAGGCAATGTACCGCCTTTGCATCTTTCTATTCGTGACTGGTCTTCTTTCCGTGGTATGGGCACTTATAATAGCATTGTCGATCTGATGGCTCACGAGCGTATAGGTGGAAATACTTTGGTGTATCTGGTGGATGCTATGTACGTAAATCCCAAGCATAACGGGAAAGCGGTACGTTTCCAACTTCCTCCGTTCAATAATGGCTGGACTTCCAGTTTTCTGGCTTCCAATGATCAGGTCGCTATCGAATCAGTGGTACTTGATTTCATTTATTCGGAACTTCCTTTATGTGCCAATGCCGACAATTTTCTTCATGAGGCGGCAAATATAGGGAATCCTCCTTCAGGAATAGCTTATGTCGGAAAAGAGCAAGGTAGCTTGGGCGTACATGAACATTGGAATAATCCGACACATCGGATGTACAGCCGTAATCTGGGTACAGGTAAAGGAATCGAATTATACAGAGTTCCGTTGAATGAAAAACGTCCGGCAATAGAATACTTCTACGCAGATGAAAATGCTTTGCATTATAAAACATCTCATGCAGAGGAAGTGCGATTGAATGGTAAACGTTTGGAAGATGCAGAAGGCATCATTCCTTTGTCTATTTCTAAGACGACTGAGTTTGATCTGAAAACTTTGGCAAATGGAAAAGTAACATCTTCACAACGTGTAGTGGTACGTCGCTTGGAAAATATAGAGATATGTCAAGCTAAAGATATGGAAAGACAGGGATCTGCATCCTTGAATGAGGATGGTTCGGTAGAATTCAAAGGCGAGAAAGGAAGTTCAGAAGGAAGTGTGAGTTGGAAAGTGAACATTCCGCATAAAGGTGAATACTATTTCATCGTATCTTATACGGGTGGCAATCCGGTTCCCTCTTACTTATATATTAATGGAGAGAAGATTAGTGAGAATATCGGTTATTTGGCTACCTCCGGTGAAAAACGTAGAGAATTTATTTTTCCTGTAGCCTTGGCCAAAGGTACCAATGAATTGCGTTTGGAACATCCGGGACGGCGCAGTAATAAGATTTATACAGTGAATATTGCAAAGGAAATTAAATAGTTAATTAACCAATACTAATCATGAAAACGAAAAAGAATTTATTACTGTTGTCACTATTGCTTGTACTGCCATTTACTTTGCAGGCTGAAACATTCAATGTAAAGAAGTACGGTGCACGGGGAAATGGCAAAAGGATGGATTCACCGGCCATCCAGAAAGCAATTGATGCTTGTCATAAAGCAGGCGGTGGAACGGTGCTTGTGCCTGCCGGAACCTATTTGTCGGCTACTATCGTGCTAAAAGATAATGTAACTTTACATTTGGAGAAAGATGCCCTTATTCTGGGTACTACCGATTATAAAGTTTACGATAACCTTGATCCTTTTACGGAAGGTCTGGGTATCGATGTCGGTTGGGCATTACTGGTAGCGGTGGATGCTAAAAATGTGGCATTAGAGGGTGAAGGTGCTATCGATGGTCAAGGTTCGGCTTTGAAAGAACGGCATATAAAAGTAGATACCCGTCCGGAAGGACAGCGTTGGGGATTGCGTCCTTTCCTGCTTCGCTGGGTGCGTTGCGAAGGTGTACGCGTAGAAGGAGTTACTTTAAAATATGCAGGTGCCTGGACTTCCCATTATTTCCAATGCCGCAATGTGAATATCCATAATGTGACGATACGCAGCTTTGGAGTGGCTCACAACGATGGTATTAATATTGATGGTTGCCAGCATGTACGCATTAGTAATTGTGATATTGTCAGTGGTGACGATGCTCTTTGCTTTAAGACTACTGCCAGTAAAATGGGATGTGATGACATCATTGTTACGGACATGAAGTTGAAAAGTAATCAGGCAGGTATCAAGATGGGAACAGAATCCATGGCAGGATTTGAGAACATCAAGATCAGTAATTGTCATATTTACGACACCAAGAATGGAGGTATTAAGTTATTCTCTGTAGATGGAGCCCATTTGCGTAATGTGGAAATCTCTGATATCACAATGGACGAAGTACGTACGCCGATGCTATTTCGTTTGGGTGCCCGCCTGAGTGTATTCCGTAAACAGGAAGATACCCGGCAACCTATCGGTGTCTTTGAAAATGTGATAATCCGTAATGTGAAAGCGGTGGCTGCAGATAAGGCTCAACTCACACCTCCTTCCGGTATTCTGATTACGGGTATTCCGGGACATTACATCACAAACCTGACTTTAGAAAATATTCATATTCGTTTATTGGGTACAGGAACTCCTGAGGATGCCTTGTCTCAGGTACCTGAAGCTATAGATAAATACCCGGAGGTAAAAACTTTCGGGCCTAAGATTCCGGCATACGGAGTATGGGCACGCCACGTGAAAGGGTTGAAACTGAAGAATGTTACGTTTGAGTTGAAGAACCCCGATGCTCGTCCGGAGATTATTTGTGAAGATGGGGATATACAAATATATAAATGATAAATACCATGAAAAAACTATTGAATACAGTACTGTTTCTGTTTGTAATATTAATGGCTTCTTGTACGGCTCCTGATGCATGGGAATTAGTATCTAAAGACAGCAACGTCCGCTTTGCCTTGGAGAATAAACAAGAAAATGGAAGTACAATGCTTAGTTACTCTGTCTTTTATAAAGATGGAGTGGCGATGGAGAAATCTCTTTTAGGGCTGGTTATGGATAATTGTGAGTATGGAAAAGACGCACAATTTGTTTCCGTTTCTGCTGTGAAAGATATTTCTAATGCTTATCAGCTAAAATCCGGTAAGAAGATGAATACTACGGATGAGTGTCGTGAACAGACTTTTACTTTCCGTACTAAAGAGGATAAGCGGTTTAATTTGATCGTAAGGGTATATAATGACGGAGTGGCTTTCCGCTATGAACTACCCGGAGAGGATGGACAAATGCGGACTATCCAATCTGAACATACAGAGTTTGCCGTACCCGTAAATGGAAAAGCGTGGATACATCCGTATGACTGGAACGATCGTCACAAACCGAGCTATGAACAATATTGCCGAAGTGAAATAGATATCCGTTCGGAATGTGGACATGGACGTGGTTGGGCATTCCCTATGCTATTCAACACCAACGGAGTCTGGATGATGATAACGGAAGCTCATCTGGATGGCTCATATCCTGCTACTCATATTGATAATGCCGGAACCGATAAAGCATATAAAATCCGTTTTCCGGAGCCGGATGAACCAATTGTACCGGATGCAGTAGAACCGGTATCGGAATTACCGTGGTTCACTCCCTGGCGTGCTATTATCATAGGAGATGATCTGAATACTATATTCCAGACACAAATGATTTCGCACCTGAATCCTGCATCTGTATTGAATGATGAATCCTGGATAAAGGCCGGACGCGCATCCTGGAGTTGGTGGTCTAATGGCGGTACTCCCCGTGATTATAAAGCGCAGCTGAAATATGTGGATCTTAGCGCAGAAATGGGTTGGGAATATATGCTGATTGATGCCGGTTGGCAAAACATGGGCAACGGTGGCACTATGGAAGATGTCGTGAAATACGCGCAGAAAAAGGGAGTGGGTGTTTGGTTATGGTACCATTCCGGTGCAGGACGTGAAAAGGATTCTATACCGGCGCATCGTCTGATGAGCGATCCTGAATTACGTCGTGCAGAAATGAAACGCATCAGTGAAGTAGGAGTGAAAGGAATCAAGGTCGATTTCTTTGATACAGACAAACAACGTATTATTCAACTTTATCCGGCTTTATTGAAAGATGCGGCAGATAATCATTTGCTGGTAGATCTTCATGGTGCCACTCTACCCCGTGGCTTTGAACGTACGTATCCGAATATGCTGACCACGGAAGCTATCCGGGGTGCAGAAACTCTGGGACGTCAGGAACGTTGCGACCAGGCGGCAAAACACAATGCTACTGTACCTTTCACACGCAATGTAGTCGGTTCGATGGATTATACCCCGGTGACTTTCTCTGATAAAGTACGTCAGGGAGTACCAGCTATACGCAGGACAACTATGGGACATCAGTTGGCCCTTGCAGTTGTCTTCGAATCCGGTTTCCAATGTTATGCTGATAAGGCGGAGTCTTATCTTTCTTTGCCGGAGCAACCCAAACAATTCCTGAAAGAAGTACCCGCAGCCTGGGACGAGAGCATCCTGTTGGCCGGCTATCCGGCTGATTATGCTGTTGTGGCACGTCGTTCCGGTGATGTATGGTATATCGGCGGCATCAGCGGTAAGGAGGAGGAACGAGAAATAGAATTTACTTTGCCCGTCGGATGTGAAGATAGATCATTCACTATGATTATAGATGGAAAAGATAAGGATAGCTTTGACTACATGCCTGTAGAAAATACAAATGGGACGGTAAAAGTGAAAGTTCTTCCGAACGGTGGCTTTGCCGGTATGATTCGATGATAATAACACTATTATAATAAAATGGAGAGAATGAAGAAGATTTTGATTGTAGGGGCGATGGCCCTGTTGATGCTATGTCCTGCCAAAGCACAGATTGTATGGCAGCAAGTGGAGCCCGGCGTTTGGAAAGGCGTGGTAGGTACTCCTGAAGAATATTCATTATTGGGTGTGGCCGGTGTTACGCCACAAAAGGAAGGTTTTGCCCGCTTGCCGGAGGTGACATTGCCTGAATTGGCGAATGAAATTGTGGGTTCCATACAGGATGGTAAAACAAGTCTCCGCATTCCTTTGCAGCGCAAGGAACAGTTGTACGGCTTTGGACTGAACTTTCAGACGGTACACCAACGTGGCAAGATCCTGAACCTGCATGTAGACCATTACGGTGGACGTGATAACGGGCGTACACATGCTCCTGTTCCCTTTTATATTTCCAGTTCCGGTTATGGAGTACTGATTAATTCGGCACGTTATCTGACGGTATATGCAGGTAGCGGCGCACGTAAGGACAGTCCGAATGCTCCGGTGGCCAAAGACCGTAATATGGATAAGACCTGGACATCAGCTCCTTACTCGGATGCCGTCTCTATCTTGGTTCCTGCTCCGGGTGTAGAAATTTATCTGTTCGCCGGACCTACTCCTATGGATGTTGTCCGTCGTTATAACCTGTTCTGTGGAGGAGGTACATTACCTCCGCGTTGGGGCCTGGGCTTTACACAACGTACAAAGAAGCTCTATACAGCTGAAGACGTGAAGAACGAAGCGGATGAGTTTGAACAACGTGGTTTCCCGTTGGACTTCATCGGACTGGAACCAGGTTGGCAAAGCAAAGCGTATCCTTGTACCTTTGAGTGGGATGCTACTCGCTATCCTGATCCCGCCGGTTTTGTGAAAGATATGTTGGCTAAAGGAGTACGTATCAACTTATGGACAAACCCATACGTTTCTCCCGATTCAAAGATATATAAGGAAATGTATCCGGTAAGTGGTTCACACACCGTATGGTGTGGTATCGTGCCCGACCTGGCAGGCGAGAAAGCCCGCAAAATCTGGATGGATAAGCTGGAACAGGAACACGTGAATATCGGTGTCAGCGGTTATAAAGTGGATGAAGTAGACGGATACGACCGTTATGTCTGGCCGGATGTAGCTACTTTTCCCAGTGGAATTGCTGCCGAGCAGATGCGCCAGACTTATGGTTTGTGGGTTCAACGCACTACTGCGGAATTGTACAAGAAGCGTAATCAACGTACCTTCGGATTGGTTCGTGCATCGAATGCCGGTGCAACTTCTTTCCCCTATGTGATTTATAATGACTATTACAGCCATCAGGACTTTATCACTGCTTTGATTAACTCAGGCTTTAGTGGTGTATTGTGGACTCCGGAAGTACGTAGTTCCAGTTCATCGGAAGATTGGTTACGTCGTTTCCAGTCTGTAGTATTCTCGCCGATGGCAATGATTAATGCCTGGGCAAGCGGTACGAAACCCTGGACTTTCCCCGAAGTAGAGAATCAGATAAAAGAGTATGCTATGCTGCGTATGCAGATGATGCCTTACTGGTATAGTGAATTTGCACGTTACCATTTCGATGGTATTCCTCCGTTCCGTGCCATGAATCTGGAACCGGGTTTTAACCCTGAACAAGGAACTACAGCGAAACTGTCGGATGCAAATCTGGAAGATAACCCTTATTTGGAAGCGGTTTCCAAAGAAATTAAGGATCAGTATATGGCTGGTGAATATCTGTTGGTAGCTCCCATGTTCAAAGGCCAGAAAGAACGTACGGTGGTATTGCCTAAGGGAGACTGGTACGATTTCTATACGGGTAAATATGTGGGCAATGGAGAGAAGATTACTGTTACACCGGGCTTGGACCGTATTCCGGTATATGTAAAGGATGGAGCTATCCTGCCATTTATGGAGGCCCGTCTGCATGCGCCGAAAGCAGGAGAGAAGGTGAATCTGGAAATCCGCCATTATGGAAAAGCGGATGGTTCTTACCGTCTGTATGATGATGACGGAGAAACATTCGATTATGAGAAGGGCGCCTATTCCTGGCGTGATATCACTGTGACACGCGATAAGAAAGGCAAGCTGAAAGGTGCTATATCCAAAGCTGAAAAGGGGAAACCGAATAGCATTGCCAATGTTACCTGGAAGTTTATGACAGAAGAATGATAAGATTATGAAGAATATATTGACGACCTGCTTATTTCTCTGCCTTCTCCTCACGGTGCATGCAGCGGACAATCCAAATGTGAAGAAACTCTTCACCGTTACATCCGGCGAACTAAAACTGACCTTCATGGTGGGTACGGACAATCGCCTTTACCAATTGGGTTTTGGAGATGCTGCCCGTGAAGTAGAGCCTCCAGCTAAGATACCCTCACGTGAATGGGAGTTTCTTCCTCCTTATGGAAACGGTGTCCTGACAGAACCGGCTATTCAGGCAACTCACGTAGATGGAAATACATCTACGGAACTTCACTACGCCGGACATCGTACGGAAGCCTTGGCACAGGGTATCGAACAAACCGTTATTTCACTGAAAGACCCTGCCTATCCTTTCACCGTAGATATCTATATCAAGTGCTATGCAGACAATAGCATGATGGAGATATGGAATACTGTTACGCATAATGAGAAAGGTAAAGTCATTCTGCATCGTTTTGCTTCTGCTGCCCCGGTGGTAAAGGCGAAAGAATACTGGCTCACTCAATTCTCCGGTAACTATAAGCGCGAGGCAACCCTCAATGAAGAACGCCTTTCGGAAGGAGTCAAGATTCTGGATTCCAAATTAGGCATCCGTGCGCATCAGATGCGTATTCCTTCTTTTATCCTCTCACTGAACGGACCGGCTAAAGAAAATGAAGGCGAAGTACTGGCTGCTTCTTTGCGTTGGAGCGGCAGTTTCCAATTTGCTTTTGATGTGGATTGGAACAAGAACCTGCGTTTACTGACCGGTATGAATCCTTTGGGCTCACAGTACAATCTGGAGCGTGGCGGCACATTTACTACACCCGCCATTCTCTACACGTATAGTAAGCGGGGTAAGGGAGAAGCCAGCCGTCGTTTCCATCGTTGGGCCATGGCAAATGCCATCCGCAATGCAGAAAAGGACCGCCCTGTATTGCTGAACAACTGGGAGGCCACGCACTGCGATTTTGATGAAGACCGCCTGAAGCAACTCTTTGACGGTGCCCGCCAGGTAGGTGCTGAACTTTTCTTATTGGATGACGGATGGTTTGGTAATGGACCTTATTCTCGTGATGATGATAAGCATGGTCTGGGAGATTGGGATCCTTCTACCAAGAAGTTACCAAAAGGTCTGTCATATATTGCCAAAGAAGCATTGAAGCGTAAAGTTGGCTTCGGTATCTGGCTGGAACCCGAGATGGTGAATCCTCAGAGTGAACTTTATCAGAAACATCCGGATTGGATCATTACTCAATCCAAGCGTGAACCGATATTGGGTCGCCATCAGGAAATACTGGATCTCACCCGTCCCGAAGTACAGGCTTTTGAATGGGATATTATCGACAAAACCTTGCGGCCTAATCCGGATATCACTTATGTGAAGTGGGACTGTAACCGTTACATCACCCAACCCGGATCTTCTTATTTGCAGCCTGCCGATCAGAGTCATCTCTGGATAGACTATAACTGGGCGCTTTACCGTCTGATGGATCGCTTTGCCAAAGGCTTCCCCAATGTGATGGCCATGCTTTGTGCCGGCGGATCGGGACGTGTGGACTATGGCGCAATGCCCTATTTCCATTCCTTCTGGCCCAGTGACAACACAGACCCGTTGGGACGTATCAAGATACAATGGGGCTTCTCGCATTTCTTCCCTGCAAATACGATCTCCGCTCATGTGACTCGTATGGGTAAGCGTCATTTGAAGATGGCAATCGATGTGGCATTGAGCGGTGCATTCGGAATAGACTTGGCATTGGATAAGGCTACGGCTGAAGAACGGGCGCAGATTGCCGATGCTGTGAAATTGTATAAAGAACGCATTCGTCCGTTGGTGATGCATGGTGAACTTTATCGCCTGGTTTCTCCCTATGAGTCCTCATTGGCTTCTTTGAGTTATGTTTCAACAGATAAGCAAAAAGCAGTCGTTTACTTCTACCAGACTAAAGATGGTAATGAACCCCGGGTAATGCTTGGTGGCCTGGATGCCCATAAAAAATATCGTGTGGAGGAAGTAAGTCTGGCAAAGGGAATGGCTTCCCGTTTCCCTGCCAATGGTAAGGTATTTACGGGAGCGGAACTGATGGAAAAAGGTCTGGAGAATCCATTGAATACCCAGTTTGAGAGTGCAGTATTGATATTAATAGCTAACAATTAAACACAATAACCTTATGAACCTGAGAAGAACTTTATTACTTTTCTCTTTCATCTTTGCCGGCTCGCTGGCCATTGCACAACCGAAAGATCGTTGGACTATTCAGGATGATGGAGCTATTCGCTGGAATATCAATGATAATATTCCACATGACGATCATCTGGAAATGAGCGGGCAACAACTTTCCGTTGTCCTTCGGTACGGTGTGGATGCACAGAAGCGTTTCCATCTGAACCGAAGTCTTGTTTTCCCTATGCTTCGTATGCATCCCAATAAGACACAGAACAATCTGAAGCAGCGTTTCGATGTGAATATTCCCGCTTTGGTGACGGTGGACGATCAAACCCTGCTGAATGAAGAAGTACGTGATGTTACCTTCAATGGCATTATGCGTGTGGAAAGTAGTTTTGGTTATATTTACCGGCGTAAGGAACTGAAAGATGCCGTGCAATTGACGCGTGTACTCTATCCCTCCACCAATGCCGCGCGCTATTGTGAAGAATATACTTTCAAGAATAGCAGTCCGAATCAGATAACGCTGCGAGTGCCTGAGTGGAACGTAACATATACTACTCCTGAGGAAGCCGGTGTATATGGTGCTTATTGCATCGAAGCCGGTCTTTCCAAAAGTGGTGTCTTTGTTTTGAAACCGGGAGAGACGCTTGAGTTTTATGCTGTCTTTTCCGGAAAGAAACAGGCGGATGCTTCGTCCGGACGAAACGATGCCGGTCTTTCACACATCAACATTCTTGGTGAACGTGCCGCGCGTGAAGCGCTTATCAGTCAGTGGTGGAGCAATCTGGTTTTGGACACACCCGATCCCGTGCTCAATCGCATGTTTGCCTTCGCCAAACTACGTGGTGCCGAAAGCATCTACCGCACGAAAGGCGGATTGATGCATGGTCCAGGTGGTGAAGCCTATTATGCGGCTGTCTGGGCTAACGACCAGGCAGAGTATATCAATCCTTTCTTCCCTTTCCTGGGTTATGAGATTGGTGATGAGTCCGCATTGAACTCTTTCCGCCACTTTGCCCGCTATATGAATCCGGAGTATAAACCTATTCCGAGTTCCATCATCTCCGAAGGTGTCAGCTTCTGGCATGGTGCCAAAGATAGGGGAGACGGTGCGATGATTGCTTACGGTGCCGCACGCTATGCGTTGGCTCGTGGAGATAAGGCGGAAGCGCGTGAACTGTGGGCTCTGATCGAATGGTGTCTGGAGTATTGCAACCGTAAACTAACTCCCGCCGGCGTGGTTGCATCGAATTCGGATGAATTGGAGAACCGCTTTCCGGCTGGTGATGCAAACCTCTGTACCTCTACGCTTTATTATGACGCTTTGCGTTCAGCCGTTATGCTGGGACGTGAATTGGGAGTATCGGCAAAGCAATTGAACACGTATCGTGATCAAGCGGATGCTTTAGAGAAAGCCATAGAAAAACATTTTGGTTACGAGATAGAAGGTTTCCACAGCTACCGTTATTATGAAGGTAATGATATCCTGCGTTCCTGGATTTGTATGCCTCTTGTTATGGGGATTTACACCCGTGCGCAAGGCACTATTGATGCTCTCTTCTCACCCCGCCTATGGACGGACGATGGGTTACTGACGCAAGCCGGTACCGAAACCTTTTGGGATCGTAGTACTCTCTATGCCCTGCGTGGCACCATTGCAGCCGGAGAAGTGGAGAAAGGTATGAACTTTCTTAAGAAGTATTCACATCGCCGTTTGTTGGGCGATCATGTGCCTTATGCCATTGAAGCGTGGCCCGAAGGAGATCAGCGTCATCTCTCCGCTGAAAGTGGATTGTATTGCCGTATCTATACCGAAGGACTGTTCGGCATCCGGCCCACAGGATTGCGCAGTTTCGAGATGACACCCCGTTTGCCGCAGGAGTGGGAGTATATGAATCTGAATTGTGTACGTGCTTTCAATTCGGAGTTTGATATTCGTGTATCCCGTGCAGGAAAGAAACTGCATGTAGAAGTCTTGAAAGGTGGCAAGCCCATATTAAGGAAGAATATAACGGAAGGTGTAGCAGTGAGGGTGAATCTATAATGTATGCAGGATAGATAAGTGTAAGAGACATCTTATCATCAATACCGATGATGTCTACAATCATTGGCATTGATTCCTACAATCATTGGCATTGATTCCTACAATCATTGCCAATGATTCCTACAATCAATACTATTGATTGTAAGTTCTGTCGTAACTTCTGATAGTATGGGTTTACCACTGACCCTTGCTCGTCTTATTCTATTTCCATACCTTTCTGCACTATATCCTATGTTATTTCTACGCTTTTCTTATTTTTGTGCAGTAAATATATCTATACTGATGAAAAGGAAAATATTGTTGACTTTATTAGTCTGCTCATTTTCAGTCTTGTACGTGTGGGCAGAACATTCTAAATATTCATTCTACTACAGCCAGAAACTGAATGAAGGGATTTCCCAACTCTCCGTGATGACCATTTGCCAGGATACCCGGGGATACCTTTGGCTGGGGACGCGTAATGGACTGAATCGTTATAATGGCAGTGAATATACCGTCTTTCGCCATCATCCGGGGGACTCATTGAGTTTGGCAGACAATGAAGTCAATGAAATACGCGAAGATCATAGCAAGAATTTATGGATAGCTACCAGTCGGGGATTAAGCCGGATGTGCCTTCGTACGGAACGTATCCGCAATTATTTTAATGTAGATGGACTCTCCAGTGCAAGTATCCTTTCTCTTTTAGTTGATAGTTCCGGCAAAGTATGGGTGGGTACCCGTAGCGGGCTTTGTTGTTATATTCCCGAACAAGACAACTTTAAAAGGGTGGAGTTTGTGGAAAATTTCAATAGTTCCGTCACTGCCTTGATGGAGGATAAGGCAGGTAACTTCTGGATAGGTACGGCAGTGAACGGAGTTTACCAGTGTAACAAACAGATGCAGGTGATGAATCATTATGACCGTCGTGCCGGTTTACCGGACAATAGTGTTTCCACTCTTTATGAAGATTCTTATCATCGTATCTGGGTCGGTTGTCAATTTGGAGGACTGAACCGCATTGATGTCCGTAACCATAAAATAACTTCTTATACATCTGCCAACAGTGGTCTGAAGAATAATTATGTCCGCTGTCTTGCCGAATGGGATGGAGAGATGCTGATTGGTACCTTTGATGGTATTTATGCTTATGCACCGTTGAAAGATCAGATTCGTAAAGTGAGCAGTTATGACGAACCCGGACGTGGCTTGGGGCATTTTTCCATTTATGCTTTTTGTCGTGACCATACCGGTACGTTGTGGATTGGTACCTTTGCCGGTGGCGTCACTTGGCTGAGTTCGCTTACCGACCGCTTCATTCATCATACTCCGGGAAAGGCGGTGAATCAGCAAACGGGAATCTATGGAACGGCTTGTGTCGATAAACAGAAAAATTTATGGATAGCTACTGAAGGGTATGGATTGCTCCAATACGAAATCTCGACAGGAGAGGGAAACTTTTACCTGATTGATAAGGAGAGTTATTCCGTGCATAATTCGAATGTTATCAAGACGGTATATGCTGAGGATGACTGTATCTGGTGCGGTACGGTATTGGGTGAGGTCTATCGTTTTGATCTTGCTACCCGGCGTTTTTCTTTATTCTATAAATATCCCATAGAACTTGCTGTTTATGGTATTGTGCGTGATGCAGACGGTAATTTATGGGTAGGAACTTCAAAAGGTGGATATGCACTGACTTGTTTTACTCCTGCCGGTGAGCGGAAGACTGAATTTACCGGACCGAAAGGAGAGAAATTGCACTTCTCTTCCGTTCGTTGCATGGCAGAAGAGAGTCCCGGTGTGTTATTGATAGGTATGCGTTCTGCCGGACTATACCGTTTTAATACCCGTACAGGTGAAATGACCGTATTTCGTACATCTCGACCGGAACAGGAAATGCAAATTCCAAGTAACTATATATCTTCCATATTATCAACCAGATCCGGTGATGTATGGGTATCTACCTATGGAGGCGGTATTTTCCAACTGGACAAACGTGGTGGTGTGCTTCGCCGGGTAACAGAGAAAGAAGGATTGATGGGAGAGGATATTTGTAAATTGCTGGAGGGAGCGGATGGAAATCTATGGATGAGTTCGTTGCAGGGTATTTCCTCTTATTCTCCATCTACCGGGGAGATTAAAAACTTTCCATTCAATAATGGTATTCATTTGCGTGAGTTTACGTATCGGGGTGGGGTAGCCATGCCGGACGGTACATTGTGTTTTACCGGCAATGATGGCTTTATCACTTTTTATACGCCGGAGATGCCGATGAATCGTTTTGTACCGCCAATAGTATTGGAAGACCTGCTGGTGAATAATCGTGTGGTGCGTACAGATGATGGAACAGGAATCTTGAATGGGTTGCTTAATGAAACGGAGGGTATCAATTTGCAGTATAATCAGAATAATCTGGCAATCAATTATAAAGCGTTGAATTTCATCAATCCGGAGATGAACCGGTATGCCTATAAATTGGAAGGATATGATAAAGACTGGAATCATGTGGGAGAACGCAGCACGGCTTACTATACCAATCTGCGTCCCGGCACCTATCTTTTTCATGTCAAGGCTTGTAATAACGATGGGGTATGGAATGAGGAGGGGAAAACTTTGAAGATTGTCATTACACCACCTTTATGGGCTACCTGGTACGCTTTCCTGATTTATGGACTATTGCTGATAGGAGTGTTCTACGCAATATTCCATTATTTTAATGCCCGTCGCCGCTTGCGGGAAAGGCTGCAAATGGAGCAGAAAGAGAAACTGCAACAGGAAGAGTTCCATCAGGCAAAGATGCATCTGTTCACGAATTTCGCCCATGAGCTACGTACTCCACTGACGCTGATCATCACTCCTTTTGAAGAGCTGGTGAAGCGGATGGATATGACTATGGAACTGCGGGATAAGCTGATGGTCATTTATAAAAATGCCCAACGGCTTCTTTTATTGGTCAATCAACTGATGGACTTGCAGAAAAACCAAAGTGGTACGATGGAATTGCAAGTCACGGAGAATAATGTATATGAGTTTGTTACGGAGATCTACTGTGCGTTCAATCAGATAGCGCAAACCAATGAAATCACTTTCACACTGGATTGCCGGGACCGGGAGTTCCAGGCCTGGTATGATAAAGTGCTGCTTGAGAAGGTCGTATTCAATTTACTGTCCAATGCATTCAAGTATACTCCTTCCGGCAAAGACGTACGTATGTCAGTAGATTGCATTTCTGTCGGAGAGTTGGAAGAATCGTATCGAAAGGAAGTAGCTCCTTCTGCCCTGTATATGATGTTGAAGGTTGTGGATGCCGGTTGTGGAATCCCACCGCAGGAACGGGATAAGGTGTTCACACCTTTCTACCGGGTACCTGAAACGTCAGGGGTAAATGTACCGGGTACAGGCATCGGGCTTAGTCTGGTATATTCCATTGTGAAGCTGCATAAGGGAGTGATCCGTATTGAAGACCGGGAAGATGGGACGGAAGGAGCACGGTTCATTGTTCTGCTGCCTGTTTCCCGTGAAGCTTTCACAGAGGAAGAGACGGATTCCATGCCTGTGGAAACGATTGGCGATACGGCATTTGCACAGCCGGTGGAGAAACCGCAAACATCTCCCATTGGAGAAATAGCATCCAAAAAGCCGGTGGTTCTCTTGGTGGAAGATGACAAAGACGTACGGGATTACCTACATAAGTCTTTGGAGAATGACTATGAGATCATTGAAGCGGCAAACGGTATCAAAGGATATGACAAGGCGGTACAGTTCTTTCCTGATTTGGTGCTGAGCGATATTATGATGCCTAAACGGAATGGGCTTGAACTCTGCTCCATGATTAAGAATGATATCCGTATCGGACATATCCCGGTGATACTGATGACTGCACGCTCCATGGTGATGCATATAAGGGAAGGTTTTGAGGCAGGGGCGGATGATTACGTGATTAAGCCTTTCAGTATGGATGTGCTTCGGATACGTATTCAGAGCCTGTTGCAGTCGAGGGAACAATTAAAGAAACTGTATGGCAAACGCTTCTCGCCCGAAGTGGTGGGTGTAAGTACCACTTCGGCGGATGAACGCTTCTCACAGAAACTGTATGAGATTATTGAGAAGAATATATCTGACCAGAATCTGGGTATAGAGATGCTTTGTGACCAGATCGGCATCAGCCGCGCTAATCTTTATCGCAAAATCAAAGCTATATCCGAGCTTTCGCCCACGGAACTGATACGCAATAAGCGCCTGGAGGTGGCATTGCGCTATCTGAAGGAAACGAATATGAGCGTTTCGGAAGTGGCAACTTTGTTGGGATTCAACAGTCATTCCTACTTCTCCAATTCGTTTAAAGCGTTCTATGGGTTCACACCTACGGAGTTCGTACAGATGAACAGTGCGAACAAAGAGAAGATGTAAGATGAAAAATAAGATTTAAGGCGGAAAGGAGTTTCCGCCTTTTTTGTCTCAAACGATTCCCACTACCGTCTCAAAATACTCACTACATTTGTTTTGAGACATTATTGCAAGTCAATGATACACGATTGATAACCCTCAGACCAGTGATGCCCTATCTTTGTGATGTGAAAAACAAGCTTAATTCAATCACTATGAAGTATAAAAGTCGTAGCATCGCAAAGGTTATAGTGCCTGTGTTTTTAGTGGTATCTCTATTTGCATTTACTACTCATTCCACGGAGCAGCCGGAAGGAACTCCATTGTTTATAACGGGTATTACTCCTTATAAATCCGGAATGATCGTATCTCAGAAAGGTATTCAGAAGGTTTCTATTTATTCATCAGATTATAAAGAACGCTTGCAAGAGTGGGAACTGGATGAAGTCCCTACCGGAGTTGCTACAGATGGAGATCAGATTTATGCAACGGTGGCAGGTGAACATAAGAATGGTGTTTATTTCCTGTCGGCTTCCAATCCTTCGGAAAAAGTCTTTGTGGAAACAGCATCCGGTGCCTGCGCTCCGTTGGTAAATGCGGGTAACGGCAAGTTATATATTTGCAACCAGTTTGCCGGCACAGTGTCAGAGTTGGATAAGAATGGAAAGAATGTGATAAGAACGGTGAAAGTATTGCGTGAACCGAAATCTGCTGTTTTTGATAAAGAAGGAAAACACTTGTTTGTTACCAATTTCCTACCTATGCAACGGGCGGATATAGATACTGTAGCTGCTTGCGTATCAGTGATTGATATGAATAGTTTCCGGAAGATAAAGGATATTCAACTGGCCAATGGAAGTAATGCCTTGCGTGGAATGTCGCTTTCTCCGGACGGGCGTTATTTGCTGGTTACTCATAATCTGGGTCGTTTTCAGGTTCCGACATCCCAGTTGCAACAGGGCTGGATGAATACCAGTGCCATCAGTATCGTTAATCTGGCTACTCTGAACTTTGAGGGTGCCGTGTTGCTGGATGAACCGGAACGGGGTGCGGCAGGTATATGGGATGTGAAGTGTACGGATGATAAGATTGTGGTCAGCCATTCCGGTACCCATGAGGTCAGTGTGATAGATTATCCCGCATTTATTCAGAAGTTTGAGCAGTATCCTCAAAAGGATGCTTTGGCATATGATTTACGCTTTTTATATGGTATGCGTAAACGTGTAGCGTTGGTAGGCAATGGACCGCGTTGTATGATGCTGAAGGACGGAACGGCTGTTGTTCCTACTTATTTCTCTGATACATTGAATATCGTGGACTTGAATACGGCAAATGTTCAGTCGGTTGCCATGGTGAAGAATCGTACGGAGAACAGAATACAGCGTGGTGAGAAATACTTCAATGATGCGGAACATTGTTTTCAGAACTGGCAGTCGTGCAATGGATGCCATCCGGGAGATGCGCGTATGGATGCCATGAACTGGGATTTGATGAATGACGGCATTGGTAATTCAAAGAATTGTAAGAGCCTGTTATTCTCCCATGTCACTCCGCCGTGTATGATTTCCGGTATTCGTGCTCATGCTGAGATAGCTGTTCGTGCCGGATATAAGCTCATTCAGTTCAGTGATCTGCCGGAAGAGTTTGCAGAGTGTGTGGATGAGTATCTAATGTCATTGAAACCGGTTCCCAGTCCGTATCTGGTAAATGGCGAACTTTCGGAGAAGGCTAAACGGGGGCGTAAGGTTTACGAAAAGTTTAATTGCGACGAATGCCATTCCGGTCCTTATTATACGGATATGAAGATGCACCGCATCGGTGAAGATATCGAATTTGAGAACGGGTGGGACACTCCGACACTGCGTGAAGTCTGGCGTACGGCTCCTTATCTGTTTGACGGACGTGCTGCCACTATGGAAGAAGTGTTCACGGTACATAAGCATGGTATTGAAAAGAAAATATCAGCTAAAGAAGCGGAAGAACTTGCCGAATACGTGAATTCACTTTAATAGAATAAAAAGATCATGATTACACACGAAAATATAGAGATTATCCATTATTTCCTGTTGGTTGACAAAGCTCCCTTTAAGGTGATGTTGGCGCAGCTATTGGCGAAATATAAAGCTATTCATATTCCTGTACGTATAGTGATATTCGATGCGCCGATGGATAATGAAGAATATGTAGCCCGTTTTGCTTGCATCAGGAAAGCAGTGAAAGAGCTTTTTAAAAAGAAACAACCTTCCGTAAGCTATGTGGCACAACCTCCTCAGAGTATGGGATTGGTGATGGAAGTGCATGAAATACAGTTGACAGAGCAAGATCATGTTGAATATCGGATGCAGGAGGATTTACCTTATATCACTATCGAAAGAGAAGGCTGCAAACGCTTGTTTCTAAGCGGCGTGACAGGGGATGTGTTGCATCAAAGTATCCGTGAGCAATCTCATGAAGTATTCTCCAAGATAGCCAGGGTATTGGAAACGGAAGGTATGCCGGTTTCCTCAATCATACGTCAATGGAACTATATTGAAAAGATAACAACCTGTGATGCAACCGGACACCAGCATTATCAGGATTTCAATGATGCACGTTCGCTATTCTATAATGATGTGGAGTGGACTACCGGTTATCCGGCTGCTACCGGTATCGGGACTCAGTGGGGCGGCATTATGATTGATGTGGATGCCTTACTCTGCAAAGATGGAAGTGTCCGGGTTCTTGGAGTGGATAATCCTTTGCAGATTGCCGCTCATGCTTATTCACAGAATGTATTATTGGGAGAAAAAGATGCAGCTCTTCCTCAAAAGACCACTCCGAAGTTCGAACGTGCCAAGGCTGTATGGAAAGAGGATCATGGTTTCGTATACGTATCGGGTACAGCCGCTATTCGTGGTGAACAGAGTCTGGAAGGCGTTGGTATTGAACAGCAAACCCTGACTACCTTGGAGAATATAGAATATCTGGTATCCCGTGATAACCTCAATCGTTCCGGTATTCCTGCTACGGAGAATGCTACCCCTATCACCTTCCGCGTGTATGTGAAACGTTGGGAGGATATGGAAAAAGCAAGGCAAGTAGTGACAGAGCGATACCCCGATTTACCTGCCATCTATACTTTAACCGATGTATGCCGTTCGGAACTACTGATAGAGATAGAAGGAATGGGAGTGCTTTGCTGAGGCTGATTATTAACCATTAAAATAGATAAATACATGAGATTAAAAAAAGTATTAACCCTGGCATTAATTGCCGCCTGCGGTATGGGATTCGTTTCTTGTACGGCAGAATCTAAAAAAGCAGAACAAGTTATGACACAAGAAAAGGCAACGTATCAGAAGAAGTACACGAACGCTGACTTCTACAAAGACGGAAAGTTTGATCAGGAAGCTGCCAAGAAGGCATTCCTTGACATGTTTGAATTTTATGGTGTGCCTTACACTCCGCTGATGGAGAAAGATATCTGGTTTACAGATTTCGGTTTGGGTGACTTTGAGAATGTAGGTATGGGAGGCATCTTTTGGGTAAACGATCCTGAATATGGCTATTTTGCACATGCTATTTATTTGTTGCCGGGACAGATGATTCCGGAACATGCCCATGTAAAAACGGCATTCCCGGCAAAACACGAGTCATGGATGGTAAATCACGGCTGGGTTTATAACTTCTCCGAAGTAGGAGAGGAGACTCCGAATGCTCCTGCGGTTCCGGCATCTCACGGTCCTATCAAAAGCAAGAATTTCGTGAAGCAGAATGTGGGTGATGTCCTTCGTCTGAAAGAACTGGGTACTTTCCACTTTATGATGGCCGGTCCTGAGGGAGCCATTGTAGATGAGTGGGCATGTTACCATGATAACGATGGTCTGCGTTTCACTAATGGACAGGCTGCTTTGTAAATCATTCAATAATTAAGAATACCATGAGAAAGATTAATCATTTTGGAATACCGACCACTACACCGCAACCGGGTGAGATATATGTGGAAGGATTAAAAGTATGGCTGACTAACTTTAATGAAAGCCCCAATAAGATAGAATACTTGCGTTTCGAAGAAGGCAGCTGGATGCCTGAATTGATTCAGAAAGTAGCGCATATCGCTTACGAAGTCGATGATCTGGCAGCCGAATTGGAAGGTGCAAAAGTATTAGTTGAACCGATGCCGGGCGGAGAGAATCTGACAATTGCTTTCATTGAAGAAGAGGGTATTGCTTTGGAGTTAATGCAGTTTGATAAATAATCAATTAGTAGAAAGAAACTATGATGAATAAATTCATAAATGATCCGGATAATCTGACAGCTGAATTGCTGGAAGGATATGTAATGGCTTATAGTAACCAGGTAGCCATCGGCGGAGAAAACATTATTGTGCGTGCACATGCGAAAGCAGAAGATAAAGTAGCTGTGATCACTTTGGGTGGTTCCGGTCATGAACCCGCATTAAGCGGCTTCGTGGGCGACGGAATGTTGGACTGTTCTGTAGTCGGTGATATTTTTGCTGCTCCGGGTGCGCAACGCTTGTTCCAGGCTTTGCAGATGTTCAAACGTGAGGCCGGTATCTTGCTTGTGGTGTTGAACCACTCCGGTGATATCATGAGTGCAAACATGGCATGCCAGTTGGCTGAACGTACCGGTATTAAGGTCAAGACTATCTTAACGCACGATGATATCAGTGCCGGACTGGATGCACCGGATGAAGATCGTCGTGGTCTGGCAGGTTGTATTCCTTTGATCAAGATAGTTGGAGCTGCCGCTGAAGAAGGTAAGTCACTGGACGAGATTATTGAAATAGGTGAACGTTTCAATGCACGCTTGGCTACGTTGGCAGTGGCTATGAAGTCTTGTACCCATCCGCAAAACGGCATGACCATCTCCGACCTTCCGGACGGTGAAATTGAAATCGGTATGGGGCAGCATGGAGAAGGTGGAGGCGGTCGCAAGCAACTGGTTTCTGCCGATGAAACAGCCGAAGAAATGATTGGTTTGCTGATGAAGAAGCTACAGCCGAAAGCCGGTAACAAGGCTCTGTTAATTATTAACGGTGTAGGGGCAACTACGCACATGGAGATGAATATCGTTTATCGCAAAGCTCATCAGGTGTTGGAAAATGCCGGTATCGAAGTGGCTGCCGCCCGTATCGGTGAGTTGTTGACTGTTCAGGAACAAGCTGGTTTCCAAATGATTCTTGGTTTGCTGGATGACGATCATATAGATTATCTGAATAATAAAATGTCTAATGCTCCTTATTGGACCACTATCGGTAAGTAAGAGATGGATAAACTGACTATAGATGATTTCAAGAAGATGCTTCGTAATGCGCTGGTGTGCATTACGGAGCGCTCCGATGAATTTTCAAAACTGGATGCGGTATTGGGAGATGGCGACCATGGAACAGCTATCGTTCAATCCATGTCCGCTCTTGTTGCTACGGCTGATAAGGGCACTGAATTTAAGTCGATGCTGAATGATATGAGTTTTAACCTGATGCTTGAAATCAGCGGTTCGACCAGTACCTTACTGGGGGGATTCTTCCTGGGAATGAGCGACCATGCGGAAGGTACCGAACTGGATGTGGCAGGTGTAAAAGCTATGTTTGCAGGTGGACTTGAAGGTGTGAGAAAACAAACAAAAGCAAAACTGGGAGATAAAACAATGATGGATGCCCTGATACCGGCGGTGGAAGCCATTCAGGCTTGTGATTCTGCTGATGTGAAGGCTATTCTGACAGCGGGTGCCGAAGCAGCTGTGAAAGGTGCTGAAGCTACCAAAGAAATGAAGGCAAACTTCGGACGTGCCCGTAATTATGGCGAACGCTCTATCGGGTACGCGGATTCCGGGGCTTCATCCTGGTCGTGCATGTTTGATGCGTTCGCAAAAGCTTTATAATAAATAACTAATGAAAAGATAAGAAATGGCTGATTTAGATGATTTAAGAGAAGGCTGCAATTTCGGTTTGGGGGTAGCTTCTACTAATAATAGTTTTCATGTAAAAGGAGCGGAACATCTTCCGTGGGGTATGAAGGATCGTTTATCGCGTATCTTCAATCCGAAGACAGGCAGAACCGTGATGCTGGCGTTTGACCATGGTTTTATTATGGGACCGACATCCGGTTTGGAGCGTATCGATTTGAACATCGTTCCGTTGATAGAATATGCAGATTGCCTGATGTGTACACGCGGTATTCTTCGTACGGTAATACCGCCCAGTACCAATAAACCTGTTTGTCTTCGTTCGGATGCCGGCACTTCTATTCTTACAGAACTGAATGACAATGTCTTGATTGACGTTGAAGATGCGATACGTATGAATGTATCGGCCATGGCAATCATGCTGTCTATCGGAGATGCAGCCCACGAAGCAAAAACGGTTGCCAACCTGTACAAGGCAGTAGATAAAGGTACCCGTTACGGAATACCGGTGATGGGAGTGACGGCCGTTGGTAAAGATATGGCACGTGATGCCCGTTATTTCGGTTTAGCTTCCCGTATCGCTGCCGAGAATGGAGCGAATATCGTGAAGACCTATTATTGTGATGGTTTTGAAAAGGTAGTGGCAGCATGTCCTGTTCCTGTGGTGATTGCAGGTGGAAAGAAACTTCCTGAACTGGAAGCGTTGGAGTTGTGCTATAAGGCAATCAGCGAGGGGGCTTCCGGTGTGGATATGGGACGTAATGTGTTCCAGTCGGAAGCGCCTGCCGCTATGATACAGGCCGTTCATGCAGTGGTACACGAAAACCTGAAACCGGAACAGGCATTCGAACTGTTCAATGAACTGAAGAATAAGTAACACTGATTACAAAAAGAATGATGAGGGTTTATATAATTATTTGGATCATTCTTTCCATGGGATTTCGGGCGGCAGCACAAGATAAACTCTTGGTTGCCGGTTCCGGAAATCCGAATATTCTGCTGCTGGATAAACAGACGGGGAAAGTGGAATGGCAGCATGCCTTGGAGAAAGGGGAAGAATGTAATGCGGTTGCTTTGACCCGGAAGGGAGAAATCTTGTATTCGTATAAGCGGGGAGCAAAACTCGTGACATGGGACCATAAGGTGGTCTGGGATTATAAAACACCGGACAAGACGGAATTACAATCAGCTACCTTGTTGCGGAACGGTGGCGTGTTATTGGGAATATGTGGTGTTCCTGCCCAATTCATAGAATTGGATAAGAAAGGTAAAGAAATAAATAAAGTAACATTGAATCTGGAAGTAGAAAGACCCCACAGTCAGTTCAGACAAGTATTCCAACTCCGGAACAGTAATTATCTGATACCGGTAATGGCAAAACAGAAAGTGCTGGAAGTAAGCCGTAAAGGGAAGATCATCGCTGAACATCAGATTGAGGGCAAGGCATTCTCGTCTCTTGAACTTCCTGATGGAAATCTGCTGTTGCCTTGTGGAGACAATCATTGTTACATCGTGATCGACCGCAAGACAGGCGAAGAGATGAAACGGGTAAATGCACTGGATATTGAAGGAGTTGCTTTATTGTTTGTAGGGCAAATCCTGCAATTGAAGAATGGGAATCTATTGATTTGTAACTGGTATGGACATACGAAAGATGCCACGGTGGATGAACCGCAATTGATAGAGATAGATAAAAACGGTAAAGTGGTGTGGAGCTTGCATGATAAGAAGAATGTCGGTAAGATATCCGCTGCCTGCTATATAGACAATTTCCGCTTACCGAACTTAAAATAGGAGATTAACTTTAGAACAAAGTATTATGAATAAGAAATTATTAGTAATGTCTGTATGCATTGCCCTGTTGCTTCCCACTATGGCACAGCGAAGGGCGAGTGCGAAGGTGAAAGCGCCTGCTACGTGGGCGGAAAGCATTGCTGCGGCTAAGAATCGGGCCCATGCGGAAATGCAAAAGACCTGTTTGCCGGTTGCATCGAAGGTAATTAAGGCAAAAGAGGCAGCAGTGCCTTTCTCGGCGGATATAACCGGACTGGATGAAATGGTGCTTTATACCTGGGGTACGGTAGATGGTACAGGAGATGACCAGGCTGTATGGGCAAATGCTAAATTAGTAGCGGCAGACGGTTCCTCCGTTTGGCTGAACGACTTGAGAAGTACTTTCAAGAAAACAGGTAGCGGCAGTCTGCGTTTTAATGAGAATGCCAAGGGACAGGATGTAGTCATGAAAGGCAAAACCTACAAACGCACGATCATGGCAAATGCCAATGCGCAAATCGTGGTTCCTCTGGATAAGAAATATACCCGCTTTGAGGCGGAGATCGGATTGGAAAACCGCTCTTCTGCGGGTACGGTGATTTTCCGTCTCCAAGGGATTACCGGTGCCGGAGCTGCTTCGGATATCGTTGCCAAATATCCGACTGAGGCTACTTTGTTTCTGCCATTCGGTGGAAGCGATATGAAAGCGTTGGTTACGACCTATGATGCCGGTATCGAAAAGCATATAGCAACGGAAGTTATTAATTTGCTGAATGATAAATCCTATTTCACTGCCCAAGTTGCACAGATTGCATCTAAACCGATCTTGGACGATCAAGTTATCGGCTATTTGAATCTGGCACAGGAAGCTATGAAAGTATATCACTTGCAGGAGTCTCTGAGTTGGCTGAATATGCGTGCTATTGAAGAGGCTTATAATGACATGATAAAAGATGCCGGTTATGATAAGAATACGAACCAGGCTAAGCTTGCCGAACTGAAGTTACTGACCGGAAAAGGTTTCTCCGGTATTTATAAAAATGAGGCTTCTGCCTTGGAAGCTGCCAACAAAGCTTTGCAATTGAAGCGTGATATCTTGCTGGCAAATACAGTGCTGGATATGGATAAGATCATTGTCGGTCGTTATAAGATAGGTACTTCTGCCCGTCAGGTGAACCCGCGTGCCCTGGGTACTCAGAATAACAACTGGTCCAACCAGACTTCCGCTTCACGCGGTGGATTTAATGCTGAGATTGCGGAGTTATCCAACTTGCGTGGAGATGTTAAGACCCGTACTATCTTTAAACCTACCAACGGTTCTTCTGTGCCTGATTTGAAATTACATTGGGATGCTGACCGTTTGATGTTCTCTATGGTAGATACCGACCGCCGCTGGCAAGTATTTGAAGTGAAATTGGATGGTACCGGTTTGAAGAAACTCATAGAGACTCCGGAAAAGGATTTGGAATTCTTTGATGCTACTTATTTGCCTTCCGGTAAGCTTATCGCTGTATCCAATATCGGCTATAATGGTGTACCTTGCGTGAATGGTAATGATGAGGTAGGTAATATGTGTCTGTATGATCCGAAAGATGGCTCTTTGCGTCGTCTGACTTTTGACCAGGATGCCAACTGGGCGCCAACGGTTATGAATAATGGCCGTATCATGTACACACGTTGGGAATATACGGATTTGACTCACTATTTCTCACGCTTCGTAATGCACATGAATCCGGACGGAACGGAACAGAAGTCTTTGTATGGTAGTGGTTCTTACTTCCCGAACAGTACGTTCGATGCCAAACCGCTGCCCGGTAGTTCGTCACAGTTTATCGGTGTGATTTCCGGTCACCATGGTGTGACACGTTCCGGCCGTTTGATGTTGTTTGATCCTTCAAAGAGCCGTAAGTCAGAGAAAGGTATGTTACAGGAATTGCCATTCCGCGACCGTAAGATAGAACCGATTGTAAAAGACCGGTTGGTGGATGGCGTTTGGCCTCAGTTTATCAAGCCTTATCCATTGACGGATAAATATTTCCTGGTTACTGCTAAGTTGAATGAAAGCGCCCTGTGGGGAGTCTATCTGATCGACATATACGATAACCTCACGCTGATTGCCGAATTTGAAGGTGAAGGCCTTATTTGTCCGACTCCGGTAGTGCAACGTCCGGTACCTCCGGTGATTCCTGAAAAGATTAATCCGGCCAGTAAGGAGGCTACCGTATTCATTCAGGATATATACGAGGGTGAAGGTCTGGAAGGTGTGCCTCGTGGTACAGTAAAAGCATTCCGTGTGCTTGCTTATGAATATGCTTATAACAAAACTCCGTCCGACCATTGGGCGCAGGGTGTTCAGAGTGGTTGGGATATCAAGCGCTTGTTGGGGACCGTTCCTGTAGAAGAAGACGGTTCTGCGATATTTAAGATTCCTGCCAATACGCCTATTTCATTGCAGCCGTTGGATTCGGAAGGACGTGCCATTCAGTGGATGCGCAGCTGGCTGACCGGTATGCCGGGAGAAACTGTTTCTTGTGTAGGCTGCCATGAAGACCAGAACCAATTGCCTATACCGAAACGTGTGAAAGCTTCGGCTATGGCGCCTCATGAGATTACGAAGCCGGAAGGTGGAGTACGTTCTTTCACTTTCGATCTGGAAGTACAGCCTGTGCTGGATCGTGCTTGTATCGCCTGCCACGATGGTTCCAATAAACTGGCTGACTTTACAGGTGGAAAGATAGATAAGTTCTCCGGCTTCGGAGTCAGTTATCTGAATCTGCATCCTTATGTGTACCGTCAAGGTCCCGAAGCGGAAATTGAAGTGCTCGATCCGTATGAGTATCATGCTTCCGTGAGTCCGTTGATCAAAATATTGAAGACGGGGCATCATGGAGTGGAACTGACCGACAAGGAATGGCAAGCTCTGTACAACTGGATTGACTTCAATGCTCCTTATCATGGCAAGTTCAAAGCCAATGAATTTAAGGGAGTGGAACAAATCAGCCGCCGTACGGAATTGACGGAGAAATATGCCCGCTCCGGTGTAGACTGGCAGGCTGAGATCCGTTCGTATGCCAAATACCTGGAAGGACAAGAGAAACCGGTTCCAGTGAAACCGGAAAAGAAGGAGTATAAAGACAAGGATGTAAAAGTCAAAGGCTGGCCGTTTGATAAAACTGCTGCCCAGGCTATGCTTGCCAAAGAAGGAGAAACGAAGATGAGTATTGAATTGGCTCCGGGAGTAAAGATGAATTTTGTCCGTGTTCCTGCCGGTTCATTTGTGATGGGTAGTAACAGAGGTCATTCCGATTACTCTCCTGCTCATAAGCAAGTTGTGAAGAAAGGATTCTGGATGGGTGAGATAGAAGTCAGCAATGAACAGTTCCGCACAATCTTCCCGGAACATGACAGCCGCTTCATCCGCCAGTTGTGGAAAGACCATGTACACCAGGGCTATCCTGCCAACAACCCTGAACAGCCTGCCATCCGTGTGAGCTGGGAAGAGGCAATGGCATTCTGCAGGAAACTGAGTGAAAAGACCGGTAAGACCGTTACTCTTCCTACCGAGGTTCAGTGGGAGTGGGCTTGCCGTGCAGGTAGCGACGGTGAGTTCTGGTATGGTTCCTTGAACACGGACTTTGGTAAGTTTGAGAATCTGGCCGACAAGCACCTGAATCAAATGGCGGTAAAAGGAGTGAATCCGATGCCGATGCGGGAAAATGATCCCTGGTATAAGTACTACACGTATCAACCCAAGGAGAATGGTGTGGATGACGGCAATATGCTGATGGTGAAAGGCGGTGAGTACCAGGCTAATGCGTGGGGACTCTATGATATGCAGGGTAATGTTGCCGAATGGACATCCTCTGATTATCTGCCTTATCCTTACAATGAAAAGGCGCAAGGTACGGGTGCGGAGAAAGTGGTTAGAGGCGGATCATGGAATGATCATCCGAAAGCGTCCACCACATACTACCGCAGATCGTATCTGCCTTGGCAGAAAGTATACAATGTAGGCTTCCGTGTGATTATCGAAGAGTGAGAAAGCTACGAGCTACATGAGCTACGAGCTACAAGTACCTTTCGGGTATTACTCGTAGCTCGTCACTCGTAGCTTGTAGCTCGTTACTCGTAACTATTATAATATGAAAACTATAGGTTTAGTGGCCGGTCCGTGTAGTGCGGAAAGTCGTACACAGATGTTGGAAACAGCAAGAGGGCTGAAAGAGATGGGTGTTGGCACTTTGCGTGCCGGCTTGTGGAAGCCCCGTTCGCGCTGTGGAACATTTGAGGGAGTTGGCGAAGAAGGACTGGACTGGATGCGAGAGATACAACAAGAACTGGGACTTCGGGTTATGACTGAGGTGGCACTTCCCTGCCACGTGGAAGCTGTACAAAAAGCCGGTCTGGATATGATCTGGATTGGTGCACGTACTACGGTCAACCCTTTTATGATGCACGAACTGGCAGAATCCCTGCGCGGGTGCGATATGCCGGTATGGGTGAAGAATCCTGTATGTCCCGACGTAGACTTATGGATTGGTGCGGTAGAACGCCTTCAACAGGCCGGACTGAAAGACATCCGCATCATTCATCGTGGCTTCTGCACGGTAGATAGTTCTCCTTACCGCAATGCCCCCCTTTGGGAGTTGGCGGAGCGTTTTCATACTCATTTTCCTGAATTGCCTTTCTACTGTGATTCGAGTCATATCGGAGGAAAACGTGAATTATTGGCGGCTATTTGCGGGAAAGCCATATCTTTGCACGCCGACGGTCTGTTTATCGAGTCGCATTGCTGTCCGCAGAAAGCTCTTTCTGATGCCGCCCAGCAACTGACACCACCGGCACTGGCAGAATTGTTGGCTACGTTGAAGGTTTCAATAGAATGATAATGTTTCAATAGAATGACAGATAGATCATAAAACAATTGAAAGGATATATCCGCACATGAAAAAAGTAAGCTCCTCCCTGAAAGCGATGTTCACCTCGTGGAAGATAACATTGATATTGCTGGTGCATTATGTGATCCTGCTGGCTGCCGCAACTTTTGTCGAGAAGGCGCAAGGGACGGCGATGGCAAGGGAAATAATCTATAACAATCCGCTTTTCTATCTTCTGCAATTTCTTTTGATTCTCAATTTCTGCGCTACTGCCTGGCAAGCACGTCTGTGGAGCCAGCGCAAATATGGAGTCTTACTGTTGCATATCTCTTTTATTGTAATCTTGCTGGGAGCATTGGTGACCAATATGTTCGGTTTTGAGGGCATTGTGCATATCAGGGAAGGAGAAACCGTGTCCCATATGCGTACGACGGAAGACCAACGCCCGTTGCCTTTTTCCATCCGCCTGGATGACTTTAAGTTAGTTCGTTATCCTGGTTCTCACAGCCCTTCTTCTTTTGAGAGTTTCCTTACCATTCATACGGAAGAGGGAGAGCGGAGAGAACACATCTACATGAATAAGGTGATTTACGAGCAGGGATACCGGCTCTACCAGTCTTCCTATGATGCCGATGAACAGGGCACCATCTTGACCGTCAATAATGATACGGCAGGAACAGGTATTACGTATGCCGGATATTTGCTGCTGCTTGCCGGTATGTTACTGACCCTGGCAGATAAAAAGTCCCGTTTCCGCCAACTGGCAAAACAATTGAAACGGGTGACTCCTCTTTTGCTACTGGCTTTTCTTCCCACCCTTTCTTTTGCGCAAAAGGCAGAAACGGAACATCTGCTGAAGAACACCATCCCTGCGGAACAGGCCGAACAATGGGGACGAATGCAGATACAATGTCCTACAGGCCGTATTGAACCTGTAGATACGTATACGGACAAACTCTTGCGCAAGATCTACCGCAGCGGTACTTTCGAAGGACTTAGTTCCGAACAGGTCATTATCGGTTTTCTTATGAATCCGTCTTACTGGGGAAATATTCCTTTTATCCGCCAGGCTAATAAAGAATTGCCGCAAGCCTACGCTCTGCCCGAAGGTAAATATATCCGTTTCTTTGATGTATTCAGTGAAGATGGCAGCTATCTGATTTCCGATGCCGTAGACAAGGCATATTCCCGTCCGGCAGCCGAACGTTCGCGGCTTGAAAAGGACCTGCTGAAGCTGGACGAAAAGATTAATATCCTGTATTCCCTGCAACAAGGAAAGATGTTTGCACTGTTCCCGTTGCCGGGAGATACGAGTGGCAAATGGTATTCTCCGGGAGATGATCTGAGTGTGTATTCAGGGAAAGACTCTCTGTTTGTATCGAAAATCATGCCGTGGTATCTGGGAGAAGCTTTTGATGCCTTGCGTACCGGTACATGGGAGAGCGCGGGAGAGGTGCTTTCCATGATGAACGTGTATCAACAGAAGCAGAGCGCCACATCTTTGCTGACTGAGAAGCAAGTGTCGTGGGAATTGTTTTATAATAAAGCACGTTTGTTCTTCTGGTCGGCTATGGGGTATATGACGGCCGGACTGTTATTATTGATATTCGTGGTAGGGCAGTTGCTGAAACCCAGACGCTGGGTTAAAACCGTTATCATTCCCTTGGTGGCGTTGGTCGTGCTGATCTTCTTGTTGCATACTTCCGGAATCGGCATCCGTTGGTACATATCCGGGCGTGCTCCCTGGGCCAATGCTTATGAGTCCATGATATATGTAGCCTGGGCTACAGCGTTGGCGGGACTTTTGTTTATCAAGCGTTCCTCCACGACGTTGGCTTTGGCGGCTTTCTTCGCAGGTATCATCCTGTTTGTTGCGAACCTGAACTTCATGGATCCCGAAATCACTCCCCTGGTTCCGGTGTTGAAGTCTTATTGGCTGATGATACATGTGGCTGTAATTACGGCAAGTTATGGCTTCTTTGGTATCAGTTTCCTGCTCGGTATGCTTACCCTTGCATTCATGAGTGCCGGCAATCCGTCGAAAGTAGCCTTGTTGCAGCCCCATATCCGCGAACTCCGCATCATCAATGAAATGTCCCTGCATATAGGGCTTTATCTGCTGACGGCAGGTATCTTCCTCGGTGCTGTTTGGGCAAATGAGTCGTGGGGACGTTATTGGGGCTGGGACCCTAAAGAGACTTGGGCATTGATTACGATGGTGGTTTATGCTTTTATCCTGCATGCACGCTTTCTTCCCGTTCTCCGTTCGGATTATGCATTCAGCGTCATGTCCGTACTGGGCCTTGCTTCGGTACTGATGACTTACTTCGGTGTGAACTACTATCTGTCCGGTCTTCATTCGTATGGCGGAGGTGATACACCGCCGGGACTGACTGCCGTCTTCATTACGTATGCCTGCGCTTTTGCACTGATGATTTATGCAGGGTATAAGCGGGCGCGTTTTGGGAAATGATAATTTATCGCGCAAAGCGCGATAAATTATCATTTATATACTCCTCAATCTCCCTTCTAACAGGTGTGCCGTTTCTTAGCGTCTTATACCTCCCTTCCTACTGTTGTTATACCTTCCTACAGCCTAAGGAGGAAGTATATATATCATCCGATATACTGAATTATATCATCCGGTATATCTAATTATACCGTGCGGTATATCTATTTATACCGAGCGATATAAATAAATATACCGTGCGGTATAATTTAATATACGCTTCGGTATAAAACATTATATCGGAGCGTATATGAACTTCATCCTTACCCTTTCACACACTTTAACCGCCATTACCATCATACTCTCACACGCATTGCCTACCTTTACCTCTCTGAATAAAACTTTTCCATCATTATGGCTAAATACAAGAAACGCGTAGAATGGGGCGTCCGCCTCCAGCACTACAACCTGAAAGAAAGTGACGACCTCCATCCCCGCGTCGTGCTGCGGGGCACACTCGATGTGCATGACCTGGCACTTATCCTCGAAGAGCGCAGCCGGGGCATCTACCGTGCCGCCGACACCGAACTGATTGTAAACCAACTCATGTCCGTTGCCCGCGACGCGCTTGTAGACGGCTATGCTCTGAACACGCCTATGGGGCGACTCACCCCCGTCGTACGTGGTATGTGGAATTTCAACCGCATCAACCCCGCCGCCCGTGCACAGAATCAGGCATCGCTCTCTTACGCCCTGAGCACCGAACTGAAAAAAGCATTCGAAGACCCTCTCTTCCACGTAGAGAACTCCCTGCAGCGAGGTCCCTTCATCTTCGATGTACACGACATGGAAAGCGGCACGCACAACGAATGCCTCACCCCCGGAGGCTACGTCGTCCTCAAAGGACGCCTGCTGCTGATGAACGGTGATTCGCCCCTGCGCGGAGTGGAACTGCTGGATGCGGAAACTGAAGAAGTGATACACCATTTCCCTGCCGCAGAGCTGGGGAGTATGAACACCCGTTCGCGCCTTTTCTTCCGTCTGCCCAAGGACTTGCCCGATGGAACCTATCTACTGGCCGTTACATCGCAGTGCTGCACCAAACCTACACCGCTGAAAGAACCGGTGCGGTGGGTGGACCATAAAGTGCTCAGGGTGGGCGAGGCTCCGGCAAGCGAGGAAGAAGCTGACGAATAGGCCTGTATACGTTATTTTGAGCGAATAGTTCAAGCATTTGGAACGATCTTTCAAACCCCTCAGGAGCAAATTGTCTACATTTGCCATAGAGTTTAGATCTGCTAAAATACTATGGAATGGAGACATATAAGAAACCTATGAGAAAACATATTCTTTTGCTGATAACCTTGTTGGCGACCCTGGAAGTAACCGCGCAGAACAGTGAGAACTTCTACTTCTCAAACCTGAATCTGAAAGATGGTTTGTCTCAGATATCTGTGCTTAAAATATTCCAGGATACCAAAGGTTTCATCTGGTTTGGTACGCGCAACGGATTGAATCGTTATGATGGCAGCGAGTTCGTGATCTATAAACATGATCCGAAAGACTCTCTGACCCTGAGTGATAATCATATCTGGAGTTTAGCCGAAGATAACGACCGCAATTTGTGGATTGGTACGGCACGCGGATTGAATAAACTCGACCTGAAAAACAACCGTATCAAGCCGTTTGTTGACGAACGATACGGCGCTTTTGCCAAAAGTGAAGTACGCTGCCTGACGGTAGACTCCCGTAATCGCCTTTGGATAGGAACTACCAAGGGGCTGTACCTGTATGTGCCTGCAATGGATGTATTTCAGCGTATAGACCTGAACGGGAAGATCAAAGATGAATTTATCTCTGTAGTCTACGAAACGAAGCAGCATCAGATTCTGATAGGTACTTCTACGAAAGGCCTGTTTGTCTGCGATATGAACATGAAAGTGCAACGGCAGCTGACTACCCGGACGCCGGGGCTTCATCTGCTTGGCAATAGCATCTCTACTATCTATGAAGATTCAAACGGAACGTTATGGGTGGGAAGCGGACTGAGCGGATTGTATCGCATAAACTTTGAGAAAGAGGAAATGGTGACCTATCATAAGGGTAACAGTATCCTGACGAGCAATAGCGTCAGAGCCATATCAGAGTTGCGCGGAATGTTGCTTATCGGTACGTTCGACGGGCTATACACCATTGATCTCTCCACTAATTCTTTCTGGAAACATACGGATGCTTCCCTTGAAAAGGGGAATCTGAGTCACTTTTCCATTTATTCGTTGTTTGTAGACAGGAGTCAGACGGTATGGGTGGGGACGTATGCCGGCGGAGTGAGTTTCTCCAGCCGCTTTAACAACCGCTTTGATTTCCATGATCCTGCTACGGTGTTTGATGCATTGTTTGGGATATACGGTTGTATGGTTTCTACTCCCGGCGGTTCTTTATATATGGCAACGGAGGGCAGAGGGCTGCTCGATTATAATCTGGAAAACAGACAGTATGCGTATTATCCGATAGATAAGGCTTCAAAGTTGCAGTACAGCCAGAATATTATAAAAGGGCTTCTGCTGGAAGATGATATACTTTGGTGCGGAACGAATAAGGGATCTATCTATCAATTCAATACCCGTACTAAGAAATATACGTTCTATTATCAGCTACCGGGGGAAATGTCCATTTACTCCATGCTTCGTGATAAGGATGACAGTCTGTGGATTATAACTTCCGATTCGCGTATGGGAGTGATGCGCTTGTCGGATAAAAAGGAACTTCAGAAACACTTTCCTATTAATGGCGGAAAGGACAGTTGTCTGTTTGCCAGTTCGCGTTGCATACTGAAGTTGCGTGATGGGGTAATGCTGATTGGCAGCCGCAATGATGGTCTGATAAAGTACGATGTAAATAGGGAAGAGGTGGTTTACTATGATACGGATGAGAAAGAGCCTCACCGGTTGCTTAGTAATTACGTGACGGGTATTGTGCGTGATAGTTCCGGCCGTATCTGGATTGGTACGTTCGGCGGCGGTATCGCTTTGTACGATGAAGAGAAAGGAATCGTAAAGACCGTAACGAAGGAACAGGGATTGATAGAGAATGATATCTGCTCCATTGTGGAGGATAACGACAATAACCTATGGATCAGCGCGAACAATGGCATTTCAAAATACAATCTGAAGACAGAGGAGTTTACCAATTACAATTCTCTGAATGGAATCGGAGTCTATGAGTTTACTCCCCATAGTGGTTTGTTGCTGCCCAATGGTGAAATCTGCTTTAGCGGTAACAACGGCTTTGTGACCTTTAACCCGCAGGAGCTGCAACTAAACTCTTTTGTACCGCCATTGGTATTCACGAAATTGGTAGTGAATAACCAGGTGATTGAACCGGAAGACGAAACCAGGATATTGGACACCGTGCTGGACGGTATGGAAGAAATAGAGCTGAGTTATAATCAGAATAATATCTCTATCGGTTACTGCGCACTGAACTTTGTTTTTGCCCGGCAGAATCAGTATGCCACTTTCCTGAAAGGCTACGATAAAGATTGGAATTATATTGGCAATCGTCGGGAAGCCTACTATACGAACTTAAGTCCGGGAACCTATGTATTTGAAGTGAAGGCTTCTAATAATGATGGAGTCTGGAGTCAACAGACACGTAAGATACGCATCATTGTGCATCCACCCTTGTGGAAAACCTGGTATGCCTACCTGTTTTATGCCATTGCTTTTGTCTTTATAATGACACTCATCATGTATTATATATCGAAGAAGCAAAAGCTGGAGCGTGAATTGCAATTCAAACAGAAGGAGAAACTGCAACTGGAAGAGTTCCATCAGGCGAAGATACGTATGTTTACCAATTTCTCCCATGAACTCCGCACTCCGCTTACACTGATTATTGCACCTTTACAGGATCTGGTGTCTATGCCGGAATTCTCTTCCAGTGTGAAGAATAAGCTGAGCCTGATATTCAGTAATGCCCAACGCCTGTTGCTGCTCGTGAATCAGTTGATGGATCTGCGCAAGAATCAGGAGGGTAAATTGAAATTGCATATTGCTAAAACGGATATGAACCTGTTCCTGCAAGAGATTTACTATGCCTTCAACCATCTTGCAGCAAAGAAATCCATAGAATTTACTTTTGAGAAGAGTGAGGAGAGAATGTCGGCATGGTTTGATAAGTCTATCGTAGAAAAGGTGGTCTTTAATCTCTTGTCCAATGCGATGAAGTTTACTCCGAATAATGGTAAAGTTGTGTTTTCATTGTCCCGGTGTACCTTTGCCGAACTTCTGTCGGAACAGCAGGCGGAATTGAATAAGATGCCTGCTGATACCAAGTTTGCCTGTCTCTCGGTTATAGATTCCGGGAAGGGTATTACGGAGGAAGATATGAAGAATATATTTGCACCTTTTTATCAGGGTGAAGATGACAATAAAGAGAATGTAGGTACGGGTATAGGTCTGAGTCTGACACGCTCAATCGTACTTCTGCATAAAGGCGCTATTTCCGTATCCCATAATCAGCCTACAGGTACGATCTTCAAGGTTTATATTCCGATCAGCAATTCTGTCTACGGCAAAGAGCAGTTGGTGGAGGATGATGAAGAGCAGGTAGTGGAGGACGTTATCCCGTCAGCCAAGGAAATGCATTTTGAGATAGAGAAGAAGTGGACTGTACTTCTGGCGGAAGATAATGATGAAGTAAGAGCTTACGTCAAAGAATGTCTGGATCCTTATTTCTATGTGCTGGATGTAAACAATGGTAAGGATGCACTGGCACTGAGTCTGGAGAAATATCCGGATTTGATACTGAGTGATATCATGATGCCACAGATGGACGGATTGGAACTGTGCTCACGTGTGAAGCAGGATTTACAGCTTGGGCATATTCCGGTAGTACTGATGACGGCCAAGTCCATGGTGGTTCATATCAAGGAAGGCTTTTCGGTGGGCGCTGATGACTATATTGTGAAGCCTTTTAGTATGGATGTGTTGATTTGCCGTATCAACAGTTTGCTGGAATCCCGTGAGAAACTGAAGAAACTATATGGAAAGAAGTTCTCTCCGGAAGCGATGGGTATCGAGATTGTTTCGGGGGATGATCGGTTTACGCAGAGCTTCTTTGAGATTATAGAGAAGAATATCTCTAATCCGGAGCTTGGGGTGGACTTGTTGAGCCAAGAGTTAGGTCTGAGTCGTGCCAACCTGTACCGGAAACTGAAAGCTGTAACGGAACTTTCTCCAACAGAGTTGATACGCAATAAACGTTTGGAGATAGCTGCCAAACTCTTGCTGGAATCCAATTATACGGTGTCTGAAATATCGGTCTACACGGGCTTCAATAGCCATGCTTATTTCACCAATTGCTTCAAGTCATTTTATGGCTATTCACCTTCAGAGTGGGTACAAAGGCATAATGATAAGGGAGAAACTCCCAAATAGCTTATGTTTTACATATCGTTTGGAATAGAATCTCAAATGAATAAGACAATATTGAAAGTTGCGCTAAGATAAATCGCCTATCTTAGCGCAATCTTTTTATGGAGAATTTAATCTTTAAATCAATATCAACATTAGTAAGAATAATTATTATGAAATTTAAAACAGGATTAGTATCGTTATTGGTCGTATGTGGAGCATGCAGCCAAGCGACAAAAGAAATGGATGTCGTAGAAGACAGTTTTGATTTTGCCGGACAGCAGTTGAAGTATGCATTTACGCAAATAGATTCTGCTAAAGCAAGCATGCCGGAGGAACAACTGAAAAGGAAGCCGGTTTCTCCCCGCACGATAGAAGATAACGGTGCCTTGCGCCTGGTAGCATCAAGAGACTGGACCAGTGGTTTCTTTCCCGGTGAATTGTGGTATATGTATGAGTATACACAAGATGATTTTTGGAAGAAGCAGGCACAGGCGTTTACTGCTAATATAGAAGACCAGAAAACGAATGGTGGAACGCATGACATGGGATTCAAAATGTACTGTAGCTTTGGTAATGGTTATCGCCTGACCAATGATGCGAACTACAAAGATATTCTGCTGGAATCTGCAGCCACATTGATTACCCGCTATAAGCCTACAATTGGTTGTATCCGTTCTTGGGATCACAGTCGGGACAAGTGGCAATGTCCGGTTATCATTGATAATATGATGAACCTTGAATTGCTGTATTGGGCATTTAAGGAAACCGGTGACTCCGTGTATTATAACATTGCGAATACACATGCCCGCACTACAATGAAAAATCATTTCCGCGATAATTATAGCTCTTATCATGTAATCGATTATGATACAATCACCGGCGACGTACTTCATAAGCATACGCACCAGGGATACAATCACGAATCTGCCTGGTCAAGAGGTCAGGCATGGGGTTTGTATGGCTATACCATGTGTTATCGTGAAACGAAACTTCCAGAATTCTTGTCGCAGGCTGAGAATATAGCCAATTACATCTTTACCAATCCTACCATGCCGGAAGATATGGTTGCATATTGGGACTTTGATGCTCCGGGTATTCCGAACGAACCGAGAGATGCTTCTGCTGCCGCAGTGATGGCTTGTGCCATGTACGAATTGTCCATGTACAATCCGGAGAAAGCAGCATTATACAAGAAATGGGCGGATACGATTGTTGAGAGCTTAAGCAAGAACTATCGTGCGCAATTGGATGGTGACCGTGGATTCTTACTCTTGCACAGCACAGGTGCGCACAACTTTGAGAGAGATGTGCCTTTGGTTTATGCAGACTATTACTTCCTGGAAGCTTTGCTTAAGAAAGCTAAATTAGAGAAAGAAGGTACGGCTATTCTGTAAATGTGGAGAATCAATAGGTATGAGACGTATAATTGCATTGTTAGTGATGAGTTGCTTTGTTGCAGGTACCTTTGCGAAGGTACCTGTGATGGGCAATAAGATCCGGTTAACGGATAACTGGGAGTTTCTCCGTCAGGATGTGGGCAATATCTGGGAACTGGTACGCCCTGTAAAGAAAGGCCAGCCGGAAGAACAACCTATATGGACAAAAGTTACGTTGCCCCATTGCTTTAATGCGGAGGATGCTGTCGATCCGGATTTGAATTACTATCAGGGGCCGGGGTGGTATAAAACACGCCTGAAGCTGGATAATCCATATCCTAACGGACGGGTGGTATTGGAATTCGAAGGAGCGGGACAGAAGACGGATGTATATGTTTATATGACCAAAGTGGGGAGTCATGTCGGTGGATATGATAGTTGGAATGTAGATATAACAGATGCCGTGCGAACTTTTCTGGCAAGCAAAGAAGCTGAACGTTTTGGAGGTGAAATTCCATTGAGTATTCGTTGTGATAATACCCGGGATGCTGAAATGATACCTTCGGATTTATCGGACTTCAATTTGTATGGCGGCATTTACCGTTATCTGAATCTGGTGTATCTTCCGGAAGTCTCCGTGGCGTCTCTCCGGATAGAACCGGCATTGGACGCTAAATTGAAAAAGGGGATGTTAAAGGTATCCGGTACATTCTATAATCCTGCGGATGTGCGTGAAGCACTGGTGGAAGTTACTGTGAAGAATGCTAAAGGTGAAGTGGTATCTACCCGTACGCTGGATAAAATAACTCCGTTGGGAGATTTGGATATGTTGGGTATTCAGATTGATAAACCACAACTTTGGGATGTAGATCATCCGGTATTATATACTTGCGAGGTTACTGTAACTGCTAATGGACAGAAAGTGACAGCGAGTGAACGTTTCGGTTTCCGTTCTTTTGAGTTTATAGATAAGGGGCCTTTCATGCTGAATGGAAAGCGCCTCTTGTTGCGGGGAACACACCGGCACGAGGATCATGCAGGAGTAGCTGCTGCCATGACCGAGGAGCAGATGATACAGGAAATGAAAATGATGAAAGAGATGGGGGTGAATTTCATCCGTCTGGGACATTATCAGCAATCTGAAATCATTTTGAATCTTTGTGATGAACTGGGTATTCTGGTTTGGGAAGAAATTCCCTGGTGCCGTGGTGGTGTGGGCAATGAAACTTATCGCGGACAAGCGAAACGTATGTTGACGAATATGATAACCCAGCACTATAACCACCCTTCAGTGATAATCTGGGGATTGGGTAATGAGAATGACTGGCCGAATGACTTTCCTGAATTTGAACAACGCAAGATACGGAGCCTGATGAGTGAGTTGAATACACTGGCACATCATCTTGATGCCGAACGCAAGACGGCAATTCGCCGTTGTGCATTCTGTAGCGATATTGTAGATGTATATTCTCCTTCTATCTGGGCCGGTTGGTATCGTGGGGTTTATACAGATTATCAGCAGATGTCCAAAGAAGAAATGGAGAAGGTGAAACATTTTCTGCATGTAGAGTGGGGTGGTGATAGCCATGCCGGACGTCATGCGGAGGCTACTGCTCCTATACGAAAAGAAGGTGAAAGTGATGGCGATGCAGCTCTGAACGGTTCGGCTCTGGTTTTGAAGAAAGGAGACTGGTCGGAAAGTTATATCGTTAAGTTGATAGATTGGCATTTGAAGGAACAGGAGAATATGCCTTGGCTGACCGGTGCTGCTTATTGGCCGTTTAAGGACTTTTCCACACCGGTGCGTCCGGATAATCCGGTACCATATATGAATCAGAAAGGAGTGGTGGAACGTGACTTTACGAAAAAGGAAAGCTATTACGTATTCCAATCCTATTGGACAGAAAAGCCTATGGTGCATATCTATGGGCATGGTTGGCCTGTGAGATGGGGAGATGCCGATGAAGAAAAAGAGGTTTTGGTTTACTCTAACTGTCCATCGGTGGAACTGTTTGTGAACGGACAAAGCCAGGGGATACGCAAGCGTAATAGTCAGGATTTTCCCGCTGCGGGTTTGCGCTGGAATGTGAAGCTTGCTAAGGGGCAGAATACATTGCGTGCAGTGGCTGCTGGAAAAGAAGTTCTTGCTGATGAATTGAGCTTTGAATATCAGACCGAGAAGTGGGGGAAAGAACATGCATTCCGGGTAACTTCTACTTCTAAAGAAGACGGAATTGTTGAAGTTGAAGCCCAGCTGGTAGATAGTAATGGTATCAGGTGTCTTGATTCCAGAGTTTTTGTTTCTTTCGATATTGCCGGTGACGGAGAACTGATACAGAATCAGGGCACGGCAACCGGTTCCCGCAAGGTACAGGCACGTAACGGGCGGGCACAAATCCGGGTTCGTACGCAAGGCGGTACTTCCTGTGTAGCTGTAAAAGCTGATAAAGTCCAAACATCATTTATAACGGTGCAGTAAGATTATGAAAAAGGTAGGTATGTTATTTTTAGGGATCTGTTCTTTTCTGGCTATTTCGTGTACATCGGATAAAGACGGTAAAGATTTTGTGAAGTGCGTTTTAAAGCAGGGTATACTGGAACGTGCCGCTATGAATATAAAGGAGGAGCCGGTAACGGTTACCGCCTTTATAGCGGAACGAAGTGCAGGGGATATACATGATTTTTATTCGGAGGGTGATTATTGGTGGCCGGATACTTTGAACCCTGACGGACCTTATGTGCGTCGGGATGGTGAGACCAATCCGGATAATTTTGTAGCTCATCGTCATGCTATGATACGTTTTAGTTCAATCGTAGGTAATCTGACCTCTGCTTATTTATTGACTCAGGATAAAGAATATGTAGATGCGATACTGGCGCATGTGCGTGCCTGGTTTGTGAATGAGTCTACGAAAATGAATCCTAACTTGCAGTATGCGCAAGCTATTAAGGGAATTGCTACAGGACGTGGTATTGGCATCATTGATACGGTACATCTTATGGAAGTAGCCCAATCGTTATGGCAGTTAGAAAAGCTTGGAGTATTGTCTAAGGATGATATAAAGTCTACTAAACAGTGGTTTGCTGATTATTTGAAATGGATGTTCACACATCAGTATGGCATAGACGAGATGAATGCTAAGAATAATCATGGTACCTGTTGGGTGATGCAGGCTGCTGTATTTGCCCGTTATGCCGGTGATAAGGATATGATGGATTTTTGTAAGCGGCGTTATAAAGAAGTACTTTTACCTAAGCAAATGGCAGAAGACGGAAGTTTTCCGTTAGAGACAGCGCGTACAAAACCTTATGGTTATTCTTTATTTAATCTGGATGCCATGGCAACAATATGCCAGACGCTTTCGGATAAGAATGATAATTTATGGATTTATACGGCAGAGGGAGGTAAGAATATGGAGAAAGGTATTAATTTTATCTATCCTTATGTCATTGATAAAGAAAGATGGAATTATACGAAAGATGTAATGTATTGGGATGAATGGCCGGTAGCACATCCTTTCCTGATATTCGGTGCGTTACAGATTCATAATAAAAACTGGCAGTCAGCATGGGAGAAGTTAGAGCATTTCCCTGTAACCGATGAAGTGGTGCGTAATCTGCCTGTACGTAATCCGTTGATTTGGATTTAATCATTAATAATGATGCTATGATAATAACACGGAAAATAATAGTAGGAGTTTGTATCGTATGTGCAGTCGGTACGGGTCATTCTCAGGAAACTACTACCCGCTATCGGCGAACTACTTCTCAGGGAGTGCCGGAAGCTAAACTGGGATATACCCCCGGAGTTACTCCGGAATATTTGGCTATACCTTTGTCGGAAACTGTCATGGCGAGATATCCGGATTATCGGATGGCTTACTGGAAAGACTATACATATGTGCAGGGATACATGTTTGAGGCTATAGACCGTTTGGGACAATTGACAGGCGATAGCAGGTATCTGGAATATATAAAGAAATATATGGATCATTTCGTCGATGAAACGGGTAATTACAAAGGAGGCGGATTGACGAATCTCGATAATTTCATGACCGGTTCGGCCTTTTGTACATTATACGGGCGTACGGGTGATGAGAAATACAAGAAAGCTGCCTTGCAAATATTGAAAGCTGTGGATCAATATCCCAGCTCCGATGGACAGTTTTGGCACGGAAACCGAAGTCCTAATATGTGGATAGATGGTGTTTTTATGATGCAGATGTTCCTTATACGTTGTGCACAATATGTGGGGGAAACCGATTATTGCTATGATGTGGCATGCAGGAATATTATTGCTGCTGCCCGTCATTTGCAACGTCCGGATGGACTTATCCTTCATGCATGGACTACAGAGCCTGAAAAGGCTGTGTGGGCGGATAAAACTACCGGACTGTCACCGGAGGTATGGAGTGAAGGCATGGGGTGGTACACTTTAGTGGTACCTGAACTACTGGCTTTACTACCCAAAACACATCCGGATTATCAGCAGGTTCTTGATGTTTATCTGAAAATGTGTAAAGGGCTGAAAGAAGTGCAAGATAAGAAGACAGGCGGTTGGTTTATGGTTGTGGATAAGGGAGATAATCCTTTAAATTTTGTAGATCCATCCGGAACTGCTATGTTTGTATACTCTATTCAGCGTGGTGTAGAGTTAGGGCTCTTAAAAGCAAAGGAATATACTCCGGTTGCATATAGGGGATATCAAAGTCTCTTTCCTTTTATACAAGTGAATAACAGAGGCTTACTGGATGTGATAGGAGCATGTGATGGAGTTGTGATTAAAAAGAATTTTGTAGAATATGTTACTGTTCCCAAAATATTGAATGCCAAAGAGGCTGTTGCCGGTATATTGTGGGCGGCTGTTATAATGGAAACAGAACAATTGAAAAAATAAACAGGAATGAAAGTTTTGCGTAAACTGATTATAATTAGTCTATTACTTGTATCTGTTACTGTACAGGCAAGTGGTGTGGATGAGTTGGTGTGTATCAAGCAAAATTATGCCCGAATGTTGGTTCCTTCCGGTAAAGATCCGTTTGGCTTATTGTCCATCCTTTCGTCTATTCAACCGGAAACAGAGATTTCGGATCAGGTTGTGGTAGAGTTACATCAGCGATATCCTTTTGATTTAAAGAAAATAGAAACTTATCTGTCTTCTTTCACGGAAGCCGGAACATGGCCGGATATTAATTACGATGACAAAAAGCGTTCCGGTTGGGAGCCTAAAATTCATGCGGAACGTATTCTGGAGCTGGTAAAACTCTATAATTCTGATCAGACTTCCTACTATCATTCTTCGGAGGTGGAAGCGGCTATTCATAAAGCTTTGAATTATTGGTTTACTGCTAAACCGGTATGTTTGAACTGGTGGTATAATCAAATAGGTGTTCCTAAAACACTAGGTACGGCTTTTATCTTGTTTGAAGATCAGTTGACCCCTGTGGAGAAACAGAACGCTATTACTGTAATGGAAAATGCTAAGTTTGGAATGACCGGACAGAATAAGGTATGGCTTGCCGGAAATGTGATGATGCGTGCATTATTGCAGAATGATTATGAGTTGGTAAAGATGGCGCGTGATACCATTGCATCTGAAATAGTCAAGGGTGGGGCAGAAGGTATAAAAGACGATTGGTGCTTTCACCAGCATGGCGCTCAGCAGCAGTTTGGTAATTATGGGCTTTCGTTCGTATCTGGAATGAGTTTCTTCTCTGGACTATTTTCAGGGACGTCGTTAGCATTTGATGATAAACAGTTGAGTATTCTGAGTACACTGATTGATAAGGGATATCGTTGGGTTATCTGGAAAGGAATGATGGATGTGAATGCTTTGGGACGTCAACTGTTTCATCATGCTCCCGTACATAAAGCACTGAGTCTTGCATTTGCAGCCTCGGAGTTAGGTGGAGGTGAATCAGATGAGTGCGTGGCTGTGGCAACAGCTTTGCTTCGTGATAATTATCCTGCACCTGCAGTGAATGTGCTTACAGGACATAAGCATTTCTGGCAGTCGGATTATACAATTCATCGCCGTCCTTCCTGGATGGCGTCTATAAAAATGGCTTCTGACCGTATTATCGGTACGGAAATGATGAATGGCGATAATATGAAAGGGTATTATATGGCAGATGGAGCTACTTATATTTATAAAGATGGTAAGGAGTATCTGGATATTTTTCCTCTTTGGGACTGGCGGAAATTACCGGGAGTAACAGCTTTCGAAGATAATGCGCCTATGCCTCTGATTAAAAGTTATCAGCCTCGTAATAAAGGAACTTTTGTAGGAGCTGTTTCGGATGGAAAACAAGGAATGACCGTTATGGAGTTAGATCGTTCCGGAGTGAAGGCTCATAAGGCATGGGTTTGTACGGATGACTTTATTCTTTGTTTGGGAGCTGGCATACAAGCAGATAGTAATCTTGTTGTTACCACTTCTATAGAGCAATGTCATAAAAATGGGGAACTGCTTTCTTGGGAAAATGCACGATGGAATGTTGTGAATACAAAGCAATCTGCTAAGGGAAAGGAACAGCGCTATTTTCATGATCATACAGGATATATTGTATGGGGCAATACTCATGAAGTTGTAGCTGAAACAGCAAAACGTACGGGATCATGGTATGATGTGATGCAAATGTATCACCCGGAAGAAACACATGGAGAGGTGACCGCCATCTATTTGACGCATGGCGTTGCACCTAAGCAAGGCGCATATCAATATTTGATATTGCCCGAAATGGACAAAGAAAATGTGGCTGCTTTTAATTTATCGGATATACGGATACTCCGTAATGATGCTACTGTTCAGGCTGTCTATAGTGAAGGAAATACTACTTGTTGGGTGGCCGCTTATCAGCCGGTACAATTAACTGTAAGTACGGATTTGATATTGAATGTTCAAACTCCCGGAATCTATATGATACGGAAAAATGAATCCGGTCGGTACATAATAAGCTATGCCGATCCGACTCAACAGAGAAACGTTGCAGAATTTGAGTTGAATCATAAAAAGGTACGTATTTCTCTTCCAGAAGGAAAAGAGAAGGGGAAAACAACTTTCATAGTGGGTTAATTTGTTAAAAAACGCATTTTGAACCATTTCTCCAAACGATTGAAATAATATTGCAAGCCTTGTTGGTAAGATACGTCTATTTTTGTTTTTAGATAAATGATTATAGACTATGAATACACACAAGGCTTATATTTTGGGCGTAGCATTGCTGAGCACTATTGGGGTGAAGGCTCAGTTTGCCATTGATAACTATAAAGCTGTCTTTACCTCATCCCCACAGCATGTTCCCACTACCAAAACTCCGGATGCTCCTTTAGCCGGTAATGGAGATATCGGTATCACAATGGGAGGTACTCCTGATAAACTCTGTTTTTATATTGGTAAAAATGATTTTTGGAGGGCTTATCCTGTTTATCCGGGAGGAATTGCGCTTCCGGGTGGACTGAATATAGAGATAAAAGAACTGCAAGGAGCTACTTACTATGCGGAACAATTGCCCGGATCTGCTGAAATCAGAACTAAATTCACAACTCCTCATTGTCAGTTGAATTTGTCTGCATGGGTTGCTGCAACGGATAATAAGATTATTATAGAATTGCAATCGGACAAAGCCGTTACTGCCCATTTGCGTCTATGGGCTGCGGAAAGTAATACTTCGGCTACGGCGGGAGGCAAAGATAAAGTAATGTGGGTAAGTCGTTCCTTTGAAAATACGGAATTGCTGCGTTGGCCTACTCATGTGGCATTGGCTCTAAACTCAAGTTCTGATGAATTCTTCTTGATTCCCGGTAAGAAAGTACAATTGGTTATATCTGTTTATACGAATCATGATACACCGGATTGGAAAAACAAAGCAATTACAGAAGCAGAGAAAGTAACGGAAGAGGGTGTTGAGCAATTACGGAAAGAACACCGTTCCTGGTGGAATCATTTCTGGAAACAGTCTCATATTGATATAGGTGATAGTTATTTTGAAAAGTATTACTATCAGTCGCAATATTTGTTTGCTTGTTCTTCCCGTGAGGGTAAGTTTGCGCCTGGTATATGGGGACCATTTGTTACGCGTGACGAAGCGGCATGGGGAGGTGATTATCATCTGAATTATAATTATCAGGCACCTTACTGGGCGTCATTTTCTTCCAATCATATTAGTCTGACGGATAATTTTGATCAACCTCTATTAGATTATATGGAGGCTGGACGGAAGCATGCGCAGGAATTACTGAATTGCAAAGGTATCTATTATCCGGTGGGTATCGGTCCTAAAGGTTTATGTACAGCTATGTGGCCGTTAACTCCTGAAGAAATGCAGGAAAAGTATTCTACTCGTGAAAATACAATTGATGGTGGTTATAAGTTTCTGGGACAGAAAATCAATGCGGTGTTTAGTGTTGGAAATATGTTGATGCGATATTACAGTACGTATGATGAGGCGTATGCCCGTAAAGTATATCCGTATCTTCTGGCCTGTGCGGATTTTTGGGAAGATTATCTCTCTCTAGAGAATGGACGTTATGTCATTCGTATGGATCATTTCAACGAGGTGATGCCTAATAAACGCAATGGAGGTGTCTGGCGTAATCGGTTAGGTGATTTTAATTCAACTCTTTCGTTGGGTTTGGTTCGTATGCTGTTTCAGGGTGTGATGGATATGAGTGATTTCCTTTCCATTGACAAGATACGTCAATCCCGTTGGCAGGATATTTTGGATAAACTGAGTGAATACCCATTAGGAATTACAGAAGACGGACGTCAAAGTTTGAAGAATATGGAGAAGGGACCTCAGGATAAAGAAGTACGCCCATCGGGGCTGAACAGGGTATCTATTCATGGCTTGATTCTCCCCGCAGGTGTTGTGGGACCCATGACAGATGCGGCTTTCAATACTATCTTATTGGAAGATGTGGCACATTGGTCGGAAAAGCAACGTGACCCGAATGATTGGGGAAATACATCTAATAATGGAATTGAAACTTGTTATCCCGGAGCTGTACGTGTGGGGTATCCCTCGGATAAGATTCTATCTTATTTGAAGAAGCGGATTGAGATGGATGTATATCCCAATTCCTGGATTGTGCAAGGTGGGGGAGGCATCGAAACTTTAGCCGCTGTGCCTCTTACTATTAATGAGATGTTGTTACAAAGCTATGAGGGGGTTATTCGTGTTTTCCCCAATTGGAATCAGAAGAAGGATGCATCTTTTGAGAATCTGAGAGCTTATGGTGCGTTTTTGGTTACTTCTACTTTGAAAGAAGGACTAATTCAGGGAGTAACTCTGGTTAGTGAGAAAGGACGTATCTGTAAAATAGAGAATCCATGGAAAGGATGCCCTGTGCAAGTTATCCGGGAAAACGGAAAAGCAGACGTTCTCTATGGAGAATATCTGCAAATACCGACTGTAGCGGGTGAAAAAATTGAACTGAATTTATATACAAACTAATAATTGAGAATAGAATGGAACGTGTAAAGAAACTTGTAGGAGGTGTACTGGCGATAGCACTTTGTGTAAGTGTGTCCGCTCAAACCAAATTACCTCCGGGCTGGCAATCCAGCTATGTGAAAATTACTCCGAAAGGGGAGTTAGCTTATTATCCCGATAAACAGGGAAATACAATACCGGATTTTAGCCGGGTTGGTTATCATCATGGTGATAAATCAATTCCTGATTATCCGGTAACAAAAACTGTATATCCTGTGGAAAAAGGGGATAGTCGTCAGAGAATTCAGGATGCAATAGATGAAGTATCTCGTATGCAACCGGATAAAGACGGACACCGTGGAACGGTTCTGCTGAAACGGGGAGTATATCATGTTCATGGAACGATTCATATAAATGCAAGTGGAGTAATTTTAACCGGAGAAGGGGATAATGTGAATGAAACTCGTCTATTGGCTATCGGTAAGCAGCGTTTTTCATTGATAGAAGTATCTGGTAATGGTAGAATGGAGGAAGTATCCGGAACAAGGGTGAAGATTACGGATGCTTTTGTACCAGTGGGAACACACTCTTTTCAGGTTTCTTCTGCTGCAAATTTTAAAGTGGGTGATCGTATCATTGTTTATCGTCCGGGAACAGAGAATTGGATACATGATATTAAGATGGATCAAATCGTTGAACGCCAGGGAACCCGCCAATGGACAGCACGGGAATATAATCTTTCTTTTGAACGTGAAATTACAAAAGTAGAAGGTAACCGTATTTATATTGATAATCCGGTAGTAATGCAAATGGAAGAGAAATATGGCGGTGGTGAAGTCTTTAAGTATACATTTGATGGTCGTATCAGTGAAGTCGGGGTAACTAATATGTGTTTGGAATCTGAATTTGAACATTATGAGGATAACGAGCATGGTTGGATTGGTGTTCAGTTCGATAAAGTGGAAAACTGCTGGGCGCGTAATCTAACTTGTCGCTATTTCGGGTATTCAGCGGTAAGTTGTGAACGCAATGCGAAGAATGTAACTGTGACGGATTGCCGTTGTCTAGAAACAAAATCTCTGATAACCGGTGGACTGCGATATTCTTTTAATAATTGGGGACAGCAAAATCTGTTTATGAACTGTCAGAGTACAGAGGGGCGTCATGACTATGTGACGGGTGCACGTGTATGTGGTCCCAATGTATTTTATAATTGTACGGCTTCGCAAACTTATGCGGATATAGGTCCTCACCATCGCTGGGCAGTTGGAACCCTTTATGATAATGTGATTACCGATGGAGAAATCAATGTGCAGGATCGTGGTAAAATGGGAAGTGGACATGGCTGGGCCGGAGTAACTCAGGTACTTTGGAACTGTCGTGTGAAGCGTGCTGCTGTACAGAGCCCCTGGACATCAGGATATAATTATAGCTTTGGTATGAAGGGTGAAAAATATCCGGGAGTTTTCATCGATCGTCCGGATGGTGTTTGGGAAGGACAGAATGAGAAGAATGTTTTCCCCCGTTCACTTTATATAGCACAACTGATGGCTCGTCATAGGAATATGGACTTGCTAATACTGACTAAGTAAGCCGGAATTAGCTTGTAATTTGCTGTTGTAAAATCGTGATTGTTGGTAATATGTTGGTTTATAGATTGTTATTCTTTATTCTGTTTACAGTCTATAACACTTTGAGATATAATTGATAGCATTTGATACAATCTTTAAATCTTGTTTGAGGAAATTGTTGTTTGTTTGCGGTGTGGAAAACAATGATGTTTAACTTTAAAAATGATGTATTGATATTATGTAAAAACAATCTATTATGAACAACTCAAAAAGAATTTCAGGTGAAATCCCTTGTTAATTTAAGTCTAATTTAAAAAAGTAGTTTAATGAAAAAGAAAGAACACAAATCGAAATCGCTATTATGGCGGTTATCTTTAGTTCTATTAGCATTGGTCTTGAGTATTAATCTTATGGCTCAAACAATTACACAGACAGGTGTTGTTGTTGACCAAAACAATGAACCAATGATTGGCGTAACTGTGCAGACGAAAGGTACAGCAACTGGTGGTATTACAGATTTAGATGGTAACTTTACCATTAAATGCAATAAAGGTGCCACATTAGTTTTCTCTTTTATGGGATACAAAACAGTTGAGCACAAAGCAAGCGGTCAAAGAATGAAGATTGAAATGGCTGAAGATGCTCAGGCTCTGGATGAAGTTGTAATTGTCGGTTTCGGTTCAATGAACAAAAAACATATTACAGGTTCAATGACTTCGGTTGATTCTAAAATCTTGGAAGAAAAGAATTCAGTGAATGTTTTTGATGCATTACAAGGTGCTGCTCCCGGTATGCAAATCGTATCAAACTCCGGAGCACCCGGTTCTTCTTCATTTGTATCTATTCGTGGTGCTTCTACTTTTAGTGATGAAGGTGTCTCTCCGCTGTATGTTGTAGACGGAGTAGTTGTTGATAACATTGACGATATTTCTGCCAATGATATTAAGCAAATTGACGTTATGAAAGATGCAGCTTCTTCGGCTATTTATGGTGCTCGTTCTGCAAATGGTGTAATACTGATTACTACTAAATCAGGTGAATCAGGAAAACCTCGTGTTGATGCACGTTACCAACATTCCTTTTACACTGTTGCCCGTAAATTGCCTCAGGTTAATGCGTTTGAAAGCCGTTTAAGTATGGCAGCTTCCGATTTAAACAATCCTTCCAAAACTTTAGAGAAGTTTTCCGCACGTACAGACTCTGTAGGCATGCAGTATAGTACAAACTATTATTATCAGGATTTATTGTTCCGTACAGGTGGACGTGATGATGCCAGTGTACAAATTAGTGGTGGTTCCAAAGGGTTCAAATATCGTGCATCTTTGAACTACATTGGCGAAAAGGGTGTAATTCTAGAGTCTGGAAATGACAAATATACCGCTAACGTCAATGTTGATTATGAACCGTGGAAAAATATAAAGTTTACCACTCGTGTTCGTTTAAGCTACAATAAAACTAATAATATTAAAGAAACTGTTTTGCAAGATGCCATGCGTCGTGATCCTGATATGATTATCTGGTATCCGGATGGTGAATTAATTCCCTATTATTCTTCGGGGGGACGTCGTAATCCTATTGCTGAGCTAAAACAAAAGTTAGATGAACGCTCGACTTATAGAGGAAACTTTTATCAGGGTATAACTTGGACATTTACTCCTTGGTTAAGATTGGATGCTGACATTTCAGCTGATTATACATCTAATAGAAATTTAACATTCTCATCCAAGTATCTGGAAGGAAGTGATAATGGGAAAAATACAGGAGCAGATAAAAGCCAACAAACTTGGAAATATGCAGGCGAAGCTTATTTAAACTTCAATAAGACAATTGCCAAAGATCATTCTTTGAGTGCTATGGTTGGTAGTAGTTTCGAAGTTAGTAATCAATTGGCATATAATATAGCCGGTTCGTTTTTTCTCTCCGAAGATATTCATTATATGAATTTGGCTACTGTAAAAGACGTGAAGAATATCAATACAACCGGTTGGGATGAAGCTATGGTAGGTGTATTTGGACGTGTAGTATATAGTTGGAAGAGTCGCTATACCGTGACTGGTAATCTTCGATTTGACGGTTCTTCCCGTTTTGGTAAGAATAATCGTTGGGGATCTTTCCCTTCTGTTTCTGCTGCATGGCGTATTTCGGATGAACCCTTCATGCGTTGGGCTAATAACATTCTTACGGATGCCAAAATCCGTGCCAGCTATGGTATTACTGGTAATGATAAAATTGGACGCTATGAATCGCAAACCGTTTATACGGCCGGTTCCCAATATTATAATTCAGTAGGTGGTATTGTACCTGCATCTAAATATGGTAATCCTGACTTAAAATGGGAACAGACTAAGCAAACAAATATCGGTGTGGATTTGAGTTTTCTGAATGGACGTATTATGTTTGTTGCTGACTATTACATAAAGAAAACGAGTGACTTGCTTTCTGACTATAATCTTCCAAGTACTACCGGTTATGATAAAATGCGTGTAAACTTGGCTAGTATTGAAAATAAAGGTGTTGAGTTATCACTTACAGCAACACCAGTCAGAACACGTGATTTTAGCTGGAGTACTACTGTAAATTGGTGGAAGAATGATAATAAGATTCTTGATTTGGCACGTGAGGATTATATTAATAGTGCTTGGCTGATTGCAGCAGGAAAACCAGCTGGTCTATTCTATGGTTATAAGAATTTGGGGGTATATGAATATGACGCAAGTAATGCCTGGACTCAAGATTATAAAAACCGTCTGACTCCTGTTTTCAAACGGGATGATGAAGGTAACGTTGTTATAGGTTTGAATGGTCAGCCAACATTGGAAAAATATCTGAACCCAGATGGTACTGAATATACAGGCAAAATTGCTCAGATGAAAGTAAATGGAGTAATTGCTGGTGGTGGTGATGTCATATGGTATAACAAGCCTAATGAAAACGGCGAGTTAGATGATGTGATCAATTCTAACGACCAGACCGAATTAGGCAAAGCAAATCCTGATTGGTTTGGCTCCTGGGGGAATACCCTTACATATAAAGACTTTTCTCTTTCATTTAACTTCTATGTTAGTTGGGGAGGACAAGTCTGGAATGACTTGAAGCGTTATTATTGTTCATGGGGAGGAAATACTCATAAACAAACTCCTGAATATATTATGCAAGGCTGGAAATATCCAGGTGAGATCACAAGTTGGTATGCATTGAACTCCAAACAGCGCAAAACAAATAATCACTCTATGAGTTTGAGCGATCAGTTCTTGGAAGATGCAACTTTTATTCGTTTACAATCTGTTCGATTAAGTTACAGTGTGGATCCTAAATTTTTAGGTAAAACTCCACTCCGCTCAGTACAAGCATATATTTATGGTAACAATTTGCTGACTTGGACTAATTATACAGGATATGATCCGGAGTTGAGTGGCGGTGTTCTAACTCCAGGTAAAGACAGTTCAAAATATCCTCGTAAGCGTGAGTTTGGCTTTGGATTCAACATTGGATTTTAACTAAAAAGATAAGAAAATGAAGAAATATATAATACTAGCTTTTACAAGTCTTTTGGCTTTATCAAGTTGTGAAAGTTTTTTAGACAGATCTCCTTTGTCAGATTTGTCTCCATCAAGTTACTTTAAAGATAAAGCTGAAATGAAGAACTGGAATGCAGGTATTTATGATGCGTTTCAGAGTGCACTTTCCAAGCGTCAGGTTCTTTTTGGTGATGTACGTTCAGATAATGTAACCGGTACATCCTATGAAGATTCTAAGATTTACATGAATGCCTTGATGCCCAATATCTCAGAAGCCAGTTGGGAACCTTTTTTCACTTGTATTTCCAGATGTAATATTGGTATTCAAAAATATCCGACAATTCCCAATATCCTAGAATCCGAGTATGCTCCATATATCGGACAATGTTATGCCATGCGTGCTTATATGTATTTTTGGGGAACCCGTACTTGGGGTAAAATGCCAATAATAACGGAACCATGGGATGGATCTCTAAATACCATCGCTGTTCCCCGTTCTTCATTAGAACAAGTAAAGGTACAAATATTATCTGATATAGAAAAGGCTATCAGTTACTTTAACCAATCTGATACAAGTGATAAAATTTATTTGGGCAAAGATGCAATGTACGCTTTACTAACAGAAGTTTACATGTGGTATAATGATTATCAAGATGCCTTAACAGCTTCAGAACATTTTATCAACCATAAGAGTTTGTCATTATCTAATGGAGAAATTGAATGGAAAAACATCTTCACCAATCCTAGTAGTTCAAAAGAAGTAATCTTTGCTATGGCATGGGATTACGAAACAGATGGAGCTTTAAGTGGCTGGCCGCAACTTTTAGGGGCAAGTAACACGAATAATGGTTACAGAATGGCAGAACCCATTTTTAATGAGTTTATAGATCGGCTTCGTTCCGGAGAAGGTTCTGATGCACGTTTTTGGAATACAATTGACACTGTGAAAGTATACTATAAGGCCTCTCGTGTTCCTTTGACGTATGCAAGTTATACAGCTGGAGTAGAAAGCGTAAATAAATGTATCAAATACAGCAATATTGATCCTGAACGCGAGTATGATTCCTCTAATCAAGTGTATAAATCATATTTTTCAGTAATGAACACAACCGACAGCGAGTTTTCTCTGGTAATGATGCGTATGGCAAATATTATGTTACTGCGTGCAGAAGCTTTAAATAAGTTGAACAGAGGAGATGAGGCACTGAATATTGTCAATGATGTTCGTACTCGTGTGGGTTACTTGAAAGATGCAAAATTAGAAGTATCCAATGTTAATAATGTAAATGAAGTGGAAAATATTATTCTGCAAGAAAGACAATTGGAACTTTATGGAGAAGGGTATCGTTGGTTTGATTTAATGCGAACTGGTCATTTAATAGAAGTGATGGACCCTATCTATTCCGCACGTCAGGAAGCAGCAGATGTGACAGTAACCGGTTTCGGTAATGAAGGCACTAAATACTGGCCAATTCATTATGCTGAATTTGAATCAAACAAGGCACTGGTTGGAGATCAGAATCCACCTTATACTGAACGTTAAAAACAAACTATTAAAAAAGAGTTAATAATGAAACTAGAATATTATAAAAAAGCATTAGCCTTGATGGTAATTCCTTTCTTTATAGCAAGCTGTGAATTATTGGGGTTAGATTATCAAGATTCATACGATTACGATTATAGTGCTGGCATGCCAAGTAATAAAATCGATATGTCTGCTTTCGAATTTATCAAATCCCGTACAGATATATTTTCTTTGTTGGAAGAGGCTATTTTGTATGCAGGAGTTGACAATGAGTTTAAACAAAGTGGAATGACCTACTTGTTACCAACGAATACAGCATTTAACTCAGAGACGAGTACTGATTTAAGTTATTTTCAGACGCATCAACTAACATATATAGATGAGGAAACTGGAGAACTTGTTTCTTACGCACCTATAAGTATGACTGCCTATTCCAAAGAACAAGTGAAAGAATTTTTGCTTTATCACATTGTGAAGGGTAAATATACTTTCACTAATCTTCCGGCAGAACCAACTTGGTTTGAGACGGTAGCTACAGCTGATACAGCTAAAATAAATATGTATTTATTGAAAGACCGTAATCCCAACATTGTATTCAACAATTTTGATGGGCATTACAAATCTTCCATCAAGCCACGCACTTCCAATCTTTACAATGCTGACGGTTCATATATGCATGTCATGGATAGTTGGTTGGATCGCCCTACAAAAGAACAACTAAATATGAAATAACCTAAAAAGATTACGATTATGAAATATATTTATCAATTTTTCATTGTTCTACTTTGTGCTTTCTCTTTTGCAAGCTGTGGTGATGATGATTTTATCGAAATAGATTCGTTAAGTACAGATGGAGATGAATTCTACTGTAATCAGAAAGTGAAAGTATGGATGTGTGTACGTTCCAGCGATTTATGGCATACGAATTATGAATGGAGTTGTGATGCGGGTTCATTGACCCAACCTCAAGGTTTAAATGAAATGACCTGGAAAGCGCCAAGCACTCCGGGTACCTACACGATTACCTGTCGAGCTAGTATTGGGGGAGAATCACAAGTTCGTTCTCATAAGATGTATGTATCCAGTTATTATTTTGATAAATTTGAGAAAACTCCTCATTCTTTATCTTTACAAGGTAGTACAACTGGAACACTTAAAAAAGAATCTAACGGTAACCAATATCTGCAAGCAAAAGTGAATTCTGCCGCAGAAGTAACTCGTTATCTTCGCCGTGCTTTTGGAGATAATACGTTATATACTCCGTTTAGTACCCGCATGAAACTTGGTTTTGACTCTAATGTCCCTAATATGCAAGAAATTGTAGTTGGGAAAAAAACAGGAAAAGCAACATTGGAGTATCGTTGGAATTTACGTTCCGACGCTTCCAACAATGGTTCTTATATTAATCAGATTCGTCTGATATGGTATCCGGGAAAGCTAAAAAGTGGAGAAGTGTATCCGGCTGTACCTAATGAAGAACTTACGATGGAGGGTACCACGGATTATAATGTACAGTTAATTGTCCAGTATACATCTGCCGCAGGTAAAAAAACTACGTATAACGAATATCACAACCTGAATACAATGAATACATTTACTACCAAACTTTATCAGACGGTATCCATGTCTGTTGACGAAAATGAAGCAATCATTGTTCATGTGGCTGGTCAAGAAGTATTAAAGAGTAATATTTTAAAAGATGCACGTACTGAAAACTCCTGTGAAGGTCGTATGTCTATCAATAACTGGGAGCTTTATATACCCAATGGCGATGGTGGTAAAAACATTCCGTTAGTATATATCGATGACGCTTACGCCTCTAATACAGGTATTTTAGAATAATATTCATTCATCAAAAAGTATCTTGGGAGTTATTGTATCCTAAGATACTTTTTTTAATTCTTGTAATTATGAAAAAACGATTATTTCTTGTTTTGTACACATCACTTTATGTTGCAATGGTCTTTGGTCAAGACTTTAAGGGAGTTATTGTTAATGCCAAGCAACGTCCTTTAAAAGGGATAAAAGTATGGAAAAAAAATACTACTGAAAGTGTAAAGACAGATAACATGGGAGTATTCTCTTTTTCCGGTTTACAGCCCACAGATACATTGGTAGTATCTATTTCTAAAAAAGAAGAGGCAATTATCCCTATTGGTAAGCTATCCCAAGCTTCTCTTAAACTGGAAAAGAAATTTTTCATTTTATTCGATGGGCAGAAAGAAGAAAAAAGAGAATATACCAGGATACTCCGTGCAAGTTATAACTCAAATGTATTGACTCGTGAACAAATTCAGAAGTTATCAGCCAATAGCATTTACGATCTATTTAAGGGTGGAGCTATTCCGGGGGTAACAGTGAATGGAGACAAAATTACAATTCGCGGAGGAAGTTCATTTGATTTGGATAATGAGCCTTTATTTGTTGTCGACGGCACTTTATATGAAAGTAGCAGTGAAGTAGACGGTGTAGTGTCAATCAATGATGTAGACAAGGTAGAAATACAAAAAGATGGTGCATCTTATGGCATGAAAGGAGCTAACGGTGTTATAATTATTACTACAATTAAGAAATAGCACATAACTACTAAACACGCATGCACTATGAAAAACAACCGGATAAGATATTACCTGAGTTTATGGGTGATACTATTTGTTAGCATCTTTACAAGTAATGCTCAACAAACAGATACTATTTATATGAACAATATTGTCAGTTCATTTAAACAAGTTACTAATTTGCCGCAAGAGAAAGTCTATCTACATACCGATAAACCATATTATTTTGCAGGTGATACTATTTGGTTGAAAGCATATTTGGTGAATGCCATTACCCACTTTTCCGGAAATGGCAGTCACTATGTGTATGTAGAGCTCATAAATCGCAAAAATAAAGTTCAGCAGCGTATTAAGGTTCAGCAACGTAAAGACATCTTTTCAAGTTTCATCCCTCTTCCAAAATCATTAGAGGCTGGTGATTATTATCTCCGTGCATATACCTATTGGATGTTAAACGAAAAATCCGACTTTTATTTTTCCAAAAATCTAAAAGTCTTTGCTTCTCAATCTTCGTTTATGTATCCGGAAATAAGATATGAGCAGAAAGGAAAAAAACGTATAGCAACTGTAACCTTCAAAAGTCCTGACAATACCGTCTACGCAGGTAATTACGTACACTATATGGTTCGTACCAAGCCATACGAAAATAAGTTTCGTCAGCAACGGACAAACCAAAACGGAGAGATTCAAATAGATATACCAGAAAAAGATAAAATAGAGCAATACATCTATGTTGTATTGGAAGATAAACAATTAAAGCACAAACACACATTTTATGTTCCGGATACTTTTGACTACCATGTCGATTTTTTTCCGGAAGGGGGTAGCTTAATTTTAGGATGTACCCAAAAAGTGGGCATAAAAGCGATAGATACAAATGGAAAATCAGTAGAAGTGGCAGGTAGTATTTTAGACAGTAAAGGTGATACCGTTACGCATTTTAAAAGTGTTTATGCAGGCATCGGTAGTTTTATGCTGCCTATTTCAGTAGGTGAAAAATATAAAGCAGTTGTTAGTTCTATTACGGGAAATATGAAAAAAGAGTTTTTATTGCCTGAACCGGAGACTGACCAATTCTCTTTGTCTATTATCGAACGTAACGGCATCATACATTACAATATATTACATTCCCCCCAAGAGAAGTTACCGGATAATCTATACCTGATAGCCCATGTTCGTGGTTGTCTACTATTTGTACAACCCATACAGAAAGAACAAGGAGCGGTCAGTCTGAAATCCATCCCTGAAGGGATATTAACCCTTACTTTATTGGATGGGAATTACGTTCCACATAGCGAACGCCTTGTATTCGTTCGCCAAAATCATTCAACCTGGCAATTAGCCTCTGATAAGGCATCCTATGGTTCGCGTTCACCGGTATCTCTTGATATTCATCTTTCCGATCTGTCAGGGCAACCTATAAAGGGGGATTTTTCTTTAAGCGTTACAGACAACTATGCCATCAGATGTGATTCTACAGCAGATAACATTCTTTCTAATCTGCTGCTGACATCAGATATAAAAGGATACATTGAAACACCCGGATATTACTTTAAAGATAATTCTCAGCGATTGAAAGCCTGTCTGGATAATTTAATGCTGACACAAGGGTGGAGTCGTTTTAATGTAGAAGACATTCTTAAAGAACAGCAAAAGAATCCCAAATACTTTATGGAAATCGGACAAGCTGTTTCCGGTAAGGTATTAGATATTCGTAATAAGCCACTTTCGGGAAAAACTGTGAATGTTTTTGTTAACAAACGTCCTTATCCCTCAGCACATACAGATAATAACGGAGTGTTTATTGTAGATAAGTTAAGTTTTGCAGATACAGCCAGAGCTGAAGCACAGGTAATAGAAAAAGGAAAAATCTTTCATGCTAATATCCGAATAGACAGGGATTATTTTCCGGAAGCAGTAAACACCCATCCATACAAGGATGCAAAATATGAGCAACAAAACGAATATATAGAAGAAATGCAATCACCTTTTGTCAGAGAAGACAGAGTCTTGATGCTACGTCTTCCAGAAGTCGTGATTAATGCCAGAAGTTTAGTAAAAGATCGTTTTTCTTCCTATAAAATGGATGATGAAGAGATGTTGGCTCAACAAGATGCGCGCACGGCACTCGATTTAGTCAAGAATGTTCCCGGATTCCGAATTATAGATAATCGTCCCTATATAAACCCCAAATACTCCCAACGTCCGGAACATCTGATGTCTAATGATGTAAATAACAGGAATGCCTTGCGTCCCAAAGAGAAAATAGATTATGGCCGTACTGCGCGCTTCATGCTGGATAACAAAACGATCAGTTTCAATGCTCTTTCTCTCATCAATGCGGAAGACATCGTAGGAGTACATAAAATCGATCCGGAAGTTGATGCAGCCGTCAATATTACTCAAAATCTGAAATACTTGGAAGCAGCCTATAATGAAGCTTTTGAGAGTGGTGCCACCTTAGAAGAATTGGAAGAACTAGAAGTGGACAGACAACTCCAGAAAATGAAGGATGGAACTCAACGTATTTCGGGTGGATGTATTGTGTTAACCTCACGTACCGGTAATTTAGAGATACCGCGTACTTCCCAAGGGGACACGGCATTTCTGCTCGGCTTTAATCGGTATAAATCCTTTTATAGCCCTAAATACGTAACAGACGAAGAACGCAAATCACTTGTACCGGATAATCGTACCACCATTTACTGGCAGCCTCAACTCCGAACCGATGAAAGAGGTAATGCCAGCGTACACTTTTACACAGCTGATCGTCCCAGCTATTATACAATTATTATTGAAGGTATAACAGATAAAGGTGTACCTTGTCGCTATGAACATTTATTAAAAAGATAAGCAGCTTATTTTTTATTTTAAATTTGATATCATGAAGCGTATAAAATTATTTTTAGCACTATCTGTATTGGCTATTCTTTTATGTGGAATAAGTTCTTGTTCAAAAGAAGAAAGTGATAAACCGGATACTGAACAGCCCGACCCCGAACCAACTCCTGAGCCTACCCCGGAACCAGGCCCAGAACCGGATGACTATAAACTACAGGGAAATATGCAAGCCGCACAACAACTGGTTTTATCCAAACTTTTCAGTTATCCAAACTCCTCAGCTATCTACGCTTAAATCAGACTTTGACATTTCAGGAGTTTGGATAACTAATGAAGGATTCAGTCCACATTAATACCGAACATGGCAGCCAGTGAGCGATTGGTCGGCATGGTCCATTTCTTCTTCATTGTCTGCGTTACATTATTTTCCAGGGATTTTATTGCTTCCCTCTTTTGCTCGTCGGTAACATCTTGATACACCATTGTGGATGTCAAACTGGCATGTCCCATTGG
>NZ_CBVI010000011.1 GCF_000513195.1 Bacteroides timonensis | reverse complement strand
GATAAAATCAACAAATGAAACATTAAACAAAATGCATATCATCAATAAAAAGACCAACCAATCTACCCATATTAAATCGGTTAATCTGCATAATTAAGCCTTATAACACTCCATCTACTTTAATAGACAATTATATTATTTAATTCTCAACTTTTCATAATTAGCATTTGAAATTTCATAATATTCCGTAGCAAAATCCTTTGCTTCGTATTCTGACCTCTCTACAAACCCAGTATTTTTAGAAAGATTTTTATTATATTCTTTAGCATCTTCCAATAGTCCTCTATTAGTAGGATATTGGAAACGAATTGTTCCATCATTCTCTTTCTTTATATACCATGTTAATGGTTCAAATTTTCCTTTGGTATATGAATCGTCATTTGTCACATAATTTAAAGAAAAGTCATCATCAAATTCATATGCCAACATTTCTTCTTGATTATCGTAAGTAGCTCTATTATGCCCAAAACTTCGTCCTCCGTTTAACATGTAAACTTTATTGATACCTGTTTGAAGATTCCACATTTTATTATACTCTTCTTTTTTTATAAAAAATACGGTTCTTTTTTATAGCTATGATACCCTTCTTCTATAGATAGGTAATCATAATAATAGTCTTGTTGCCCTATATAAAGCATATAAATTTTTTCACCTTTATATATTACTGATTTTATCTGCAAACTCAAAATCTCTTCATCATTGTATGAATACAAATAATTTTCCGCATATTTAGGAACCTTATTATTGTTCTTAAAATCATTAAGAATAACATTGTAATATCCACACCATTTATTATATGTATCATTATAACACCACCCCACGACGGATGATACAATTTGAGATTGTTGACTAATCTTGATAACATCTGCGCCATCAACTCTTTGCTGCCCGTTTAATGAAATTACACAACACAAAAAGACAGCCGTCACAATAATAAACTTATTCATATTTTCTTAACTTATAACTATTCATATTTTTGATTGACCAATTGTCTTTGAGTATCAACATCTTCGATGATGATTAATAATAATTTCCAATTAGACAATTTCACAGGATCACCTGATTGGTATCTCATCTTGATTTTATAAATCAAATCTCTCTTGTCACCACAAAGTTGATGTGTAAACTTATTAAAAACAACTATAGTTTCAAAATTGACTTTCTCAAATTTATAACCTATCCACGAAAAATCTAATTCTCCTCTAGAAAACATTCTTTTACAGAACGTATCAGCAATTCTGCCACATAGTCCATTATTATCTATTGGATTTACATATTCAATAGAGTTGGTTGCTGTTGCCGATTTTACAGTTGTAGGAAAACAAAATAGTATTGCCAATAAACAAATCACTATAACATTTTTTGTATTCATAATTAAAATAATCAAACTAAAGGGGATATAAGAAAGGTGCAGGCATCTCTCTACTCGCGTTCAACGGGAAGCCTGAGAAACAAACCCTGCACAAAGATAGAAAGGATTTCTGAAAGAGCAATGAAAGAGTGATGAAAAAGACACTGATACAATAGTTTGCAGTTTCCCACGGTAGGAAACGGGACGTTACATGGAGAATTGTGTTGCTCAGAAGGCTACACCATTTCCCCCAAAGGGTGTAGCCATCCACCCCGAAAGGTGTAGCTATCCGCCCAAAAGGGTGTAGCCTTGTAGTATGAAAGGAGGTTTTCCTGTAAAATAGGAAGGAGAATCTTCTCCTAAAAGCTGTTTTAGCTCCTACTTTCAGGCTTTTCTCCGACGTTTTTAAAAGAACGTTTTGATGTCTTTTACCCTCTTTACATGTAAATTTGGACAGGATTATTAAAGTAACACATACAGAATAGTGAATAATCAGAATTACATCTTTCTTTTTGAACATCCATCAAGTCATTTCCTTGCATTCTTTTCCATCAGTATCGGGAAGGTTTCCAGATTTTCTATTCAGGCCGTTTGTCCTGTCTTTCCGTATAAAACGGGGAATGACAACAATATTCACAACAGAACAATAAGATTAACGGACACCAACAGATGTCCGATTGAACAAACAATGTACTCCCCCAATACTTAGTCCGATGCGAAGGCACACAAAGAAAACAGAAAAAAGGAAAATAAAATTAGAAGAATACAAATGGAAAGTGATAACTTTGTCCCAACAATAACAGATAAACGCTATGAAGAAGATACATCTCTTCCTGCTGCTGGGCCTGCTACTTGCAGCATGTGACAAAGACAAGGACAAAGACGAACAACCCATTTTCGTAACCGACATCGTGATGCCCGACCCGGGAATCGAGTTCACTCCCGGCGACAAAGTAACCATCAAAGCACAAGGCTTTCAGACGGACGATGACATCATGCTTGATATCCGCTGGCCGCTCGTAGACCAACCGCTCTTTGACGAAGGATATGCACGCGGCGTATCGGCCGTCATCACGGAGAAAACAGCCACCAGTATCACGCTCCTGGCACCCGGACACTACCCGGCCTCTACCACAGAAGTATTCCTGCGCCGCTCCAGTGAAATGATGTCACTGGGAAAGATTGCGGTGAAAGACGGACAATCGCCCGAAGAGTTCCAGCTCTACGGCATTGTCAATTCCAAATCCAATACAGACTATCCCTACTCCATCGAACACATAGAACGCGGAACGGGAAAGATTACAAGAGTGGAACAATTCACGGATGGCAAAGAATTCTCTTGTGCAGTCAACATCTCCGGAAGTTTAACCCTCTGCGGGATTCAATCGCAGGGAGGAAACCGGAACATCGCCAACTACGACCTGTCCATGAACTACTGGAAGTGGGCGGAACTGGGGCAAACTGTGACCCTCTGCACCAGCTATAATAATATAGTAGCGATACAGGAAGTCGACCCGAATCATGTGTCGGCACACGTTGTCAGTTCTTGGGCCAACACCCGAAGTGACTATCCTGCAATCCCTAGCATAAAGTTGCCCGACGGCATGAAATCCGAAGCCCTGGCCCGTTATCCCGGCGTGATAGCGGATAGCAATCTGTTGCTTTCAGCAGACAACGGCAACGGCACCTTTTCTCCTGTTGTAGTAGACCTTGGAAAGCATAGCATGCACGCTTTAGCCCCCCTACAGTCCACCGCCCTGATTCCTTTCTGGATAATGGTGCCTGTAGAAGATGCAGGAAGTACGAAGTATACACTTAGCGGCGGATATGCCGTAGTAACCGACAGCGGAACGGAATTCCGCCTTTGGAATACCACCACCATGAGTATGGCAGAGCCTTTTGCTACCTCTCCCGACTATGCATGTTCAATAGCAACGCACATGAAAGATGCGAATACGCAGGAACTCTATGTGCTGTCCACCGGGAGGAGCGATCAAATGATTGGGGTTTACGATATACTGAAGAAAGAGTGGAACTTGAGGTTATTCCCAGGCGTTTATCCGTATTCGGAGATTGTGCTGGCACGGTAAAGCAGGAGGAGGACATTCCTGTTTTCATGAAAAAGGATGTCTTTATTGTCAGCTTTACGTGATTTCTGAAAAGCAAATCTGAAATTATTCTCATAAACAGGTAACTTCGACGTTGAATGCAAATAACTTAAATCTACATGGCTAAAATAAAAGTACAAAATACAGAAATTACAGTTCTAACAAATAACGACCAGGATTATATTTGATTAACCGATATGGCACGTAGTCAAATGCAAGAGCACATATTATTCAGATGGCTTAGCTTAAAAAGTACACTTGAATATATCGGTGAATGGGAAATATTATACAACTCACATTTTAATTGTACCGAATTCGGTACAATTAAAAATATGGCTGGTAGTAACAATTTTGTTCTATCAGTTAAAACATGGATAGAACGAACTGGAGCTATTGGCATAATATCAAAAGCTGGAAGATATGGTGGCACTTATGCCCATAAGGATAATTCACACTGACGCTATCAAACAGAATCTTATTCCAGTAGAAGTAACAGCTAAGCAAGCAAGCATTATTTATGCCGAAGAAGCCGATGTGCTTAATGTGGCTATGTTTGGGCAAACAGCTAAAACATGGCGAGAGCAACATCCCGAACTAAAAGGAAATATCCGTGACTACGCTTCCATCAATGAACTTATTTGCCTCTCGAACATGGAGAACCTCAATGCCGTATTTATTGATCAAGGTATTCCCCAAGGTGAACGGCTAATTAAACTCAACCAAATAGCTATTCAACAAATGAGAATACTAGAAAATGATGAGAATAAAAAACGATTGAAATAATTCAGGCATGCACTTCATTTTCTTTATCACCTTCATCCCTACGGGGAAAATAATCCACCTCTGCACCGGATAAGGTTTATTTCTTCCCCCTCAGATCATCCTTGGGTATCGTCGTCTCACTACCGTCGCGCGTAGCGATGTAGTGCGGCGACATAATCTCGATGCCCTCTTCATTAAATCTATCCTGGATATTCTGATGCAAATCGGAATACACCTGCGCCAACTGGTTGGCATCCTTTATATAAGCATTCACCTGATAGACCGGATAATAATCCTGAAGAGACGTTTCCAATACAAACGGACGCGGATCATCTACCACTCCGGGTGTATTCAGAGCGGCCTCAACCAGAAGTTGATGCGTCTTCCGCCAGGGAATATCATACCCCACACTCACTTCCGAATGAATAATCAGTCCATAGTCGCGTGCCGACTGACTGAAATTCACCGTATGCGAAGACATGATGAAAGAGTTCGGGATAGTTACCACCTCATTCTTCGGCGTACGGATACGCGTCACTAACGGAGTCTTCTCTATTACATTGCCCGTAGTATCATTCAGTTTGATGCGGTCGCCCAATTTGAAGGGACGCATATAAGTGATTACTAATCCCGCAATAATATTCCCGATCACCGTACTCGAACCCAACGAAACAATCAAGCCGACAAAGACCGATATCCCCTGAAAAACACCCGACTTGGAACCCGGCAAATAGGGATAAATCATAGCAATCATAAACGCATAAAGCAGGAAACGCACAATGTGAAACGTCGGCATAGCCCAATCGGCATAGAAACCGCCTATCTTCAACCGCTCCGATTGAATTTCACTGGCAAGATAGCGCACCAGCCTCACCAGGTACTTCACGGCAAGCCATATCACAAAGATAGTGAACAGATTGGGAATATATTCCACTATACCCAGGAAGATACTCTTTATCGGATCCCATATATACGAGAACAACTTGTAGGCGAGGTCTTTTGTCTGAGGGAATATGGAGAAGAGCAATGGCACCGTCAGCACCAATTGAAGCAGCATCACCGCATATCGCAACAGATTTGCCAGGAAGACAAGCAGATTCACCTGCTTCTGCGTATCCAGCAATTCGTAATCCTGAATGGAGATAGGTTTCAGTTTGGTATCTTTCAATCGTTGGATACGCACTTTCAACTTATTGAACAACCAGGTGGTGAGTTTAAACAGCAGATACTGGCCTATGATTACAAGAATGAAATAGAGAATGCGTTTGCCAAGCTGCCACAGGCTATGCTCGTCTTTCATCACCTTTAGCTTGTCTACGATCACTTTACGCTTGGCAGCCGCCAACTGATCGCGCGAACAACCTTCCCACAGACCATCCTGATCCGTAAAAGAAGAAAGAACCTTATTACCATACATCAGATCGGTAACAATATCACTACTCTCTAAGTAAACCGAATCCGGTTGCAGATTAAATCGCTTGCCCAGTTCCGTTATTGCCGCTGCATTCATTTCGGCACGTTGCTGCGGAGTATGCCCGCCCCGCTTGGCAAACAGGTAATACAGCGTATCGCCTTCCACCACTACCGGCACACCCGGCGTCATCCGCCTGAGCGAGTCAATGCGCAATCGCTGCTTTGCCAGCTTCAGGGAGTCCGCCGCATCATACTTCAGCCTCATTTGCTCTATCTCCATCCTGAGATTAGCCTCATTCAGCCTTGCAACCTCCAAGTCCTCTTTCATCTTCAGCAGATGAACCGAGTCTGTATCTGCCCTTTGGGCGACAACAGTCCCCAAAGTATCGTCATTAAAGACATCTAATACCTTCTCTACCAGCTGGGCAGATGCGCCGCCCGCAGGCAACAGCAAGAGCCAAAGACATAATGCACGTATTCCCTTCATATAATAGCCCTTAATCAGGTTACTTAAAAACAACAAATTAATTAACGTGCCAAACATACGGAATGTTTTTCACTTTTCATAAAAGGAATTAATTATATTTGCACAAAAAACAGAATTCTCATGGATATTCTTTGTCTTATCGGAGGACTTCTCCTCATCCTTTTAGGGGCCAACGGACTGACAGACGGAGCCGCATCCGTCGCCAAGCGTTTCCGCATCCCCTCCATTGTTATCGGGCTCACCATCGTAGCTTTCGGGACTTCCGCTCCCGAACTGACAGTCAGCGTATCTTCGGCTCTGAAAGGCAGCGCGGACATCGCCATCGGAAACGTTGTAGGCAGCAATATCTTCAATACACTAATGATCGTAGGCTGCACGGCACTCTTCGCCCCAATTGTTATTTCCGGAAATACGTTGCGCAAGGAAATCCCACTCTGTATCCTGTCCTCCATAGTATTGCTGATTTGCGCAAATGATGTCTTACTGGATCATAGCTCCGAAAATATAATCAGCATTACAGACGGATTACTCCTGCTCTGTTTTTTCTTGATCTTCCTCGGATATACCTTTGCCATCGCTTTCCAAGGAAAGAAAGAGGGGGAAACGGAAGAAGAAATCAAACAACTTCCCATGTGGCGGTCCATACTATATATAATAGGTGGACTGGTAGCTCTGATTGCCGGCGGCAGTTTCTTTGTGGATGGTGCCAGTGGCATTGCACGCAGTCTGGGAGTAAGCGAATCCGTCATCGGATTGACTTTGGTAGCAGGCGGCACATCCCTGCCCGAACTTGCAACCTCCATTGTTGCTGCCTTAAAGAAAAATCCGGAAATTGCCATTGGAAACGCGATTGGCAGTAACCTGTTCAACATCTTCTTCGTGTTAGGATGCAGTGCTTCCATCACACCGTTGCACCTGACGGGTATCACAAATATGGATCTGCTGGTACTGGTAGGTTCGAGCATCTTGCTGTGGCTATTCGGATTGTTCTTTGCCAAGCGTACCATTACCCGCATCGAAGGCAGCATACTGATACTTTGTTACATAGCATACACCATAGTACTTATTTATAACGTTTAATGGGAGGCATCAATATATCATACTTCATGAACGGAGCTGCATTCATGTTCTTCGGATATGTCAGTTTCCGCTTGCTCACACATAGGCCACGCTCACGGATACAGAGCATACTGGGACTCACCCTTGCTTTCTGGGCATTATTGGAGTTCAAGGATATATTACTCTATTTTCCTTCACTGAAAACCGAACAATTGGTCAATTCCCTGCTATTCATTGACGGATGGGCAGTTGCCGCCTGTTCCTTCTATCTTCTGGAATTAACGGCACCCGGATGGCTTAACTGGAAGAAAGTTTTTTTGCTTTTCAGTCCCTATATTGTATTTACAATTGCCTATTTGTGTACATTCCATGCCCCCATTTTCCCTTTTTATTTCGGATTCATTCTACTCTATAGTGCCGTTATTGTACTCATAGTTACATTCGCTGCCCGACGCTACCAACGATACATACGCAACAACTACTCTTATTCAGAACATATCGATGTGGCATGGTTGAAGAAAGCCACATTTATTCTCGCCATCTGCCTGGCAACATGGGTATATACCAGCATGAATATTACAGGCTGGGGAGATACTATTTATTATATTTCTTCTGTCATATTGTGGTTTGTTATTATCCATTATTCAGCCTATCAGATCAGTATCCCTATGCCTAACAACCTGAAAGGCAACCTCCTGGCTAAAGAGCCTGTAGAAGAGAACGGAACCAGCGGAACGGAACAGGATAACGGTTCTTATTACGCTTTCCGGGAAGAGTTACTGAAAGTAATGGAAGAGCAACAACTCTACCTGAATCCTAAACTGACTATCAGCGATGTAGCCAATGCCATTGGAACCAACCGCACCTACCTATCCTCCTATTTCAACAACAAGCTGAATATCACTTTCTACGACTACATCAACAACCTGCGCATTGAGAAAGCCGGCAAGCAACTACTGACCATCTACCCCTATACCATGAATATAGATGAGATAGCCGAACGTTCCGGATTTAACTCCACTTCCACCTTCCGGCGTGCTTTCCTCAAAAATACAGGTATGACACCTTTACAGTATCGGAAAAGCATACAGCAATAGATCAGTTTTTATCTCTGCCGCGTGGTATTTTAAAGATTATCATGTATCTTTGCCACTTCATTAGACATAAAATTATGGCAATAACAATCAAAAAAGTTTCCACAACAAAAGAATTGAAACGGTTCATCCGCTTCAATTACCGGCTATATAAAGGCAACCCTTACTCTGTCCCCGATCTTTACGACGACATGCTCAACACTTTCAATAAAAAGAAGAATGCGGCGTTTGAATTCTGTGAGGCAGAGTATTTCCTGGCTTACCAAGACAACAAAATAGTAGGCCGCGTAGCTGCCATAATCAACCATAAGGCCAATGAAACCTGGGATAAAAAGAACGTCCGTTTCGGCTGGATCGACTTTATTGACGACCCGGAAGTATCGGATGCCTTGATCCGCACGGTAGAAGAATGGGGAAAAGAACGCGGAATGACTCATATACAAGGTCCGTTGGGCTTCACTGACTTCGACGCAGAAGGTATGCTGGTAGAAGGCTTCGACCAACTCAGCACCATGGCAACCATTTACAATTATCCTTACTACCCGCAACACATGGAGCGCATGGGATTTGAAAAGGAAGCTGACTGGGTGGAATATCAAATCTACATTCCGGATGCCATACCGGATAAACACAAACGTATCTCCGACCTTATCCAGCGTAAATACAACCTCAAGATTAAAAAATATACATCAGCCAAAAAGATAGCCCACGATTATGGACAGGCCATCTTTGAGTTGATGAACGAAGCTTATAAACCCCTGTTCGGTTATTCCGCTCTGTCGCAACGGCAGATTGACCAGTACGTGAAAATGTATCTCCCCATCGTAGACCTGCGCATGGTGACGCTTATTACAGATGCCGACGACCAATTGATTGCCGTAGGCATATCCATGCCCTCCCTGTCCGAAGCTTTACAGAAAGCGCACGGCCGGTTATTGCCTTTCGGATGGTACTATCTGCTGAAAGCATTGTTCATGAAACGACGTGCTAAAATGTTGGATTTGTTGCTTGTTGCCGTGAAGCCGGAGTACCAAAACAAAGGTGTTAACGCATTGTTATTTTCCGATTTAATTCCGGTTTATCAGAAATTAGGTTTTATATTTGCAGAAAGTAACCCTGAACTTGAAATGAATGGTAAAGTACAAGCCCAATGGGAATACTTTGAAACCAAACAACATAAACGACGCAGGGCGTTTGTGAAAGAAATTAATAATTAAGAATGAAGAATGAAGAATTGCCATGCGGCATCACAGCGCAGCCAAATTCTTCATTCTTCATTCCTCATTCTTCATTAAATAAGCTATGGAAGAAATCAACGGACTGATGCCCGAAGGCAATGTAGAATATACGGAAGACAACATTCGTCATTTGGACGACATGGAGCACATCCGTGTCCGTTCGGGTATGTATATCGGTCGTTTGGGCGACGGTACGCAGAACGACGACGGTATCTATGTATTGCTAAAAGAGGTAATGGACAACAGCATCGATGAGTTCAAAATGGGTGCTGGTAAACGGATCGAGATTAACATTGAGGATAATCTCCGTGTCAGTGTGCGCGACTATGGTCGTGGTATTCCGCAAGGAAAGCTGATTGAAGCGGTGAGTAAACTCAATACCGGCGGTAAGTACGACAGTAAAGCTTTCAAGAAAAGTGTCGGACTGAACGGCGTAGGTATCAAAGCAGTAAATGCACTTAGCAGCCGCTTTGAAGTACGTAGTTATCGCGAAGGTAAGGTCCGTATTGCCATTTTTGAAAAAGGTAATCTCCAGAGTGATGTAACGGAAAGCTGTAACGAGGAAAGCGGAACTTATATCTTCTTCGAACCGGACAGCACGTTATTCCTGAACTATTCCTTCCAGGCTAATTTCGTGGAAACGCTGTTGCGTAACTACACGTACCTGAATACAGGACTTTCCATTATATATAACGGTCAGCGCATTATCTCACGCCATGGACTGGAAGATTTGCTGAACGACAATATGACCGCACAGGGCCTTTACAATATCATCCATCTAAAAGGAGAAGATATTGAAATAGCCTTTACGCATACGAATCAATACGGCGAGGAATACTATTCTTTTGTCAACGGCCAGCATACCACACAGGGTGGAACACACCAAAGTGCGCTTAAAGAACATATTGCCCGCACCATCAAGGAATTCTACAACAAAAACCAGGAATATGCCGACATCCGCAACGGTATTGTTGCCGCCATTGCCATCAATGTGGAAGAACCCCAGTTTGAAGGACAGACCAAGACTAAACTCGGTTCCCCTTCCATGTCTCCCGGCGGTGTAAGCGTGAATAAGTATGTAGGCGACTTCATCAAAACGGAAGTGGATAACTATCTCCACAAGAATCCGTTGGTTGCGGAAGTCATGCTGCAAAAGATACAAGACTCCGAAAAGGAACGCAAAGCCATTGCCGGTGTAACCAAACTGGCACGTGAGCGCGCAAAGAAAGCCAACCTGCACAACCGTAAGTTACGCGATTGCCGTTACCACCTTAATGACGGCAAAGGAAAGGAACAGGAATCCGAGTCCTGCATCTTTATCACTGAAGGTGACTCCGCCAGCGGTTCCATCACAAAGAGCCGTGACGTAAATACGCAGGCTGTATTCAGTCTTCGTGGTAAACCGTTAAACTCATTCGGGCTGACTAAGAAAGTGGTATATGAAAACGAAGAATTCAATCTGCTACAAGCTGCCCTGAACATAGAAGATGGCATTGAAGGATTGCGTTACAACAAGGTGATTGCCGCTACCGATGCCGATGTGGACGGTATGCACATCCGGTTGTTGCTCATCACATTCTTCCTGCAATTCTTCCCCGATCTGATAAAGAAAGGGCACGTCTATATCCTGCAAACTCCATTGTTCCGCGTACGCAACAAGAAAAAGACAATTTACTGCTACACGGAAGAGGAACGGCAAAAAGCCATTGCCGAGCTGAGTCCCAACCCGGAGATTACCCGTTTTAAAGGTCTGGGAGAGATCTCGCCTGATGAATTCCGGCATTTCATCGGCAAAGATATGCGTCTGGAACAAGTCACTTTACGCAAAACGGACCTTGTAAAGGAATTATTGGAATTCTATATGGGTAAAAATACCATGGAACGGCAAAACTTTATTATTAACAATCTGGTTATAGAAGAAGATCTGGCATCATGAGAAGAGCAATCTTTCCGGGAACATTCGATCCTTTCACTATCGGCCATTCATCGGTAGTGACCCGCGCACTGACTTTTATGGATGAAGTCATTATTGGAATTGGTATCAACGAGAATAAAAACACCTACTTCCCTATTGAGAAGCGCGTGGAGATGATACAGAAATTCTACCGGAACGAACCACGTATCAAGGTCTACTCCTATGATTGCCTGACGATTGATTTTGCCCGGCAGGTAGACGCGCAGTTTATAGTTCGTGGTATCCGTACCGTGAAAGATTTCGAATATGAAGAGACCATTGCCGATATCAACCGTAAACTGGCAGGCATCGAAACCATTTTGCTCTTTACCGAACCTGAACTGACATGTATCAGCTCGACTACTGTCCGCGAGCTTCTACAGTTCGGCAAAGATATCAGCCAGTTTATCCCCGAAGGGATGGATATTTAATGATTAGTGAATTAGTGATAAGCGAAAAAGAATGATGAAGAAATTTCTTATCTTTATAATATGTATATGCGGTGCCATGGCTTCCATGCAGGCGCAGAATATGGGCAACTTGGCTGCCCGCAAGTTACAAATGGCAGAATTTGCCATCACCAACCTGTATGTAGACTCGGTAGACGAGAATAAACTGGTGGAAGAAGCTATTATCCGTATGCTCGCCCAACTCGATCCGCACTCCACATACAATGACGCCGAGGAAGTGAAAAAAATGAACGAGCCTTTACAAGGTAACTTCGAAGGTATCGGTGTGCAGTTCCAGATGATAGAAGATACATTACTTATTATACAGCCCGTCAGCAACGGACCGTCTGAAAAGGTTGGTATTCTGGCAGGCGACCGTATCGTGGCAGTGAACGACAGCGCTATTGCCGGCGTAAAAATGTCCACAGAAGATATAATGGCACGCCTGCGCGGCCCGAAAGACTCAGAAGTAAAACTAACCATTGTCCGCCGCGGAGTGCACGATCCCTTATACTTCACTGTAAAACGGGATAAAATACCCATTCTAAGTTTGGACGCTTCGTATATGATACAGCCCAAGACCGGTTATATTCGCATCAACCGTTTTGGTGCCACTACCGCCGAAGAATTTACCGCCGCCCTCAAAGAACTACAGAAGCAAGGAATGAAAGACCTGATACTCGACCTGCAAGGCAATGGTGGCGGCTATTTGAATGCAGCAATTGATCTTGCCAACGAGTTCCTGCAACAAAAAGAACTGATTGTATATACCGAAGGAAGAACCTCTCAGCGTAGTAATTTCTACGCCAAAGGCACAGGTAACTTCAAGAACGGACGCCTCATCGTGCTGGTAGACGAATACTCTGCTTCAGCAAGTGAAATCGTAACCGGTGCCATACAGGACTGGGACAGAGGCGTAGTTGTAGGTCGCCGTACTTTCGGTAAAGGGCTGGTACAACGTCCCATCGAATTGCCCGATGGCTCTATGATCCGCTTGACCATCGCCCGTTATTACACCCCATCCGGACGTTGCATCCAGAAGCCGTACGACCATACAGCCAATCTGGACGGCAGAGGCCTTAGCAAAGACGACGGCCAGGAAAAATACAATATGGAACTGGTAGATCGCTTCAACCGTGGAGAAATGATGCATGCCGACAGTATCCATTTTCCTGATTCATTGAAGAACTCCACTAAGAAGTTGAAACGTACCGTATATGGTGGCGGTGGTATCATGCCCGACTATTTCGTGCCTATCGATACAACCCAATATACCGATTATCACCGTAATCTGGTTGCCAAAGGCGTTGTCATCAAAGCAACAACCAAGTATATCGAGAAAAATCGGAAAGAACTCCAAGAGAAATATAAGAAGTTCGATGCCTTCAACAATAAATTTGAGATAGACGAACAGATGCTTGCGGACATACGCGCTGCCGCCGATAAAGAAAAGATTGAGTTCAACGAGGAGCAGTACAACAAATCATTGCCCCTCATAAAAACGCAGTTGAAAGCCTTGATAGCCCGTGACCTGTGGGATATGAACGAATACTTTCAGGTGATAAACACCACGAACAACAGCGTGCAACAAGCCCTTAAGATATTGAACGAAAAGATTTACGAGAAGAAGCTACCGCTTTAATTGCCGAATAACCACTTATTCAGCCAACGGTTCACATAGATATTTACTACGGCACATCCGGCTCCGATGACTGCACCCGCCAGCACATCGGACGGATAGTGTACGCCCTCATTCATACGGGATACTCCGACAGAACATGCCCATAAGGCAGATGGAGCGATTACATACCATTTCGGATACTTCACACAAAGTGAAGTTGCCAATGCAAAAGCAGTTGCCGTATGTCCGGAAGGAAAAGAAGGACTGGTTTCATGACTATAAGCATGAACCCGGTCGGGATAGCGGTCGAACGGGCGTTCACGATCTATAAAATACTTCATGCCATAAGTCACAACAAAAGCACCGGCAACACTGGTACCTACATAGACAGCATCCTTCAATAATTCGCGGTCTTTTTTCACCCAGGCAGCCAATGCCATCGCCACAGGAACCCCCACGGCAATATAAGGTTCAGTACGAGAAATTATTTTATTATAATTACGAATGAACTTACCATCCCAACTATTTATTTTATGCAAAGTATTAATGTCCCAGTTCTGGGCAGAAATATTGAATACAAGTAATGATGCAAAAAATACAAAAAAAATAGTCCGTTTCATGTAGTCTTTCTTATAGTTTGCTGCAAAGATAGACGATTTTGTTAGAGTATTCACAAAAAAATTCTATCTTTGTTGCCATAATTTTAGTAATTCGTCTTATATTTCATGACAAAAGACACTCTTTGCACACGGCAAGTAGATTGTACTCTATGCCCAAAAATCTCAGACGGGACATTGGTATACCGCCAATATCCCCAGGGGCAGCATTTCTCAGCGGAGAAGTGTACCCAGAACTGCATGATCTTTATGTTAAAGGGAGAATTGTTGATAAATAGTAACGAATACCCGGGTACTACGCTCCAGAGCAGACAATGTGTACTGCAAGCCATCGGTTCAAAAATGGAGTTGTTAGCACTGACCGAGGTGGAATATATCGCCTATTGGTTTACGGAACTTCCACTTATATGTGAAGACCGTTACAAGGAAATCCTCGAACGTTCTGAGGCTCCGCTGACCTACACGCCGCTGATAGCCAATACCAAACTGGAGCGGTTGCTGCATGATATTGCCGACTATTTTAAAGAACAGCCTTCCGCATGCGGGAAATATCTCGACATCAAGCGTCAGGAACTGGTTTACATACTAACCTGCTATTATCCCCTGCGCCAAATAAGTACGTTCTTCTATCCTATCAGTACTTATACGGAAAGTTTCCATTATTTCATTATGCAGAACTATGACAAGGTGAAGAATGTGGAAGAATTCGCCCATTTAGGTGGATATACAACCACTACATTCCGTCGTTTGTTTAAAAATATGTATAACGTTCCGGTGTACGAATGGATACTGGACAAGAAGCGTGAAGGTATTCTGAACGATCTGCAATTCACCAAGCAACGTATCTCCGTGATCAGTTCACGTTATGGTTTCGACTCTCTGTCGCACTTCGCTCATTTCTGTAAAGACTCCTTTGGAGACACCCCTCGTTCCTTGCGAAAACGTGCTGCCAGCGGAGAGAAAATCACCATTATAAAAGAAAAAAATGACGACCCAGCCAGGGAACAGGGTGACGAGTAAGAGTAATCTTCCCTTGTCACCCTGTTCCCTGACTCACTTGTCAACTTCTATCTATTCCCTGAATTACGGAATTATTTCTTTAATTCCTTGTTTAATCAATGTATTTCTTCTATTTTTGCGGGAAATTAGTGTAAGACCCTAAGTAAAAGCAAATTTTCTAACTATTAAATAATTTAAATTCAATCATTTATGTGGTTAAGTAATTCATCTGTAGGAAGGAAAGTGGTGATGAGCATTACCGGTATCGCCCTTGTCCTGTTTCTAACGTTTCACATGGCGATGAACCTGGTTGCATTAATCTCGGCAGAGGGATACAACATGGTTTGTGAGTTCTTGGGGGCAAACTGGTATGCCTTGGTGGCTACGGTAGGTTTGGCCGCTCTTTTCATTATTCACATCATCTACGCTTTCTGGCTGACAATGCAGAACCGCAAAGCACGCGGTACCGAACGTTATGCCGTAGTTGATAAACCCAAAACTGTAGAATGGGCTTCTCAGAACATGCTCGTATTGGGTCTTATCGTAATCGTAGGTCTGGGTCTGCACCTGGTAAACTTCTGGGCAAAAATGCAGCTTCCTGAGTTGATGCACAACATGGGTATGCATGCTGATACGCTTACACTGGCTTATGCCGCTAACGGTGTTTATCACATTCAGAACACATTCAGCAATCCGGTATACGTAGTGCTTTACCTCATTTGGCTCGGCGCACTGTGGTTCCACCTGACTCACGGTTTCTGGAGTTCTATGCAATCTCTGGGTTGGAACAATAAGGTATGGATTAACCGTTGGAAATGCATCTCCAACATTTACTCTACTATCGTCGTTGTATGTTTCGCCTTGGTAGTTGTCGTATTCTTCGCAAAATCATTGTGCGGCGGTGCTTGCTAATTTGTAAATTGTAAACGATTAAAATGTAATAGCATTATGACTAAGATAGATTCAAAAATTCCGGAAGGACCGGTGGCTGAGAAATGGACCAACTATAAAGCTCACCAGAAATTAGTTAACCCTGCTAACAAGCGTCGCTTGGATATCATCGTAGTAGGTACGGGCTTGGCAGGTGCTTCTGCTGCCGCTTCACTCGGTGAAATGGGTTTCAGAGTATTCAACTTCTGTATTCAAGACTCTCCGCGCCGTGCACACTCCATCGCAGCACAGGGCGGTATCAACGCTGCAAAGAATTACCAAAACGACGGTGACTCTGTTTACCGTTTGTTCTACGATACAGTAAAGGGCGGTGACTACCGTGCCCGCGAAGCTAACGTTTACCGTTTGGCTGAGGTTTCCAACAGCATTATCGACCAATGTGTGGCACAAGGTGTCCCCTTCGCCCGCGAATACGGCGGTTTGCTGGATAACCGTTCTTTCGGTGGTGCTCAAGTATCACGTACGTTCTATGCCCGCGGCCAAACCGGACAGCAGTTGTTGCTGGGTGCTTACTCTGCACTGAGCCGCCAGGTAAACGTAGGTACCGTAAAATTATACACTCGTTACGAAATGCAGGACGTTGTCCTCGTTGACGGACGTGCCCGCGGTATCATCGCTAAAAACCTCGTAACCGGTAAACTGGAACGTTTTGCTGCACACGCAGTAGTAATCGCTACCGGTGGCTACGGAAACGCATACTTCCTGTCTACCAATGCAATGACTTGTAACTGTACAGCTGCCGTTTCTTGCTATCGCAAGGGTGCCTGGATGGCCAACCCGGCTATGGTACAGATTCACCCCACTTGTATTCCCGTTCACGGTGACAAGCAGTCTAAGTTGACTTTGATGTCAGAGTCTCTGCGTAATGACGGTCGTATCTGGGTTCCGAAGAAGAAAGAAGATGCCATAAAACTCCAAAAGGGTGAAATCAAGGGAAGCGATATTCCTGAAGAAGACCGCGACTACTACTTGGAACGCCGCTATCCGGCATTCGGAAACTTGGTTCCGCGTGACGTTGCCAGCCGTGCCGCTAAAGAACGTTGCGATGCTGGTTTCGGTGTGAACAATACAGGCTTGGCAGTATTCCTCGATTTCTCTGAGGCTATCAGTCGCTTAGGCATTGATATTGTTCTTCAACGTTATGGCAACCTCTTTGATATGTATGAGGAAATCACTGACGTTAATCCGGGTGAACTGGCAAAAGAAATTGCCGGTGTGAAATATTATAATCCGATGATGATTTATCCGGCTATCCACTACACAATGGGTGGTATCTGGGTTGACTACGAACTGATGACTTCTATCAAGGGTCTGTTCGCTATCGGTGAGTGTAACTTCTCCGACCACGGTGCCAACCGCCTCGGTGCTTCAGCATTGATGCAAGGTTTGGCTGACGGTTACTTCGTATTGCCTTACACTATTCAGAACTATCTGGCTGACCAGATTACAGTTCCCCGTTTCTCTACCGACCTGCCTGAATTCGCAGCAGCAGAGAAAGCTATCCAGGAGAAAATCAACTGGATGATGAACATCAAGGGTAAGAAGTCAGTAGACTCTATCCACAAGGAACTGGGCCACGTGATGTGGGAATATGTAGGTATGGGCCGTACAGCAGAAGGTCTGAAGACCGGTATTGCCAAACTGAAAGAAATCCGTAAGACATTCGAAAAAGACTTGTTCATCCCGGGAGATAAGGAAGGTATGAACGTAGAGCTGGATAAAGCTATCCGCCTGTACGACTTCATTATCATGGGCGAATTGGTTGCTTACGACGCTCTGAACCGTAACGAAAGCTGCGGTGGTCACTTCCGTGAAGAATACCAGACTGAAGAAGGCGAAGCAAAACGTGACGATGAAAACTTCTTCTACGTTGCTTGCTGGGAATATCAAGGTTCCGACGAAAAAGCTCCTGAGTTGCTGAAAGAACCGCTGGTTTACGAAGCAATCAAGGTACAGACTCGTAACTATAAGAGCTAATCGGGAAGTTGAACATTTAAAGAATTAAAGAAAATGGATAAAAATATAAGTTTCACACTGAAAGTATGGCGCCAGAAAGGCCCAAAGGCAAAAGGCGCTTTTGAAACATACCAAATGAAAGATATCCCCGGTGACACTTCATTCCTCGAAATGCTGGATATCTTGAATGAACAACTGATTTCTGAAGGTAAAGAACCGGTTGTATTCGATCATGACTGCCGTGAAGGTATCTGCGGTATGTGTTCGCTCTACATCAACGGACATCCTCACGGTCCTGCAACAGGTGCTACTACCTGTCAGATCTATATGCGTCGTTTCAACGATGGTGACACTATCACTGTTGAACCTTGGCGTTCTGCCGGTTTCCCGGTCATCAAGGACTTGATGGTAGACCGTACAGCTTACGACAAGATTATGCAAGCCGGTGGTTACGTTAGTGTGCGCACGGGCTCTCCTCAGGATGCCAATGCTATCCTGATTCCGAAGCAAATCGCTGACGAAGCTATGGATGCAGCTGCTTGTATCGGTTGCGGTGCTTGTGTAGCTGCTTGTAAGAATGGTTCCGCCATGTTGTTCGTTTCCGCAAAAGTTAGCCAGCTGAACTTGCTGCCGCAGGGTAAACCGGAAGCATTGCGTCGCGCAAAAGCTATGTTGAGCAAGATGGATGAACTCGGATTTGGTAACTGTACCAATACTCGTGCTTGCGAAGCCGAATGTCCGAAGAACATCTCTATCAGCAACATCGCCCGTCTGAACCGCGATTTCATCATCGCAAAACTGAAAGACTAATCAGCCCTTTCTACATTTGATTAATATCACAAGAACTCCTCTACCGGGAAACCGGTAGGGGAGTTCTTCTTATGTAAGCCTGGGAAGTAACTTTCACTTCTCCTTATATTCAGTCTGTTTTATCCTGCTGAAAATCTCCTGATATCGTACTATCAGTTCCAGATTCACTTCAATGATATAATTGTCTTCTCCACCTCTTTCGAATTAGTCCCTATCATTATCTCAAATTTACCAGGCTCCGTAATATATTTCAAGTTCCTGTTCATGAAGCTAAGATCTGCCGATGAAAGAATAAACGTCACCTCTTTTTCTTCACCCGGATTTAATTCTATTTGCTGAAATCCCTTTAGTTCCTTAACAGGACGTGTTACGGAGGCAACCAGGTCGCGGATATAAAGCTGTACCGTCTCCTTGCCTCTATATGCCCCGGTATTTTTCAACTTCGCAGACACCCGGATCGTATCCTCCATTGTATATACATTGGCAGAAGTCTTAGGCTCCGACAACTGAAATGTAGTGTAGCTCAACCCGTAGCCAAACGGATAAGCGGGTTCAAAATCAATATCCTGATACCGGCAAGAATAAGCTACTGTCTTACTTTCCGGCCTTCCGGTACTTTTGTAATTATAATAGACAGGAATCTGTCCCACATGTGCAGGGAAAGTCATAGGCAGTTTACCGGAAGGATTATAATCACCCGAGATGATATCAGCTATGGCGTTCCCACTTTCGGTTCCCAACCACCAAGTCAAGAGAATTGCATCGGCATGAGGCTCCATATCATTAAAAATCATTGGCCTACCGCCCATCAGTAAAACAATAACCGTCTTACCCGTCTTCTTCAACTCTTTCACCAGCAATTGCTGATTGGCATTAATGGCAATGTCAGCCCTTGACTTTGCCTCTCCACTCTGATTAAATCTTTCGCCAACAGCCACTACTATAACATCGGCGCGATTGGCAGCCGCACGGGCTTCAGAAAGCCGTAAATCATTTGTTTCCAAATCATATCCATCAGCATAATTGACCGTTACATTGGGAAAACGTCTTTTCAAGCCCTCATACACGGTCACGACTTCTTTCTCTACACCTTCATTCGCCCAAAAGCCCATCATATCCTTTTGAGAATTAGCCAAAGCTCCTATCAATGCAATTCTTCTGCAAGACGGAGATAAAGGAAGTGCTTGACTCTCATTCTTCAATAGGACAACGGACTTTCTTCCGGATTCCCGGGACAAATCCCTGAGACGGGTGCTCAATACGGTTTTCTTTTCCCGTTCTTCGTCACAATAACGGTATGGATCATCAAAAAGTCCGAGTTGAAACTTCTTCAACAAAATACGCTTTACCGCTTCATCAACATATTTAATGTCCACAACGCCCTCTTCCACCAACTCTTTCAGATGTTTATGATAAGCTCTCGACTCCATATCCATATCACATCCGGCATGAATAGCAATCTCTGCCGATGCCTTCAGGTCGGATGCATATCCATGGGCAACCATTTCTTTGACCGATCCCCAATCGGAAACAATAAACCCGCTGAAAGCCCATCCTTCTTTAAGGATATCGCGTTGTATATATGCATTTCCCGTAGCCGGAATACCGTTTATGTCATTAAAGCTATTCATAAAAGTAGCCACACCGGCATTTGCAGCTGCCCGGAAAGGAGGCAGATAAGTATCGTGCAGCGTCAGGTCAGAAATGTCTACCGTATTGTAGTCCTTACCTGCAATGGCCGCCCCGTAAGCCGCAAAATGCTTGGCACAAGCCATTACCGTATGAGTATCCGCCAGATCATTTCCCTGAAACCCCTTTACCCGTGCTTCGGCCACTCTGCTACCATACCAGGTATCTTCACCCGCTCCTTCCATAACACGCCCCCAGCGTGCATCACGGGTTATATCTACCATCGGAGCAAAAGTCCAGTGAATACCTTGTGCAGAAGCTTCCTCCGCAGCACCGGATGCAGTTCTTTCCATCAAATCCAGATCAAAACTTGCCGCTTCACCTAAGGGAATGGGATAGATGGTACGCAGACCATGAATAACATCCTGCCCGAATAACAATGGAATGCGAAGGCGGGACTGCATGGCATAATTCTGCATCTCGCGCGTATATTTTACCCCCTTAATATTGAGCATGGCTCCGACTCTACCCGCCTTGATCTGCTCTATTTTAGTAGAATCCTCCACCACCGGCCCTGTTGCCTGCCAGTTGCCGGTATATTGGTTTAACTGCCCGATTTTCTCATCCAGTGTCATCAGGCTGAGTACAGAATCGACCTTCGAGCTATAGTTGTGCATAGAGTTATTTCCCGACTGGGCACTATATGCCGACCAACACATCATTAATACAAAGAATACTCCTGTATTTCTGTATAAGCAAACTCTTTTATTCGTAATAAACGCCATAGATAAAAATGATTTATTGAATAGAACCGTTTCAACTTTAATTTGTCCTAAAGCCGAAACGGTTCTTATATGAATACCTATCAAAATCCAACTATTTACTTCTGCGAATCAAAGTAACGAGTGAGTGTGTAAGCCTGCTTGTTTACTTTCTCCATTCGCCGCAATAAAGGTAACCAGGGAGAATATTCGCTGTCTACAATTCCTTTGTTGGAATCCCTGTTGGAAGGGTCTGTTGTCAAATCCTCCGGATCATTATCCTGATACCTGAACCAGTGCCATCCTACCGAGTATGGATTGCGGAGCAACTGCAAACAGAAGTTTTCGTAAAAGATCCCCCGGTCATCCTGAGTCGGTACATTCCATCCCGCACCGGTTGCATTGGGCAAACCGGAATCTTCTCCTTTCACATACCATTCGGTAATCAGAAAAGGTTTGCCCGACCATTCTCCCCAGTTATTCATCCGTTCCTGTTCCGGCTGCCACTGGCGGTAATGATTTATAGAAATAATATCCATATACTTACCTGCTACCTTAAAGATAGCCGGATTGGTAAGTTCCTGATTCTTATCCTGATTAAACCGACATCCGAGATACATGTGATTAGAATCTATACGGCGCAGCACCGAAGTCACTTTCTGCATATACGTCTCGAAGAAGAAGGCGGAAAATGCAAGACGGTCTTCCTCGGTAATATCCGCCACGGTTGCTTCCTTCCCTTTCCGTTCATCCAGCCATTTCCGTGCTGCCAGGTACCCCGGTTCATCTTTAGCCAGAAAGTTAAGATGGCGGTCCAGTGCATCAGTATACCAAGGCAATTCATTGTCTGTAAAATAGCCTAACAGGTAAGGATCGTCTTTATACCGTGCCAATGGAGCAAGGGCCTGCTCTACATATTTGTCAAACTCATCATCGAACACCATAGGCAGATTGAACCGATAGCCCTGCCAGCTGGCCACCTTATAGGTACCTCCATATTTCTTCACATGCTCATGCTTATAGTTCCCCATAGGGTTGACAATCAGTGTATAAACCAATGGCGTTTGACTGGTACGGATATCTTCCACTGCCGACCAGGCTCCGGCGCCATTAAATCCATACGAACGTAACATTTCCGTCTCTGCCTTCACCCACTGGGCACGTGTACCGAATTTTTCCTGAAATGCAAGCTGTTGCTTCTTCGAAGTTCCAGGCCCAAATGCTACCACTGCCCGGTGATGGAACAGATACCCTTCGGGATCAATAATCCACCATCGCCCATTAATCTTCTCTGTGCGGAAAAAGCCGGTTGCCTCCTGGCGGTCCGTCTTATATCCTCCGAACACAGACAGGGCCGGTTCCTTTTTCTTTTTAAATCCTTTCAGGTTATCCACAGTATACGCCTCGTAAGGTGTCCAGTTCTCCACAGTGCTGTTGGCACGTGTCTGTACCCGGACAGTTTTACCAGACTGTGCAAACAGCACTGAAGAAGCAAAAAGAGATAACAAAAGTGTGGTTACTATTTTCATACTTACTTAATATTGCGGATTCTGCGGGAAAGTTCCCATTGCATCTATCTGTGCCTGCGGGATCGGCCAACGCACCATATAATCTTTCATCGTTGTACCCTGAATACTACTGGTTGTACTGCCGAAACGATGGTATTTATTCACCTGTTCCACCAACTTGCCGATACGCTTGAGGAAGAACCAACGCTTGCCTTCAAAGCACAACTCACGCGCATATTCATCCATGATGGTCTGAAGATCAATGGTAGTAGCCTCTTCAAGTCCGGCACGCAGACGTATGGCATTAAGATATTCCAGTGCTTTTTCCGTATTTCCTTTCCGCCAATGTGCTTCGGCACCCAAAATATAAGTATCCGCCAGACGATAAGCTATAAACGGCTTGTAGGACAAGGCACGTTTGGCGGGTTTGCTCAAATCCCGGTATTTCATAAGGCTCCATGTGTACTGGCGCAGCTGAGTAGAATACGGGGGATCACCCGGTAATTTCTTTTCATAATAGGCTGAAGCGGGATTGTTTCCGTACAGCGTATCCGGATAGAAATAGAACTGTAAGCGCTTATCTTTATCCTTATCATACAATGAACGGAGATACTCATTCGGATACGTCCATCCATAAGCGTTTCCTCCATAGTTGGCTTCCTCAATGATAGGCGCTACAGGATCTCCCGGAATGGTGATCTCATAGAAACGAGCTTGGAAACAAGCTCCCAACACATGACCATCACCTCCTGCCAGTGTATGGCTACCTCCGGACACCTCGTCGAACTGCCACGCCATCAGGCTCTCGCTATGATTTACATTATTACCGAATATTTCGCTGATACCTACCAGTTTATGGTGTCCGCCTGTAATCATCGCATCAGCCTGCGCTGCTGCCGTAGTGTAATCTTCCTGCCACATAGCCGACTCAGCACGCAACTGACGGGCCAAGCCCAATCCGATAATTCCCGGATCTACTTTATATTGCAAGTGCTTGATGGCATAATCGAGGTCACGGTCAATAAAGGCATATACATCTTTCTGGCTAGCCGGTTTATACTCTACTTCGTCAAACGCATTGTCCGGAGTAGTCGGTATGCTATCCAACAAGATATTATCATAAGTAGAAATCAGTCTGAGGTACGCCCAGGCACGAATCACACGGGCTTCTGAAACGATTCGCTCACGGGTTTCAGTCTGCATACTAATGCCGGGTGCGGCATCAATAATGGCGGAAGCACGATCAATCATCTGATAGGGACGGTTCCACATCTCAGCCGGCATAGCGTTCGCACGCATATTGGAACGATACATTTCCGCTTCATTCCACGTACGTACCATAGCCAGGTCGGTAGCGCAATAAAACCAGTAAGCTCCGCGTGCATCCGAATCATTGAAACGGAAAAAGCGGCGAGAGAGGCCATATAGTCCATTCAGACCGATTTCCAGTCCTTCTTCGCTCTCATAGAGCGTTGAACTATTAATCTTGTCGAACTGTGTTTCTTCCAGCCAGGAATCACAAGAGGTATTGACTACCAGTAATCCGATGATAAGAAATAATATATAATTTTTCATTATGGTTATATCATTAAAATGTTGAATGTATGAAATTATATCTCTGACTGCCTTCCGATCAGAAACCAAGCTGCAAACCGAAAGTCAATGTACGGGCTTCGGGATACTTGTCAGCGGGCTGTTCGGGACTGTACGACTCATAATCTGTCAATGTTAACAGGTTTTGTCCGGTAAAGTAGAACCTTACATTGCTCAAGCGCATTTTTGCAAGCCATGCCTTCGGCAGGGTATATCCTATCGTTATGTTCTGCAAACGTACATAAGAAGCATCCTGACGGGCTATACTTCCCATTTCGAGGGCTCCATTGGTTGTGGGCCGCGGGAAGTTACCGGTAGGATTTTCCGGTGTCCAGTAATTCACCTTCACACCGTTGAATACTGCACGCATATTACCACCATAATTATAATCTGCCAGGAACGGATTGTATTTGGTTATTCCCTGTACAGTATAGATATCCATGGAGAAGTCAACATTCTTATATCTTACCGATGCATTGAAAGAACCATTCCACTTAGGGAATTGCGAAACCAGTATTTTATCATCGTCGTCCAGCTTGCCATCGCCCGTGCGGTCTACAATTTTAATGTCTCCCGGTTGAGCATTGGGTTGTGCTGATTTAGGAATCTCATCAATCTCGTCCTCCTGCCAGATACCGGCAACTTCGTATATTTTGGAGACATTGATAGGCTGTCCGATATACCAGTTATTGATAGGATAATCATCTTCTTTGCCATCACCATCCAGGTCACCGAACAGTTTTATGATTTTATTGCGGTTGCGTGCAAAAGTCATTCCCAATTGTACATCCCAATCCTGACTCTTTACCACAACACCTTCCAACTGTATTTCAAGACCTCTGTTCTGAATCTCTCCGATATTGTCCTTGATGGTGGAATATCCAGTAACCGAACTGATAGACCGGTCTATCAGCAAATCCTTCGTACGAGTATTATACCATTCCACAGTACCGGACAAACGATTATTGAAGAATCCAAAGTCCACAGCCAGGTTCAAGGTTGTAGAAGTTTCCCACTTCAGCTTAGGATTCGAGAGAACAGCTCCCGGTGTATATCCTGTCAGTTTCTTCGTGGTGTAATAATCCCACTGGTCGGCAGATGCAATACTACCATAAGGCTGTATAGCTTCATTTCCTACACTACCATAGCTACCGCGTAACTTCAGGTTCGTAAGTTGTTCGAAGTTTTGCATAAACTCTTCCTGATACACATTCCATCCCAATGCCATGGCAGGAAAAACAGCCCATTTGTTTTGAGCGCCGAACACAGATGAACCGTCACGGCGTCCGCTTATGGTTACATAGTATTTCGAAGCGAAATCATATTGCATACGCAGAGCGGTAGAAACAAGACGGCGTTGAGACGCGCTTAAAGTAGGTATTACTTTCCCGGCCGCTTCAATACCATAGACACCCAATAAGTCATTCGGAATTAGCGATCCATCCATCTGATTGGAATGTTTGTTACGCTCATTCCAGCTCTGAATCAACGTACCGGATACGTGATGTTTGCCAAACTGATTATCATACGAAAGGATGTTATCAAGTGTCCACTCATTCTCATCCTGATTTTTAATAGTGCCACTTCCCATACCTGTGTAACTTCCTGCCTTCGAATTGGCTGTACTATAGGTTTCTACTTTTGCATTCCAGCTACGACGGCTCACATTCAGTCGATAGGTCAGTCCCTTAAAAATCTTGAAGTCGAAGAAAAGATTCACCAAGTCATTACGGCTCTTGGTGGTCGATGTTTTTTCCTGCAAGTCAATCAGCGGATTCCAGTTCTCCTGCAATCCGGTGGGGTGCATATTAAGGTTACCTTCAGCATCATAAACCGAGCCTAAAGGTGAACAGGTTACCGCATCGCGCAACAGGCCGGCTACCCCCGGATCATTCTTGGTCGAAATGCTCAGGCTAGTATTTAAACCGACTTTAAGCCAACGGGTAATCTCCTGATCGAGATTAAAGCGAAGCTGCCCCTTTATAAAATCCGTAGCAGGCACCACACCGGTTTGCTTCATAAAGTTACCACTCACAAATACCTTTGTCTTCTCACCACCTCCGGTCACCGTGAGGTCATGATTCTGAATAGTACCGGTACGCATCAATTCTTTCTGCCAGTCAATGAACTGTCCATTCTGGATAGATTCGAGTTCCAATTGGCTGAATACATCAGAATCGGCACCATACTGGTTATTATTGGTGGTGCGGTAAGCCTCACGTTTATACTGTATAAATTCTTCAGGTGTGTAAACATCAAAGTTACGGTCGACGTTTTGAATACCATAATACCCCTGATAACTTACACGCGCCTTTCCCGCTTCTCCTCTTTTGGTGGTAAGCAAAATGACACCATTTGCTGCACGTGCACCATAGATAGCCTGAGCGGCAGCATCTTTCAGAATTTCCACAGATGCAATATCATTCGGATTCACATCATTAATGGAACCGATCACCACTCCGTCAGCTACAACAATAGGAGTAGTTCCTCCCGAAATAGAGTTTGTGCCACGTATCTGTATATTCGAACTACCACCGGGGCCGGCATTTTCTGAGGTTGTAATTTTCAAGCCGGCAGCTCGCCCGCGAAGCATTTCACCAATATCCAAGGTGGCGGCTTTCGTCATTTTATCTGTCTTTATCGTGGTTACAGAGCTGATCACATCACTCTTTTTCATCACTCCATATCCCACAACAACCACATCATCAAGGGTATTTGAATCTTCCTGCAACTTTACAGTGAAATGATTCTTTCCGTTTATCGCAATCTCTTGTGCATGAAAGCCGATGTAAGAAATCTGTAAGATTCCTTGCAAAGGTGCATTCAGTGAGAATTTACCGTCAAGATCCGTAATCACACCTATAGACGAGGATCCTTTCAGTACTACATTCGCGCCAATCAGTGGTTCGCCTTTATCATCGGTCACCAGACCGGTGATCTGCTGGTTGGCTGTTCCGGATGAAATGTTCTGTGCAGAGAGTGGCATCGCAACGATGGCCAACACGGCACACATAAGAAGATAAACATAAGTTCTCTTCACAAATGTAAAAAGTGTATTCATAATTAATTGTGTATTAATCAAATTTTCAGTATTAGTTTCTCTACTCATAAACTCAAACGAGCTTTTTTAATCAGTTTCATTGTTTCTCATGGTTATAAATTTAAGATAAATAATGGGATTAATTTATAGTATTGAACGTTCATTATACAGTTTCAGGGTTGCATCATTTCAAACTTTCCTTTCAGTCGGATGTCTTCGGAACTGCTACCAATCAGGACCTCAAACTCACCGGGTTCTACGATCCAGTGCATATCTTTGTCAAGCATTTCCAGATCTTCGGGAAGAAGGGTGAAATGAATATGCCTGGTTTCCCCCGGTTGCAAGGTAACCCGTTGGAAACCTCTCAACTGAGAATCATAGGTAATCACGGAACTTAACTTATCACGCACATACAACTGTATTACTTCATCACCCGCCCGCTGTCCGGTATTTGTCAGTTCCATAGATATTTCTATCTTCCCCTGCACTCCCTGTCTGTCAGGGGTAATATGCAAATTCTTATATTCAAAAGTGGTATAACTCAATCCATATCCGAAAGGATAAAGAGAACCTACTACCGCCGTTTTACCATAGCCGTTGGGACCGTCACCCGGTTGTCCGGCATGTGAACCCGGCTTGAAGGGAAAGTTCAGCTCAATCTGTCCCAGAGTCTTAGGAAACGTTACCGGCAACTTTCCTCCGGGATTATATTCTCCGAAAATAGTTTCTGCTATCGTCTGTCCACCGATGGAATTTGGGAACCAGGCTTCAAGAATAGCAGGTATGTAGCGATTCTCCCAATTAATGGTAAGCGGCTGTCCGTTGATAAGCACCAGAACAATAGGTTTCCCGGTTTCGTACAAAGCCTGCAAGAGTTGTAGCTGGCGTCCGGGCAAAGCCAATCCTGTACGCGATTTACTTTCACCTACCCGGTGTTCGTCCTCACCCAATACGGCAATTACCACATCACTCCGGTAAGCTTTCTCAACAGCTTCCTGAATTTCCAGGCGTTCTTCCTCCGTCAAAGGAGTCGGAATAATTTCACTTTCCGGCCAAGTAGCATCCACTACTTCGCATCCTTTGGCATAATGTACGGTTGCCGCCTGTCCGACGTAATCTCTGACACCCTGCAACACGTGGATTACCTGCAAATTCTGCGGCCCATAGCGGCTGACATAAGCGGTAGTATCCGTAGCTAAAGGACCGGTAACCAAAATGTTCCGAAGATTACTCAATTGAAGAGGCAAGAGATTGGCTTCATTTTTCAATAACACCAGTGACTCTCTTCCCATCTGTTTCTCAAACTCTCTGGTATCAGGCGAAGCTACAATCTTGTCAGCAGCTTTCGTATCCGTAACATACGGACTGTCAAAAAGCCCTAGGCGGAATTTAACCCGCAGCACATCTGCTACATTCCGATCCAGTGTCTGCATGGACACACTTCCTTCTGCAACCAGTTCACGCAAAGGCAATACGAAATCGGAAGGTTGCGTAAAATTCGTTTTCACGTTGAGTCCTGCTTCTACCACTTGCTTCACTGCTCCTTTCATGTCCTGAGCCACACGGTGCTTGCTGTAGACAAACTCAACTGCTTCACTGTCGGAAACGACATAACCGTCGAAACCATATTTTTCTCTCAGCAACTCAGTCAGGAAATAATAACTGTCGGATACGGGAATACCGTCCCAATCATTATAACTGCTCATCACTCCCATCGGATGAACCTCGCGTATAATCTTCCTATAAGGATAAAGATGCAACTGGTGCATTTCGCGGGGAGCGACATGCGGGTCGGTACGTGCATGTCCATCACGCCCACCTTTGGGGACACTGTACACAGCAAAATGCTTCAACGTTGCAGCAACTCCCTGAGACTGGATACCTGCCACCATTTCCTTGCCCAATGTGGCTACATGAAAAGGTTCTTCACCGTAACATTCAAGTACGCGCCCCCAGCGCGGATCGCGTGCCAAGTCCAGAATAGGAGCATATACATTGGTATAACCCAAAGCTTTAGCTTCACGGCCTACAATCTCTCCCGCCTGTCTGACAAGAGCAGCATTCCAGGTGGAACCGATGGCAATGGGAGCTGGAAGCGGAGTCGCGCGGTCGTGATTGAGTCCATGAATCCCCTCGTTGCTGAAATCAACAGGAATGCCAAGGCGTGTTTCTTCAATAAACCAACGTTGCACTGTATTAATGGCTTCAGCATGCTTACTGAAAGGGTATGAATATTGAGTCTTTACAAGCCCATTGAGGTGTTCGTCGATATTGGCAATACCATCTTTCCATAACTCCTGTTTCCAAGCAGGGGTGGGCAGTTCGTCTTTAGCGACTCTTTTATATCCATATAGGGTAGCTAATTGACAGGTTTTCTCCTCAACGGTCATCTGCGAAAGCAAATCGGCAATGCGGGCTTCGATGGGAGCCGTCGGAGTTTCGTAGATGTCTTTCTTCCCGTTTTTATTCAGATCTATCCAGTCTTTATGATAGATCGTTTTAGACTTTTGCGCCAGTACCGGTTGAGATACAAAGGCACTTAGAAAACAAGCGATACTTATTATAATCAGTTTTTCAGTAGGTGTTCTCATAGACTCATTTATTGTTTTTATTTTCGGCAAAGATATTGGGGAGAAGGATTTGCTACTCCCCCAATTCATCTAAAAAGGTGCACTATTCATCATTTTATGGTAAATAACTCCCTTTGCAGGTCAATATCACGGGAAGAATTCCCGATCATAACCTCGAACTCACCTTTTTCCACACCATAGTTCATATCGATATCGTAAAAACTAAGTTCTTTGGCGGTGATATTAAAAGTGACAGTCTGGTTTTCTCCGGGTTGCAAAGTAATTTTATGAAAGCCTTTGAGCTCTTTCAATGGACGTACTACCGAACTGTAGCAATCACGTATATACATCTGTACCACTTCCGTTCCGGCTCTTTCACCTATATTCCGGACTTCAACAGAAGCACGCAAGGTATCCTGTTCATTCATCGACCTGGCAGATAGCTTCACAGGGCTGAATTCAAAAGAAGCATAATTCAATCCATATCCAAACTCAAACAGATTAGTACTTTTTCCCGTACCGTACGGGAACCATTTGCTCGTTTGCTTGTGGTTATAATAAGTCTGAACCTGACCGGCAGAACGGGGAATAGTGATGGGAAGCTTTGCTTCAGGGTTCACTTTCCCGTATAAGATTTCCGCAACAGCCTGTCCGCCGAATGAACCAGGCTCCCAAGCCTCAACCAATGCAGGAATATTTTCAGCAATCCACTCAGTGCTTAACGGACGACCGTTGACCAATACGACAATAGTGGGAACTCCCGTAGCATAAATCTCCTCTACCAACTGTTGTTGCAAACCTACCAATGACAATTCATAACGGTCCACATTCTCACCGCAAGTTTTGTCTTTCCACATATAGCGCATAGAGTTCTCACCCACCACTACAATAGCCAGATCGGCTTTTCGGGCCTTCTCTTTCGCTTGCAAGACACGAGATATTTCCATAGTGCGCAAATTGGTGGCAAAAGGGAAGAAATCAAAGTCAGTCTGGGGAGAAACCATTCGCAATCCCTCAATGACTGTAGTCACGCAGGAGTCCGGTTGTTCAAAAGCCCAGTCACCCAAAATAGTCTGGTTGTCAGCATTGGGGCCGGTTACAAAAACCTTTTTATAACGGTCGCCATCCAAAGGAAGCAGATTATTATCATTTTTCAGAAGCACAATACTTTTTCTCGCCATTTCGAGTGCTGTTTCACGATGTTCGGCACTGAACAGAACTTGGGAGACTTTCTTTTCATCTATATAAGGATTCTCAAACAAGCCCAGCTTGAATTTGGCAGTCAGTATCTTGCTGACGGCATCATCTATGCGGCTCATGGGAAGTTCCTTTTCATCAACCAGTTCTATAATGGCATCCGCAAATTCAGGACCATGCATGTGCATATCCATCCCGTTCTTCACGCTTTGCAGATATGCGTCTTTCAGCGTAGCGGCGGTGCGATGCTTTTCGTGCACCTGCTCAATATCCATCCAGTCGCTCACTATGAACCCGTTGAATTTCCAGATATCTCTCAGGATATCCTTCATCAGGTATTTACTGGTATGGCAGGGCACTCCGTTAAGTTCATTATGTGCCATCATAAAAGTATATGCGCCGGCATCCAGACAGTCTTTAAAAGGAGGCATGAAAACCTCGTGCAATGTACGATCGGAGATATCGCAAGGAGCACCATTGATGCCATTGACAGGTTGGCTTCCACCGATAAAGTGTTTGGTACATGCCAGTACTTTATCCTGTCCGGTAAAGTCACTTGTCTGAAGTCCTCTGACAGTAGCTGCTCCCATCTGTCCTACAAGAAAAGGGTCTTCGCCAAAGGTCTCTCCCACCCGTCCCCAACGGGCATCACGAGCCACTTCTACATTGGGAGTAAATGCCCAATGGGTACCGGTGGCACGCATTTCAAGAGCAGTCTGGCGAGAAGCTTTTTCAGCCAGTTCCGGTTCGAAGGTTGCAGCCTGTCCGATGGGAGTAGGATAAATGGTAGCTCCTCTGTAGAGTCCGGTACCATGAATGGCATCAATGCCGATGAGTAAAGGTATTTTAAGACGCGATTGCATGGCATATGATTGTAATCGATTGGCTTCTTCACTGGTAATTACATGCAGAAAAGATCCGATAAGCCCTTGTTTGGTCATTTCAATCAGTTCGGTAGAATGCAGATCAGGATAAAATCCTTTGGCATGGCTTTTCTTCATTTCCTCCACCGTCATGTCTTTTTCGGCAGCTTTCATGTGTTCTATACCTACGTATTGTGACATCTGTGCTACTTTCTCCTGCAATGTCATACGGTTCATCAAATCATTTACCCTTTTCTCCACAGGTTGGGAAGCATCCAGATAAAGCGGATCTTTATCCTTATCAGAGCACCCTGAAAAGAAAATCGGCAGCATCATAACTAATAAATAAATTCTCATATATAATAAAGGTATTAAATTTATCCGGCCTTACATAAGCCATTCGATTTACAGTTGCAAATGTAGCGGGAAGGGAAAAGAAAGAGGTACATTATACATCATTCCAGGTGCACAGATGTTCATATATTGCCTTCTACAAGGCTTATATGACACAAAATGCGGTGTAACCATTAAGATCACACCGCATTTTTATTTCTTTTATTCAGTAGCGTTACTTATTCTCTTTTTGCCAGATACTCTTTGGGAGATACACCATAAAATTCCTTGAAAATACGACTAAAGTATTTCGGATTGTCAATTCCCACCTTAAAAGCAACATCCGTCACCGAATACTCTCCTGAAAGGAGAAGCGCAGCCGCCTGCTTAAGCCGGAAAATACGGATAAATTCAGTGGGAGACTTACCGGTCAGTTGGGTAATCTTATTATATAGCAACGTACGGCTCATGGCGAGTTCACTGCACATCATCTGAATATTTAATTCCGGATTATCTATATTAGTCTCTATCAACTTCAGAAGCTTTTCCATAAATTCATTGTCCGCCTTGTTCGATAATTCCACGGCATTGTTGTTTTTCAGTTCTTCCAGACATTGCCTTTGGGCGGCTTGCCGCAATTCAAAGATATTGGCTATTTTGCTTCGCAATACTTCTTTGTCGAAGGGCTTGGCAATATAGTCGATAGCTCCCAGACGCATACCTTCCAATATGCTTTTCTTATCCGTAACTCCCGTAAGCAGCAGGAATGGAATATGAGAAGTCTTTATATTACCTTTCACCTTCTGGCAGAACTCAAACCCCGTCATTCCCGGCATCAACACATCCGAAATAATAAGTTGAGGTGAGAAAGCATCTATGCCGTCCAAAGCTTCAACGGCATTATTGAAGGTCTTTACATGATAGACATCACTCAGCGACATCTCAATGTAACGGGACATTTCGGGATCGTCTTCCACCACCATAACGCGATTTACGTGAGGATCGCTAACAGAGACGTCATGACCGAGTGGAACATTCTCACTATTTTCCGAATGATCCACTGCATTCTCGTATGTCAAAGGAAAGGACAAAAAGAATTCCGTACCTTCATCCACTTTGCTTCGGAAGGAAATTTTACCCTGATGCAGTTTAACAAGCGCTCCTACCAACTTCAATCCGATACCACTGCCTATTTCACCGGAATTTATTGCATTATCCGCTCTGAAGATATGTTTGAAGATATGCCTCTGTCCGCGGGTGGAGATTCCGATACCGGTATCCTTGATACGCAAATACCACTTATGCTCGTCTACCGATGCTTCAATACTAATCTTTCCTCCATAAGGAGTATATTTGATTGCATTGGATAGAAGATTATCCAATATACGCGTTATCTTCTCCTTGTCGAACCAGATTTCCTGCCGGGTAGAATCTTCCAGTTTGTTTTCTATATGAATATACTTGTTTCCTGCTACCAATTTAAAGGAATCCAGTCGATGACGCAGGAAAACCTCAAGCATTTGTTTGGAAACGACCAATCGGCTCGCATTCAGTGATACACGCTGAAAGTCCAGTAGTTTCTCCACATAATGCGCCAGCTTGGATGAATTATTCAGGGCCATTTGCAACAACTGAGAGCCTTGTCCCGAAGGCGGAATCTCATTCTCCAAGTCCTTCAATGGAGCCTGTATCAGGTTGAGCGGTGTCAACAGATCATGAGCCGTGGTGACAAAGAAATCTATTTTGACTTCTGTATTCCTCTTCTCCTGCTTCTGTTTGATCATCCTGTAAATATAGAAAAGAAACAGGGAAAACAAAGCCAGATAGACCAGTCGCGCCCAAATCGTATTCCACCACGGTTCAGCCACTGTAACATAAATTATCCGCTCCTTCTGATCCGCTCCATCTATCACCGATTTTACATGGAAGACGTAACTGCCCGGTGCCACCTTAGAATACGTAGCCACATGGGTCGAAGCCGGAACCGACCACGAAATATCATGCCCTTCCAGATAATAAGAATACTGTGTCTTTTGCGGTGTCTGATAATTAGGCGTAACAAAATGAAAAGAGAAGAAATTCCTGTTGTAAGGCAGTTCTATCCGGTCTGTCTTATAAATCGGTTCACGCAGCAAATTTGATGCATCCGTACAATATACCGGTTCATTGAACACATCAAACTGATAAACAATCGTCTCGTAATCTGCAGGAAGTTTCGTCTTTCTTATCTCATCCGGTCTGAACAGAATAGCCCCGTCGGTACTTCCCAACAGTATATCTCCGTTACGGCAAACCCAACAAGCCGACTTATTGAACTGATTGGATGGCAAACCGTCCTGTTTGTCGAACACTTCGATACCCCCCGTAGCAGGAGACAGTTTATTCAGACCATTTTCCGTGGCAATCCACAAATGACCTTCCGCATCGGGAGCTATCCCATAAATATAGTTAGATGAAAGATGATCGTCCACTGTGTACTGGCGTATGGAATCGTTTTCCATATCATAATAATACAGTCCATAGTTTCTTGTTCCCACCCAGTAGGCTCCATCCCTGATCCGATAGATAGTTGTTACTTCTTTGGTGATAGCCGTTGATTTAATCTCACTTGTTTCTTTGTTGAGAATAAAAAGTCCGCTATACAATCCCATCACCAGCAGCCGGTCCGACTGTCTTTCAAACTGGTTCACCTTACTTATATTATACTTACTTACCAGCCCGGTCTTTATATTCAGTGAAGTGATATCTCCCATAATTCCTCCAAACCAGAGCAGATCACCATCCGGATAAATGGAGTAAATATAATTGGTGGAGATAATAGGATTCCGGTCCTCAACGTGATATCTTTTCACATCTCCCCTTTTCCAGTCGATGCAGGCAACGCCGAAAGAGTATCCTCCCGCCCATATACGTCCTTGCGAATCTTCGGCAATGGTGAGTATCGCGTTTCCTTTTTCACCGGAAATATTCCTGTTAAAGTAATGCGTCCAGGTGTGCGTGTGCACTGAGAGCATGCTGACACCACTATTCGTTCCAAACCAGAAATTACCTGAAGAATCTTCCAGCACCGCATTCACCACATCATTTCCAATGCTTTGCGAATCACCTGTCCGATGCTGGAAATAGTCAAAGTTCAATTTGTAAGAGTCTTGAAAAGAGATTCCTCCGTGATAAGTTGCCACCCACAGATTGAACTGGTTGTCGACAAAAAGCCCCCGCACATTATTCGTAAAAATGGAGGTGGAAGAAGCTTCATTGTAGGCATATTGTTTATCTATTGTCAGGTTAGCCTTATCTATGACAAAGACACCTTCCAAATCCACTCCTACGGCAATTTTATCCGGTGTATAGGAAACAATGGAGCGTATGGGCTTCGTAATTGGCAGAGGCAATTTCTGTAAGTCCTCCATTTCTAAGGAACGGCTATACAGACCTGCATCCAGGGTACCGATCAGTATTCTGCGATTTACCATATCCACATAGGTCGATAATACATTTTTCCCTTCCAGACAACGGAAGCGTACTTCCATAGGGCCGGTCTTGGAGAAGATACTTATATAAAGTCCGTCACGGGTAGAAACATAATATCGGTCATCATTCTTGTTCACTTGATTTACAGACAACTCTTCGGTTCCGGGGAGCAGTAAAGCCATTTTGTCCGGTAAGTTCAACTTCAAAACGCCTTTGGAAGTTGACAGTAAAACTGTTTCAGGGGAATCGAACATAACATCATTCAGAACAATAGAATGATTATTGAAGAAGTCACGCACAGCATATATCAGTTCAAACTCATCCTTCCGTTCGTCATATTGAAAAAGAAGCCCTGCTTCGCTAAATACCCAGAGCGTACTATCCGGTGAACAACGCAGATAATTTACCCCTATCCTGTTATACCCCTGGTCGGGAAATAGATTCAAAGGATAATGCCTGAAATTTTTCCCATCAAACCGGTCTACCCCCAGTTTGGTGGAAATCCACATAAAACCATGCTTATCTTGCTGGACAGAGAAACACCTTCTATTACTCAGACCGTCATCTTCTGCTATCCGGTGGAAAAAATCAGAAGAAAAAACGGAGGTAATGCAGGATAGGAGTAGAATAAGTAGAATGAATCGTTGCGTTCTGATTTTGTATGTTCTCATATTTAAAGATTAATGCCGCAAATATACAATACCCTGAGAGCGATATCAAATGTTTCGGCTATTATTTTAAAGAACCCGTCAGAAGTCTCATACCTCATCCGCCAAAGATAGAACAACCGTAAAACAGCTTCCTTTTCCTACTTCAGACTGCACCTCTATATGTCCGCAAAGCTTCTCAATAATGACTTTACAGATAGAAAGCCCAAGCCCGCTTCCTTGTTCAAACTCGTCAGTCTTATAAAAACGGTCAAAGATCATCATGAGTTCTTTCTCATCAATTCCCTTCCCTGTATCCTGTACATACACACTGACCTTCCGACCTTTTTTATCCACTTTGCATCCTAATGTAATAGAACCACTCCGGGTAAACTTATCCGCATTGCCCAGAAAATTGGAAATAACCTGGATAAAACGCATACGATCTATATTAACAGGTAAAGAGGGATTCTCATCCAAAGCCAGATGAAACTGTAACGAGGGCTTGATTAATGCCTGGTAAGCCATATAAATCTCTTTCACAATCGTCCTCATGTCCCATTCTTTTATTTCGAGATCCATGCTGCCGGAATCCAGACGTGATATTTCCACCACATCATTGACCAGTTTCAAGAGTAATTCGTTGTTACGGTTAATGCTCTCAAGCATGGCCTTCCTCTCATCCGGTTCAATCTCATCCCCCCCCTCGCCAACCAGCAAATTGGTGAAACCTACAATGGCATTCAGCGGAGTACGGATTTCATGGCTCATATTATTCAGGAAAGATTGTTTCAACTCAGCATTTTCGGCCATCTGCTTAGCCTGAATGAGTTGTTCTTCACGTTCTACCTGTATCTGAATATCCTGCATAATGCCCGCCAGCATTATCCTTCCTTCCGCATCTTTCAAACTGCGGCACCGAAGTTCATACCAACGATAATCTTCTTCACCGAAAGAGAAACGTACACGCCTAACCTGCATATCTGTAGATTGATGCAGTGTTTCGTACAATGAATTCAATAGAAAAACATCATCGGGATACGCATATTTCAGGAAATCAGTCCGCACAAATATCCTCTGCTTCATTCCTACCAAACGCGTATAGTTCTCATCAAATTCAATATTATCCCCCTGTATATTCCAAAGCGAAATACGTCCTCCATCCATAGAAAGTGTCAGCCGCTTATGAGTCTCCTCAAGCATCTCCATATTCTTACGTTCCACACGCGAACGCCGGCGCATACGCAGCAGACTGATCAATACCAGAATAAAAGTAAGGATAAACAATCCGCTCAGGAAATAAAGTTCCTTCCGATACCGGTCATAGAAGGAGTAATTGATAATACGGACATCTTCAGGTACATTTTTCACATCAAAGTCCGTATAGGCTGAGAAATAAGTCCAATCCAGTACATATTCCTTTTCCATATCCCTGATTTTCGGCATACCAATTTTCTCCTTATTCATCAGACGAACAGAAAAATCAGCCGCAGTACGCGCAGAAATCTCATCAGTAGCCATGTAGCCGCCCACAATCTTGGCATCCTCCCCAAATCCCTGGCGGAGACAGCTGAAAGAAGGGATGTTTAAGGCTTTAGTTATCGGAAGCGACATCTGGTCGAACTTATCTAACAGGAAAACTTGTTTTTCCCTCCCAGCTTTTGTTTTTTCTATCTCGGTAAACAAAGAGGTCCCTTTTATATAACGAAAAGGGCAAAGGCTTATGGTAAAATCATCTTTATCAATATGGTTGTTTGCCCTTGCAGGCATCAGATTATAATGCTCAACCATTTCCTGCAATTTCCTGTATTCATGCTCCACTGAAAAAGTAGACTCACAGCCTAAAAGCCGAATTTCTTTTCTATCCGCAAACCGGGTTAATAAATCAAACGATTTATATCCAAGCGGAGTCAGATCAATATTATAAATAATATCTATCCCTACATGTGGCTGCAAAGATTTTATAAAATCAATGTTATGCTTAAAATCCGGCGCATCACGCAGCACATATACCTTTCTCCGCTCATATTCTTTTATAAGTTTCTCATCGGGAAAACGTACATTGCAAGCCACTACAGGAATGGAGGAAAGTAGTCGATGGCGGGTAGAAAGCAGGGAAGATGCGGCTTGGTCGCCCACTGTGAGGATCAGCGCCATCGGTTTATCTTTGATGATACTAAGATAAGCCTCCATATTTTTTATCCCATCTTCCGGCGTGACAGTATTGAAATCCAGATAAAATTTATCAAATATCGGTTCTATTCCCTGCTTCCTGAATTCCTGTTTCAAGAGTTCTTCAAAGTTTCCGTAACAATCATACTGAGGAGAGGAAGAATAAACAAGAGAAATCATTTTTTCTATCCGGTGGTTAATAGTGTACCACCGTTTAAAATTGACTCCGCACCAAAAAGCACACAGCAAAAAGATGAAGGCTAAAACATATTTTAGTTTGTCGGTTTTCATTGTATCACTTATATTGAGCAAAAGTAGCATAATATCTATAAAAAAAGAAGATTTTATGACGAAAACTCTCTAATTTTGTGACTGCCATAAAAAGACTGACATGAAGGTGTACAAAATCTGGTTACTATTGCTATTCTTGCTGATTCCGACTATTCTATCCGCCCAAAAAACAAGGACAGTCAAGGGGCAGGTATGCACTGCATCAGAGACCAAGAAAGGAGAAGAGCCTCTGCCCTATGCAAGTCTTGTTATCCTGGAAGGCAAGGATTCCACCTTTGTAAAAGGAGTTGCAAGCGGTGCAGACGGTCGTTTCAATCTCCAGTTCACCCCTCAAAAAGGAACACAATATTTACTGAAAGCCTCTTATACAGGAATGCAATCTGTCTTCCGCAAACTGGACAGCAACACTTCAACAATCAATCTGGGTAGCATCTTACTGGAAGAAGGTATCGAATTGGGCGAAGTGACAGTAAACGCCCGGATGCGCGATGTAGATCAGGTGGGAGATACCACCGTCATCAATGCGGCAGCTTACAAAACACCGGAAGGCTCGTATCTGGAGACACTTATCAAACGTATTCCCGGAATGGAATACGACAGCGAAACCAAAACACTGAAATACAACGGGCTACCCATTAATGAAATCAACGTAAACGGTGAAGCCTTCTTCTCAGGTGACAACAAGATGGCACTGGAAAACCTTCCCGTAGAGTTAATCAGCAAGATAAAAGTGTACGATAAGAAAAGCAAGCTGGAAAAGCTGACGGGTGTCAGCACGGGGAAAGAGAACTATGTGCTCGACCTGCAAACCAAAGAAGAATTCAATGGCACCCTTCTTGCATCGGGAAAAGCCGGATACGGCAATAACAACAAAAAGGATTTCAACCTGCAAGGCAACTACTTCAAAAATAACGGAAACAATTTCTCTGTTATCGCCAATTCCGGTAACCTCCATATGCGGACCAGCTACAAAGACAACATACAGGAGAACGTTGCCGTAAATTTCACCCAAAAGTACAATAAGAAACTAACACTCAACGGAAATGTATCCTATCACCACAACGAGCAGGGCAATATTTCGACATCCTACAACGAACAATATCTGACAAGTGGCAATAAGTACCAGTATTCTGCCGGCAACAATACGAACCGCAATCGCAATATGAATTCATCATTGGGCTTAAACTGGCAGGTCGATACCCTGACTTTTGTCAATTTCTTCGGTAATTTCAGCCTTGTCCGGAATAATAATGCCAATAATAACCGCCAGGCCACGTTCAATGAAAATCCTCATCTGGATATCCTCGATCCTTTCAGTCATATCAACGATGTACCCGATGAGCTGAGAATCAATGACATCGCCATGGGATCAATAATGCAAGGAGAACAACACCGGTATTCCTTCCATGCAAATATCATGCGCCGGATCAATAAAAAAGGAAGTTCTATCGGCCTGACTGCGCAATACAATGATAGCAAGAATGACAACAATAACTTCTCTATCTCATCAACTACTTATTATCAACTGAAAAACAGTGCAGGAAACGACTCCATACTCTACCGTAACCAATACTCGTCGAACCTGTCCCCCAACCGTCAACAGGGCATCGAGCTGATGTTCAGCCATCCTTTTTCCAAGAAGCTGCACGCACAGATTTCATATAACCTCAACTATAGTAAGCAGAAAAATGACCGTAATACCTACGACCTGTCCGGCTTTATGGAAGAAACCGCAGTACAACCCGGCTATCTGCCCGAAGGATATGAGGCGAGTTACATCGACAGTCTGAGTAACCGGAGCCATAGCAGTACCCTGCAACACGGAATCAACCTGCACTTTAATTATTCCGACACCATTTGGAACATCAATGCCGGAGTATCCGTACAACCCGAGCGGCGCAGCCTGAACCAGAAAACAGGTCTGCATAGAGCTGATACCACCCTCCACTCAGTCGGCTTTCAGCCCATGCTTTTCATCTCATGGCAGAAAAAGAAAAACAGGATCACCCTGAATTATTATGGAAATACCTGGCAGCCATCATTATACGATCTGATCTCACCAACCAACAACAGTGACCCGCTCAACATCACGCGGAGCAATCCTAACTTGAAGCCTACTTATAATCAGTCTGTCCGATTGGAAGCACAAAATATGAAGGAAGGACTCTTTGCCACACTGAACTGGAACAACAGAATCAATAGTCAGACCCGTGCAGTGGTCTACAACCAGCAAACCGGTGGACGTGAAACTTATCCGGTGAATATTAACGGCAACTGGAACATAAGCGGTGTGTTCCGGTATCAGAAGCGCATCAAAAACTTTAATCTGAGTGCAAATGCCGGAGGCTCCTTTGCACAGGATGTCAACCTCATCAACGAAAACCAGAGTGAACAACCCGAACGCAGTGCCACGCATAACACCGGCCTCAACAGTGACCTGCGCCTATCCTACCAACTTAAAATGGGGTAATCTGGACCTAAACGGGAGGTGGAACTTCCAACATTCCTCCAACTCACTTTTAGAGACGGATACATACACACGCAATTACACCTTCGGATTGAACGGGTTTGCCGATTTGCCGGGAAGCATACAACTGAGAACAGATGCAAATTACTCTTTCCGAAACGGTACAAACATAAAAAAGGGGGAAGACGACCAGATTGTCTGGAACGCAAGCATCACATGGCGTTTCCTAAAAAAGAAACAGGCGGAGATATCAGCCAATTGGGTGGATATACTCAGCCAACAAAAGAATTATTTCCGAGGCACAATGGCTGACGGCCTTTATGAAAACCATACGCAACAGATAGGAAGCTACTTCATTGTCTCAGTGAAGTATCGCTTCAACCAGCCTCTTCACAAATAGTTTGCGTTTCTTGTGGAGGAACAGACTGCACTGAACGTAGGCCACGAGGTGAGGTTCCGAAATTCTTCTTGCAGAAGTTAGAAAAATGAGGCAAAGATTCGAAGCCATATTTATAACAAATCTCAGAAATAGTGGCATTCGTGTAACGAAGTTCGTAAACAATGCTCTCTTTACGTTTCTCCAACATCCATTCATAAACAGGTTTATGGAATACAGAATTGAAGATACGCCGGAAGGTAACAGTGGTATATCCGCCTAACTGGGCAAGTTCTTCTACCGTCTTCACTTTCAGATGGTTTTGCAGGACAAAATACTCAAAGCTGGACGTATAGCGGGAAAGTGTATGCACCAGCATCGAAAGATCATAATCGGAGTAGTATTCTCCCAAAAGAAAGGCAAGTTCTTTTCGTTTGAACGAAAGCAATTCCCGACAAATCTTTTCTTTCGCCAAATAGGATTTGGAGGCATCCAGAAAAAAACGCAACTCCGGAATAATTTTTAATGGGGTGAATATCAGAGGCGGAGTTATTTCTTTCATAATGTGTTTATAACGTTCCTCACAGAAAAACTCCGGCTGATTAAAACGATAACAAACACATTCCACATCCGTCAGAGCAAGGATCTCATACTTGGAACCGATGGCTTGAAGAATAAATTCCCCCGCACGTAAAGTAGTTCCGGCATATTCCTGACTGTTGACAAGCACTTCTCCTTTCAACAAAAAAATCATAATGTTTTCTTCGCATTTTTGAGCAGGAAGGTGGAAGCCTCTTGAATGAGAGGCATAAATAATCGCATTACCCACAGCCTTAGGGCACTGCTGACACGACATGGCCGCACCACATGCAGAGTAAGTTTGCATTGCAGATTGAATGTTTTTTGTTTGTTTTGTGCGGCAAAAGTAAGAATATTCCGGGAAGAAACAAAAAAATCCCCGAAGACTTTGTGGGAAAGAAAGTCTTCGGGGAGGGAAATTATGGGATTAGGAAAGGTTATTCAGCGGGAGGAGTTACAGGAGTATCATCACCAGTACTCCAATTACCAACCTCAGGAGCAAAACTAATAGTAGCTCCTTCACTTGACAAAGTTAAGGTATAACGTACTTTCTTACCTACGCCCCAAGCTGCAGTGTTATTCAAAGATATTACAGCATCAGTAACCGCATCAATTTGAACACCATCAGCATTATAAACATTATAACTAATTTTTATTTTAGAATCAGTAGTCATAGCTTGCGGCATCAACATTAAAGCACCTTTTGCTTGGTCTAAATCTGATATAGTAGTACCTGAAACAGGAGCATTGTTAGCAATTGGATAGGTATATGCTCCTGCTTTTCCTGTAACACTCCATGTACTATCCGCAAATGAATAAGTACCTTTATTGGCAACCCCTTCAATAGAAATTGAAGATATTGTATATTTCAAATTATTATTAGAGCCCTTCGCTGAAAAATTCACTTGGGTGAGTGCATGGAGAAATGAAAGTTTTACATCATTCTCTGTCTTTTTTTGATTATATAATTGTGCTACTACAAAATCTTTCTGTTTTGAAGCATCATCATTTATAGTATAGGTAATAGTTGGGTAAATATCACCATCGTTCAATTCATATTTAGAACTTGCATCAGTTGCATGTGCAAAAAACTGCACATTACCATTAAAAGGCCAATAATATGGTCCACCTGTTAATTCCCATTTAGTAGTATATGTAGCGATCGCACCGTTCATAAAAGGAGTTCCCAATCCTTTAGCAACAACACTCTTCATTTCAGTTTCACCTGTGTTATATGCATATACAGTAAAACCACTCTTTTGCAAAGAATCAATATTTGTCACAGCAGCTCTTGTAGTCTTGCTTACTATTGTCCCAAAGTTAATCTCTGCCTTTTCACCAGCCTTCTCAATCTCTTCATTCTGTGAGCAACCTACGATTGCCAACGCAGCAACTGCTGCCAATAAAATCTTCTTCATAATCGTTTGTTTTATAAGTTAATATTTTGTTCGTTTTACTTTTCAATTTACAGGTAACTCAACATTCGTTTCGTCGTCCCAGTCTCCTACGTCGCCGCCAATGCCTCCGCCTCCACCGGGAGGAACTTCCACATCCTCCACCTCGATTTCCTCTTCAATCGGTATCTCGATATCCGTTACCGGATCTTCTTCTTCCTCAGGTGGGGGAGGAGCTACAGCCGCCGTGATGTCAACCTTGGTTTCTTGAACTGTATTATCCACCTTAACTAGCAATAGCTTCATCACCACCCCTCCGGTAAAACGTGTATTCGCAGACTCCGATACGGAAAAAGCTGAGAAACTACCACGTATTACATCTTCTCCTTTATGAGCCTCCACATAGATAGGGGCAATGCTTGCCGTACATGAGCCATTACTTATGCAATATGCCCCATCCATTCCATCCACATTGCAAACAATGCTTGCCACGTTCTTCAATCCTTTCACCTTTATTTCAAAAGAATAGTTCTTGACTATCAGCTTCGGTTGAAACTCCATCAAAAGCACATCTTCACTTTTTTCTATCCTCATATCATTCATACTTACTACATATAGAGGGTCCGGTGACCACACCATCTTCTCACTTGTTTCAAGCCCTTTGCAATAATCAGTATAAGCCTCAATCGTCTCATACCCCTCATCATTGCGAATCAACACACTCTCCGTATTGTAATTGTAGATCACCATGTCATAACGTCCGGGCGGCACCTTCACCTCTCCCCCTTCCACCGAGAGATAACTCTCTACTTTTCTACCTTCCTCACTCTTCGGGTAGAAGATCACCCTCATCCCTTCGGGTAATTTATCCACTCCCTTCCAGTTAAACTTTATCTTCACTCCGCTGACGGGATAATCATCCAGTATGTCTCTGAAATCACATCCTGCTAACAGCACCGACAGCCCGAACAGAAGTAAAAGAAACACATATTGCGTACACCTCATAGCTACCGCCTCCTTCCCTTAATGAACCACACCAAAGAGATTTTGGCTTTTGTAGGCCCCATAAAATGATAGCGTCCGCTGCTCGTCCATATCAAATCGCCTTCGTAAGTGGTGTATTTGCGGTATTCTGTTGCCAGATAACCAATGCCCAAACTAAATTCAAGAGCCAGATGCCGTGCCAGCTGATGACTATATCCATACGTCAGACCGGAAGCTGCATAGTGGTTTCCCCGATATCCTTTGTCTTTGTCAAATTGAAAATCGTACACTCCCCCTTCGGCATAAATTCCCAGAAAATGTCCTATCAGCCGTTCACGGTTCTTGCGTTTTCCAAGCCAGCAACGTGCCTCAACGCCTCCCGAAAGAAGCTGGTAACAAAAGCCATGCTTGCTGTTCGACCACCAGGGGCATTTATATTCCATATTCAAAGACCACCGCTGCCCTACGGGCAATTCCACCTCCACATTCGGAGCCAAAGCTAAATCATAAAGTATATTGTTCTTCAATGCAAGCACTGTTCTGCGCGGGGTTTCCCGCTTACTTTCCACTTCAACCCAAGGAGCGAAAGCCATAGCTTCCAGTTGCTCCTCCGGCAAAGTATTCGCAGATAATGTTAATGCAGTTACCGGCAAACGATCCTTCATCTTCCCTATCCGTTCTATCTTCCGGAACTGATGTTCCGATAAATAAGCGTAAGGTCTTCCACCATCCAGATAGCGCAACAGCTTTCTCAGCTTTTCAAAGTTCCCGAAGTGATACCGGATCAACATCAACACATCTTCTTTATCCGGCACTTGCGGGTCGTCCATTACCCATTGGTAAATTTTGCTCCAGGTTTCCGGCTGATTCATCCGGTCCGATACTCTACAAGTATCTCCTTTCGCTGCATATCTTCCAGCCCGCGCCTCTTCTTTGCCTGATATCAAAAGAAAGAGTATCAAAAGTATATATAAACCGACGCGAACCTTCATAACTTTGCTTTGTATGGAGGCAAATATATATTATTATAATTGAAGAAATTATACGTTTTATAACTCTTTTCGGGAGGTGAAAGGTTCTGTGAAACGAATGAAACAGATTTGCAACTTTGGAGCGTAGCAAGGAAGCTGATTTCCTATCAATGTAAGGAAAAACACAGCCTTATTTGTTCCATAGTTGTTCCACCCAATTGGAACAAGATTTTCTTCCCTGTGAAACAATACTTCCATCGAAGAGAAACAATACTTCCAATAAAGAGAAACAAAACTTTCAGTGAGATGGAACAAACATTCTTTCCTGTGAAGCGGTTTCCTCTCCTTTTAAGGAATAGCCAACCGGCATTAAGGCCTCCTTTAGCAATCATTTAGCTATTATTTTCCTCAATAATATCTCAAAAAGATAGTTCGTGTGCGAAAACAGTGAATATCCGTGAAAGAATTATAAAAGAGACATCAAATACAGGCCGATATTTGGAGGCAACGGGAGGAACCTCTATATTTGTCATGTGATTTTTTTCATAGTATTAGATTTAAGGTTAACAAAGGTTGGAGTACAGCGGTACTCCTTTTTTTATGCCCATACCTCCCGGACATGACTTTAGTGATCATTAAAAAATAACTTGGTACAAAAATGGGAATTTATCGGTGAAATGTCGGAGTATCTCAATTCCCCTCCTCCTTGGAGGAGGGGTGCCCAGAGGGCGGGGTGGTAGGTGGGAAAGAATTCCTTAATATTCTTATTAAAAGGTATTTATTATTTTACCTACCACC
>NZ_CBVI010000010.1 GCF_000513195.1 Bacteroides timonensis | reverse complement strand
TCCCCCTACGGGTACTCCTCCTCCGAGGAGGAGGAGAATTGAGATAGTTCTGCCTATTCATTCTCACCGCTAAATTATCATTTATGTACCAACTTATTTTTAAAGCGTTACTATGCGGTTATTCCGGAAATTATTAATAATATTGTAACCTGTTACCGTAAGCACAAGGCATACCTTTGAAGCCTAAATCAATAATCACATGATTGCAAACGATAAAATAAGCGAGTTGTTACAATCCCTGACGGAAGGTTCCTTTCCGGCATTCGAGAAGTTATACAACCTGTATAGCGGTAAGCTCTACAACTTTATGATGCGTCTCTCTTCCGGCAATCAGTATATGGCGGAAGAGGTGGTGCAGCAAACATTTATCCGCATATGGGAGGTGCGGGAGAAGATAGACCCGGCTGAAAACTTCATCTCCTACCTTTGCACCATAGCCCGTAACCTGTCAATGAATATGTACCAGCATCAGACGGTGGAATACATTTATACCGAATACCTGCTGAAAAGCAATCCCGACCGGGACCATCAGACAGAAGAAAGCACCGACCTGCGCTTTCTGAACGACTACATCGACTCACTGGCCGAAGAACTCCCCCCCGCACGCAAGAAAATCTTTCTGCTCAGCAAACGTCAAGGCTATACCAATAAAGAAATAGCCGAGAAGATGGGTATTTCGGAAAGCACTGTTGCCACGCAACTGTCACTTGCCGTAAAGTTCATGCGCGAACAATTCATTAAGCATTACGATAAGCTGATTCTCATCCTATGGGCCTTTTTTGTTAACGAAATGCAATAATAACGGCACAATTGGACAAGAGAATGGAAGTAACTGTATACACATATAGAAATAAGTAAGAGAAGATGGAAAAAGAATATTATAAGAACTTAGCCGAAAAATACTTCGCAGGAGACATCACAGAAGCGGAAATCAGCGAACTGGCAGGATGGATACGCAACAATGCCCAACTGGCAGGATGGTGGGAGAAGGAGTTTGAGAAGTCCGCCGCCGACATCAGTCCCGCCTTGCGCGATAAGATGTTTGCCCGGATTAAGACGGAAGTTCTTAAAGAGGCTTCCGGAACTTCCGAAGTATCCGGGCTTTCCGGCAAAGACGCGGCTGCCACACACACACCGCAGCAGCCCGCTATGAAGCGCACTCCGGGCAAAGCATTGGTTCCCGCCTGGGCAAGGTGGGCGGCTATGATTTGCATTCCCATCTGCATCGCCTTCTTCACTTACAATATCCTAAGTATCTCTAATGCCGATAAAACCCGCTCACCCTTCATTGTGAAAGCCGACAAGGGCGACAAAGCCACTGTAGTTCTGCCCGACGGTACAGACGTCATCCTGAATTCCGCCTCCCAACTCAGCTATCTGAGCGACTTCGGAACAAACGAACGCCGCGTACAATTGGAAGGAGAAGGTTACTTCAAAGTGGCACACGACACTCACCGCACCTTCATTGTGCAGGTGGGCGAACTGGAAGTTAAAGTAATGGGTACGGTGTTCAACGTCTGCGCCTACAGCAACGACCAAAATGTGACCGTCGTTCTGCTGGAAGGAAAAGTAGGTATCCACACGCCATCCACTTCTACCACCCTAAGCCCCGGAGAGAAGATAAACTATAACAAGTCCACCCGCAAACTGAGTACCGAGAAAGTTTATCCCGACGATTACGTAAGCTGGACGAAGGGCAACCTCTACTTCCAGAACGAATCTCTGGAAAACATCATGAAAACCCTTTCACGAGTGTATGACGTCACAATACGCATCGACTCACGCAAGATTTCAGAAGAACGTTTCACCGGTACCATCCCCGGTGGAGGTATACAGAATGCTTTGAACATCATCATGCTGACCTCTCCATTCCGCTACGAAGTGGAAGATTCAGTCATTATATTAAAGGAGAAATAGCCGTTGGTTTGTTAATGTGAGTTAAAAGAGAGAAGCCGCTTGGACGGCGGCATAAGGAAGCCTGTATACCTATCAAACCAACTTAATTTATTTGATATGAAAAACAGGAAACCAAAGAATCTAAGAACTATGCGGGTGCTTTGCCTCACCATGTTCTTGAGTGTATCACTCAGTCTTTTCTCGCAGATCACCGTCACTGTGGAAAACACGCCGTTGCGTGCCGCACTGAAAAAGATTGAGCAGGCAAGCGACTACAAGTTCTTCTACAATGAGAAACTGGCAGGACTCGACCAGCCCGTTTCCTTCAACGTAAGCAATGCCACCATCGAACAGACTTTGCAGAAAGTGCTGGCGGGAAAGGAGCTTACTTACAGAATGGAGAAAGACAAGGTAGTAGTACTGTTGCAGAAGGAGGCTGTCAATCAGAAGGCGAAGACGATTACCGGAACGATTATCGATGAAAAGGGAGAAACGGTGATCGGAGCAAGTATTACCGTGAAAGGAACTACTTTGGGTACCATCACCAATGTAGACGGCGAGTATACACTAGCCAATGTTCCGGAAGACGCCAAAATCACCATTTCCTTCATAGGTTATAAGACTTTGGAGTTCAAAGCAAGTGACAAAGCTTTATCTAAAGTGACTTTAAAAGAAGACAGTGAGATGTTGGATGAAGTCGTAGTCGTAGGATACGGCTCTCAAAAGAAAGCAAATCTAACAGGTGCAGTCGCCACGATTTCTGCCGAAGACATCAACAACCGACCTGTAACTTCCGCCGCCGGAGCCTTGCAAGGCGCAGACCCTTCCGTGAATCTTACCTTCAACTCCGGTTCCTTGGACTCCGGTTATAGTGTAGATATTCGAGGTGTCGCCTCCATTAATGGTGGTAATCCTTTGGTCCTTGCAGATGGAATGGAAGTAAACTTAAGCCAAATAAACCCAAATGACATCGAGTCTGTTTCAGTGTTGAAAGATGCATCCGCAGCAGCTATCTATGGGGCCAAAGCTTCCTCAGGCGTCATCCTCATCACTACAAAGAACGGAAAGAACACGAACGGAAAAGCAACCATTTCATACAATGGCCGTTTGGGATGGCAACAAAACACCACTTCTACAGATTTTATATCAACAGGCTACGATCACGTAAATATCGTAAATAATTTCTACGAATCCTATCAAGGCAAGTTAATGGCAAACTATACCGAAGATGACTTGCAAATGCTCTACGATCGCAGGAACGACAAGACGGAAGATCCCAGTCGCCCTTGGACTGTGACAGGCGATGACGGCAAGTATTATTATTATGCCAACTTCGACTGGTACAACTACTTCTACAGAAAAACCCGTCCCGAGCAAGAGCATAATGTCTCCTTCACGGGAGGCAATGAAAAAATGAATTATTTCATAAGCGGCCGATACTTATCGCAGGATGGCATCTTCAACATCTATGATGATAACTATAAGAACTACTCTTTCCGCGCCAAACTCAACGTCAACCTGACATCACGCCTACGCTACTCTGCAAACGTAAACTATAACTCAACAAGTTACAAATATGCAGGTTATTATGATGAACAACAAACTATTCACAGCCTGCAATCCAACATTTTATCGTCATTCATGCCGCACAACCCCGACGGTTCTGTAGTGCAATACGTCAACCAATTGACGGCAAATTCTCCGTTAGGTGCCGGTCATGGGGGCTTTCTCACTGCCAACGAAGCACGCAACTCACGGGATAATAAATACTGGATACTCTCCAACCAGCTTGATTTTAAAGTAACCGAGGACCTCATTTTAACCGCCTCTTACGCATACAAGAACCGCAATCGGTTGAATAAAAGGCGGAGTATGCCATTCGATTACTCCCGCCAAGAAGGAGTATTCTCAACGTTCACCTCAAATACAATTACCGATTTTTACCAAGAGATACACCATGATATCGACGACCATAATGTGAATGCCTATGCCACTTATGAACATACTTGGAAAAACAAACATAACTTCAAAGCTGTAGCCGGCACTCAATTTGAAGATTATCGCACTACCGAACTATCTGTAAAGAAAGATGATTTATTGAGTAAAGACCTTAGCTCCATGAGTATCGCAACAGGAGAGTCCACCGTTACGCAGACTATTTCCGCATTCCGTACTTTAGGTTTCTTCAGTCGTGTCAATTATGATTTTGAAGGTAAATATCTTGCAGAAATCAGTGGCCGTTGGGATGGCACTTCCCGTTTTGCCTCCAAAGACCGTTGGGGATTCTTCCCTTCGGCATCCATAGGATGGCGCATGAGTCAGGAGAGTTTCTGGGAACCGTTGCACTCCTTTTGGAACAACAGCAAATTCCGCTTCTCCGTGGGTAGTTTAGGCAACCAACAAGTCAACAACTATGCCTATATAGACAAAATTTCAACAGATAACCTGATGCAATATACGTTCGACGGGACGAAACGAGCCAATTATGCCAGCATATCAGATCCCATATCCTCTTCGTTAACCTGGGAAACTGTGACAACCTATAACTGGGGGCTGGACTTCGGCTTCTTCAACAACCGCCTGAATGTAACCGCTGATGTATTTATGCGCGACACCAAAGATATGTTGACCACTTCCCTGACCCTGCCCTCTGTATATGGAGCAAAAACCCCGAAAGAGAATTGTGCCGACTTGCGTACAAAAGGCTGGGAATTATATATGGCATGGAATGACCAGTTCAATTTGGCCGGTAAACCCTTCAAGTATAATGTTTCGGCCACTATCGGTGATTATACTTCCAAGATAACCAGATACAATAATCCGGACAAGCTGATATCTGACTACTATGAAGGGATGACTTTAGGCGAAATCTGGGGATACAAAGTAGACGGCTTATTTGCGACAGATGAAGAAGCCGCCGCCTATCAGGCTGAATATAATGATAAAGCCGTCAATGGACGTGTATATAGCTCAAAAAAAGACAACTATTTAAGAGCCGGAGATGTACGGTTCAGAGACTTGGATGATGACAAGGTTATATCAGAAGGTTCCGGTACAGTTTCCGATCCAGGTGACAAAAGAATCATTGGTAACAGTTTGCCCCGTTATTCATATACATTCCGTTTGGGAGCCAATTGGTTAGGCTTCGATGTTTCGGCTTTCTTCCAGGGAGTTGGCAAACAAGACTGGTATCCTACCACCTATGCCTATAACTTCTGGGGACCTTACTCCTTTCCCTCACTGTCTTTCATCCACAAAGACTTCCTACAAAATTGCTGGAGTGAAGAAAATCCCGGCGCATACTTCCCACGGCAGAGAGGATATGCCTCTTATAGTGGCGGTGCACTGGGAGTAACTAACGACCGTTACCTGCAAGATGTCTCCTATCTTCGCCTCAAAAACCTGACAATAGGTTACACCATACCTATCAATAAGAAGATACTTAATTCGGTACGCATATATGCCACCGGTGAAAACCTGTTCTACTGGTCGGCCCTGAAGAAACATAATAAGACGGTAGACCCGGAACTGACTAATACCCCTTCCACCTACAACGCAGGTTCAGGAGTGGGATACGGTTATTCCAAATCTTTCTCCGTAGGTATAGACGTTACATTTTAATCTTAAATAGAATTGAAAATGAAAACAATAAATAAACTATGCATTGCCCTCTTGGCAATAATGAATTTAACAGCTTGTGACGGTTTACTCAACATGACTCCGGAAGACACCCTAAGTCCGGGAACATTCTTCTCTTCTGCAACCGAACTGCAATTGTGGACAGACGGATTTTACACCCAATTGGAGAACGCAGACGATGTGGTAGCTACCAATGCAGACGACAACATTGACAGCGAACTGGGTGCCGTGCTGCAGGGCCAACGTTCGGCAGCAGATGAAAACGGCTGGAACTGGGATAAACTACGCACTATCAATTACTATCTGCAAAACTCTTACAGGTGTAAGGACCTGGCTGCCAGAAATGAGTATGACGGCGTTGCATACTTCATGCGAGCCTATTTCTATTACGTAAAGGTGCGCCGCTACGGAGATGTACCTTGGTATAATCAGGTTTTGACATCAGTAGATCAGGAATTATTATTCAAGCCGCGTGATGACCGGGGATTGGTGATGGACTCAGTGATGAATGATTTGGATAAAGCCATCCGCCTGTTACCTGCCAAGAAAAGCACTGCAAGAGTAACTAAATGGACAGCATTGGCTCTGAAAACCAGAGTGGCACTGTACGAAGGCACCTACCGCAAATATCGTGGTATGAATGATGCCGACAAATATTTAAAGCAAGTAGCAGAAGCTGGCGAGACTTTTATAAAAGAGAGCGGATATAAACTGTATACAACAGGGGAAACGCCTTATCGTTCCCTGTTCAACAGCATAGATGCATGCACGGACGAAGTGATATTGGCACGTCTTTACAGCCAGACAGCGAACGTAATGCACGGGGTACCCTTTGCTATTAAGAACGGACGGCAGGGATTTACCAGACGCTTCATGAACCATTACCTGATGGCAGATGGAACACGCTATTCGGACAAGGCAGGCTGGCAAACAGATGACTTTGTAACGGAAACCACAAACCGTGACCCCCGTATGCAACAAACCGTTCTGTGTCCGGGATATATTCAAACCGGTGCTTCCAAAGTTACAGCTAATGATCTGACTGCATTAACCGGTTACCAGCCCATCAAGTTTGTAGGAGAATCCAAATACGACGGTGCCAACAAAGCATTCACAGACTGGCCTTTATTCCGTGCAGCCGAAGTCTACCTGAATTATGCAGAAGCAAAAGCGGAATTGGGTACACTCACTCAAAACGATTTAGATATCTCCATCAATAAACTGCGTGCCCGTGCCAAAATGCCCGACTTGAATATGTATGAAGCAAACTCAGACATCGACCCTCTGATGGCAGAATATTATCCCAACGTAACCCAAAGCGCAAACACAGGCGTCATCCTTGAAATACGCCGGGAACGCACCATAGAGTTGGCAATGGAAGGTTTCCGCCTATGGGATATCTTCCGTTGGAAAGAAGGACAGCAACTGACGAAACCTTTCTATGGTTGCTACTTCCCTTCCGAAGGTGAATACGATATGGATGCGAACGGAACCAATGACCTCTTGCTTTATTCTACAGATAAAGGTAACTTTAAAGGTACTGCAAAAAAACTGGGCAAAGATGTCATATTATCCAATGAAACTTCCGGCTACATCTATGCACTGGATAAGATAAAAATAACCAGGGATGAAACCAGAGACTACTTATGGCCGATACCGGCAAGTGAACGCGTCGTAACCGGAGGTGTACTGACACAGAATCCGGGATGGACAGATAGTACGAACTTTGATTAAGATTTCACGATGAATAGGTATATTATTTATATATTACTTCTTTTTGCTGCCCCGTCCTACGGGCAGCAAAACAGAATGAGCTTCCTTCTGGATAAACTAAATGATGGTGGCAAGTCGGACTATGTGATGATTTTCGCTCACCGTGGCGACTGGCGCAATGCACCGGAAAACTCTCTCCAAGCTTATCAAAGCTGTATTGATGCCGGTTTTGACGGCATTGAAATCGATGTGCAAATGACTAAAGACAGCGTTATCGTAATGATGCATGATAAAACAATAGACCGGACTACCACCGGAAAAGGAAAAGTATCCGATTACACTTTGGCTGAATTAAAGAAGTTATATTTGCGAAGCCCCATTGGTGTTGTAACCCGTCAGCGTATTCCGACATTGGATGAAGTGTTGGAACTTGCCAAAGGAAAAATTCTTATTCAAGTCGATAAATGGCAACCGGTTAAAGAAAAAGTTATAGAAGTAGCCAGGCAACACGGATGTCTCAACCAAATCATTCTGCGTGGAACCAAGAACAGTAAAGAAGTAGCGGATAACTATGGAAAATTATTGGAAGGACTCATTTACATTCCTGTATTAGTCTGCAAAGGTGAAGGAGATAATGAGAAGCTGGATGACTTTATGGAGCATATAAAGACACCTGTTATCAGTCTCTCCTTCAAACGGGACGACTTCCCCGCCATAGACCGTGCAAAGGAGATAAAAGACCATGGTTTCCGTATCTGGTACAATTCCTTATGGGCAGAATTCAATGGAGGGCATGATGACGAACTGGCAATGAACGACCCGAACAACAGCTACGGCTGGCTCTTACGCAAAGGCGCAAACATCATTTTCAGCGACCACCCATTCTTATTGGATGCATATTTAAAGAAAATCGGTAGAAGATAATTAAAATCAAATAGACATGAAAAAGATATTTTTTATACTCGTTGCCCTATTGGCAACTCTCCAACTCTGCGCACAGGACAGAGTCAGTCAAATCCGTGAAAAACTATTGAACCGCAACCAAAGTTCTGTTATCGTAGCTTCACATCGCGGCGACTGGCGCAACTTCCCGGAGAATTCTCTGGCGGCAATAGACAATGCCATTAAAATGGGGGTGGATATTGTGGAACTGGATGTACAACGCACCAAAGATGGACAGTTGATATTAATGCACGACCCAACATTAGATCGCACTACTACCGGAAAAGGGAAAATTGCAGAGGTAACACTGGACTCCATCAGAAAACTAAAACTGAAAAATGGCTGTGCTATCCGTACAATTCACAATGTGCCGACTCTGGAAGAAGCATTAATGCATGCCAAAGGGAAAATAATGTTGAATCTTGATAAGGCGGACCGGTACTTTGAACAAGTATATGCCCTGATGGAAAAGACAGGAACCACCAAACAGATTATCATGAAAGGCAATAAATCGGCAGAAGAAGTAAAGAAACAATTTGGCGATTATCTGAATGACGTGATTTATATGCCAATCGTCAACCTGGACAAGGTAAATGCGGAACAGCAAATAGAAACTTTCATCAAAGATATGAACCCCGTAGCCTTTGAACTATTATATGTAAAAGATACCAATCCTCTCCCTGCCAAATTGAAATCATCCCTTGACGGACGGGCACTTATCTGGTATAATACGCTTTGGGATACAATGGCAGGCGGACACGACGATGACATGTCATTGGAGAATCCGGATGCAGGTTACGGATATCTGATTGACAAGTTAGGAGCAAGAATCATCCAGACTGACCGTCCCCAATATCTACTGGATTATCTGAGAAACAGAAAATTACACAATTAATATCAGGATAACAAAAGAAGATGTATTCCGGTTTTTTTAGCCTGGAATACCCTTCTGCATCCCTATAACATGACTATTTATGAATGGAAAACAGATTATTTCCGGATTAGCGGCAACAATAACAGGCATACTTCCTGCCGGGGCACAAACAGACAAAGAAGCTGTAAAACCTAACGTTATCTTTATTTTGGCTGATGATTTGGGATGGACGGATTTTGGTTGTTATGGCAGCTCATTCTATGAAACTCCCAATATTGACCGGTTAGCCCAAGAAGGGGTACGTTTCACAAACGCCTATGCTGCCTGCCCAGTCAGTTCGCCTACACGTGCAAGTTTTCAAACAGGGAAATATCCGGCAAGGCTTCATCTGACAGATTACATCCCAGGTGGATATGCCGTAACTTCACGCAAAAAGATAATAGATGCATCTTGTCCCGTACTGCCCATTACATTTGTACAGAATATGCCATTAAGTGAATTAACCATTGCCGAAGCATTAAAAGCGGAGAACTATCAGACAGCCCATATCGGTAAATGGAATTGTTCTGTCGATTCTCTGACTTATCCGCAATACCAGGGTTATGATATAAATATAGCCGGATGTAATAAAGGTGGACCGGGTAAAGGCGGCTATTTTTCTCCTTATCACAATCCTTATTTAAGTGACGGATCGGAAGGAGAGTACCTGACCGACCGTTTAGGAGATGAATGCATTCAGATAATCCGCCGGTTCAAAGACAAACCTTTCTTTATCAATCTGCCTTTTTACCAAGTCCACACACCCCTGTTAGCAAAACCGGAGAAGGTGAAACACTTTGAAGAAAAAGCCCAAAGAATGGGATTGGAGTCGCTAAGGACATTTGAAGAGAAGCCGGAATGGAAGGAGAAACAGCCTTTCCAAGATACTACGCACATTGAAAGAATCATTCAGAGTAATGTGGTATATGCTGCCATGATTGCCAGTATGGATGAGAACATAGGTAAGATTATCAATGAACTGAAACGCTTGGAACTCTATGAAAACACTATTATCATATTTACTTCTGATAATGGCGGCCTCTCTACTTCCGAAGGTTCTCCTACATCCAATCGACCGTTGAGGGGCGGAAAAGGGTTCACGTATGAAGGAGGTATAAGAGAACCTCTTATCGTAAGGATGCCCGGTATGAGAAATACAGGAACATTATGCGACAGCGTCGTGATTTCTACGGATTACTATCCTACAATATTGGAAATGACGGGAAGCGAGTTGCATCCCGAACAGCATGTGGACGGCATCAGTCTACTTCCACTTTTGGAGAATAAGAAACGCACAGAACGGGATGCTGTGTACTGGCATTATCCTCATTACTCTAATCAGGGAGGACGACCTTCGGGTGCTATTCGTATGGGAAACTACAAATTACTTCAGTTTTATGATACCGGAGAAATCGAGTTGTACGATTTATCGGCAGATTTATCTGAAGAGAAGAACCTGAAAGATGAGAAACCGGAAGTTACAAAAGAATTATTAAAGAAGTTGAATGATTGGCGTAAAAGCGTAGATGCGGATATGCCTGTAAAGAATACTAAAATACATGATTAAAAGAATACTTGATTTCTATAAAATATCACTTCCGGCTACGGAATCCCACCATGATGAAGATGCCCGACGGTTCAAGTCCATCCGCCTGGCCACCTTCCTCTCTGCAACCATGGGCTACGGCATTTATTATGTCTGTCGCCTCAGCATGAATATCGTTCGCAAACCCATTGTTGAAGAAGGGGTCTTCACAGAGACGGAATTAGGTATCATCGGCTCGTGTCTTTTCTTTGTCTATGCTGTAGGAAAACTGACCAATGGTTTTCTGGCCGACCGTAGTAACGTAAAACGTTTCATGTCTACCGGATTGCTTTGTTCGGCAGTGATAAACCTTGTACTGGGTTTTACAAACTCTTTTTATGCTTTTGTCCTTCTTTGGGGACTGAATGGCTGGTTTCAGTCAATGGGGGCAGCTTCGGGAGTTGTTTCCTTAAGCCGTTGGTACAGTAGTAAAGAACGAGGAACTTATTATGGCTTCTGGTCTGCCAGCCATAATATAGGCGAGGCTTTGACATTTATATCCATCGCACTGGTAGTCAGTTGGGTGGGGTGGCGATATGGAATGATAGGAGCAGGAATTATTGGTTTATTAGGTTTTCTCATGATGTCCGTCTTTATGCGTGATACTCCTCAAAGTCAAGGCTTCTTATTGAATAAGGAAACAATACAGAATAGTGTTGACAAAAAGAAACAGTCGGAGGAATTCAGCCGAGCACAAAAAGCAGTTCTCCGTAATCCGGCTATCTGGATACTGGCACTTTCAAGTGCTTTCATGTATATCAGCCGCTACGCGGTAAATAGCTGGGGAGTATTTTATCTGCAAGCTCAAAAGGGATATGACACGTTGGATGCGAGTTTCATCATCTCTATCAGTTCCATTTGCGGCATCATAGGTACAGTCCTGTCCGGTATCATTTCCGATAAGTTGTTTTCCGGTAGCCGGAATATTCCCACACTGTTTTTCGGACTGATGAATGTGGTAGCCTTATGCCTATTTTTACTTGTGCCCGGTGTACACTTCTGCCTGGATGCCTTGGCAATGGTATTATTTGGGTTAGGCATCGGTGTACTGATTTGCTTCCTCGGCGGACTGATGGCTGTCGATATTGCCCCACGCAATGCTTCGGGAGCCGCTCTTGGCGTAGTAGGCATTGCCAGCTACATCGGTGCGGGATTTCAGGATGTGATGAGTGGTATATTGATAGAAGGACAAAAAACCGTAGTGAACGGAACAGATATGTATGATTTCACATATATCAATTGGTTCTGGATTGGAGCCGCACTGCTATCTACTTTGCTGGCGTTGCTGGTGTGGAATGCGAAAGCGGATGCTGCTACGATGAATTAGAAGAGTAAAAATAAGAGAGTGATAGAATAGTTACGCTATATATATCACAAAGCGTTGTCACCCTATCACTCTTTTATTCCTTTCCACACCCTATTTCCTTTTCTTTCCCTTCTTCCCCGCCATCGGATATTCCTTCTTCACCTCAAACGAATAGCTACCGGGAAGAAGTTTCAAGACTACCTGCCCGCTTCCTTCGCCAATATATTCTATTCCTTTGCATTTTCGGATCAGTTTCTCCCCTTCGCGGACATCTCTCAACGATGCAGCCGGCAAATACAGCGTAGCCATAGTATTTCCGGGCACCGTAAAAGCGTAATGGATCATGCCTCTTTCCTCTCTCCAACTACTCTCAATACGTCCGTACATCGAATCATAATATCCCCGGGCATACTTCATCTTTCCGGTCGGATCGGGCATCGGCTTCAGAATGAACTGTTTGAAACCGGGATAAGCCTCATCACGCTGTATTCCTAAAGAATAATTGTACATCCAGGCACCTACGGCACCAAAAGAATAATGATTGAAAGAGTTCATGCGATTGTTACCACCGAAACCATCCGTGTGAGTGTAAGAGTTCAGACGTTCCCAAATGGTAGTCGCTCCCTGTTCCACGGAATAAAGCCACGAAGGATAATCAGTCTGTTGAAGCAGCCTGTAAGCCAGATCGTTCAGCCCGTAATCGGATAAAGCCTTACTGATCCATGCCGTACCGATGAAACCGGTCATAAGAGAATAGGAAGGACACAGGCGGCCTCTATCAGTGGTATTCTCCCGTCTGACTGTCTCCGCAAGATTAGCAATCACCTTATTACGATTCTCTTCATCGATAATGCCGAAAGCCAACGGAAGCACATACGAAGTCTGTATATCGACAAGTTGTCCCTTCTTTTCAGGGATGAAGGCGGAGAATACCGTCTTTCCGCTTTCCGGCTCTATATAAGTCTTATTGAAGAAATCCCTCCGGGCGGCATGCAAGTCGCGGAACCATGCGGCATCGGATGTCTTTCCCAAAGCCGCCGCCATCTTCATCATCAATTCCAGGTCATGGATGAAATAGGCTTCCCATACCAGAGACTTATCATTCTTCTCATCCTCCAATCCCAGCCAGTCACACAGGTCACCCCATGAACGGGTCTGCACGATCAGGTTGGTTTCCGTCTCAATCGTTTGGTCAATGATATATTGAATATAGCGCTTCATGGCAGTGTAGTGCTCGCTCAGCAATGCGGTATCTCCGTATTGCTGGTAGCACTCCCAGGGAACCGTAATTCCGGCACTGCCCCATAACATACCACCAAAACCACCACCCAGCGGGGCGATATCCGGGAAGCGCCCGTCCGTCCGCTGCACATCGCGCATGGCACGCATATGGCGGCGCAGGAACTGCGGTACATCCGCCAGATAAGTGGCGGTACGGGAGAAGACAGAAATATCCCCACTCCATCCTAGGCGCTCATTGCGTTGCGGACAGTCCGTAGGAATGGAAAGGAAGTTGCCGTAAGAAGACCAGGTGATATTCTTCCACAGCTGGTTCACCCGTGCATTGGAAGTTTCGTAGTGAGATGCCAGTTCGTGTATAGAGCTTAGCACTATCCCTTTCACGGATTCCACAGGCAAGGGTTTGTCAATACCCGTTATCTCTATAAAGCGGTAGCCATGATAGGTGAAACGGGGAGAGATGGTTTCCTGCCCGCCTTTGGCGATATAAATATCCTGAGCCATAGCGGCACGGATATTCTCCAGCATAATCATGCCGATGTTTCCCTCGTATTCCGGCAAATCGGGATATTTCACTTCCGCAAAGCGCAGAGTGATTTCCGTTCCAGGCTGCATACCCGACAAACTGATACGGGGGACCCCTACCATATTCTGCCCCATGTCGTACACAAACACACCGGGGCGGACTTCTTCTACTGAAAGAGCCGTCAGTTCATTGATTTGTTTCACCGTCTGACCGAATTGCCCGATAAGTTCAAAACCGGAATAATCGTTCACCCACGGCATATTCGGGTTTCCCGCCGTACTGGTATGTCCTTTCAAAGCAACCTCATGAGCCGGTTTCCAGGCAGATGCATCATAAGATACCGTGCTCCATCCTTCCACTGCCGGTTCTCTTAAAGCATCATACACTTCACCCTGAAAGAAACTGCCGTAAGCAACGGGGCCTTTGCCGAAATACTGCCAGGACAAAGGATCGGTCACCACAACATTGGTCCGACCGTCCGCATACGTGATAACCAGCTTTGCCAATAAAGACTGGCGATCACCGAAGAAGTTCCAGTTATCTCCCGTAAAAGTAGCGCCACCGCTCCACCAGCCTTCTGCCAGCAAAGCACCTAGGGCATTTCTGCCGGAATGGACGTACTTTGTCACATCAAACGTCTGGTACAGATGAGTTTTGTTATACTGGGTAACTCCGGGATTAAAATAATCATCCCCTACACGCTTACCATTGAGATAGACCTCATAAATACCACGTGAAGTAACATACAGGCGGGCTTTTACAATCTCCGCATCGGGAGAAGAAAAGACCGTACGAAGCATCGGTGCGGAGTTTCCTTCGGGAGTGAATATAGTAAGAACGCCGGAAGCGCCGCCGGCTATCCGGCTATTTCCTTCCCGGCAAGTAGCAATCACGTTCGAAGGGCTTCTGAAGTTGGCAATCTCCATTTTCGGGAAAGTAGCGGATTGCCCGGCGGGAACATCAAAGCCAATGTCGCCCACTACCGGGAAAGCGATGAAATCACCTCCCTGCCCCAACGGATTCAGATTTATCCAACCAAGCTCTTCAGCATTATCCACGTAGAATCTTGTAAAACCCAGATCAGAAGTAAGGTTCACCGTATGCAGGTCATACTTATTACTTTCATTAATCAATGCCAGGGGGATGGGAAAGCTCTTGAAAGGAACATCTTTCCGGTCGTTCGGATGGTATCCTACACGATATACATTCAACATCGCCTCTTTACCCGAAGCAAGCGAATCCAAGTCCAGTTCTATTTTTATGTAAGACTCATCTTTCCCGTTCTGTAACTGATACAGATTCTTATTCTTATTCATCAGGCGCTTATCATTCGCTCCGTAGACAAAGCCTGCACGAGTACTCTTTGTCTCTTTATCCAACCGGAGTGCAACGTTCAGCCTGAACACCGGAAGATAGTGGGAATAGAGCACCATGTCTTCATCTCCGCCACCTATCCACTTCGCATCACTCCATCCCTCATACGGATTGGCTTTACTCATTAGTCCCGTTTCAAACCAAGAGGTCGAGGAAGATTGCTCACCCTTCTGGTTCCATACGTTTACCGTCCAGAAATAGCAGGTAGTGGGTTGCAGGGAAGCACCGGCATATTCAATGTTCAGCGACAGGTCACTCGACACTCTTCCGCTGTCCCATACCGTTTGTCCCGCTTCGTCAGTCACCGTTATCTGATAGGCTTTCTGCGAATACCCCCTTTCAGTATTCTGCATTACCATCTGCCAACTGAAGCGGGGCTTTTCCACATCTATACCCAATGGCATTTCGGCATATTCCACTTTAAGCTTTTCAATAGATACAGAATGTTCCGTAGCCGCATACAACAGAGCAGGGCAGGAAAGACAGATAAGCAAAACAGATAAAATGTGAATTCTACATCTTTTCATACGTGATGTTTTTGGGGTTATAAAGGAGATTAGGCAAGCAAAGATAATAAACTTGCCCAATCTCTTCATTATGAGACACTCATTTTATTACTGACCGGATGCTATTTGCTCTTCTTGTGAAGCAATAGGGGTTTCATTCAGCTCATAACCGGAATACCCATAGTTCTGATTTACCCGGCCATACAAGTTCGCATCAATGGCGGTCTGCGGTATAGGCCAGAATATATTGTACTTCCCTATTTTGTATTCATCATTATGAAGCGTTTTCACACCCTTATTGTAATAGTTATTATATTCCGTGATTCTGTGCCACCAATAACTGTTACTACTTTCGTCTGCAAGGTCTTTCGGAGAGGTGTAATTCCCTTCCTGATTCTCTTTTATAAACGAAACACGTACAAGTTCCACATGCCTGAACTCTTCATACATCAGTTCACGGGCCCTTTCATCCATAATCACGTCCAGCCCGTCCAATCCATTAAGTTTGCCGGCATCGAACAAATCCGTACATCCGGCACGTTCTCTGATCTTATTTACATCAGCGGCAGCTTTCGCATATTCCTTCTTCCAGTAGTAAGCCTCCGCCCTCAGCAGATAAGCTTCCGCAAGACGATATACATACCAATCGCCCGAACCTCCAACGTAGTCCGTACCCGAATATCCATTGGCTACTTCCCTCGCCGTATCTTCTACCCATAATTTATAATACGGATAATCGAACCAGCAACGAATGGTATCCTTGCACAATAGCGTGCCGTCATCCGCATACTTCTGTATAGGTTTCAGATAATAGACAGCATCGTCCGTACCCAATAATTTAGGATCATTATATTTCAGATCCTCCATCACGAACCAGTTACCGGCTTCCCGGCTGTGTCGGAGATCATTCTTATCCCCCCACATGGATTTTTCCGCATGATAAGTAGGTCTTGAAAACGCTTCACCACGTCCATAGATCGCCCTGCAATCTAAAAAGTCAGGATATTGTGCCAGCATACCCGCCGTAGCAGACTGTCTCGTCATACCGGACTGCGACTTACTGGGCACCAGGATACCTCTGTTCACATCTGTTTGCGACCAGAACGGAGTCATATTATACAGGTAATTCGTATTGAGCCGGCTTTCTGAATTATCATATCTGTTCACCATGAGCATGATGGTCTCCTTATTGGAAGCATCTGCCTTATTTACCGGTCTATGCAAATCCCAGATCACATTGCGCGTCACCGGATGATGTTCCGGATAGGGATTCTCCCACTTGCCAAATGTGTTTTCCATCAGTTCATATCCGGAAGCATCAATAAGGGCATTGGCCTGTTCAAGCGCCTTGTCAAAATCTCCGGCTGCCATGTAATACTTAATAAGCAGCATCCGGCAGGCTCCCTTGTTTTCTTTACCATAATCAACCTGATCAGGGATATGCCCTACGGCATATTCCAGGTCTTTAATCATTTGCTCGATAACCACTTCCATCTTTGTGGAACGAAAGTCGAGCTTCGGAGTCGTGACTTCTTTCGACAGGAAGGGGATATCACCAAACTGGAAAATCAGATGATAGTAACGCCAGGCACGCTGGAAATAAGCACTGGATAACATCTGTTCTTTAGTGGTCTGGTCCAAATCCAACTCGGAAATGCGCGAAATCACCACATTGGCAAAGCTGATACCTTGCGTACCCATATTCCAGAACCAATTAATCATATTCGTACCGAACCAATTGTTCTCAGAAATAGGAGTCACATTCGAAAGGATATCCTGGCACCCGCTAAAGTCGGATACAGCCGTCACAGCCACATCCGAGAATATCATTTCCGTAGCCAATGCAGGCCCGTTATCCTCCATATAATAATAACGCATCTGTCTGTGGCAGGTAGTGAGCGCAGCTTCCAACCCTTCTTTGGTGGATAACGTCACACTGGGTTCATAAAATGATAATGGTTCCGGTTTCAGCCAACTGTCCGAACATCCCGTTAATGCTAATGAAGATAACCCGAAGGTCAGATATATCGCTTTTATTAGATTTGTTTTCATGATAGTTATTTAATTAAAATGTTATACTTGCGCCAAAAGTAAATGTTCTGGGGAGAAGTCCCTTTGTTTCCGGGTCCCAATAATCCCACTCTTTGTCAAAGGCCCAGACAGCCACGTTCCTGACAGTTCCGTATATGCTGATCTCTTTAGCCATCAGTTTCCGTGCAAACTGTTGGGGTACCCTGTAGGAAACAGAAATATTCTCCAGACGGATAAAGCCTTTGTTTATCACCTTCTTGGGGTTGATATTCGAAGGACGTGTCGACTTCAGACGGGCATACGAATTTGATTTGTTCTCAGGAGTCCAGTATTCGCGCTTATAGGTATTCGAATAATCACCCAGATTATCAAAGAAGTTCAGATATTCCGTTGTACTTTGCTTATGTCCCATCTGAGAATAAAGATTGAGAGAAATATCCCAATTCCGGAACAAAGTAAATTCATTTCTGAACGACCATCTGAACTTAGGTGTTTCCTGACCTAAGAAGACCTTATCCTCCTGGGTAATCTTATAATCTCCATTCACATCCCTGACTTTTGCATCACCCGGTTGCTGCCCGTACTTTGCTGCTTCTTCCGCTTCATCTTCCTGCCAGATGCCGATGAATTCATGATCCCAAATGGCCGAAATATCTTTCCCTACAAACCAGCCCCTGTTCACATCGTCTACTTCTTTACTTCCTACCACTTCTCCGGCCTCGTTCAATACATCTTCGTAACGGTAATACAAATGCTTAATCGTATTCTTGTTGTGTGAAAGCCCGAATGTAGAAGACCAGGTAAAGTTCTTATTGCGGATATTAACCGTATTCAATGAGAATTCGAACCCTTCATTATTAACCTGTCCCAGATTGGTTACGATATCCGTATAACCTGTAAAGCCCGGCAAGCTTCTGTCTACCAGCAAGTCCGTTGTAGGCATATGGTACCATTCAATGCTACCATTGATACGGTCATTCAGGAAACCGAAGTCCAGACCGACATTCCAGGATGTGGTAGTTTCCCATTTCAAATCCGTATTGGACATTCTTTCAATCTGCAATGAAGACACTTCATACAAACTCCCTTGTGGGGTGACATAAGTATATTTGCCGGCCGTACCTCCATGCAATTGGGACAAAGCTTGGTAAATACCGATATCCCGGTTTCCATTCTTACCCCAGGACAAACGCAGCTTACCGCTACTCATTGGCTCCCACTTGAAGAACTTTTCATTCGTGAAACTCCATGCCACGGCTATGGCGGGGAATGTAGCCCAGGGATTGGAAGCACCGAAAGCAGAGAAACCGTCGCGACGAACAGATGCGGTCAGCATATAGCGGTTGTCATAAGAGTAGAATAAACGGGCCATCAATGCGGCACCCGTATGTTTCGTATCATTGGCACTGATTTCTTTGTTACCCGCAGTCTTCATGTTATGCCATTCCAGTACATCCGAAGGGGTAAAGTCGGAAGCTACCATTGACTCTTCCCATACTTCATATTTCTCGGCACTCTGAAGCAAGGTCAAGTCTATATTATGTTTCTTGGCGAAAGTATAGTTCCACTTCACCATATTGTCCAGTGTCCAATCTACGGAACGGGCCGTCGATCTGCCTGCAACTCCGTTGTCTTTATCAAAGACGCTTTGCGAACTGTTCCAGTATCTTGAATGGTTCCAACTATACCGGGGTGCAAAGCTGAACTGATATGAAATGTTGAAAGGCAGTTTTAATTTAGCATAGAAATTCGCCGTCACATTCTGGGTACCTGCATCTTTGGATGACATGGAGTTATTGTAAAGACTGTTCACACCCGTTACCTGATTCTTTTCTCCCATAGGCCAGGGGCTCAGCGTGCCGTCGCTATAATATGGAGTAGAGTAAGGAGAATTAGCGATCTGTCCTTCCCAACTCACCGTCTGGAAGCCTTCTTCCCGGCTCTGCAAATTCAGATTGACACCTGCCTCCATGAAGTTACCTATCTTTCCATCCAGTCGCAAATTGGTACGATAGTTCTTAAACCGGTCTCCTACCACCAATCCTTCACTGTCCAGATAACCTAAAGACCAGTAATAATTCAGGTTGGACGTCTTACCGGACAGACTTACATTGTAGTCCTGTCTCAATCCGGTTTGGAAAGAGGCATCATACCAGTCGTATGTTCTACCCGCATAATAGTTTTCGCGCTCTATCTCTCCCAGACCGATGCGTTGCAACCAGATGTCTTCCATATTCGTGGAACCCTGTCCTATGGCATCATAGTTACGCCATTGCGCTTCGGTTAGGTTATACTTATTCAGGTTTTCGGCCGTGGGCTTAACGTAATAGCCTTGATTCCCGAACCCGTTGCTGCTTGCCGCATAATCTGCACGATATTGCAAATACTCATCCGCGCTATACACCTCCCGGTTAGCCCCCATGGTCACAAAACCCACGCTTGCATCGAACTGGATAGTCGGTTTCTCCTCCGTTCCTTTCTTGGTAGTAACAAGTACCACACCGTTAGCCGACTTTGCTCCGTAAACGGCTGCCGATGATGCGTCTTTCAAGACATCTACAGACTCTATATCCACCGGATTTATCTCAGAAAGATCACCCTGAAAGATCATACCATTCAGAACAATCAACGGCCCGGTTCCACCTTTCAGAGAGCGACGTCCACGCACTAACATATTACCACCGCCTTTGGCATCGTTGGACAAATCCACGTTCAGTCCCGGTGCCGCACTACGCAATAAATCCTGCATGGTAGCCGGTTTCTCTTTCGCCATCTTTTCAGCCTGCACATGGGTAATGGCACCTGTCAGGTCTTTCTTCTTCATACTGCCATAGCCGATTACAACGACTTCGTCCAGTAAATTGGCATCTTCACGCAGAACCACACGCAACAGTTTCAGATCCTTCAGCTTCACTTCCTGTGAAACATATCCTATATAGCTAAACTGAAGTACATCGCCCACATTGGCAACCAGCGTAAACTTACCTTCAAGGTCTGTCACACTACCTTGGCTGCCACCTTTCACCAGAACGGTAACCCCAACCAGAGGTTCTCCCGATTCATCGGTAACCACACCCGTTACGCCGGCCTGACGTGCATCAGCCACTGCCTGTCTAGTCAGGATGATATGATTTCCCTCCATCTTATAGCGGATAGGAGAGTTTGCCAGCAATGTATTCAGTACTTCCGATACCTTTGCATTATCCGCCCGGATACTTTTGCGCGCCTCTACGTTTACATCTTCTTTATAGATGAACAGATAATCCGTCTGAGACTCTATTTCATTCAGTATAGATTCAAGTTGTACATTGGTTCGATTGATTGTCACCCGTGCATTTTGTGAGTGACTATTCTTCGCCATCAGGCTAAAAGCACAGAAGAACAAAAAGAATATTGATATTCTCATAATTCTAAATAATAATGTTAATTGCGGATTTTTAGGGCAATAAATATCCGACAAAGGAATGTTTTTCATATCTTTGTAAATGAGTTATTAATACGATTTATAAATTGAATTGTGTTAATCAGGGCCGGTGGATGGGGCAAACATCTATCGGCTTTCTTGTTTTCCATCAGTATTGTTCCATAGGCTAATCTCTTGTTTTAATCCGGTTAATATTACGATTTACTTTATATAAATGACGTCATTATCTTTATCTCTCCGGTAAGTGAAAGATACATCTTTCTGTAAAACACGCAATGCATAGTCCAATCCGTCGGATATACGGAACTTTCCGGTCAGTGCCACACTTTCTATGCTCTTCTTATCCACCTGGATTTTCAGGTCATAATATCTTTCCAAATCTTCCATGATCTGGGTGAACCGCTTGCTCTTAAAGCAGTACAGACCTTCCTTCCAACGATACACATTGTAATCATCAATCTTGCTCACTACCAACCTGCCATCTTTCAGAGTTGTTTTATAATTGGGAAGGAGTACCACAGCCGTCTTTTCATTATGAGGCGACTTCACCCTGATTTTTCCTTGCATCAACGATGCTTCAAATACCGCTTTCTTCGAATAAGCCTCCACATTGAATTTTGTTCCCAATACTTCTATATCCATAGCATGTGTCCGCACTACGAACGGGGATTTCTCATTGTGTACCACCTCAAAATAAGCCTCTCCGTTCAGTATCACTTCGCGTTTGCCTTTCATGAACGAAACAGGATACTTCATCGTCGTCCCGGCATTCAGCCAGACGTTTGAACCATCGGGTAAATCGAGGTTCACACGCTGGCCGGCCGGCACGGTAATAGTTTGCATGGCTACATTCATATCCTCCTTATCTTCTCCTATTGAAAACAATGCAGCCGTTATGCCTACCGTTATCGCGACAACAGAAGCTATCTTCAGAAGCTCTCTGACGAAATGGTTTCTTTTCTTCCTGAGTGTAGTTTGGCCGTCAGATGGTTCGAGACGCCCCGAAAGAATGATGGCATTGAACAGCTTGCGCTCCCGGCGTAACAGCTTGCTGTTCTCCTCGGAGGCTTCCGACCATTCTTTCACTAATCTCATTTCTTCTACGGAAGCACGACCTTCAAAAAAACGATATAATAAGTCTTTATCCATACATACTTTTATTTGTGTATCTATAGTAATAGCGAACCACGGGAAATATTCCCTAGTAGAAAAACAAACTTTTTTCAGTTGAGGTAGAAAAAGAGTAAAGAGACGGGCAGGTAATCTTTCAGGGCCAAGCGTAACGCCCTGGTAGACTTAGAGATATGAAACTCTACGCCTTTGGTTGTCATTTCCAGTAAAGCAGCAATTTCTTTATGAGACTTATTCTCATAACGGCTCATCCTAAAAATACGTCTGGTTTGTTCGGGCAGGCTATCCAGAGTCCTATCAACAATCTCCTGTATCTCTGCCGTAAAGACCTCATAAGGTTCAAAGTCTTCCAATGTAACGATTCTGCCGGACAGCTCCCAGGCATAGATTTGGGAGATTTCATCCGAAACGTCCTGTCGGATTTGCTGGTGACGCAGATGGTCAATGCATTTATGTTTGATAGTGGTCAGTACATAAGCCGGAATATTGGTATCGGCAGGCAGGCGGTCTTTATTTTCCCAATAATACATCATGGACTCAATGACAAAGTCTTCGGCAACGGCTTCATCGTGCACATAGGTACAGGCAAAGTGAACGAAGCGCTGCTGATAGTCAATAAAGAACTTATTAAAAAAATTCAGATCTATTGTCATTGACCGTCAAGTGTATTAATTTAAAAAAGGTACGGTAATGCAAATATAAGCCTTTTCATTCATAACCGGACAAAACCGGGCTTAAAAAACAAAACCTATCCGGCAGATGAACCGTCCGGAATACGAAGTTACATTGTGACATTTTGCATTCCTAAGCCATCGAGAATCATTTCTTTAGCCCCGAAGTACAAGTACATCGGAAATATACAAAAGAAAAATCGCATCTGCTTAACTAATAGAATGATACAAAAATACGGACAATCCTGTTATGTTGAAAGCCGGTCCGTTTTGCCCGGAATAGATGCTCCGTTTCAGAAGAATAGATGTTCCATTCAACAAGAATGCATGCTCCGCTCGTCCGGAATGCTTGTTATGCTCAACAAGAATACTTGTTCCGTTCATCCGGAATACCTGTATGATCTGTCCAAAACCTATACTCATTGCATAAAGCTTGCATAAGGATAAGAAATCATGCAAATCTGCCGCATGTATATGCATTCCATTCTGCGGTACAATTCTATTTCAGGCTTTCAGCAAACGGCATAAGTCAAAAAAAAGGCGCTTTTGATGACGTATTGCATCAAAAGCGCCTCTATGCTTATCATTTCGCCTTCACTCTCAATATAGTATATGAGAATGGCGGGAAGGTATAATCGAAGCTCTTTCCAAAGCCTTTGTATTCGCTTTCCTTCGGAGAGATCTTCATTGGTTCTTCAAACGAGTTCTCATCCATGTCACTGGCTGCGGACAGAGAAATCACTTTACCGGTCTTTTCCACGTCGTCCACTCCATCCAGTTTGATCCGTAACGGATAGGGCTGAGCCTCTGAGTTCACTACTTTCACGATCACCTCACCGGTTGCTTCATCATAACCGGAAGAGAAGAACTGAAGCGGAGTCGTCTCCGGGGCATGGGCCAATATCAGTTTGCCATCCATAAAGAGTTCGCTCTTCTGAGGAGTAACCATCAGTTTCGCATCGTACCATTTATCGGTTTCGAGGCTCTGAGATACCCGATCGCCTGCCACACCGGAAGTGCGTCCGCCCGTGACTTCTTCTACAGCCGTCGTTCCATTGTTCCATCCGGCAACGTTATACACAAAGCCTTTGTTACTGTCTTCCGACAAGCCGAAATAGAGGAAGAAACCTTCGTTACCGCCTTCTTTGCGAACCTTGAACTCCAGTGTAAACTGGTTGCCATTGAAGCCATCGACAATGTATTTCGCCGGTTCTCTCAGAGATGTTTGCTTCAGCAGACCGTTGTCCAGACTCCATTCGCCTTCTTTCTTCACCGCCTTGTTAAGATCAATATCAATGGGCGCTCCATCTGCTCCGGTCAGTTTCACGTCCTTGAATTCAACTTGTGTATGCCAGGAGCCGAAGCCGAAACGTCCTTCATTATAATCAGCTATCCGTGGAGTACTCATAGTCATATTGCTCTTTACATTATAGGTCGGACGGTTTTCAGCCGCCATCTGTTGCACATAGTAAGAACTGCGTCCCAATACCTGATCCGTATCCAGCCAAATGAGGTTGACAGCCCATGAACGGTCGTTCCGGTTCTCCAGAAGCGGGGCATACGAGGTCATCTTCACCAGATCGCCGTTGCGCTCCATACCGGAGATAAAGGCGGCTTCCGAGAGGGCGGCACGCATATTTCCACCGCCTACATTGGCGTTACAAGCATATTCACCTACATAGACATCGTATTTTCCACGCGGATGGTTATCAAAGACAGTCGTGTTCTGGAAGAAGAATTCCGGATTCACGTACCAGTGCGGGTCGATCATATCCGTTTTGGCAATCTTACCCGTTCCACCCAAACCGTGATTGGAAATCAGGATCAACTCGGGATATTTCGCTTTGATAGCTGTATAGAAGATATCGAAACGTTTGTCATACTCATCGCCCCAGTTCTCATTACCAATCTCCACGTATTGCAACGGGAAAGGTTCGGGATGTCCCTGTTCGGCACGCTTGGCACCCCATTCGGTAGTCACGTCACCGATAGCATACTCGATGGCATCCATGCAATCGTCCAGATAGTAATCTATCTTACTCTCCGGTGAAGCGTCTCCCATGCGATACTGGCAACCCAGACCGACGTTGCAGACGAACATTGCCTTTGCATCGATATCTTCACAGAACTGCAACATTTCGTGATAGCCGAAACCGTACGAACAACGGTAGCCCCAGGTACTGTATTCTCCCGACCGTGCGGCAGGATCGCCCAGAGACTTCTTCCATTCGAAACGGTTCTCCAACGAGATACCTTCTACCACACAGCCACCGGGCCAGCGTACAAAGGCGGGGTGCAATCCTTCCAAGATTTCAGCTACATCTTTCCGCAGTCCATTCGGACGGTCGCGGAAAGTTTTTTCGGGGAAGAGGGAAACATAATCTACATAGACTGTACCCGGAGCGTCAAATTCCAAAGCAAGCTTTCCTTTGGCAGAGGTTGCCGTGGGTTGCATTGCCAGGTTCAGGTCGTTCCATTGTCCGGCAGCAGTTATATCAACAGGAGCGGAAGCCAGCACTTCACCTTGCTCGGACAGTAACAGGGCAGTCACTTTTCCCTTGTAATCGGAAGCAGGGCGGATAATGGTACGCAACTGATAAGAGTTGTCTTTCACCAGATTCATCCCCCAGTATCCTTCGTTTACCAGGCGAACAGGAGTTGAAGCATTTTTAATGGTTACCTTCAGATTGTTCGGAGCCGTGGAGAACTTGGGTTGTTCCTTGGTCAGTTTCATTTCCGCAGCATCCTTTGTGTTCAGAGTCCAGCCTGGCACCGGTTCGGTAGTCCAGCGGAAACTTCCTTCTCTCACTTCACCCGAAATGTGGTTACACACTTTCTTCGGATGCAGCACATCACCCTCGGCATAGTAACCTTCGGGCATTTCCAGTTCCTCGAAACTACGGTTCTTCACCAGTTCGGCATACAAGCCACCGTCGCCCGCATGGTTAATCTCTTCGAAGAAGATACCATACATGGATGGCGCAACTTCAGCACCTTTCTCTTGTAGGTTGATTACAAGTTCTTCCTTCGGCGCAGCGTCCTTGCAGGAACTCAACAAAAGAGCAACCGCGGCGAAGGGTAAAAAAATCTTTTTCATAAGCCTGTTTATTTATCGGTATTAGATATATAATGTTCCACATGCAAAAATAAACTATATCTTCCAAGAACAGGGTATATAAAAACATCAAATAGGTGGACATTTCAATTCATAATCGCAATTCTCAGCTAATTTCGGAACTGATAACTAAAGTTTTATTATGCATCAGTTTCCGGAAACAAATGTTGTTACCGAACGGGCGGGGATCACCGCTACCTTTTTATTCTTCAGCTTTCCAACAGGCAAAAGGTCTTCTCCGGCTACATCCGACGTACGATAACCTTGCCATGACTGCACCTTCGGATCGTTTACATCGACAGTGAATTCCTGTTCCCGGTCGGCATAGTTGATGACCACCATTGCCCATTGCCCGTTGGCATTCCGATAGGCAGAACACATTAATCCCTGCTGATCGGTATCGCCATCCCGGATAGCTTTTCCTTCTTTATCAGTAGTTTCAACAGACATACGTACAGCGCCCGGACGTATGAAGCGGCTGTAGTTCCCCAATATCCACATCAGCTTGGAGTCTTCCACCCTGCCGTCTTGTAAATCGGAGTCTGTATACTCACGGATCAGTCCGTCTTTGTAATCACCGCCAATGGCACGCCACCATTGCCAGCTACGAGCACCTGCATAAACGATGTCGTGGTGAATGATACGCGCCACATAAAGTGCGGTCTTCATGGTTCGGTCAAATCCATGTCCGCCACCGATTTCCTCGTCATTACCCATGATACAGGTTTCGGACTGCCAGAAGTCCACACCGTATGTATCCAACGTATTCCGCAACCGGAGGCGATAATCACGCAGCATGTTCAGTGGGGTAGTAGTCCAGTAGCTATGTCCTGAAATAAGAGGGAGCACATTCGGGGTATTGCCCAGATAAGTATCCACGCTATCAGGGCAGAAGAAAGATTGTATCTCATATCCGCGTTCATGGTCGGTCATATGGGTAGCGAACATGCAGCGGTAATCTGATGCTTCACAAATGGTGATTCCCGTATGAATACCTTCCTTTACAAACTCTTTACTGATAAGGCGTACGGCCCGGGCTATCTCTTTCTTTGTAGCCGGAGTGCCTTCCTGCTTGGGACCGATCCAGTTCCAGTGTCCATCCGGTTCATTGAAGGGAGAAAGATAATCGAACTTGATGCCATCTTTCTTTTCAACTCCCTTTATCACGTTTGCCAGGAAACGGGCAAAGTCTTCATAATGTTCATTCTTCAGATTGAGTGTACCATCGCGCCCGGTATTAGTGGCAAGTCCGTTTTGAGTGAAATAAACGGGAGGGGAATTCAGGAAAGCGAGGAATTTATTGACTCCGCGTTCCTTCGCCAACCGAAGGAAGTTGCGTTGACCTTCCTGTTTATCCCAGTTATAACTCCCGTCCGGCTGCAAGAAACATTCGGTACGCATCCAGGGAGAACCAATCTGGCTGGCGTCGCCCTGCTCCGTGCTCCCTGCACCCAGATTGAACCGCCACAGGGAAAGACCGATACCTTTGGGCTTCCCGTTCGCGTCGTTTTCAGTACTGAACAACCAGTCGGCTATCTGTTTTTGTTTCTCTTCGGGCCATTTTCCCAAAACATGCATACTCCAGGCATCCGAAGCACCGAAATGTTCCATCACCTGCAAGGGTTGTTCGGTAACAATCCTGTAATTTATGTCCGCACGCTGTGCACACGAAGCACATACTACTGTAAAGGCCAGTAATAACACTTTGTATCTCATCTTTTTTATTTTACTGAATAATGCGAAGCAGTAGTTGAATTATGTTCATTATTGCACGGGTTATGAACTAAATGGGAATTTATCTTATACTTTTTCTTTCGCTTGTCCGAAAGAAAAAGTATCAAAAAGAAAGGACCCGGGCTGAGTCTTCGGTGCTACTCCGATACTGCCATGCACAGCCGGGGCTCGAACTCGCTACGCTCAGACAATCGCCCCTTACCTGTGCCTGACAGCACCTCCGCTTACGCACCTACGCCTATGCCCGAGAGCTGCGCTGTGGAAGCGGCTGCGCATTATTACATCCGGCACTCTCACCCGCATGGTCTCCCGGCCTCACTGTAGGGGCGTTAAGCGAAGGTAGTGTTTTCAGCGTTAAGAAGGGCAGGCTGTTTGAGCGTAGCGAGTTCCTGCCCTTTAGCTAAAAATACTACCGGAGTAGCCCCGGAAGTGCAGCCTTGATTTTTTCTTTGGTATCTTTCTTTTGCATCAAGGCAAAAGAAAGTACATTAAATTATC
>NZ_CBVI010000009.1 GCF_000513195.1 Bacteroides timonensis | reverse complement strand
ATTTAATTCATTTCTTTCCGGTTATGAATATAATTCAACTCCTGATTCGCATGAATAAAAAAGAGATAGTTCGTCTCTCTCCCTTTCGAGAGAAAAGAGTCCCTATCTCTCTTTCACTATTGTTATAAATCAGTTATTGCAATCTGATTATTCCAAGCCATAGGCATAGACTTCTGACAAAGAAGCATTGGTACCTCTATAACTCTCTTCGATAGATATCTTAAAGTAACGTCCCTTCGTCAGAGTAACGCCGAATACCTGCTTATCAATTATTTTCTCCATGGCGAATCGTCCTACTTCCGTCCAATTCTCCTTGTCAGAGCTTACATAGAACTTACCAGACTTGGTATCCGTATAGCTTTCATTCTGCCTTTGCATCAAAGCAAACTGGGTGAAAGTATGTTCTGTTTTTGTATCTACGATTATTTCAAACGGGAAGCTAACCCAATTTCCTGTCTGCCATGTTGAGTGCCAGTAAGTCGCAAGATTATCATCCAATGCACATCCGGCTTTGCCGCTTGCACCTTCACCCGTCAGTTCTTCGGTATTGGCTTCTGCCGTCCAGCCCGTGCGTTCCAGTTTATGTCCCATCACACGGAAAGCCAGCGGAGATATCACCTTCGCCTCAGAAATCTCAAATTGAGAAACTTCCGCAATCTTAACGGGCAGCATATAATCACCCGGCGTCAATTGGTCACCATTTATCGTGACTTCCAGTTCCATATTCGTAGTGCCATTGGGAAGGGTTGCCATCTCCGGAACAGTATAAGTTCCTTCAGGCAGAACCTTGAAGTTAGTTCCATTATCTGCATTGTACTCTGCAATATATTCCTTATCAACTACAAATTTACATTCCAAATCCCACTTATTATCTGTATCAAGACCGAATTTTACTTTCTCCGTAAATGTAGAGACAGAACCATAATCCAACAGTTTCACTTCTACATCCGAATTGGCAAAGCCAATGGCAGGCGTAATCACTCCTGTCAGTTTCAGGAACAATTCATTCTTCTCGGCATTGATAGAGTCAGTTTCACTGGTAACCTGTAAAGGTAATACCCATACGGCTTCCGGATCAGTTTCCATGAATGCTTTAACACTCTGAGGTTTCAGGAAGATATTTACCAGCTTATACCGGTCGGCAGACGAAAAGTCCAACGTGGTTGCATCCAGTGAATAACAGTTCTCACCTATCAGCTTATAGTTCGTTCCTTCCGGTTCGCTATATTCCTTGTCAAGTTCCGCTTGCGTCAGCACACCCACTTTGACACTGGCAGTCAGACTGGGATCACTTCCGGACTTAACTACGGAAAGAGTATACTTATTATCTTCATCCGTATCATACAACGTAAGATCCTGCTTACCGCTATTATTCACATACAGTATTTTATGGTACTCTTCCGGTACCAGTTGATCCAAATCATATTTTGATTCGCTGCAGGCACCCAGTAGCACCAGGCCGCCCATCAACAATATTGTTCTTACTTTCATAAAGCTTTGTTATTAGAGATTGATTAATATCCGGGTGCCTGTACTAACTGAGGGTTACTGTAAAGCTCATCCATGTCACTTCTTGACCAAACGGGCATCAAATACAGTTTGTCATCCCACTTGAACGGTTGGTTAACCAGGGTCGGTTTGTTGAAGTCCTCAAAACTCGGATTCACACGAAGACCATCCAGACCGTAACGCATACCGGCTTTCAACATCTGAGGAGCAATTGCCCAACGACGCAGGTCATAGTAGCGGTGTCCCTCTTCGAAGAGTTCAACGAACCGTTCATTGCGCACCCAGTCAGTCAGAGTCATGCTGCCTGTTACATCACTTCCGGTCAGTTCGGAAATACCGGCACGGCGACGAATCTCATTCAGATTAGCAAGGGCTTCACCTTCATTATCCAACGCTGCATAGCATTCTGCCAGATTCAGGTAAAGCTCGGCCATACGAATCAACGGGCGACGAGGAGCTGTGTGCTGACGGGTACCATCAGCCCCAAAGTAGATATTGGGATCAATGAACTTCTTCGACAGATAACCGCTTCCAGCACAGTTACGGGTATTACTTGTGTTATATCCGTTTGTATTGGTATTCTTCAGGTTAATCCACAACGGATTGCCATTATTAATCTTCGAGCTATATTGAGTGCCGTCAAATACGATCCACGCATAGAAACGGGCTTCGCGCTTAGCGTGCATCTTGATAATGTCATTCTTCACATCTTCACCGTCCAGATTATTGGTTGCCAGAGCAGGGCTTTGAGCGCCTTCATAGAAACGGGTATACCATTCTTCTTCAGGATAGAAATTGGGGTCCTGTGCCGGCAACTTACCGTTCTCGGTATAGAAGTGCTGCGCAGAATATAATGTGGGTGCCATAGCTGCCCAACCTCCTACATAAACGCCGTTACTTCTCTTCACCACTTTGTTCGGCAAACGACAGTCCGTACCTTCACCACCATTCTGAGCGTCCAGTTCAATACGTTGTGCCCAAATAAGTTCCTTGTTATTATCGCCTTCGTTGGCAGTAACCATATATTGGAACATGCGTACACGTTCTTTGAACTCACGGTTTTCCTCAGTGTCTTCTTCACGTCCCGGGATGAAAGGAAGAGCTATTCCATCACGGTCAGCTTTCTTGTTTGCCGTTTCAATGTCAAAGAGTTGATAACCGGCTTCCTTAGCAGCAGTCAAGGCTTCCTGACAAGCAGTAAGGGCACGTGTCCATTTCTCGCGGTCGTAACTGGAACTTACCAGTTCGTTACCATAACCGTCTGTCTCATAATTCTTATTCTTCCATTCCGGATTGGGGAACGAACCGTTCCACAACGGAGAAGCAGCATACAATAATATACGGGCTTTCAAAGCCTTAGCCATAGTAGAAGTGGCACGGCCCAATTCGTTGTTAGGACGTGTTGCAGGAAGTGCACGGGCTGCATCATCCAGTTTACCCACGATAAAATTCACACAGTAATCGAAGTGTGAACGTCCGGGAAGGTCTGAACTGGTAACATTCGGGTCTACTTTCTCAGGAATAATAGGACAGGGACCGAAAGCTTGAAGCACACGGAAATGATAATAAGCCTCCAGGAAATAACATTCACCTTTGTACTCTTCTTTATCTTCTGCCGTAACTCCCACCGGTTGCAAGTCATCAATCAAGCTCAGGAAATGGTGTACATACCCCAACCAGTTATAACTGGGAATCCAAATATTCATATCATCACCTCCCCAACTATTGGAATATGCCGGAGAAATAGTTCCCCACGCCACTTGTTGCTGCCAGTTGGAGTAAGCATAAGGCTGAATAATCTCATCAGCAGACTGCTCAAAAGCATGATAATGATAAGGAGTAGAACGCGGAGTACCGCCATAGCAAGTATACAAGAAAGACAATGTAGCTTCTTCATCTTTCATGGTGTCTTTAAAATCAGCCTGTGCAGGCGGAATGACATCCAGATAATTGCATGATACCAGGCAGCAGGAAGCTATCAATACCTGCGCCATTCGGGATATTTTATATGTTAGTTTCATACTTCAATAATGTATTAGATTGTTTCTTAGAATGTAAATTGAACGCCCAGATTGAACGTGCGTGACAACGGATAAGCATTCCATGCCAATTCAGGATCCCATAATTTGAATGGGCTGAATACCGCCAGGTTATCGCCACTGAGATAGATACGGCAATAAGGCAGTCGATAACCGATCTCCAGTGTCTTGAAGCGGAGGAAGTTTCCATTGCGCAACCAGAATGTACTGGACTGAATGTTATTGGTTACATCAGCTTTGGTCAAGCCCAAACGGGGATATGCCGCATTCGGATTCGGATTGTCTACTGACCAATGGTCATCTGCAATCCACTGCATCAGATTTCGGGCCAGTGTTTCACCTTCTTCACCATCTCCACCGCCAGAAAGGAAGGGAGCGATTCCACTGTTGATCATTATCTTACGTTTAGCCGAACCATTGAAGAACACACCTAAGTCAAAGTTCTTGTAGACAATATTCAAACCGAAACCATACTGGATACGGGGATGCCAGTCATAAGATGAAATCATCACCTGGTCTTCAGTAGTAATTTGTCCGTCACCGTTTATATCACGGTATTTGATATCACCCGGCATGATGTTGGCACCCAGTTGTGATTGGTCCGGTGAGTTGGCAATTTCTTCTTCTCTTGTGAACAATCCCTCGGCAATATAACCTTTAACAGTGTTCAACGGTTTGCCGGTATTGGTTTGCCAAACATACGGATAACTGGGTTCATCCACATATTTATATTCATTCTGATTGTAGGTAAAGTTACCGCGAAGATCTAACGTCAGGTCTTTTCCAAACTGTTTCGTCCAGTTCAGGCTTAACTCGAAACCTTGGTTTTCTACTTCACCAATATTACTCCAGGGTTTTGATCCCCAATATCCCAACATAGAAGGCCAGGAAGCACGTGACATCAGGATGCGTTCACGTTTGTCATGGAAATAGTCGAATGTAATGTTCAGCTGGTTAAACAACATCATGTCGAAACCGATATCGAACTTCTTCACATGTTCCCAACCTGCGTCCTGCACCGCTAATACATAGAATCCGGGACCTTTCTTGCTGATTTCACTCGTAGGAAGTCCGGTCCAGAAGTTGTGTGCTGAGCCAATACCAATATTATTCTGATAGAGGAAGTGTGGAGCTCCACTGGCAAAGGCATCACTACCTACCAAACCGTAAGAACCTCTGATCTTGAAGTGATTGATATACTTGCTTATCGGCTCCCAGAACTTTTCAGAACTTGCTACCCAACCTGCTGACACAGCCGGGAAGAACTCAAAACGATGACCGGCAGCCAAGCGTTCGGAACCATTATAGCCAAAGTTGAACTCAACCAGATATTTACTGGCATAATCGTAAGTCACACGACCGGAATAACCTTGATTACGGTTCGGCAATACATTGTTACGGTATTCACGCATCATGTACATAGCCATTGCTGTCAGATTGTGGTCACCGAAACTACGCTTCCAGTCCAGACGGGCATCGAAGTAGAAAGTCTGGTCTGAATTACGGCCGATATCAGATTGGCTCAGGAACTGGTCACCGGTCTGCAACAGGTGATAATCAAATTCGCCGGTTTCAGGATTATAGGAACCATCTTTCACCTTATATATATTAGACTTGATACTACGATTATACGAAGTTTCCGACCAGTTCTTAAAGTTCACCAATGCTTTCAGGCTCAATCCTTTGGTAATAACACTCAAATCCTGATTCAAAGCCAATGAAGTATTCAAAGTATTGAAGTTGACTTCCTTGAAAGAACTCATCATATATTCATACGGATTGGTTCCCAAAACGCCAGGCTTAATCTCTCCACCGCCAAAACGGATGAAACCGTCATCACCCTCCTGCTGTGGGAAGTAAGCGGGAAATTCCACCGGATTTGCGCGCATGACCCTCTTGTACAAGTCATTGCCTATATTATAGTTAGGACCTTGCAGATTACCGATCTGTGCCATCATGCGCAAATCAATGGTAGTGGTATTGGTCAGTTTATAGGAGATGTTGTTCTGAAAATTATATTGCCACTGGTTGATATTGGGATTATAGAAGTAATCCGGTGCATCGAGGAGACCTGTATCATGGTTAGCCTGGAGGCTCATATAGTAAGTTACACGCGAACCACCACCCGATACATTCACATTGGCACGTTGGTTATAATTACCCGAACGAAATATCTGGTCAAACCAGTCCACATCAGGATATACATAAGGATTAGTACCCAATTCCGTATTCAAGATCTGGTCTTCACTATACTTGGGAGAAGTGATCGGAGTCAAACTTCTGGCCTGTTCCGCTTCATTGTAAGCCCGCATATAGGTAGCGCCATCAGCAAATTTCGGCACATTTGTCGGACGGAAGTATGAAGCTTCCAATGAAACATTGATAGTAGCTTTCGTATTCTCCTGCCCCTTCTTGGTAGTTACCAGCATTACACCGTTTGCACCGCGGTTACCGTAGATAGCAGTTGCCGAAGCATCTTTCAATAAAGAAAAGCTTTCGATGGATTCTGCCGGGATACGGTTCAGGTCGGCAGAGGAAATTTCAATGCCATCCAGCAGAATCAACGGAGTAGCCACGCCACCGAATGTATTGATACCACGGATATAAAATTCCGAAGTAGAACCCGGCTCACCACTGTTCACCATGGATACTACACCGGCAAGTTTACCGGCAAGTGAACTGGTCAATGAAGAAGAAGGTGCTTTTAATGTAGCTCCCTTCACTGTAGCAATGGCACCTGTCACAGATACTTTCTTCTGTGTACCCTGACCTACAATCACGACCTCATCCAACATTTCATTATCCGACGCAAGCTTCACGGTCATCACACCCAGGTCACCTACCATCAGTGTCTGTGTTTTGTAGCCGATATAAGAGAATATCAGCTCTGTTTTGCTGGTCACAGAAATCTGGAACTTACCATCAATGTCGGTAATGGTACCTCCATCTTCACCTTGCACTTTCACATTTACACCAATCAAAGTCTCTCCGGTAGAGGAGTCAACTACAGTTCCTACCAAAGTACGTTTCTGCGGTGTTGTACTTTGAGTCGTTATTTGCACTGAAGAATTATCCGATTCCGCAAAGGCAGAAGAGGGATAATTGCAAATAAAACCAGTGCAAACGAGCAGGCCGGCAAGGACTCTCCGATTGTTTCTTACTAATACTGATTTCATCATCTTACTAGATTAAAGTTAAAAAATTAAGTTAGCTTCTTTTATTATCTTTTTCGATATTTATCTTGTTTTATAGCGCATGTATATGATAATATCTGCGGCAGAAAAAATCGCATAAACCCTGCAAAGATAACATACAAGAAAATGTATACCTAAGTACTTATGCAGGTTTATGCCAGTTTCTTCGCAAAACTTATCTTACTATCGCTTTTTAGTAGGTTGTTATTACTATGGAAGCATCTTCCAACCCTTTTGCAGAGACTTTCACCTGTATGTCGCCTTTTTCTCCATCAGGCTGAACGATGGCAATGGCCTTTCCCCGGAATGTATTGGGAGTAAGTGAACGGAAACTTTCCATATCGGCATAGGCTGCATTTCCACCTGCTATGACAGTTCCTTTGCCCGTACATTCGATTTTGACAGGCAGAGAAGTTTCGGGAACTACGTTTCCATTCTTGTCCACCAGCTCAATCTTGACGTAGGAAAGATCATTCTTGCAAGCCTTTATTTTACTACGGTCGGCAATCAAACGGATAGCCGCAGGTTCTCCGGCAGTCTTTAATACGAATTCCTCCTTACCTTTTGAATTCACTGCTTTCAAAGTTCCCGGTTCATAGGGCACATCGAAGGTAGCTGTGTAGTTCTCTTTACCCGTTTCTTTTTCTCCGATAAGCTTGTCGTTCAGATAGAGTTTCACTTTCGGAGAACGGCTGTATACGTTTACTTTCATCACTTTTCCTTCGCAACCCGTCCAATTCCAACTCACCAACTCATTGGGCCAGCCCCAACCGTTCACCACCTCTTTCTTGCCTTCGGGAACAGGGGCATGGACTGCCATAGTAATGGGACGCTCGCGCCACAATACATCACGATAGTAAGATTGAGGTTTCTTGTCGCCGCAAAGGTCAATATCACCGCACCAACCATTATACCAAGGCCAACCCATAAACTGCGTATCATGCTCGCCCTCGTTCAGATACAAGGCATGAGCTAATCCGGCTTCACCCAGATAGTCAATAGCTGTCCACACAAAATCACCTATTACATAAGAATGCTTTTCTACTAAGTTCCAGTTTTGAGCAGCTTCTTTCGGATAAGACTCACTACCATAGATTACACGATCGGGATAGGCAGCATGATCGCTCTCATATTTCCACCAGATATAATTGTAGCCTGCCACATCCAGATTCTTGAAGATCCGGTAGGAATCTTTGTCCCAACTAAACTGGCGTCTGTCCCAGAAGTCATTGGAACCGATGGTTGTGAAACGGGATGTATCGTACTTGCGGACGGTATTCACCAGTCTTTTGGAAATCAAGTCTCCCTCAGGTTCATCAGCACGTTGCTCCACCTCGTTACCGATACTCCACATAATGATAGAGGGATGATTCCGGTCACGACGAACAGATGCAGCCAAATCCCAGTCGCTCCACTCATCAAAGAACTGATGATAGTCCTGCTCGCGTTTAGCTTTCTGCCATTGGTCGAAGGTTTCATGAATCACCAGCATGCCCAATCTGTCGCAAGCGTCAAGGAAATACTCGGACACTTGGTTGTGGGCACATCTGACGGCATTGTAGCCGTTAGCCTTCATCAGTTCCACTTTCCGTTCTTCGGCACGGTCGATGGCAGCGGCTCCCAAAAGTCCGTTATCGTGATGTACGCAACCACCTTTCAGCTTCATCGACTTACCATTCAGCAGAAAGCCTTTCTCAGCAGAAAAAGAAAGGGTGCGGATACCAAAAGGAACAGATATCTTATCATACTCCTTTCCGTCTGAGGAAAGGGATACTTCCGCTGTATAAAGTACAGGGGTATCTATTGACCATAACTCAGGCTTTTTAAGAGAAAAAGACGTTGCCACCGGGGTTCCTTCAGAGAGCATCACGACCTGTGAAGTAGAAAACACTTCGTTTCCGGCAGGCGAATATATTTTAATACCTATTTTGCCTGATTGATTTTGCAAGCCCTCGTTATGTACAATAGTAGAGAACTGAATCACAGCTTCCTTCTTCTGAAGTTCGGAAGCGTTGACGAAAGTATCCCATTTATCCAGATAGAGTTTATTTGTCTTGATCAGCCATACATGGCGAAAGATACCCGAACCGGCATACCAGCGACTGTTACGTCCGGCGTTCACCACTTTCATGGCAATCACGTTCGGAGTACCGGGAGCATTCAGATAAGGAGTGATGTCTACACGATAAGAGGTATATCCATAAACATTATAATTAGCTTTCTTACCATTGATCCATAGCTCGGACTGATTGTATACTCCTTCAAAATAGAGAACAATACGTTTATCGGCATCGCTTCCTGCAAGAGTGAGTTCTTTTCTGTACCAACCTTCACCACCAACGGTCTGTCCCGTATCGATGTCACCTTCGCTCATGCGAGAGAAAGGACCGGTAGTAATGCCTTGTTTTTGAAAAGACAATGGTTCAACGCTCCAGTCATGGGGAAGATCAAGAACTCTCCAATGACTATCATTATATTCCGGTTGTTCGGCATTGGCTACGATGCCTAAATGAAATTTCCAGTTACTGTCAAAAAGAGTCTTCCGGTCAGATGCATGAAGCGCAGCGTCCGGCAATAATGTGAATAACATCACACAAGAAAGAAGTAATTTGCTTACTGTTCTCATAATATTAATATGATCTAAGTTTAATTATCCAAGGGCAAAGCAAGTGATATTTAATTAGAAGATAGGCACAAAAACAGGTTATCGAAGGGGCAAAATCCTTTCATGAAACGTTTTTATACCCTGATGAAAGGATTTTATACCCCACTTATTAATGCCTCACTGCAAACTTACGTGTAACTGACCGGTTGTTATCAACAAGCCTCAACAGATATAGACCGGTAGGGAGTCCGGATACATCCAGCATAGTAACACCGGAACCAGCCGCCTCATGAGAAAGTACCGGAACTCCCTGCATATTATAAATACTGAGAGATACTCTACCCGATGGCTGGGCAGGTGTATAAGTAACCTGTAGTTTCTGATCGGCAGGCAAAGGGCCGATAAACAATTCATCATCGGAAATCTGCAGAGTAATGATACCTACCGATTCCCCCTGGGCTACTTTCTTTATATCCTCTGCTGATAACTCATAATTATAAACTCTGAAATCATCGATACTTCCTTTAAACATCGGATCGGATACAAACTGACTACGACCGATATAGTTCAGACAGGGACGGATATCCATCGGACGGATAGTAATATCCCCGGATGAAACAGCCAGTTCTCCATTCACATAAATCCGTACCTCCGCTTCTCCGATAGTTAATGCCAAATGTACCCAATTGTCAATGCGTATGGGGGAAGGCAAGACGGTTTCCAGAGCCTGTTCTTCCGCACCGTTTTTCATTGCAAAACGAAGAGACTGTATATTGGAACTATAAGTAAGGAACATATATTGATCTTCACCACTACCAAAGTCGAAGACACGTTGCCAGTCTGCACCACCATCCCACTTCACCCAAGTAGAAACTGTCAGATTCTGATGATTGGCAATATCCGTGGGTAATTGCAGAAATTCCGTTGAGCCGTTAAGTTGTACAGCTTTGTTTATTTTTCCATCAGTAAACGTTGCTTTTTTCAGGGATGCACCATGATTCAAATTTTCCGTCTCGTCCAGTAAATCTCCATCAAAAGCATAATGTGCTACTAAGGCATGCACATCAGTAATAGTGACAGTTACTTCCTGTGACTTCGGCGAACTGTTCAGACAATTATCATTGGCTTTCACCGTGTAATAATAGTTCTTCCCCGCTAAGGCCTTATGATCTACAAAACTGGTTTCTTTTACATTACGCGCAATGATCTCGTAAGCTCCACCGGATGTTTCGGAACGTAGCACAGTGTATTCTGTAGCATCGGATTGTTTGTTCCACTTCAACAAAACAGATGCAGATTGCCCTTCCGTCGTCAGTCCGGTTGGAGTAGCTAAAGATTTGATTTCAATTTTAGAAGCCGGGGCAGGTACCAGACGCCATTGCAGCCGTTCATCATTACTTCCTTTTTTCGTACCTTGCTGCACATTGAAAGCGTCCTCTCCTTCTTCCAAATACAAAGCACTGTGGCGACTACGGATATAAAACCATCCATCTCCGGCATACTCCAATGCCCACTGCTGATTGCTGCCATTACTGGCACCATAGATGGCGATATTCCCACCGTCCTCCAACGACCAATTCCAGATGTCGAATGACATCCCATTTATGGGAGACGTAATACAGAAATAGCTGAAATCTCCACCGATACGGCTGGAAACCGGACGGACATACCAACGCTGATAAGCCTTGGAAGCGTCAAACTTTCCGGTCTTCACGTTGGTGCCCTCCGCCGTGTTGCCCTGGGTTATTTCAACTGCCCGCTGAGTACTCCGGTTTATCAGTACATACTGTCCGTCTATCACCGGCTGAATATCTTCTCCCCAAGTAATATTGACCACCCGTTCGGCATTCTGCTGTTCTTTGTCCTGATAAGAAATTCCTCCGGGCATTTCCAAATAGAACTCACGCTGCGGACCATATCCGTCATAGAATACATCCTTCTCTTTGGATACAAAACGATAGGTTGTCGTTTTAGCCTGACGTTCCGAAACGCCTCCAAAAGCCTGAACCTTACTGCCATCTTTAGACCGATAGACAGAAGCTGCCGTCCAATTAGGACGATGTTCAGCATATGCCAGCCGTTCTCCACCCCGGCTAATCTTGCAGAATTCACCACGGGCATACTCCGCACTTCCCCACCAGATACCGGTCTGCAACCCATATTCCAGACCCACCATCGCCTCCATCACGTTGTGCATCTCATCATTCATCGCCATTTTTCCATCCTTGCGAACCGTCTCGTAGAAATCAGCGTAACCATTGAATTCACCGGCAAGCTGATGGGTATTTCCCTCATCAAGTTGCTCTTTGAGGTAGTTATACCACGGCAGTGCTTCATCACAATTCAGAGTATTTCCCCCACAAATCCGAATATTCTCGAAACGGGGATTCGCTCTCAACTCCACAGCAATCTTATAGAAATCCGCTTTAGTGCCTTGTCCTGTATAGGTATAATCCGGTTCATTGAATGGAGCCACTGAAATCACCTCGTATCCTGCATCCTGAAAATAACGAGTATGCAAATCCATCATCTGAGCCCAAGCCTGGGCGTTACCTTTATAAGAATCGTCAATCTTAGGGTGATCGCTATTTATAGCTAACTTGGGTTTAGGAGAGACAAAGTCCAGTAAACCAAGTCGTGTTTGTATATGTTCTTTCTGATCAGCTCCCAAATCTCCATCCACAATGGGATCAGTGGGGCGAAAAGAAACGCGCACTATATCTACTGTTTCCATAAATCCCTGGCCACGGCGGATATTTCCCTCATCTTCCCAAGCCGTATCCAATCCCCATTCCACAGGGCGGACTACTCCTTGTTCACTGAGGCGGAAAGGTACAATGCGGTCAGCAGCAGGTTGTGCCGTTATCTGGTCACTTGCGGCATTTGTCTGGGCAGACAAAGAAGAGAATCCGGCGCCTAATGCTAATACAGTAAGTAATAGTACTGATTTGTTTCCGGATGATTTTCCATGACGGATACTGAGGTTCTTCATAACTATGTTTGATTTAAGTTTGGGTATCTGACAACAAATCAACTCATATCTTATGAAAAAGAAGGTACAGAAATCATTTATAGAAGGGGAGAGATTCTGTCATGACCCGAATTTACCCCTTGATAACAGGATTTTACCCCTGTATGTAGCATCTATATACTAAAAATTAAGGGGTGTTTTTCTGAAGATATTCACTCGGCGTCACACCGAATTCATCCTTGAAGCACCGGGTGAAGTATTTGGGGCTGTTGAATCCTACAGCATACGCCACCTCGGATATAGTATGCGAGCGGCTGAACAACATCATGCAGGCACGCTTCATCTTAATATTCCGTATAAAGTCCAAAGGAGTCATTCCCGTCATCGATTTTATCTTACGGTAAAGGGTAGACTTAGACATATTCTTCTCCGCAGCCAACTGTTCCAGATCGAATTCAGACTCTTCCAGGTGTTGTTCGATGCTACTGATGATGGATTGCAGGAACTGCTTATCCGCCGAGGGATAGGCCAGACTTTCCAGATTCAGGTTCTCTTCTTTGCGGAAGGCCGCCTGACGCATCTTCGAAGATCGGATAAGGTTATCCACCCGGGCAAAAAGTATCTTCAACTCAAAAGGCTTGGCTATATATCCGTCGGCGCCCGCTTCATAGCTGGCAACACGGTCCTCAATACCATTCTTAGCCGTAAGTATGATGACAGGTATATGATTGAAACGCAAATCACCCTTCATACGCGCACAAAGTTCCCAACCATTGGCATCGGGCAACATGACATCACAAATGACGACATCCACCTCATTATCCTTCAACTTATCCCAGGCTTGTTGCCCGTCTGCGGCTGTCAGTACAGTATATCGTTCCCTGAACATCTCTTTCATAACGAACAGCAATTCCGTATTGTCGTCAATCAACAAGATAGCCGGTTTATCCACCTCATCAGACGAAGCATAATCTTCCATGGGCACATCATCCGTACCGGTCTGCAACACCATCGTCTCGTCAAGCAATTCATCCGGAGAGTAGCTTTCTTTGTCAACAGGCAGCTTTACAGTGAAGCAGGAACCTTGTCCTAAAACGCTTTCCACGGTGATAAGGCCATGATGCAAGGTTATCAGATCTTTCGTTAGCGAGAGGCCGATTCCGTTCGACTCGATTCCCCGGTTCTTCTTACTGTTATAGAAACGGATGAATATCTGTTCCAGTTCTTTCTCAGAAATACCAATGCCCTCATCCTCCACTTTCAACACCAATATCCGATGTTCCGCTTCATTCACTACCCGTACATCAACAGTAATACGCCTGTTCTCAGGAGTATACTTCATGGCATTGGACAGCAAATTATGCAATATCTTATCCAGCTTATCAAAATCCACATAGCCATGTGCTTCCTCCGCTTCAAAACGAGTATCCAGCGTGATATTCTTCTTCAATGCGAGCGGTTGGAAGTTTACCTGGCAGATGTTCAGGACAAACTCACGGATATCTCCTTCCGAAACGTTCAGTTTCAGTTTCCCCACATCCATCTTGCGGAAATCAAGCACTTGCTGTATCAGTCGCTTCAACTTCTCCGCGTTAGCCTTGAGCATAACGGACTGTTGTCGCACGGCAGGAACCTTCTGATCCAGATAATCCGATATACAGGATATGACGGTAAGCGGTGTCAGCAACTCATGGGAAACATTGGTGAAGTAAGTCAACTTGGTGCGCGTCAGTTCTTCCTGCAATCTCACTTCACTCTTCAGTTTAATGCGACGCATATAAAGCCGGATTACCACATAGAAACACAATCCGATGAGAATGACATAAACAAGATATGCAAACCAGGTTTCATAGAATGCCGGCTCTTTCACAATGGTCAGCAACACTTCGCCTTCAGTCCACTTACCCCGCTCATATTCCAACTTCAAACGGAGTTTATACGTTCCCTTCGGCAGGTGGTTATAGAAGACGGAATTTCTGTTGTTATCCGAATAGATCCAATAATGATCCACCCCCTCCAACTGATACGCTATGCGACATCCCGCATTCAGCGAATACAAAAGCGAAGAAAAGAAAATCTCGATATTCCGGTCATCCGGACCAAGGAAAATCTTATGTATCGTATTCTCTCCCGAGGCTTCCGCATTACCGAAGAAGATACTTTTGTCTTCAACTTTGACATCTGTGATATGCAAGCTCGCAGGAGCCCTGTTCACCGCCGATGCATTACCGGGACGAATATGTATGAATCCGCGATGTCCGCCTACATAGAGTCCGCCCCAACCGTCCAGACTGATAGCCTTATACCTGAAAACATCTACCATAATGTTATCATCAACAGTAGAATAGTGCAGAAAAGTCTGCGAATCAATATTATATTGAAGTACTTTCTTATTGGTGATAATCCACACACTGTTCTTATCGGAAAGTAATCCTAATACAGTACAGTCATCTATCTCATTATCGAGCGATACATTTTCAAACTTATGCATCGTTTCGTCAGACCGCAGTATTCTTCCCAAAGTAGTGTTCAGCCACAGCCGTCCTTTCCGGTCAATGCAGACACTGTTCACTTCTTCCTTTTCCAGAAGAGAAGAAACACTGCCTTTCAGTTCACAGGTAATCCGCCCGTCGGCACAACTCAGCCGATAGATTTTGCTCTCGTGAGACAACCCTAAAACTTCTCCCTTTACATCATTGAACAGGGAAGTCATTACCGGAACGTCACTACCCGAAGCTACCAAGTCATCTTTATCAGGACGTTTCACGTTTATATCCGTCCACCGGGATATCCACAGATTGCCGACCTTATCCTCAAGTAGCCCTGTAACTCCGCCTATATTGATGTCTTCTTCTATCTGCACCTTCATGTTCCGTTGCGTCAGTCTCATCACATGGGGAGTCCGGCTTGAATTAACCCAGACACCGGGTTTATGAAGAGATCTGATAATGGCATTAATCTCACCCACACCTGTACCGACAAACGCATCCCGTGAGAAATCGTACATGCACAATTCGTACCTGTCCTGCCTGAACCACATGATACTGTCACTTCCCTGACAGAGATTCATGACATTAGCATCCCATCCCATCTCTTCCTTCAATTGAGGAAGAAGGTAATTGTCTATGTTCGAATTATCAAAAAAGATGGTATACGCCATATCATACGAAGGTAGCCACAGATTACCCTCCCTGTCTTTGCATATCCGGGTGTACATCATGTGTGTATCAACCAGATGGTCTATATCCACCTTTTCCAGTGTCCCTGCATCCGTGTATTTAAACGCATGGAGCCCGGCATACGAAAGCATCCAAAGATAACCAAACGTATCATCCTGTTCTATACTGAAAAGAATGGATTCAACGTCGGTTTCTTTATTGTTTGAAGCAGCTATATTATGTTTCTTATAGTGTCCTCCTTTCTGTGCAGAGGGAAAGAATTGCCACAAACCTTCCCCCCACGTACCGATCCAGTAATTACCGGAATTATCCTGATGCATAATATATGCGGTATGTCCGTTACCCAATGGCGGATAACGGAAAAAAGAATCGGCTTCGGGCTCATATCTGAATATACCCCTTGATCCCACTGCCCAAAGTTGCTTTTGCTGGTCTGCGTAGATATTACTGATGGCATATCCCTCCTGAAGACCTCCAACCTCATACTCCTTTATAATATGCGCGGTAGAATCGCACCGGTATATCATTCCACCGGCACTGATCCAGACATACCCTTCTTTATCGACTGTTATGGCATCCACCACCTTGTTCAGAAGCCGTGCATCTGAGAAAGGAGTAATCCGACAGGTCTGCTTATTATACAGGTTCAGCCCTTTCCATGTACCGATCCATACATACAGATCATTATCATTGATAGCAGTAATTCCATTGTCAGTCAGCAGATTCTGATTTTTATAGTCTGTACGGAATGTATTTAACTGATAGCCGTCATAGCGTGCCAGACCATTCGTGGTACCTATCCAGAAGTACCCTTCCCTATCCTGATGAATACTGAAAATCTCATTGGAAGAGAGTTGGTTGAAGAATGGAAATTGTCTGGAGAACATGTGCTGTGCGCTTACGGACAGTTCTCCAATAAATAAAAGTATATAAAAGAACAGGTACCTCATAGCATTATGACTGGTTGTGAGAGCAAAGATATGAAAAAATATTATTCCAAGGGGTGGTTTACGTTAATAAATGATATACTCCACCCACCAATGCACGCACCACTCCCTTCATTTCCAGTTCAAAAAGCAGAGCTGTCATACGGTTCACCGGAATATTGGATTCCACTACCAATACGTTGATATGCAGGTCGCCCAAGCGTGTAAGGATGCCGACCACAAGTTCTTCTTCCTCCGTCAATTCAAGAAAGAGACTACGCTGAATGCCTTCATGTTTGGCAGGTTCCTCTTCTGTAGTCCAACCCATCGCCAGCATAAAGTCATCGGCAGACTGGATGAGAACGGCTTTATTATCACGTATCAGTTGGTTACAGCCCATAGACAAGGGATCGGTGGTACGACCGGGAACAGCGAAACAATCACGATGATAGTCTACAGCAAGGTCTGCCGTAATCAGCGAACCACCTTTGGAGGCGGATTCCACAACGATGGTTGCATCAGTCATACCAGCCACAATGCGGTTGCGACTGACAAAGTTATGCCGGTCGGGATTGGTTTCGGTGAGGAATTCGGTAAGGAGTCCACCGTTCGCCAACATATCAATGGCAGTTTTACGATGAACATAAGGATAGATACGGTCCAGTCCGTGAGCAAGGACAGCCACGGTGGAAAGGTTGTTGGCCAGGGCAGCGCGATGGGCATGGATATCGATGCCATAAGCCAGACCGCTGACTACCAGCACATCAGGATAATGAGAAGAAAGATCACGCAGGAAATCTACACAGAATTGCTTGCCATACTCTGTGGCATTACGAGTACCGACCATATTGATGACGCGAAGACGATTGAAATCGGTATGTCCTTTGAAGAAGAGGACGACCGGAGCGTCTTCACACTCGCGCAAACGGGACGGATAAGCTTCATCTTTGAGAGTCAGACAAGTGAGGCGATTCTTCTCCACGAACTCCATTTCATGTTCGGCACGCAGGAAAGCGGCAGGATTATCAAGGGCAGTGACTATAGTAGGGCTCACACCAGGTAGCAATTCAGGTAGTTCTTTACGTTGAGAAAAGACTCCGGCGGCACTTCCAATACCGTCTATTAAACGCCTTGCCCCGATATGTCCTATACCGGGGCAAAGCGTGAGGGCTATACTGCAAATTCGTTCGTCGTTGTTCATGCTAGAGGTATGCCTCAAATATCTCATCAAAAAGCTTACTGTCACTCAGTCGTCCATTCACCAGACACACCGTTTCGACTGTTGCTTTTATGACTACTTTATCATCACTCTTCCGAAAAATATCCTGATAGAAAACATACTTGATGCCTTCTTTTTTCATGTAGAGCTTGGAAATAAACTCATCACCGCTCTTCAGAGGAGTTTTAAACGCCATGTTGATACGGGCCACTACGGGGTCGACTCCCTGTTCGTGCAATCCCGCAAAACTGACACCGGTAGATAGCAGAAACTCATGACGGGTATGCTCCAGATAGTGCTGGTAATTTGCATTATTCACAATGCCTTGCAGATCACACTCGTAATCGCGCACCTTCATCTCTAACTCATAGATATACTTTTCCATATTCAATATAACTGTATCAAAAGTGTATCATCCACGTGTTTTCTCAATATCCAGTCCCTTGAACTTCTTCAGTTCTTCTGTAGAAACCAGCTTATAGAGTTTGTCACTAGGACGTATTTTATCCGCTTTCATCGAGAAGTGCTGTCCTTTCTTCACGGTTTGCACCGGTTTCAGGTCTACACGGGCTTCATCGAGCGTAGTGAATACTGCTCCTGTAGTGGGACCTGTAATCAGCAACTTGTCTCCCACATTCAGTTCGGCAGCTTCTACCAGGAACTCGGCAACACCAATATTAGAGAAGTATCTGATGCCCTTACCTACATATATCTTCCGTTCCGTAGCGGCCGATCCGTAGTTCTTCGTCCATTCTCCGAGACGTTGTCCAAGGTAATACCCATCCCAGAAACCACGATTGAATACAGTCTTCAGACGTTCATCCCATGCAGCTATCTTTTCATCTGTAAATGTGTCGTCCAGGTAAGAACGAATGGCTTCTTTGTAACATTCCACTACCGTTCGGACATACTCCGGACCACGGGCACGTCCTTCTATCTTGAACACGCGCACGCCTGCATCCAGCATCTTATTCATAAAGTGGATGGTCTTCAGGTCTTTGGGAGACATGATATATTGGTTGTCCACATCCAGTTCCACATCCGTCTCCTTATCACGCACCGTGTAAGAGCGACGGCACACCTGCATGCAGGCACCCCGGTTGGCAGAGTGGTTCATCTCGTGCAAAGAAAGATAGCATTTTCCCGACACTGCCATGCAGAGAGCACCGTGACAGAACATTTCGATGCGGATAGGCTTTCCGCCGGGACCACAGATATTCTCCTCACAGATATGACGATAAATCTCCGCTACCTGTTCCAGATTCAATTCGCGTGCCAGCACCACAACATCGGCAAATTGCGCGTAGAAGCGCAGGGCCTCCACATTCGAGATATTCAGTTGTGTACTGAGGTGTACCTCCTGACCGATCTGCCGCGCATAGCTCATCACAGCTACGTCCGCCGCAATCACCGCAGAGATACCCGCCGACTTGGCTGCATCTACGATAGTGCGCATCAATGCCAAGTCCTGATCGTAAATAATAGTGTTAACGGTAAGATAACTCTTCATGCCGTGCTCATCGCACGTCTGCGCTATTTCCCGAAGGTCTTCAATAGTGAAGGTATTAGCCGAACGGGCCCGCATATTCAGGTTTTCAATACCGAAATAGATGGAATCGGCACCTGCCTGGATGGCTGCCGCAAGTGATTCGCGCGAGCCGACAGGGGCCATGATTTCAAAGTCCTTTAAATCCATAAAATCATATATTTATGAGCTACGAGTTACAAGCCACGAGTGCCTTTCGGAACATAGCGCAGCCACTTGTAGCCTGTAACTCGTAGCTCGTAGCTTTTAACTTACTTTCCCTGTGCCTGCAATTCCTGTTGAAGTTCGGTGGCAATCTCCATTCCCAGCTTTTGTCCTATTTGCATGCCCTCAGCCATCATGGCAGGAGTAGAAGCACCCAGTTTCTTTCCGACAGGCGATTCATAGAAAGCAACAATTTTCTTCAAATCATCCAGAGTCAGATATTTCTGATAAACGGGAGCGTAAAGTTCTGCCAGCTTACTGCCAAACTTTCCTTCCCATTTCTTCTGAAAACCGTCCCAGAAAGAAGCCGATGCCGATGACTGTTGTTTCAACATAGAAATCATCTGTGGCACCATAGCCTTTGCCGATGCCATAGAACCGGATAGTTCCAGCATTTTTTCCAATGTAGCCTTGTACTCATCACTCGGTGCTTGTGCCGAAGCCGAAGGTGCAGCAACAAACAACATTGCTACACACATCACAACTAAAACCAAACCTTTTTTCATAATTCCATATTAGTTAAATAAATGAATGATACAAAGGTAGGCTTTTTTCCGTATTTTTGCAGCGAAATAATCATTTAGTTCAATCGATTCATGAAGATAGGCCACATAGACCTGGGCGAACGCCCCATATTTTTAGCTCCGATGGAGGATGTCACCGACCCTGCATTCCGGTTGATGTGCAAGAAGTTCGGTGCCGACATGGTGTACACGGAATTCGTATCTGCCGATGCCCTGATACGCTCCGTCAGCAAGACCGAACAGAAGCTGAACATCAGTGATGAGGAACGACCGGTAGCCATACAGATATACGGCAAAGATACCGAAACAATGGTGGAAGCCGCCCGCATCGTAGAAGAGGCGCGTCCGGATATTCTCGATATTAACTTCGGCTGCCCCGTGAAGCGTGTAGCGGGAAAGGGAGCCGGTGCAGGTATGTTGCAGAATATTCCCAAGATGCTGGAAATTACCCGTGCCGTGGTAGATGCCGTAAAGATACCGGTTACCGTAAAAACCCGCCTGGGCTGGGATGCGAACAACAAGATTATCGTGGAACTGGCAGAGCAATTACAGGATTGCGGCATTGCCGCACTCACCATACATGGTCGTACCCGTGCACAAATGTACACCGGTGAGGCTGACTGGACACTTATCGGTGAAGTAAAGAAAAATCCGCATATGCATATCCCCATCATTGGCAACGGCGACGTCACCACTCCCCAAAGGGCAAAGGAGTGTTTCGATCTTTATGGAGTGGATGCCATCATGATAGGCCGTGCCAGCTTTGGCCGCCCGTGGATATTCAAGGAGGTGAGGCATTATCTGGAAACGGGTGAGGAGTTGCCACCACTAAGTGCCGGGTGGAAACTGGGTGTGCTGCGCCAGGAAGTGGAAGACAGCGTCAATCTGCTGGATGAAAGAAGAGGAATCCTGCATGTACGTCGCCATTTGGCAGCAAGCCCGCTATTTAAAGGAATACCTAACTTCCGGGAAACGCGTATTGCTATGCTGCGGGCGGAGACGAAAGAGGAATTGTTCCGCATATTCGATAGTATAGAGGGGACTCTATTCCCTGTGTAATGATACATTTCAGGCACGGACTGTATGGATAAATACACTGACTTCTTTTTATTGTCAGCGAAGCCCCATGTTGTCCATGCCTGAAAGAAAAATAATAAAGGCTTCAAATGCAAGCCTCAGAAACGCTTAGCCCAGCGGATTCTCATCTAGATTGCCACCACCGGAACCGCCTTGATTTCCCGAACCGTCGGCTGAGCCGTTAGTAGAGTTGCCACCCCACTCTTCCCAAAAGATATTGGTATCTACCATGGAACGGGTAGTCACCTTCTTGCTGCTATTGCGGCGTACTTCAGGAATAAAACGAACACGAACACCGGTAATCTGAGAGGCGCTCACCTTGTCGGCCGACTCAACCCCATTTTTATTAGTAGCAGCCGTATAATAGAATGTACCTACGCCATCTATTTTTACGGTACGTCCTTGAGCCATATAGTCGCCCAATACACCTCCCAGATTTTTCATCACTGCATAGGAATCACCCGGAGTTACAGTGGAAAGTTGTGATAAACGAGCAGCAACCTGATCGGTATCAACCGGTTTACCTACGGTAATAGCATGTGGATACCATAAATTGTTGATTTTCTGTTGATTCTTCTTAAAAAATGCCATAATAATAATAATTTTAAATTGTAAATTGTAAATAGATTCATGTTATTTCATCTCAGTCAGAAAAACTAAAGGTTATTACTGTGAGGCCTCAACAGTTATGCCTTTTGTTTGTCTTAAATTCGATGTTGCAAAGTTAGGGTGGAAAAGCAATGAATACAAGAAAAGGCCCTCTACCGCGTATTTACCTAATCAACTAGAAAACAATATATTACAAAAACGCTTTCTCTACAAAGAACAGAAAAGGAAATTTCAACAAGATTATAGCAAGTGGCTCCATCTCTACAATAGAAAAAGGTAAATCACTAGAAACAAGGATATTAGTTTTTCAAGGTCTCTACAATGGCGGAGAAATATCATTTCAGCGCTATCCAACTATCAAATATAAAATATAAAAACATCCAACATTCACCCACAGCGTTCAAATATAACTTTTTTTTACGCAAAATCTTTTCTCCGGGAAATGAATCAAAGGACAAGAAAAACGGCCTCATAACATCTTCTGAGAGGGGGTATAAAAAGGTAACGACTGAATAGGGATGAAGTAACGACTGAATGGCAATGAGGTAACGACCGAACCATAATGAAGTAACGACTGAATCAGACTCACTCTACAAGACTATTTGCAGAATCCTGAGCGCCTTCACTTTTGTCTTCATTTTTTAAAACTTTCAGATAAGCACACCCATCACACCGGCGACATGGGCACTATACACCGCACCGGCATATACCAATGAACCGGCATGGCAAAGAGATTGTTCATAATTCAGCAACATCTTATCGGCGGGGCTTGAGCAAGCTGTCAGACACAGAAGCAGGGTTAGGATAAAGAAAACGTAAAATTGTCATCATCATTCAATGTTTGTTTGTCATGGAGTGCAAAGATAATACTTTCTACGGAAGAAATATCCCGCAATCAATACAAAAAATAACTGACTAACTGAGTTATATTATAGAAAAAGTTTCTACTTTTGCAAAGAATTGAAACAACATGAAAAGCAACAACATGAAAAGGAGCGCATTTATCATCGTTACATTCTTATTTATTGCCCTTGCCGCTAAAGGACAATCAATTGAAGAAATACAAACCAGCAAAGACTACATCTGGGGTACGGGAAACGCCGCTAGCCTGAAGAAAGCCGATAATGAAGCACTTGCAGCACTCATCAGCCAGATCTCCACCAACGTATCTTCCAAGTTCGAGCAACTGACCGAAGGCGGAACGGATGGTGACAAGGCAACTGTGGACGAAACGTTCAAATCTGTCATCAACACCTACTCGCGTGCCACACTGAACAATACCCGCCGCATCGTGATACAAAACGAACCGGAAGCCGTCGTCATGCGCTATATCAAAGTAGCCGAAATACAACGTATCTTCGACGGACGGAAGACAAAGATACTCGATTTTGCCCAGGAAGCCGTCCGCGCCGAGAAGAAAGCCCAGGTGGCCGACGCCCTGCGCTACTATTATTGGGCACTCGTCCTGCTGCAGAGCTATCCCGACGGCAATTTCCTCACCATGAAGGATGAGGAAGGCAAAGACCTCTTACTCACCACCTGGATTCCCAAACAGATGAACGACATCTTCTCCAATCTGAAAGTAAGCATGGAAAGCACCCATCTGGACGGTGATCTGAAAACCATCAATCTCAAAGTGCTCTACAAAGGACAGCCCGCCCGCAACTACGATTACACTTATTTCGACGGTCGCGACTGGTCCAATATCTTCTCAGCCAAAGACGGCACAGGCATCGTGGAACTTCCCGTACTTGCCAACGCCCGCAATCTGCAACTGCGCACCGAGTATATGTTTGAAGGTGAAGCCAATATCGACAACGAACTGTCAGAAGTGATGGGAACCGTCAACCCCATAGCCATGCGCAACTGCGCCTTGAAACTGGAAGGGGAAGAGCCGAAACCCGGCGAAGAGAAGACCGAGGAAGCCTTAATGGCAGAGTCAGACAGTGCCACCACCACAAACAGCGGTATGTATTATCTGTCCACCATGGAATCCGCAGCCTACGACGACACCATGAAGAAAGTGGAAAAAGCTATTCGCACACGAAATTTCACCGATATGCAATCCTTATGTACCGAAAGCGGATACGATATGTTCAACCGTCTCATCAAATACGGACAAGGCAAAATCATCAACGAACCGGAATTCAGATTCTTAGAGTGCAATGGGGAAGTAACTTGCCGCAGTCTGCCCATGAGTTTCAAGTTCAGCAACCAACGTACATTTGTAGAAGATGTAGTGTTCACTCTGAACAAGGAAGGCAAGATAGACTGCCTATCCTTTGGCCTCAACAAACCTGCCGTAGATGATATCATGAACCAGACATCTTGGAACGATACCGTGCGCAACGTACTTATCAACTTCCTCGAAAGTTATAAGACGGCTTATGCCTTGAAGCGCTACGATTATATCAACAGCATATTCTCTGATGACGCCTTGATTATCACCGGTTCAGTACTGAAGCATACCGTCGCCAACGAGGGACAGCCCATAAGTAAGCAAGCCGTAAAGTATACCCGCCAGACAAAATCAGAATACATGAAGAAATTACAGCATATCTTCCGTAGTTCGGAATTCATCAACCTCCGCTTTGCCGACAACCAAGTTCGTAAGTCAGGCGTAGGAGGTGAAATCTACGGCATTCAGATCAAGCAGGATTACTTCTCGTCCAGCTACGGAGATACGGGCTATCTGTTCCTGATGGTAGATTTGAATAACCCCAAAGAACCTGTAATTCACGTCCGCACGTGGCAACCGGAAAAAGACCCGAACTTCGGGCTGATAGATTTGAGCCACTTCTAACCATAATACCCTTTAGACGGAGACGTAGCATCTATATATCCAACGTTAAAGATATATAGATGCTGCACGTCCGATATATATATCCGGCATGTCCAATCTATATATCCGGCAGAATATACAGGCACATGATCAACTTATTAAACCACTAATTTCCTCTCCAGTTTTTTATCTCACAACAAGGAAACAGTAAAATAGTAGGATAAGACAGTGTTGTCACGGAAAACCGTTACAAATAAAACATTTTACTAACATCTTTTAATTATTTGGATGAAAAAAAGAATAACCGGACAAAATTATATATATATTTGTGTCGAAGAATATTAAACAACATTTTACACACTTAATTTATGGGTCAACATTACACATTATGTATGTACACATGCACTGTCATGAGTATATGTTGTTAGTACTATCTATTATTTACTTCTTAGCGAAACAACAAATAACTCATAATAATATTCACAGTCATGGTACACAAACAATTCAAGTATCTAATGCTGCTGCTACTCATTCTGCCCAATATCATGGATACAGAATTACATGCGCAACAAAGCAAAATCAGTGTGGCCTCTTTCCAACGTATGGAAAGCGACCTAACCGCTCGCGTCACCGCTCCCAAGCGTGACCAAAATGGAGAGATATGCGCTCTTATACGCATTGTAACTAACGTAAAGGACTTCATGTTCGAGCCCGATGCCCTGGGTATTACCGCACGTGAAAACAAAACCGGAGAGATATGGCTCTATGTCCCTCGCGGCGCACGGCGTATTTCTATCCTGCACGATCAGTTGGGCATTATGAGGAACTACTTCTATCCGGAAATTATTGAGAAAGCCACTGTTTATGAAATGGTGCTCAATACCGGAGACAGGGAGGACAAACCTGTGGTAGAAAACAACATGCAATTCCTTGTATTCCGTCCGGAACCCGCAACTGCCAACATCTATATCGACGATGAACTGGTGCCCGTAGAAAACGGACTTTTCAATGCAACCATGCCCAAGGGCGAACATACCTACCGGGTAGAGGCCCCCATGTATCAACCCGATGCAGGTGTCATCCAGTTAGGTAACGAGCCAGTGACCAAGAGTGTAGCGTTGAAACCTAAATTCGGCTATATGGAAATCTTCTCTTTGCCTGAACAGGACGCCAATGTATATCTGGACAGTGTATTGGTAGGCAAAACACCTTATCGCAGCGACCGTATGGCTATAAAAGAATATAAGGTACGCATCGAAAAACAAAACTATTTCCCTATAGACTCCACACTGAGAGTGACGGCCGGAGAGACCGTACGCCCCACTTTCCACATGGAATCTACCATTAAGCCCAAGGAACCGCGCAAGATGATCCTGATGGCACAAGCCGGTTTTGGAGGAGGAGGACAAACCTCTTTCGGAGGTATGTTAGGTTTTACCCGCAAGAACGGTTTTTATGCCGCTTTCCGCAGTGACTTCAATTCCGTAAAGACAGTGGGAGAATGCGATGACAGCCAACGCACCTCCACCGGAGAATCCATTATCTATAAGCCGGGAATAGTAGAAAAGTCAGTGCTCACCATTACAGCAGGATATCTGCGCCGATTGAGCAAACCACTCTACGGATATGTAGGTGCCGGTTACGGAAGCCGTACGTTAGCATGGCTTGCCGATACGGATGACAATGAGAGCTGGTATAAGAATACCGACCATAGCCCGACAGGAGTAGCTGCAGAACTGGGTGCTATCCTGCGCCTGAAAGGAATAGCCCTTTCCGTCGGCTTCAACACCATCAACTTTAAATACCACCAGGTAACTGCCGGTGTGGGTCTCATTTTCTAACGAATCAAACATTCAACCATCATGAAACAAATTATAAAACTCACAGCTTTTCTCGGCTGTCTAATACTCATCATTGGCAGTTGCGAGAAAGACACAGAACCCACATGGGTAGCACCGGAGATGACTCTGGAAGTGGTAGCACAAAGCGATATCACCCGTAAAGAAGCTACCTTGCAGGGAAGCATCGGAAAAAACGAGCTGGACATAACAGAATGTGGATTTGCCTATTCTAAGACAAAAGCATTGCTCGAAAAGAAAGTATTCACTGATAATAATGTAACGAAAGTACCCGTTGAAAACACATCAGGTACTTGCCGGGTAAAGTTGGAAGGTCTTGAACCGGGTACCAACTACTTCTACTGCATCTACATCACTTGTGGTAATACCACCGTGATCAGTGCAGATATACTACAATTCTCTACCACAGCAAACAACGCCCCTGAACTGGCTAAAGTAACCATGATTTCCGAAGCTGACAATCAAAGTTTGTCAGTCCAAAGTTCCATAGTATCCATCGGGGCGGAATCTATCACTCTTTGTGGCTTTTGCTATGCCAAAGGAGCCGATAAAGACCCCACACTGGCAGACCTGATGGCAACTATTCCCGAGAATGAAATGCCGGATCTAAGCCTGGCTAATAAAGAATTCAGCATTACAATCGATGGTCTGGAAGCTTCTACAGATTATACTGTCCGCGCTTATGCCATGAATGATGCCGGTAGTGTAGGCTATGGCGAAAAGACCGTACTAAGAACAGCCAATGCCGAAAAACCTACCGTACGCACTTATGAAGACGCTGACGTCAGAGGTGACTACGCCGTAGTAAGCGCTGAAATTACCGATGAAGGAACAGCCAAAGTCACTACCCGCGGTTTCTGCTGGAGCAGTACCAATGCATCGCCTATGCTAGGAGCATGTGAGGGTAATGTTGAGGTAGCTCTTAATGACAGCAAAATATTCGCCTCGGAAATCACCGGATTGAAAGAGGGGACTACTTACTACGTACGCAGTTATGCCATCAATGAAAAAGGTACCGGATACGGAAATAAAATAACCATTACCACCACCAGCGTAACCAAAGCTGAAGTAACCCTTTCTAAGGTTTACAACATCACGACAACAACCGCGCAATTGGCCGCATCGGTAGCGAACACCGGTAACGGTACAATAACCGAACGTGGATTCTGCTGGAGCAGTACCAGCCAGAATCCGGAGATTGGAGCCGCAGGTTGCGAATCCCACGCCATCGAAGGCACAGACTTCACGTTCGTACTTACCGATCTGAAAGCCAACCAAACCCCTTATTGGGTAGTAGCTTATGTAAAGAATGATAAAGGCGTTTCCTATTCCGCACCAGAAAACTTCAAGACGTTAGTGCTCGACGCCCCCGAACTGGCTATGCCCACCATACCGCAAGCCAACATTACGACGTCAAGCGCGGTATTCAACAGCTCTATCGTCAGCAATAACAACTCTGATATTATAGCTAAAGGATTCTGCTGGAGCAGTACCAAGAATCAGCCGACTATTGAAGACAGTTCGCAACCTGTAGAAGGAAACACTTTCTCACTCCAAGTAAAAGATCTGAAGTTCGGAACTACTTATCATGTACGAGCCTATGCAACCAACGGAGTAGCCACCGGATACAGTGAAAGCGTCAGCTTCACTACCACCAGTATATCAGCTCCGACACTGAACCATATAGCCGTGAGCGATGTCACTGACAGCGGAGCCACGCTCACATCTACAATTACCAGTAGCAACAACGGCACAATTTCGGAAAAAGGATTCTGTTGGAGCACCAGCAATAGCAACCCTACCATTGACGATTCCAAACAATTGGTGGAAGACAACACCACCACATTCAGTTATAAATTGTCCAAATTAGCCAATGGTACACGCTATTATGTACGTGCGTTTGCAAAGAACGAAGCTGGAATCAGTTATACATCATCTTCTGATTTCACTACAATTGCATTGAATGTACCGAGCCTGTCCATGCCTATGGTAAACTCAGTTACCATCAACTCCGCATACGTTTTCAGTTCCATCAATGATAATGGTAATTCCGTCATCACAGAAAAAGGTTTCTGCTGGAACACTACGGGAAAAGCTCCCGACTTGAAAACGGATTCTTCAAAACCCGTAACCGGCGAACAGTTCAACCTTACCATTACCGGACTGGCGTTCGGAAAGACTTATTATGTGTGGGCCTATGCGAAGAATAGCGTAGGGACAGGTTTTAGTGAAATGCAGACATTCACTACAACCAACATAACCCCTCCGAATATGTATTCTACGGACATCACAGCAGTCACTACGACAAGTGCTACATTGTCCACAACTATTTATAGCACGAACAATGGTACCATCAGCCAGAAAGGTTTTTGCTGGAGTGAGACAAATTCTGAACCGACTATCAGTGACACTCATAAAGACATCACAACAGATGGCAACACTTTCTCACACTCTTTGACAGGATTGCAACCGGGCGTAACCTATTATGTAAGAGCATATTCTAAGAACGAAGCCGGATTGGCCTACAACAGTATGACTTCTTTTACCACTACAGCGACCTACGAACCAAGTATAGGTGATTTGTCTGTAAACGAAATCACACTGAACAGCGCTAAAGCTACCGCGCGCATCAATAGCAACGGTAATCTCACCATAACCAAAGCCGGCTTCTATTGGAGTAAAACAAACAATACCCCGGGTGCAGCAGACAATGTTAAGGAATGGAAGGACCCAACCAATAATCTGTTGACATTCGAAATGACCGAATTGCAAGAGAATACGACTTATTATATCCGAGCATTTGCCACGAATAGTAAGGGTACAGTAGTTACCAGTACCTATACGTTCACCACTCCTATCAACCCGATACCGGGCGATGATGATATGGAAAACCCCGGTAATTAATTAAAATAGATAACGATCATGAAAAAAATAGCAAGTTATATATTAATAATGTGTCTCGTAGGCGTAAGTGCCTACGCAGGCATGTCCGCAATACAGGAGACGGATACATTTGCAGAAAATGCACTGAAAGAAGGCTCTTTTCCATTAACATTTCAACATTCGACAACGAATGCATGGAGCGCAGGTGGGGGAAAAGTACAAAGTACAAATAAGGATGATAACTCGGAAGGATGGTTTAGTACCACGTTTGAATTGACATTTGATGCCACAATATCTTTTGAATGGTATGTAAACAGTGAATATTCCGACAGGCTTTACTTCTATGTAGATGGTCGAGAAATTCAATCTATCGGTGGAACCGATATGGCCAATTTTTCAGAAGTAACTCATCAATTAGCCCCTGGTGTACACACCATTAAATGGTCATACCAAAAAAATGGAGGTACCACTGCCGGATTTGATGAAGCTCAAGTCAGGAACATTTTCATCACTCCGGATGCCTTTGTCGTGGCAGGAGTGGGACGCCCTATATGCGACTCCCAGATATACTTCGGCAATGTGACTGTTAACACCCCTATAACAAAAGAAGTACATCTGACAAACATTGGAACAGAAGTTGTCACCATCAACAGCATCACAACGGAAGCTCCTTTCAGCATAGGCGATTACACTCAAACAATCAGCTCTTTGCAAAAAATCACCATACCTGTGACTTTGACCTCCACAACTGAAGGCAATATTGAAGGAAAGGCTATTGTTTCTACAAATTATGGAACCAAAGAAATAACATTGAGAGCCTATAGCGGAGCATTCAGCCACCAATACAACGTAACAACTCCCGGCACGATTAATACGCTTATTCCGGAAGCTGAACTCCCCAATGTCATTTCCGTAAAACTTTCCGGTTCAATCAATAAAACGGATATAGACTTTCTGAAAATCAAGGCAACGGAACTAAAGACACTGGACTTAAGCGAAGCTATTTTAGAAAACAATACAGTAGGAAACTCTTTCTTCCACAGTAGCACTACTCTGGAGACAATTATTCTGCCGACTGGTATCACCCGAATAGAAAGTTCTGCATTTGCGGAAAGTCCTTCTCTGAAACAAGTCGTCATACCGGAAAGCGTGAATTTCATCGGAAGCCAAGCTTTCCTAAACTGTCCCGCATTAGAAAGCATTGCATTGCCTTCTGCACTCCGTACTCTTGAAGGTAGTTCATTCCAAGGATGTACAAGCCTGAAAGAAGTTGTTATTCCGGAACTTCTGCAGACTATAGATGGATATGTCTTCACAGGATGTTCAGGACTGGAAACTGTGAAAATAGGAAATGGAGTAACATCGCTTGGTGGATATTATCAAACTCCGGTCTTCGAGGGATGTGATAATCTTACAACTTTAGTCATTGGTGACGGGATAACAAAACTAAATAACCAATTCGCAGGAAAAACGAAACTTACTTCCGTCACTTTGGGCAAGAATCTTCAGGAACTGCACGAAACCTTCAGCAGATGTACGGCATTGGAAACGATTACATTACCGGACGAATTAAGAACGATCGGCGATAACACCTTCAATGGATGTACCAGCCTTACTACAATAAACTTCCCCGACAGTACCCGTACCATCGGTACGACGGCATTCTATAATTGTAGCAAACTCAACGGCATCACTCTGAATGACAGTTTGAAAAGCATCGGAGAAAATGCTTTTACGAACTGTAGCAGTCTTACCGAAATTGCAATCCCCGATAAAGTGGAAAGCATTCAGCGACATACCTTCGATGGATGTACGGCACTGGAAACGGTAAAGATAGGAAATGGAGTGACCAATATCGGCGGCTACTATCAGGAAGCGGCATTCGAAGGATGTGACAACATTACAACGCTGATTATCGGTGATGGCTTGACCACTCTTAGTGCTCAATTCAGCGGAAAGGCCAAACTGGCAAATATCACTTTAGGAAAAGGTTTCAAAGAGCTGCACGGAACCTTCAACGGATGTACAGCATTGGAAACGATTACATTACCGGACGAATTAAGAACGATCGGCGATAACACCTTCAATGGATGTACCAGCCTTACTACAATAAACTTCCCCGACAGTACCCGTACCATCGGTGCGGCAGCATTCTATAATTGTAGTAAACTGAACGGCATAATTCTGAATGACAGCTTGAAAAACATCGGAGAACAAGCTTTTACGAACTGCAGCAGCCTGACAGAAATCGCAATCCCCGATAAAGTGGAAAGCATTCAGCGATATACCTTCAATGGATGTACGGCACTGGAAACGGTAAAGATAGGAAATGGAGTGACCAATATCGGCGGTTACTATCAGGAAGCGGCATTCGAAGGATGTAACAACATTACAACGCTGATTATCGGTGATGGATTAACCACTCTTAATGCTCAATTCAGCGGAAAGGCCAAATTGGCAAATATCACTTTAGGAAAAGGATTTAGAGAATTGAATGGCACTTTCAACGGATGTGCAGCATTAGAGCATATCACTTTGCCGGATTCTTTAAAAACAATTGGCAATAGTACATTTGCCGGATGTGCGAATTTAAAGGAGATTATCTTTCCTAAAAATTTAAAGGCAATTAACCCAGAAGCTTTCATAGGTTGTAATAGTCTGGATAGCATCGCTTTCCCCGATTCATTGGCATACCTAGACAACAGAATTTTTGCCAATTGCGAGAAACTCCGAATTGTCAACATGGGAAAAGGCGTGAATAGCATACATTCATATAACAATGTTTTTGAGAACTGTCCTAATATAGAAAAGGTATATTTCAGTCCGAAACTTACCACAATTCCTGCCCTGTTCAATGGAAAAACTAATCTTACTACAGTGATATTGGGTGATAGTGTGAAAACCATTGGAGGTAGTGCATTTGCCGGATGCGCTCAATTAAGCAGCATTAATATTCCTAATACCGCAACTACCATAGAAGATTATGCTTTCAACGGATGTGCGGGGCTGAAAGATATTAAATTACCTGACAGCCTACGGGCATTGGGTGCATACTCATTCATTGGAGCTGGATTGGAAAGCATTACGATACCAAACAAACTAAAGACCTTAAGGGAACGTACCTTCGCTTCCTGTCCTAACCTAAAAACAGTTGTGCTTGGCGATAGCCTCAAGACTATTGTGTCCGATTACTCCGGAGCTTTCCGCGACACACCTAACATTACCTCAGTAACTTTCGGTGATGGAATCGAAGAAATCAACAGTGCATTCAGCGGGCAGGCAAAACTCACGAAAGTAATCTTAGGAAAGAAGGTAAAAACAATCGGTAACAACGCTTTTAGCGGATGTACCTCTTTGGCATCATTCAGCTTCCCAGAAACTATAACCAACCTAGGAACTTCTGCTTTTAACGGTGCCGGTCTGCGTACACTTACGCTTCCCAGCAAGTTAACCCAAATTCCTGAAATGGCATTCTATAATTGCGATAGCTTGCGTTCCATTATTCTCGGTAAGCAAATTACCCAAATAGCAAATAATGCATTTGGAGAATGCGACAGTATACGTGAAGTGACGGTAGACAATACCATTCCCGAAATTATCAATATCGCTTCCAGTTTTGCAAACATGCGAAAGATTAGCTTCGGTGTATCTGTTACAGAAATTCCCGACAACTTATTGAGTAATAAGAGTAAACTGCAAGAAATCGTATTAGGCGAAAACGTTACTAAGATTGGAAGATCAGCTTTCAGCTCAACCGCTTTACGCTCATTTACATTCCCCGCAAAGGTCACTACTATCGGAGAAGAGGTCTTCAATACTTGCACCCAACTGAAGAAAGTCAAATTCAACACTGTCTTGACAGAGATTCCGGCCAATACTTTCAATAACTGTACAGCTCTTGACTCCATCGGTCTGCCTAACAGCATTCGCAAGATAGGCAGTTATGCTTTCAGCGGCTGCGACTCTCTGCGTAAGATTCAACTGAATGCCGAGCTCACGGAAATAAGCGCTTATGCCTTCTACAACACCGGTGACAAGAAACTAAAAAGCATCAGCATCCCGAATAATGTGAAAAGCATCGGTGAATATGCTTTCGCCGAATGCGACACCTTGAGCAACATCGTGCTGGGAGTCGGCATCGACAGCATTGCCGGATACGCCTTCCAAAACTGCCGGAACTTGAAAGCGATAACACTGCCGGTCAATACACGCGTACTGGGAAATAACCTGTTCGAAGGAACTGCCATCTCCGATTTGGTTATTCCCGATAAAGTTGTTTCTTTGAAGGAAACATTCAGAGGGCTGGAAAATAAACTGGCATCCGTCACAATAGGAAATGGGATTACCCAACTTCCGGAAGGGACATTCTCAGGGTTCGCTCTGCTGAAAAGTGCCAAACTGGGTTCAGGCCTTACGAAGGTACCGCAAAATACATTCAGCTCCTGTGATAATCTGACGAATGTAACTATTGGAGAGAATGTGACCACTTTAGATGCATACAGCTTTGCATACTGTACCTCGCTGAAAGACCTGACCATTCCTGAAAAGGTTACGGAAATACATCCGGAAGCTTTCTACCAAACCTCTATCGGACAGTTCACCCTGAACATGAAAAGCATTCCCGACTATGCCTTCAATAACCGTTCGGATGTAACCAAGTTTGTACTGGGTCCTAATGTAAAGAGCATCGGTATTCAAGCATTCAATTATACGAATATCAGTGAAATAAATCTCCCTGAAGGATTGACCACCATTAAAGACCGGGCCTTCTACGGCACCAAATTAAAAGCCGTATCCATCCCGGCCACTGTGGTCAATATCGGAGAAAGCGCATTCGGCTATTGCAACGAACTTGCCACTGTAGCCATAGGGGCCGGTTCTACCCGAATTGGCGAAAGCGCTTTCGCGCAGAACGCCGTCCTGACCACCGTGACCATGAAAGAAGGCGGCACTAAAACAATCGCTCCCTATGCCTTCAACACTTGCAACAATCTGCAGGATGTGACATTGGCAACGACCGACTCTATCGGACAATACGCCTTTGCCTCATGCGGAAAATTGGCTAAAATACATATTCCGGCCCGTAAAATCAGTGAATATGCTTTCCAGGATTGCGCAGCATTAGCAGAAGTATCTTTCGCTGAAGAACTGGACTCAATTTGCAGCTATGCCTTCACCCGCTCAGCCGGTATTAAGTCGTTGGCATTCCCTAACAGCCTGACGTATATCGGCAACACCGCTTTCAGTTATGGCGAAAGCTATGGAGGCAGTTCTAACAGCCTCGAAAGTGTCAGCTTTGGCACCGGACTAAAGGAAATCGGTGAATGCGCCTTCTACAGCAGCCCCAAACTGACCCGCATCGAACTGAAAGATAATGTAGAGTTCATTGGCAGAAAAGCTTTCAACAATTGTCCGAATGTGCGTTCCATCAAAGTGGGCAAAGGGATTAAGACAGTGCAGCCCGGCGCTTTCAGCGGCACCACCGAATTATTGGCGATCCACTGGAATAACGATACCCAGATCGCGGATGATATCTTCTCACCAGCCAAGAACTGCCTGATGTATGTAACCGCTAACACGGAAGTACCTGCCAAGTGGTATAATATCATTCGCGACGGCATAGCAGACAGCATTGATATCACTGACCGCTATACGTATAATTGCGAAATGGCATTCAAAGCCAAAAAGATTGTGTTCCGCAAAACTTTCAGTCTTGAAACAGGGCGCGGCGAATCGAAAGGATGGGAAAGCATCGCACTGCCATTCGACGTCACTTCCGTTATGTTCGGCTCGCGAAAACTGGCTCCGTTCGGTGCAGACATGACCAATGCAACTCCGTTCTGGCTCCGCGAATTGAATTCCGACAAAGGTTTCAGCAGTGCCACGGCCATCGTAGCCCATAAGCCTTACATCATTGCCGTTCCCAACAACTACACGTATGATGAAGACTATAATGTGTCTGGAGAAGTGCAATTCATCGCCGCCTCTGCCGACGGAGTAGATATTCCCGCAACCCCTGCCACCCTTGAGAAATCGGAAGGACCAGCATTTGATTTGGTGCCTACGTTTACTACCGTGCCCCAGGATATAGAGGTATATGCACTGAACTCAGACTGGCAATACACCAATGAAACATTAGGAAGCATGTTTGAGCGCGATAGCCGTAGTATACGTCCTTTTGAAGCCTATGTAGTAAATAAGCTGGAATTCAGTGGCGCATCTGCTCCACGCATGTACAGCATCGGCGGAAACGGTGACATAACTGGTTTAGGCGACATGATACAGAAAGATGCAGAATCGCTGAAGGTATATAGTAAACATGGAATTATCTATATCCACACAGATAAAGACCGGACAATCAACATCTACAACACAACTGGAATGCTCGTTCGTACTGTAGATGCAATTGAAGGAGAAAATCAAGTAAATGGTCTTGTTGAAGGAGTCTATTTCCTCGAAGGAAAGAAAGTGCTCGTAACAAAGTAAAAGACTAATTCTTTCTATTACTGTCCGCTAAAACTACGTAGCCTGTGACAGAGATAGGGCTGACCTCCGATTTGACAGGTCAGCCCTTTTTGATTATCTTTGAGTAAGTTGCATAATATAGAGATAGAGACCGCTCCAAAGCGTAGTACCTTGTCTGATGCCAACGCAAGACGACCGGAAAAAGTTCTTTGAGAAACAAGTCGGTTATTGTCTTGCTAATTGAACAAAAAACGCCTATTTTTGTTCAATGAATAAAACAATATAGTATGTTAAAGAAAGAAACACTAAAAGAAATACTACTTGAAAACAGGAAAGAGGTTAGCAAGCAGCAAGTGATTTCACGTCATTTCCAGTTTGAGGAATTTGGTAATTATGTCTTAGTCGGAATACGTAGGGCCGGTAAGTCATTTATGCTTTACCAACGAATTCAAGAATTACTGGCGAATGGCCATTCCTGGGATGAAATGCTCTACATCAACTTTGAGGACGAACGTTTGATCGGCGTAACCGCCTCTGACTTGAATCTACTGTTGGAAGTACACTTTGAACTGTCGCAGAAAAGACCAATGCTCTTCTTGGACGAAATACAGAATATTGATGGATGGGATAAATTTGCCAGACGCCTGGCAGATAGCAAATACAAAGTTTACATTACCGGAAGCAACGCTAAAATGTTGAGTCAGGATATAGCAACAACATTGGGCGGCAGATACATCACCATCTACGTATATCCTTATGATTTTAAAGAATTTCTCAATGCCAATACCGTTTATCTCACCGAGCATTCACTCTCTACAACAGACAGCCGTGCAGAAATCAAACGTTACTTTAATGATTACTTCAAATCCGGCGGCTTTCCCGAAGGAGCAAGTCTGCCTGCCAAACGCGACTATCTGACGAGTGTATATCAGAAAATCTATTTAGGAGACATCGCTGCACGACACTCCATTGAAAACACATTTGCCCTAAGAGTTCTTTTCCGAAAATTAGCTGAAAGTGTAAAGCAACCTGTATCCTTCTCCCGCATGGCTAACATTCTGGCATCCACAGGAGTTAAGATAGCAAAGAATACGGTTATAAATTATATGGAATATGCCAAAGACGCTTGTCTTTTACTCCCGATACGCAATATAGCCGACAAACTGGTAGAACGGGAAACCAATCCAAAATATTATTTTGCCGACAATGGCATTTTAAGCTTACTACTTTTAGATGCAAATACCTCTTTACTTGAAAATCTCGTAGCTGTCAGCCTATTACGTAAATACGGTATAGATGATGCCGTGTTCTTTTATAACAAAAACATTGAAGTTGACTTTTATCTACCTGATACCTATACAGCCATTCAGGTGAGCTACACGATAAACCACTCCGATGAGACATTTGAGCGGGAAGTACAGGCACTTATCAAATTACAGAATGTATTGGAGTGCCATCGCCTGCTGATTATCACTTATGATGAAGAAAACACAATCAAAGCAGGCGAAGTGGAAATTGAAGTCCTTCCTGTCTGGAAATGGTTACTCACTTGAACATCGGCTGTGCAAACCACCGCTTAAACATCCACGTCACCACCACATACAGACCGAAAGCTGAAACAAAGCCTACAATCGAATCAATCAAATAGTGCGCCTGAATGTACACCGTGGCACAGCAAAGCAGTACATAGAAGGGAAACAGACAAGCAAACAACCTGCGGCTACCACGCCACGCCATAATCATTAGGATAGTGGAAATTCCCACATGCGAACTGGGGAAAGCAGCTGTAGGGCGTTCACCGATCTGCTGTGAACCCTCTACCAGATTGTAAAAGAATCCATGATCGTATCCCGGCCCGGGCAGTAGTTCCTGGTTATGATTGAAGTAATCTCCGATAGAAGGAAACACACCCTGCGCCACATTATCATCACCAATAGCCGGGAAATAGAACTGTGGACCTGCCACCGGAACAAAGATATAAATCAGATAATAGATAAAGAAAGAAGTGACCAGCACGAACGATAACTTCTCGAAAAGTTCAAAACGATAAATAAAGTACCACACTACCACAATCAAAATCATCGGATAGTAGAAGAAGTATCCCATATTGAACGGCTCACTCACCCACATATGCGGGAAACGGAGGCAGAACCATACCGCCGGCTGACCACCGAACATCCACTGCTCCACCGAAGCAAACACATGGTCCAGATTCGGAAATATCCGGTTGAACTCAAACGTATCGGGATACCAGTAGGAAAGCAAGGACATCTGGATAGCAATACGCACAAAGGCGGAAAACTTACAGGGTGCCAGCCGGTAAAGATACATCAATAAAAACGTCATGCCCGCAATCATTGCACGGTCAATCAACATCTGCACCGGATGATCCATTTCCTGAAAAAGAAACAAGATCAAAATCGAAGTCAACAAATTATATATAAGTGTTATCTTCTCAACTGCAAATAACCCCTTCCGGGTTTCTACCTTTTTAAATAAATCTAAAGCCATCCCTCGTTCTTATACCAGGCAATAGTCTCCCTTACACCTTGTTCCAGATTGTACTGAGGTGCAAATCCCAACTCTCTTACAGCCGGGCTGATGTCACATTGCCAATTGCGTTGTTTCATTATGTTATACTTATCAGAATTGAGAGTGCTGGGCTTCTTGCTACGCACCGCCCAAAATTCAGCGAGCAAAGATACAACTTTCAATATAATTAATGGGCATACTATCCGAATTACAAACGGATTACCCAATTCTTTTCGGATCAGGTCGGAAAAAGCGCGACTACGGTACACCTGTCCGTCTGCCAGGAAATAGGCACGTCGGCATGCCTGTTTTTCAATACCGAGGAATACAGCCTGCACAATATCTTTCACATAAACAAACGTCAGATCCTGCCGGCGAAAGCCAACAGCAAAGTCCGTGTGCTGCTTGATGGACTTAGCCATCAGGTAGTAATCTTTTTCACGCGGACCGTACACTCCCGTGGGGCGATAGATGACATAAGGAAAAGCGGGAATACTTTGCAAGTAAAGCTCCGCTTTAAGTTTACTCAACCCGTAAGCAGTATTGGGCATAGGGGAGTCTTCTTCCGTAATCGGCTGATAAGTTCTCTCATGAACAGGGCCAAACACACTCAGCGTACTGATATAGATAAATTGCTTTGGTATCATATTCAGTTCACGAAGAGTATCGACAAAGTATTTCGTCTGCAAATAATTCACCCGGTCAAACTCCCGTTTGTCGGCACATTTGGTGACACCGGCACAATGGATGATATAATCGAACTTATTATATGTTCCCTTATGGCCGGAAAGCTGCGCACGCAATTCATTGGGGTGTGCAAAATCCAGTTCCAGAATGTGTATCTTACGGTTTCGCAGATATTCCCGGCTGCTGCTCGAACGGATACCCGCCCACACGCCGAACTTCCGCTTCAACGCTTCTTCCACGATGAAACTTCCGATAAATCCACTGGCTCCTGTTATTAATATACTTTCCATTACTTCTTGGGTTCTACATGAATATTAATCAGCGTACCTTCGCCAAGCATTGTTTTTAATTTATGTTCAATAGCCGTAGCCGTAGTATGAGCTTCTTCCAATGTAATCCCTCCATCCATACGCACATGTACTTCAATAGCGCAATAACTACCGATACGCCTCGTGCGGAGATGATGCGGCTCACTGACTCCGGGAAAAGAGAGCAATGCTTGCTCAATATCTTTCTCCACTTCATCCGGCAAAGACTTTTCAAGCAACTCGTCAACACAAGGAATCAACAGCTGAATAGCTACCTTCATTATAAAGAAACTGACAATCACAGCGGCTATCGGATCGAGTACCCGCCAATGTTCGCCCAACAAGATTGCGCCTCCGATACCCACAGCCGTTCCTATAGACGAAAAAGCGTCACTCCGATGGTGCCAGGCATTGGCTACTACTGCCTGTGAATTCAGACTCTTTCCCTTAATAACTGTATATTGATATAATATCTCCTTCAGCAAGATAGAAACAAGAGCAGCTATCAGGGCCACCATTCCAGGTGCTTCCAGCTGTTCTCCTTTCATAAAAGCCCAAATAGAAAAAGCACCGTTCCACAAAATACCGAACCCCACCAATAATAATAGAATTCCAATAATGGCAGTGGCTAACGTTTCATACTTCCCATGTCCATAATCATGATCTTTATCCTGAGGTTTATTGGAAATACGGACAAACACGAGAACAATGACATCCGTCACAAAATCAGATAAAGAATGAACCGCATCCGCCAACATAGCAGCGCTATGGCCTAGAATACCTGCCACAAACTTAAAGGCAAGTAGCGCAAAATTAGCAATACTACCGATAATCGTCACTTTGTATATTTCCTTCTCCCGGGACAGAGAAGCAACTTCTACGCTCATTCTATACTGATTATTAAAACAATAATGGTGCAAAGATATAAAATAAAAGCCATTTTGTATTTCTCAATTATTATTTGTTTATTTGCATGGTTATTAATTAACTACCTAACCTACATTATTCATTGTAGCTCCTCTAACTCCTTTACCTCTTCTAACTCCTATGAATTATTCAGGCTAATTACATCTTTTTTGCCTACATCCCCATTCTTTTCAAGACAGAAACAAAGCAAATTCGCAAAAAAATTGTTTTCTTTGTATCTATCATATGCAATCCATTCAATAATCAATATATTATGGCCAAAAACAAAGAAAAAAAAGCCGGCAAGCGAATGAAGAAGAAAGAACTCATTTCTGCCCTTATGGATTTTTTCCATTCGAAACCCGACGAGGTACTGTCCCTGAAATACATATTCGAACAACTCCACCTTACCACGCATCCTCTGAAGATGCTGTGTAGGGATATTCTAAGCGATATGCTACTGGATGATTACATCACCGAAGTAGAGAAAAGCAAATATAAACTGAACAATCATGGTGTGGAAATGACAGGCACTTTCCAGCGCAAGAGTAATGGAAAGAATTCCTTCATTCCCGAAGGTGGAGGTGACCCGATATTCGTGGCCGAGCGTAATTCGGCACACGCCATGAACAATGATAAAGTACGCATCTCCTTCTACGCCAAACGCCGCGGGTGCGAAGCCGAAGGAGAAGTGATAGAAGTGCTGGAGCGTGCCAACGACACCTTCGTAGGTACACTGGAAGTAGGCAGTTCATACGCCTTCCTGGTGACGGAAAACCGTACGCTCGCCAATGACATCTTCATCCCCAAAGAAAAGCTGAAAGGTGGAAAGACGGGAGATAAAGCCATCGTGAAAGTAGTGGAATGGCCCGACAAGGCGAAAAACCCCATCGGGCAAGTCATCGACATCCTGGGCAAAGCGGGCGACAACACCACCGAGATGCACGCCATCCTTGCCGAATTCGGACTGCCTTATGTCTACCCCTCTTCTGTAGAAAAAGCTGCGGATAAAATCCCCGCCGAAATATCCGATGAAGAAATTGCCAAACGCGAGGACTTCCGAAATGTGACTACCTTCACCATCGACCCGAAGGATGCCAAAGACTTTGATGATGCTCTCTCCATCCGCAAACTGAAAGATGGCTTGTGGGAAGTAGGCGTGCACATTGCAGACGTTACCCACTACGTAACCGAAGGCAGCATCATCGACAAGGAAGCCGAAAAACGCGCTACATCCGTGTATCTTGTAGACCGTACCATCCCGATGCTTCCCGAACGTCTTTGCAACTTCATCTGCTCCCTACGTCCCGACGAAGAAAAGCTGGCATACTCCGTTATCTTCAACATCAACGAAAAGGGAGATGTGAAAGACTCGCGCGTAGTACATACAGTAATCAAGTCCGACCGCCGCTTTACTTACGAGGAAGCACAGCAAGTAATTGAAACGAAAGAAGGAGACTTCAAAGAAGAAATCCTCATGCTGGATACCATTGCCAAGGCGCTACGTCAAAAGCGTTTCGTAGCCGGAGCCATCAACTTCGACCGTTACGAAGTGAAGTTTGAGATAGACGAAAAAGGGAAACCTATCAGCGTCTACTTCAAAGTTTCCAAAGATGCCAACAAGCTGGTGGAAGAATTCATGTTGCTTGCCAACCGCACCGTAGCAGAAAAAATCGGTCGCGTACCGAAAAACAAGAAGGCCAAGGTATTCCCTTACCGTATCCACGACCTTCCGGACCCGGAGAAACTGGATAACCTGGCACAATTCATCGCCCGCTTCGGCTACAAGATACGTACCGGTGGGACCAAGACAGATGTTTCCAAATCCATCAACCACTTGTTGGACGACATTCAGGGCAAGAAGGAGGAAAACCTTATTGAAACCGTATCCATCCGTGCCATGCAAAAAGCGCGTTATTCCACGCACAACATTGGACATTATGGATTGGCATTCGAATACTATACGCATTTCACCTCACCCATCCGCCGTTTCCCGGACATGATGGTACACCGCTTGCTGACGAAATATCTGAATGGCGGACGCAGTGTTTCCGAGACTAAATACGAAGACCTCTGCGACCACTCCAGCAATATGGAACAAATTGCTGCCAACGCTGAACGTGCTTCCATCAAATACAAGCAAGTAGAATTTATGACGGAGCGTCTGGGACAAGTGTTCGATGGTGTTATTTCCGGTGTTACGGAATGGGGGCTGTACGTTGAACTGAACGAAAACAAATGCGAAGGCATGATACCTATCCGCGATCTTGGCGATGACTATTACGAGTTCGATGAGAAGAACTACTGCCTACGCGGACGCCGTAAGCACCGTACCTACAGTTTGGGCGATGCAATTACGATTAAGGTGGCACGGGCCAATCTGGAAAAGAAACAGTTGGACTTTGCGTTGATGGAATAAAAACAACCATTCAGCTTTATGAAGACAATCGCAATCACCGAAGCGGCGGAGATTGAAGCAATCATCCGCAAATGCCCCTACTGCATGGTGGGCATCACCGACCTGGAGGGCAACCCCTACGTGGTCCCCATGAATTTCGCCTACCGGAACGGAGTCATCTATCTGCACTCCGGTCCCGAAGGCGGCAAAGTGGCGATGGCGGAACGCCATCCGCACGTCTGCATCACCTTCTGCGAAGGGCACGAACTGGTGTATATGCACCGGCAGGTGGCATGCAGCTACAGCATGAAGTCGCGTAGCGTGATGTGCCGGGGCAATGTCCGCTTCATCGAAGACATGGATGAAAAACGGAGCATACTCGACATCGTCATGCAGCAATACGTCGATTACGAATTCAAATACAGCGAACCCGCCGTGCGCAACGTGAAAGTGTGGGAAGTCAGGGTAGAGAAGATGACGTGCAGGTCCTTCGGGCTGCGGCCGAGTGAAATCACCTCAGAGTAGTTACTATCCCGATACACAACTTCGTTCCAGTGACAGAAACAAAAACATAACGCTCCGCTTGTTTTTTTATTCGGGATGACGTTTAAGGAAAGAAGATAAGCACAAAGAAAAGTCTTTTCTGCATTGTTACGACTTTTCTTTATATCACTTCTTGTCCGGCAGTTATCCCCCCTTCTCCGGCAATTTACTGCTTTGCCATGCATTTTTGTATTATTCTTAATGACTCCAGAAAGGTGCATTTAATAGCTTTATAACTAATTAATTAGAGTTTCCCTCCTGTAGGAAACTGGCGTTTCCACTAAAAGAAACTGCCGTTCCCACTAAGGGAAACGAGCGTTTTCATTAGGGGAAACTGCCGTTCCCCGCAGCGGAAACGGATCTAAATATAGGAAGG
>NZ_CBVI010000008.1 GCF_000513195.1 Bacteroides timonensis | reverse complement strand
AGGTTGCGGCTAAAAGGGCTACACCATTTGCCCGAAAGGGTGTAGCCCTACCGGATAAAAGGTAATTTTGCCCGAAATATGAGCGTAAGTTTCCTCTGAAAAAGGTTTTATCCGCTATTTTCCGGTATATTCCGTTCGTTTCCAAAAAGTCTATTTGATTAAAAATTCACCTTAAACAGGTATTTTGAGTCTTTTACAAGAGTATTACTATGCAATATTCTTTTTATTATCCACATGCGCTTTCTATTTGTATTTCCCCAACAAGGATTCCTTGCATTCTTTTTCATCAAGCACCACACGATGGAGAAATACTCGATCCAGACATCATTATCCCATATCTCCGTACAAAACGATAACTGACAAATAAATTCAACTAATGGAAGTAAATATGGAGAACAAACGAGCTGGATGACGGGATAGTACTGCTTGTCATTTGAATCCTTTCTATACGGTTATGAATTAAATGGGGATTTATCGTGTGCAGGCTGAAAGCCTGATATTATATAGCGTAGGGCATCGCCCTACGTAATAGCATCTCCCCACTACAGGAGCCCTGAACGTACTTTAATGTATAAATAAGAAAGGTGTCATGACCGAAGGGAATAAAGGGCGAAACCGGGTATAACATCTTTATTGCGCCCCTTCAGGGCTTAAGATAGAGAGCGTAATCAATACGTAGGGCGATGCCCTACGCTATATAATATCAGGCTTTCAGCCTGCCGTCCCTAAATTATCATTTAGCTCATTACTTTCCGGGAATGAACATATTTCCGCCTGCGAACCCTAAATTAAGTTATATTCTACAGCGGGTATTCATCAAATGCATATAGCAACGTTGAGAGATACCGTTCGCCTGTATCCGGCAATAATGCAACAATAGTTTTCCCCTCATTCTCCGGAAGAAGTGCCAGACGAGTGGCTGCACTGACTGCCGCCCCGGAAGATATACCTACCAGCAAGCCTTCTTTCTGCGCCAACTCGCGTCCTGTACGGATAGCATCGTCATTTGTTACCTGCAATATTTCATCCACTACTGCCGGATTGTAGTTCTTGGGAACAAAACCGGCACCGATACCTTGTATCTTATGTGCTCCCGGAGCACCTCCCGAAAGTACAGGAGAGTCGGTCGGCTCTACCGCTACCACCTTTACAGCCGGATTATGTTTTTTCAGGGCAGCGCCTACTCCACTTACCGTTCCGCCAGTCCCTACACCGGCAACAAAAATATCAACATGACCTTCCGTATCCCGCCAGATTTCCTGTCCTGTAGTACGTTCGTGCATGGCAGGATTTGCGGGGTTGTCAAACTGCTGAAGAATCACTGCACCGGGTGTAGCTGCTTTCAGTTCTTCAGCACGGGCAATAGCTCCTTTCATACCATTGGCACCGGGCGTAAGCACCAATTCGGCACCCAAGGCTTTCAGTAAGTTGCGACGCTCAACGCTCATGGTATCGGGCATGGTGAGAATCAACTTATAACCTTTTGAAGCGGCTACAAATGCAAGTCCTATTCCGGTGTTTCCACTGGTAGGTTCTATGATAGTCGCTCCGGGTTTCAGCAAACCGGAAGTCTCGGCATCTTCAATCATTGCCAGTGCCACGCGGTCTTTCACGCTTCCGGCAGGATTGAATGACTCCAGTTTCACGATCAGACGGGCTTTCAGCCCCTTTGATTTATTGTAATTACTCAGCTCCATCAGGGGAGTGTTGCCCACCAGATCCGTGAGCTGTTTTGCTATCTTTTTCATAACATATTGGGTTTTAAATTATACTCTTCTTTCTAAATGACAAAGATAGAGGGTTAACGGTTCATAGGAAATACCATATTTGTGGGATTTTCATACTACAAATGAGGGATTTTCGCTGAGAATAGTTACCTTTGTACCCACCTTATTATAAAAAGGATATCCCAATGAGTCCATTGAACTTTACTCACATTTTGACACAGGCAGTCGATGAACTATCGGAAAGCTCATCTTACAAAGGACTGTTTCATCAGCACACGGACGGCACTCCATTGCCTTCGGCTAGGGCACTGCAAGATATTGTAGAGCTATCGCGTGCCATCCTCTTCCCCGGTTATTTTGGTAATTCCACAGTCAACAGCCGCACCATCAAATATCACATCGGCGTAAACATCGAACGCTTGTTCGACTTGCTGACCGGTCAGGTACTTGCAGGTCTTTGCTTCACCGGAAACGGAGAATGTACCTGCTGCACTGAACTTCAGCGTGAAGAAGCGGCACTGATTGCCGCTAAATTCATCAGCAATTTGCCGGGAATGCGCCGTGTACTGGCCACTGATGTGGCAGCCGCCTACAATGGAGATCCGGCAGCACACAGTTTCGGAGAAGTAATCAGTTGTTATCCCGCCATACGTGCCATCAGCAATTACCGCATTGCGCATGAGTTACTGAAACTCGGTGTGCCCCTTATTCCGCGTATCATCACTGAAATGGCCCACAGCGAAACAGGAATCGATATTCACCCGGGTGCCGCCATCGGCAGCCACTTCACCATAGACCACGGAACGGGTGTTGTAATTGGGGAGACGTGCGTCATCGGAAATAACGTGAAGTTGTATCAAGGCGTAACTCTGGGTGCCAAGAGCTTTCCATTGGATGCGGACGGTAAACCGATCAAGGGCATCCCACGCCACCCGATACTGGAAGACAATGTCATCGTCTATTCAAATGCCACCATCCTGGGACGCATCACTATCGGACAGGGCGCCACGGTGGGCGGTAACATTTGGGTAACAGAGAATGTGCCGGCAGGGGCAAGGATCGTACAAACCAAGGCGAAAAAATGAATCAACAACAGCCGAGTTCCAGGGTGTACAGATGCCGCACGCAGGATATATAGATGCCACACGTAGGATATATAGATGCAATAATCTGCCGATAATAGAGAGAATTAATATAAAAAACAGAATAGTCAAACAGTAATAAATAGATGAACGAACAATTTCAAATGATCGCCAAAACCTTTCAAGGTCTGGAAGAAGTACTGGCGCAAGAACTGACTGCATTAGGGGCAAACGACATAGAAATAGGCCGACGCATGGTGTCTTTCAGTGGAGACAAGGAAATGATGTACAAGGCAAATTTCTGCTTGCGCACAGCAATCCGTATCCTGAAACCGATCAAGAACTTCACTGCCAAAGATGCTGATGAAGTCTATGAACAAATCAAAGCTATCAGCTGGGAAAACATCCTGAATGTGGAGAAAACATTTGCTGTAGATGCCGTTGTGTTCAGCGAAGAATTCCGTCACTCCAAGTTTGTATCTTATAAAGTAAAAGATGCCATTGTAGATTATTTCCGCGAGAAATTCAACAAACGTCCGTCCGTACGAATCAACCGCCCGGATGTACTGCTGAATATACACATTGCACAAACCACGTGTACGCTTTCGCTCGACTCATCGGGTGAGTCACTACACCGCCGCGGTTATCGCCAGGAAGCGGTAGAGGCTCCGTTGAACGAAGTTCTGGCTGCCGGAATGATCCTCATGACGGGCTGGAAAGGAGAATGTGACTTGATTGATCCGATGTGTGGTTCGGGTACCATCCCCATTGAGGCGGCACTGATTGCACGTAACATTGCTCCGGGAGTATTCCGTAAGGAATTTGCTTTTGAGAAGTGGAATGATTTCGACCAGGATTTATTCGATACGATTTACAACGATGACAGTCAGGAATGTGAGTTTACACATAAGATATACGGATACGACAATAATCCGCAGGCCAACGAAATAGCAACGCACAACATCAAGGCAGCAGGTGTATCGAAAGACATTGTCTTGAAGTTGCAGCCCTTCCAGCAGTTTGAACAGCCGGCGGAAAAGTCCATGATTATCACCAACCCGCCTTATGGGGAACGTATTTCTACCAATAATCTGCTGGGACTGTATCAGATGATAGGCGAGCGTCTGAAACACGCTTTCACCGGAAACACGGCATGGGTGCTCTCTTATCGTGAAGAGTGCTTCGACCAGATAGGACTGAAACCGACTGCCAAAATACCTCTGTTCAACGGTGCACTGGAATGTGAATTCCGTAAATACGAGATTTTCGACGGTAAATACAAGGAATTCAAGAAACAGGAAGGTGAAGGCGAAGAGGGAGACGAAAACGGAGAATCCGGCTTCAAGTCAAGAGAACCGAGGGAATTCAAACCGAGGGGAGAAGGACGGGATTTCAAACCAAGAGAACCGCGCAAACCGGGCGAGTTCAAATCGAGAGACGACAGACCGAGAGAGTTCAGACCGAGAGACAGCAAACCCCGTGAGTTTGGTTCGAGAGAAGACAGACCGAGAGGTGAGTTCAAGCCAAGGGAATTCCGCAAGGATGGAGACAGAGAACGGAAACCGTTCGACAGGGAACGCCGTCCGGGAGGAAGCGGGGAGTTTAAGCCGAAAAGGGAGTTTAAGCCGAGAAAGAGGGAAGACGGGGAGTAAGTTGCTGATAAACAGTATAAGGTTCCAAATTGGCACCTTAAACTTACAAGACATAAAAGAGATAAGTTACGAGTATCAGCTTGATATTTCAAAGTGGGAGTTCAGACTAGGAAGTAGAAGATAACTTATTGGTAGACAATATAAGGTCGCAATTTGCGACCTTAAAAGAACAAGGCATAAATGGATGATCTAATTATTGTAGAGAATAAGATATACGAAATCAGAGGTCAGAAGGTGATGCTGGACTTTGATTTAGCGGAGATGTATGAGATAGAAACAAAGCGTCTAAAAGAACAAGTAAGACGTAACATTGAACGTTTTCCGGAAGATTTCATGTTTAGACTCACTGAATATGAAGCTAAGTCATTGATATCCAATATAAGGTTCCAAAATGGAACCTTATCAAACGATTGGTTTCGCTACGCCCCTTTCGCCTTCACCGAACAAGGTGTCGCCATGCTTTCCGGCATCCTCCGGAGCCCCAAAGCCATCGAAGTCAACATCAACATCATGCGTGCCTTCGTCCACATGCGTCAATATCTCCTCTCCCACGCCCCCAAGAAGGAGCTTGATGAACTAAGAGAACGCATTGAATATCTGGAAGAAGACGTTACTTCCGACAGAGACAGTTACGAGAAACAATTCGACGAACTTTTCTCCGCCTTTGCAAAGCTGAGCGCCGCAATACAAGTGAAAAGCACTCCGATGGGCAGAATAGAAATAAAAGGATTCAGAAAAGAGAATGAAACAAAAGACTATGAACATGAAGATAATCAGTAAATGGATGGGAATAGCGCTATTGGCGTTACCCACTCTCTTCACAACAAACGTTATGGCACAAGATTTAAAGAAACCGACGCTGGAAGACCTGATCCCCGGCGGAGAAACCTATCGCTTTGCTGAAAACCTCTATGGAGTGCAATGGTGGGGAGACACCTGCATCAAGCCCGGAATAGACTCCTTACTGGCAATAAACCCAAAAACCGGAAAAGAAGTTCTACTCGTGACGCGCGAGAAAATCAACCGGACCCTGGAACAGGAAAAGCTGGGCAAACTGAGACATCTGAGTCAAGTGAGCTTGCCTTGGGCTGATAGAACGCAGATGCTCATCACCCTGCCCGGAAGCTACACCGTTTATGACTGGGAAGCGGACAAGATTATCAGCAAACGGGATTTCCCGAAGGAGAGTGCCAATAAAGATTATCATATCGCGAGCGGCAATGTGGCCTACACTATCAAGAATAATCTTTTCGTGAACGACACCGCCATAACCAGCGAACCCGACGGCATCGTATGCGGACAAAGCGTACACCGCAACGAGTTCGGCATCAGCAAAGGAACTTACTGGAGCCCTCAAGGCAATCTGCTCGCCTTCTACCGCATGGACGAAAGCATGGTGACGCAATATCCACTGGTAGACATCACCACACGGGTAGGCGAACTGAACAATGTCCGCTACCCAATGGCAGGCATGACGAGCCACAAGGTAACCATAGGCATCTACAACCCCGAAACTCAGAAGACCATCTATCTGAACGCGGGCGACCCCACGGATCGTTACTTCACCAATATCAGTTGGGCACCGGATGCCAAAAGTCTCTATCTCATTGAGCTGAACCGCGACCAGAACCATGCTCAACTCTGCCAGTACAACGCTGAGACAGGCGAACGGATAAACACCTTCTATCTGGAAGAGAAGCATCCCAAATATGTGGAGCCGCAACACCCTATCCTTTTCCTGCCGTGGGACAGCAGCAAGTTCATCTACCAAAGCCAACGCGATGGTTACAATCATCTGTATCTGTTTGATACCAAAACCCTGGCTTATCCCGAAACGCACTCCGCAGCAGCAGGAGGCACCTATCGCCAAGGCTGCAAAGTGAAGCAACTGACACAAGGCAACTGGCTTGTGCAAGATGTGCTCGGTTTCAATGAAAAGAAGAAAGAAATCATCTTCACCGCCACCAAAGAGTCACCACTGCAAAGCAATATATATAAGGTGAACGCAAACAACGGAAAGATTACCCCGCTGGACAACGGCAAGGGCGTACACCGCGGAACACTGAGTGCCAGCGGCAACTATCTCATCGACACTTGGTCCAGCCCTGAAATGCCGCGCAGCATCAACCTCATGTCCACTCAGAACGGCAAAAGCATCAATCTGCTGACAGCCAAAAATCCGTTTGAAGGCTTCACCATGCCCAGCATCGAAACAGGCACCATCAAGGCAGCCGACGGCGTGACCGACCTTTACTACCGCCTTGTGAAACCTGCAGACTTCGACCCGGCAAAGAAATATCCCGCCATCATCTACGTCTACGGAGGCCCGCACGCACAGATGGTTACCAGCGGATGGCAGAACGGTGCACGTGGCTGGGACATCTACATGGCAAACAAAGGTTATATCATGTTCACCCTCGACAATCGCGGCAGTGAAAACCGCGGGCTGGCATTTGAGAACGTCACCTTCCGCAACCTCGGCATCGAAGAAGGAAAAGACCAGGTGAAGGGTGCCGAATTCCTGAGAAGCCTGCCTTACGTAGACGCTGACCGCATCGGCGTGCACGGATGGAGTTTCGGTGGACACATGACTACGGCATTGCTGCTCCGCTATCCCGAGATATTCAAGGTAGGCGTTGCAGGCGGTCCGGTCATTGACTGGGGATATTATGAAATCATGTACGGAGAACGCTATATGGATACGCCGCAGAGCAATCCGGAAGGCTACGAGAAGTGCAACCTGAAAAACCTTGCCGGCAATCTGAAAGGGCATCTATTGCTGATTCACGACGACCATGACGACACTTGTGTGCCTCAACACACACTTTCGTTCATAAAGGCTTGTGTGGATGCACGCACATATCCGGACTTGTTTATCTATCCCACACATAAGCATAATGTCATGGGACGTGACCGGGTGCATTTGCATGAGAAGATAACACGGTATTTTGAAGAGTATTTAGGAAATAAGTGATTACAATTAAAAGAAATATAAAGATGAAAGTATTATTATTAGGAAGCGGCGGCCGCGAGCATGCCCTGGCATGGAAAATAGCCCAAAGCCCGAAAGTAGAGAAACTTTTTATCGCCCCCGGTAATGCCGGCACCAGTGCGGTAGGCGAGAACGTATCCATCAAGGCAACCGATTTCCCTGCCTTGAAAGCCTTCGCTTTAGAACAAAAGATAGACATGATCGTGGTAGGTCCCGAAGATCCGTTGGTAGGAGGTATCTACGACAGCTTTACCGGAGATGCTTCCACCCAACATATTGCCATCATCGGCCCTACAGCTAAAGGTGCGCAACTGGAAGGCAGCAAAGAATTCGCCAAAGGCTTCATGGAACGTCACGGTATTCCCACCGCCCGTTACAAAAGCATCACTGCTGCTAATCTGGACGAAGGCCTTGCTTTCCTCGAAACCCTCGAAGCTCCCTACGTGCTGAAAGCCGACGGTCTATGCGCCGGAAAAGGTGTACTCATTCTCCCTACACTGGAAGAAGCCAAGCGGGAACTGGAAGAAATGCTCGGCGGTATGTTTGGTCAGGCCAGCGCCACAGTTGTTATCGAAGAATTCCTCAGCGGTATAGAGTGCTCCGTATTTGTGCTGACAGACAGCAAGAACTATAAGGTTTTACCTGTTGCCAAAGATTACAAACGCATCGGTGAAGGCGATAAAGGCCTGAATACCGGTGGCATGGGAAGTGTAACTCCTGTCCCCTTTGCCGATGAGGTATTCATGGAAAAGGTACGCACCCGCATCATCGAACCTACCATCCGCGGATTGCAGGAAGAAAACATCCTTTACAAAGGCTTCATCTTCCTCGGCCTGATCCGTGTGAAAGGCGAACCGATGGTGATAGAATACAACGTCCGTATGGGCGATCCGGAGACAGAAAGCGTCATGTTGCGTATACAAAGCGACTTTGTAGAACTTCTGGAAGGTGTACGCGATGTCAACCTCGACACCAAGACATTGGTAATAGACCCACGGACAGCCGCCTGTGTCATGCTTGTCAGCGGTGGATACCCCGAAGCTTACGAAAAGGGCAAAGTGATGACCGGATTTGAAGCAGCCACGGACAGCATCCTCTTCCATGCCGGAACCGCAATGAAAGACGGACAAGTGGTAACGAACGGCGGACGCGTGATTGCCGTATGTTCGTATGGTGAAACCAAGGAAGAAGCCCTTGCCAAAAGTTATAAAGTAGCGGATATGATCCACTTCGACAAGAAGTATTTCCGCCGCGACATCGGATTCGATCTCTAAAGAAAAAGTGATAATGTGGTAAGGTGATAATGTGGTAAGTTATCACTCTACCACATTATCACCTTACCACATTGTTAGTATATGATACGAAGTAAACGATTACAGAACCGGATTACAGCGGGGCGCTTCACCCTCCCCGCTGCTATCTTTCTATCACTGTTCTGCTGGGTACTGACTTCCATCTTATTACCCGAGATTCCAGTGATGAAAAGCAATTACCCATTGTGGGAAACCATCTACAACAATTGGATTCCGACATGGGCAAGTGCGCCCCTAAGCTTTCTGCTTTACGGTATAATCGGTTACTTCCTGATAGAGCTGAACAACACCTTCGCCATTATCCGTATGCGGGCATCCGTGCAGACAGCCATTTACTTCCTGCTGATATCTGTCTGTCCTGCCATGCACCAGTTATATGCCGGAGACATTGCCTCGACAGCGTTTCTGATATCCTTGTTCTTCCTGTTCAAGGGCTATCAACATCCACGTCCGGCGGGCACCATGTTCTACTCGTTCCTGTTTATCGGGACGGGCAGTCTGTTCTTCCCGCAACTGACATTGTTCATTCCCCTTTTCTGGATCGGTGCATACAGTTTCCAGGCACTCACTCCTAAGAGCTTTTTCGGAGGTCTGATCGGTTGGACACTACCCTATTGGTTCCTGTTTGGACATGCCTACTTCTATGGTGAAATAGAATTATTCTATCAGCCGTTCATCGAACTGGTGACGTTCCATCCCATTACTTTATGGAACTTCCCATTATGGGAAATCGCTACATTGGGCTATTTGTTCCTGTTGTTCATAGTAAGCTCCGTTCACTGCCTGGTGGCAGGTTACGAAGATAAGATACGTACCCGCAGCTATCTGCATTTCCTTATTTTCCTGACGTTCTGCATCTTCGTTTATATCCTGTTGCAACCGGCACAAACGTTTCATCTCCTGCCCTTGCTGCTGATAGGCGTCAGCATCCTGACAGGACATTTCGTGGTACTGACGAACAGTCGGGCTTCTAATGTGTTTTTCATTTGTGCCCTTGCCGGGCTTATACTCTTATTCGGATTTAACGTATGGATGCTTTTGTAGACTCACTGGTTCAACTCTTGATAGACTGGGGCTATCTCGGTTTATTTATCTCCGCCTTACTGGCAGGAAGCATCGTTCCGTTCAGTTCGGAACTGGTGATGATAGCACTGGTAAAGGTAGGGCTCAGTCCGGTGATGTGTGTATTCTTCGCCACGTTGGGTAATACGATTGGCGGTATGACGTGCTACTACATGGGGCGTCTGGGTAACGTAGTCTGGATAGAGAAATATTTCAAAGTAAAAAAAGAAAAAGTAGACAAGATGCAGACTTTCCTTCAAGGTAAAGGAGCATTGATGGGCTTTTTCGCATTCCTGCCCTTTGTGGGCGAAGTAATTGCCATTGCACTGGGTTTCATGCGCAGCAATGTATGGCTGACTACTTCGTCCATGTTTGCCGGAAAGCTGATACGGTATGCCGTGATGCTGCTGGCATTGCAGGGAGTAATATCTATGTTTTAAGTTATGAAACGAATTATAGAACGTACGGAAGATGGAAGCGCAACACTGTTTGTGCCCGAACTGGATGAACATTATCATTCGGTGAAAGGGGCGCGTACAGAGTCGCAGCATATCTTTATCGACATGGGCCTGAAAGCCTCTGCCGCACCGCAACCGCACGTTCTTGAGATAGGCTTCGGCACCGGACTGAATGCCTTGCTCACATTGGAAGTTGCCGAACAGGATGCGCGTCCCGTACATTATACCGGTATCGAGCTCTATCCCCTTGCCTGGGAAGAAGTCGATGCACTAGGATATAGCAATAACCCGCTGTTCAAGCAGCTGCACACCGCCCCGTGGGAAGAAGATGTAAAAATATCCCCGCACTTCACCCTGCGGAAGATAAAAGGAGATGCGAATACAGTGATTAATGAAGAATTAAGAGTGGTTAATTCTTCATTTTCCCCCTCCGTCGTTTACTTCGATGCTTTCGCCCCTGAAAAGCAACCAGAAATGTGGAACGAGCAATTATTTCGCTCTCTTTACGTTTATATAAATACAGGGGGAATATTGACGACGTATTGCGCCAAAGGTGTCATCCGCCGTATGTTGCAAGCTGTGGGCTTCCGTGTGGAGCGCCTTCCGGGACCTCCGGGGGGAAAGCGGGAGATACTGAGGGCAACGAAAGAGAAACCATAAAGAGTAATCAATTATAAAAACCATAAATATAATAATGAAACGAACATTCCTATACATCCTCGCTGCCTTGCTCGCCGCATCCTGCAAGAACAGCAGCGTCCAAAATAATAAGAGTGAAGGCGATAAACCCGTCATCACCGTCACTATTGAGCCATTACGCTATTTCACCGAAGCCATTGCAGGCGATAACTTCAATGTTATCAGCATGGTTCCCAAAGGGAGTAGTCCGGAAACCTACGATCCTACCCCCCAGCAACTCGTAGATCTTGCCAAGAGCAAAGCCTACTTCCGGATCGGCTATATCGGTTTTGAACAAACCTGGATGGACAAGCTGACGGATAACGCTCCGCACCTGCAATTCTTCGATACTTCCCGAGGCATCGACCTGATTTATGATTCCTCACACGCCCATCATCATCACGATGCCGATGAACCTCACGCCCACGATTCCATCCAAGACGATGAGCATCAGCATCTTTTTGGTGTGGAACCGCACGTTTGGAGTTCTGCCTATAATGCACAGATTATTGCCGGAAATATCGTAAATGCACTGTGCGCCATCGACAAAGGCAATGAAGAAGTCTATATGGAGCGTTACCAAAGTCTCTGCAACCAGATTGAACATACCGATAGCCTTATTTGTCACATGCTGTCGGCCCCCAATGCGGACCGCGCTTTCATGATTTATCATCCGGCATTATCTTACTTTGCCCGCGACTACGGCTTGCATCAGATTTCCATCGAAGAAAATGGTAAAGAGCCTTCTCCCTCCCACCTCAAGAATCTGATAGACACTTGTAAAAAAGAGAAAGTCCGTGTTATCTTCGTGCAACCTGAATTTGACCGTCGCAATGCAGAGATTATTGCCAAACAGACGGGAACGAAGGTAATCCCTATCAATCCGCTTTCTTACGATTGGGAAGAAGAAATGTTGAACATTGCCAAGGAATTGGTCGTTAAGAACTAAAGACATCGTCAAGCAGTAAACAAATGGGTACGCCTCTTATTGAAATAAAGAATCTCAGTGCCGGCTATGACAGCCGCACGGTATTACGCAACGTAAACCTCACCGTTTACGACAGGGACTTTCTGGGCATCATCGGCCCTAATGGCGGCGGAAAAACAACTCTCATCAAATGTATACTCGGTCTGTTGAAACCTACGGGAGGGGAAATTCTTTATAGAGGTGGACGAGCACTCAAAATGGGATATCTGCCACAATACAACAGTATAGATCGTAAGTTTCCCATTACAGTGGAAGAAGTAATCCTTTCCGGACTCAGCTCGCAAAAGTCACTTATTTCACGCTTCACCGCAGCACATCGGGAGAAAGCCCGCCAAGTGATTGCCCGCATGGGATTGGAAGGATTGGAAGAACGTGCCATCGGTGCACTAAGCGGCGGACAATTGCAACGTGCTTTGCTGGGGCGTGCCATCATCTCCGATCCTCAACTCGTTGTCCTAGACGAACCCAGTACCTATATCGACAAGCGTTTCGAAGCCCGCCTTTACGAACTATTGGCAGAGATTAACCACGACTGCGCCATCATTCTTGTCAGCCATGATATCGGCACAGTACTACAACAAGTGAAGTCCATCGCCTGCGTGAATGAAACACTGGATTATCATCCCGACACGGGTATAAGTGAAGAATGGTTGGAACGGAACTTTAATTGTCCGATAGAGTTATTAGGGCACGGAGCACTGCCCCATCGTATATTGGCAGAGCATAAACATGGAGACGAATGTGGATGCTGCAATTGCGAACATTAAACATCAGAGCTATAATATTTGAAACTTTTCTCTACAAAAAATCAATGTATATCTTTTAACCTATCCTAATAAATATGCCTTACCTCCACGCATTTAGCAGTTAAATCACTATATTTGCGGCCGTATATACTAAAATACAGAGCTATAACTTAAAAAACATAACGAATTCTTTCCGAATGAAACAGTACAGAACCGTAAACAACCTTGTGGGTTGGATTACTTTCATCATTGCAGCCACGGTCTATTGCATGACTATTGAGCCGACTGCAAGTTTTTGGGACTGCCCGGAGTTCATCACTACCGGCTACAAACTGGAAGTAGGACACCCGCCCGGAGCACCTTTCTTCATGCTGGTAGCCAACCTGTTCTCACAATTTGCTTCTGACCCGAGCACCGTTGCCAAAATGGTAAACTATATGAGTGCACTGATGAGTGGCGCTTGTATCCTGTTCCTGTTCTGGAGCATCACGCATCTGGTGCGCAAACTTGTTGTTACAGATGAGAATAATATTACCCGCGGACAACTGATTACCATCATGGGTAGCGGTCTGGTAGGTGCGCTGGCATATACATTCAGTGACACCTTCTGGTTCAGTGCCGTCGAAGGTGAAGTTTACGCATTCTCTTCTCTTTTCACAGCCGTTGTATTCTGGCTGATACTGAAATGGGAGGATGTGGCGAACGAACCTCACAGCGACCGCTGGCTTATCCTCATCGCTTACCTGACGGGACTTAGTATCGGTGTACACTTGCTGAACTTGCTCTGCTTGCCCGCCATCGTACTGGTTTACTATTACAAGAAAGCGCCCAACGCAAATGCTAAAGGTTCATTACTGGCATTGCTCGCTTCGGGCATTCTGGTTGCCGCCGTACTTTATGGCATGGTACCGGGTATTGTAAAAGTAGGCGGCTGGTTCGAACTGTTCTTCGTGAATACGCTAGGAATGTCTTTCAACAGCGGTGTAATGGTTTACATCATTGTATTGGCAGCCTCCATTATCTGGGGTATATACGAAAGCTACACGGAAAAGAACAAAATGCGGATGTCCATCTCCTTCGTACTGACGATTGCCTTGCTGGGCATTCCCTTCTACGGACACGGAACGAGCGCTGTAATTATAGGTATTATTGTTATCGCTTTCCTGTACTTCTACCTCAGTCCGAAGGTGCAGGCAAGCATGAAAGAAAAATACCGTGTTTCTGCACGCACGCTGAACACGTCGCTGTTGTGTACCATGATGATTGTCATCGGATATTCTTCCTACGCCATTATCGTGATCCGTTCTACAGCCAACACACCCATGGATCAGAACTCACCCGAAGACATCTTCACGCTGGGTGAATATCTGGGCCGTGAACAATACGGAACCCGCCCGTTATTCTACGGACAGGCATTCTCTTCCAAAGTAGCCCTTGATGTGAAAGATGGCTATTGCGAACCGCGTATCTCGTACAACGGAACCAAATTTATCCGCAAGGAAAAAGCCACTCCCGATGAAAAGGACAGCTATATCGAAATCCCCGGACGTATCGAATACGAATACGCGCAGAATATGCTTTTCCCGCGTATGTACAGCAGTCAGCACGCCAGGGAATATCAAGCCTGGGTAGACATTAAGGGCGAAGACATCCCCTATGATCAATGCGGACAAATGGTGATGGTGAACATGCCCACACAATGGGAAAACATCAAGTTCTTCTTCACCTACCAGCTCAACTGGATGTACTGGCGCTACTTCATGTGGAACTTCGCCGGACGCCAGAACGACCTGCAAGGCAGCGGAGAAATAGAACATGGTAACTGGATCACAGGTATCCCATTCATTGACAACTTCCTGGTGGGCGACCAAAGTCTGTTGCCGCAGGAACTGCAAAACAATAAGGGACACAACGTCTTCTACTGTCTGCCTTTGCTGCTCGGTATCATCGGCCTTTTATGGCAGGCATACCGCGGACAGAAGGGTATTCAACAGTTCTGGGTAGTGTTCTTCCTGTTCTTCATGACGGGTATCGCCATTGTGCTCTACTTGAATCAGACACCGAGCCAGCCGCGTGAACGCGACTATGCATACGCCGGATCATTCTACGCCTTTGCCATTTGGATAGGTATGGGTGTGGCAGGTATTATCCGCCTGTTGCAACACTACGCCAAGATGAAGGAACTTCCGGCCGCAACACTGGCATCCGTTGTCTGCCTGTTCGTTCCCATACAGATGGCAAGCCAGACATGGGACGATCACGACCGCAGCGACCGCTACCTGGCACGTGACTTCGGTCAGAACTATCTGATGTCTTTGCAAGAAACCGGCAATCCGATTATCTTCACCAACGGTGATAATGATACATTCCCCTTGTGGTACAATCAGGAAACAGAAGGATTCCGCACGGATGCACGTACTTGTAACCTCAGTTACTTACAGACAGATTGGTATATCGACCAGATGAAGCGTCCTGCCTACGATTCTCCGTCATTGCCCATCACTTGGGACCGTATGGATTACGTGGAAGGAACCAATGAATACATTCCTGTACAGGCCGATTATAAGAAGAGCATCGACGCCCTCTATGCCGAAGCAGAAAAGCAGGCACTGAACGGCAACCCGGAAGCTCTGGTGAATGTGAAGAAAGAGTTCGGTGAAAACCCGTACGAATTGCAGAACATCCTGAAATATTGGGTACGCAGCAAAAACGAAGATCTCAAAGTAATTCCTACGGACAGCATCGTACTGAAGGTGGATAAGGAAGCTGTACGCCGCAGCGGCATGATGATACCGGGCGACAGTATCCCCGATTACATGCACATCTCACTGAAAGGCAAACGCGCCCTTTATAAAAGCGAACTGATGATGCTTGAAATGCTGGCAGAAGCCAATTGGGAACGTCCTATCTACATGGCAGTCAGCGTAGGTACGGAGAACCACCTCGGCATGGGCAACCACTTCATACAGGAAGGTCTCACCTATCGCTTCACCCCGTTCGATACCGACAAGACAGGCATCAAACTGGATAGCGAAAAGATGTATGACAACCTGATGAACAAGTTCAAGTTCGGTGGCATCGACAAGGAAGGCATCTATATTGATGAAAACGCCATGCGTATGTGCTATTCTCACCGGCGTATCTTCTCACAACTCGTAGGTCAGTTGATACGTGAAGGCAAGAATGACAAGGCCAAGAAAGCATTGGACTATGCAGAGAAGATGATTCCTGCCTACAATGTGCCGTACGACTGGCAGAATGGTGCCGTACAAATGGCAGAAGCATACTATCAACTGGGCGAAACGGAGAAAGCTGATAGCATAATGAAGGCACTTGCCGACAAGGCTGTGGAATACCTCACCTGGTATCTGAGCCTGGACGACCAACGCTTTGCTATGTCCAGCCGTGAAATCGTCGACTATCATCTGCCTATCCTCAGTTCAGAAGTGAAGCTCATGCAGAAGTATAATTCCGAACTGGCTCCGATATACGACAACAAGCTAAACGAATTGTATCAGATGTGTGTTGACCGTATGAAATAAAGTGATTAGCGGATGGTGATTAGTGATTAGCAATTGTGGCATTCCACAGCTAATCACTAATCACTAATCATTAATCGCTAACTACTAATCGCTAACTACTAATAACCGTGTTTATAGAACAGCCTCCCGAGTTTGTCCGAAAACTATATCCCGGTGCCATCTGGCGAATGGATCCGAACGAGAAATCCGTTTACCTGACTTTTGACGATGGCCCCATCCCCGAAGTAACCCCATGGGTACTTGAACTATTGGATAAACATAACATCAAAGCCACCTTCTTCATGGTGGGAGACAATATACGCAAGCATCCCGATGTATATCAAATGGTAGTGGATGGCGGCCACCGCATCGGCAACCATACGTTCAATCATATCCGCGGATTCGAATATCTGTCCGATAATTACCTTGCTAACACGGACAAGGCGAATGAAGTGATGAAAACAGATCTCTTCCGTCCGCCGCACGGACATATGCGCTGGGGACAGTATTTCACCCTGAAACGGCACTATAAGATAGTAATGTGGGATTTGGTGACACGTGATTACAGTAAGAAGTTGCGTGGTCCGCAAGTACTTGCCAATGTGATGCGGTATGCACGGAACGGGTCCATCATCACTTTCCATGATTCGCTGAAGTCCTGGAATAACGGTAACCTGCAATATGCCCTGCCGCGGGCGCTGGATTTCCTGAAGGAGGAAGGGTACGAGTTTAAGTTACTATAGGGATTGCATTCTTGAATATAACAAAGGCTGCTTCAAGCCGGATTTTGCAGATAAGCAAAATAATCCAACTTGAGGCAGTCTTAATATCTATAGCAACCGTATGATTTTATCTATTTGAATTTAAGATTGGATTACTGTTCCAGCACTTTTTCCCACTTCCTCTTCTAAACCAAAAAGTATCTTCTTCCATCCCTGGAAAACAAGCCACAGAGCTACCAACGACAGGAAAGCCTGAATCGTACCACCTATCCCCGGAATGAAACCTAAAACAATTCCTACCAATATAATAATCATACTGATACGCAATTTTCCCGCACCGGCCTGTCCTTCACTTCCCACCGTAGCCGACTTTTGCAAGGAACCATAGCCTATGAATTCGAAGATAAAGGCAATAATAGCGATAATACCGCCAATAATACCACCAATCAGCGGCAACAAGCCTATAACAACAGCTACAATACCCAATATCACAGCTATCTTCAATTTAGATACTCCTTGAACTCCGTTGTCATCAAGTATAGACTTAAGTTTACCCAGCCCAACAAAGTAGAAGATAAGGCCGATCAATGCAGCCAGCCCCGTCAGTAATGAATCGCCAATACCATTATAGACATGTAGCAAAACTGCTAAAAGGATGAGGTAAGCGCCCTGACTTCCCCAACATATCCACTGAACACCTACACTCTCCTTAGCCAGATACAGGGCAACCAGCAGTGCTATCAACGCAATATATTCCAGCCAAGTAGGTACTCCGGGGAACATCGTAATCAAAGCCAGCAACATACCGCCGGCAGCAGAAGCCAAAAACGGCATAGGCAAAGAGGTAGAAGAAGCCTGAGCCGACTGATAAAAACGGAACAATACCAGTCCGGCTCCAATGAGCCCCACTAACTTGCAGCAAAACACCGGAATATCAAAACCTGGCAATCCAAGAATAGCTGTCAAACTGAACTCCGGTAATAGCGTAAGCGCTAAAAGCAACATGCAAAATTGTAATTGCAAAAACTTTTGTTTCTTTTCTTTTTCTTCCATAGTATATAAATTAATAGTTGAATTTAGTTTTCAAAGTAAGTAATCGTACGGAAATCGAAAGTCACCTGTTCTCCTTGCGTTCTTTTCCGATTTGTCCAGTTACCCTGTTCATCATAAGTATATTCCATTGTTACAGGTATGCCGTCGGCATAACGTTTTTCCTGATCTTGCGCCCGCGGTTCGGGATAAGTGCATACGGAAGAAATCACCTCAACAGGATTTTGATGTTCATCCGGAGTATATTTGAAGACACGCTCCTGTTTCAGATAATGTTCTTTCCCGTCATGCGTATAAGAAGATTGTACCTGCTCCAGCATAAAATCATTCTTGTCATACTTATATTCCTTCTTTTCCTTCTCTTTTCCGGTATCCGGTTTTTTATCGCCGGGAATTTCAGGAGTATACTGACATTCTTCCGTAATGTTTCCACGACCATCGTATTTATAACTGAAACGTAAAATCCGGCTGACTTTACCCATAAAGTAATCCGTTTGTTCCAGCACATTACCTGCGGCATCACATTTGTATTCCGTAGCATTTTTTTCATTATCATCCATATAGCTCTTTGTCAACAATCCCTTTTCATCATAAACAAAATGTTTGGTACTGTAAAGCTTGCTCACACTTTTTCCGTTGTCATAAGCGTTATTATATTTTTCCAACGCCGTCATATTGCCATTTCCGTCATACACTTCTTTCGTATCCAAAGAACCGTCCATGTTGCTGTAACGGCTGATGGACACCAGTTTGCCGTCGTCACCGTAAGTATATTCAACCAGCAGTTTCTCTTCCGTATCCATATCCATTCCCTCTTCCACAGATGCCTTTCTAAGCAGATAGCCCGCCTCGTTAAAGACATACAGGGTTCCTTCTCCCGACTCAGAAATAACCTTGAGAGATTCCACTTTTCCCGCAAGTCCCATTTTCTCGCGATCACATTTCTTCTCCTTCTTCACCACTCCTCCACCGCATGCCGACAACAATACGATGCCACAAAAGGTCATTAAACCTACCTTTATCTTTTTCATACCATTTTAATAATTAAGTTCATTATGCAACACGGGCATATTTCGTATAAGGTTAATTAAAACTTCATTCCGTCAAACAGCCACTTCCCGTTTTCATTAACCATTCTGACCCTTAGATTACTGTTTCTATCGCCTCTTTTAAAAGTGAAAGACACGTTTTTTATGGAACCGTCCGCCGCATAGTCGGACACTTGTTCGAATTCCACCTTCACGCCTTCAAACAGTTTGGTCAGAGCTTTCCTTTCCTCTTCCGTTCCATTCTCCAACTGTTTTTGCAAATCTTCTGTGGAATATTCCTTCAAATCAGCAAAATTACCTTTCTGATAAGCCTTGACAGCAAAAGCCGCTACTGACTCCGGTGTGTTCTCTACCGAGGCCGAACAAGCTGTAAGTATGCAACTTACCATCATAAAACATCCCAATAAACCGAGTAAATAAAATCTCTTTTTCATATTATCCGCTTTTTATAATTATTAATTAATTCATCAAGAATCCCGTCACTGCTCTCAGTATATTTTCCTTCTTGTCTTTCAACCCTATTCTCATGACCATTTCGTATTCCCCGTTCAGTTCATACTCCATACCGGCCAGGAGGGCATACATTTGCAGAGGACCCTTGTCGCCCGCCTGCGCCATTACCTGTTCCAACGCAGGGTTCGACATGATTTTGGCAAAATCCGCTAACATATATACCGACTTGCCGTCCGGTTATTTGCCGTATTCGCCCTTGCGCAATGAAGGAGAAGCTTTCTTGAAAGCATTTTCGCCCAGCGCTTTGTCGTTCGTCAGATACAGGCGATGATCCTGAACTCCCCAGTACATTTTGTGCAAACTCTTCCGGGATAGTATTTCTTTCATCTGCGCTTCAGTCACCTCCGGCGCAAGATCGGCATAAGCAATGAAGGAGAAACCATAGTCCGACATATCGGTAAGGGCAATGACCGCTTCACCGTCGATGGCTCCAATCATCGATTTCCAGAAACGATGACCACTGATCAACGTACTTCCCATATAGGGCATATTGGTCAGATAATCAAAATAGTCCGTACCTTTGCCGCATACAGATGCAAACAGCGTGGTGGTCTCCGGCAGGTAATCGACGAACTTCCCTTCGGAAGGACGGAACGCCGCCTTGAAGGCAGTCAGTGCCGCCTCAGCTTCGGGAGTGTTGGCTACCAAGGCCGCCGTTATTGAGGCAGCGCCGTTATCGAAATTACAAGTTCCCACAATACCGGTTTCGGTATAGATGGGAGGCAGACTGCTGACAGCCCGTATACTATACATTTTCATCAGTTCCCAAGTATTGCAATAATAGCGCAGGTCTCCTTTCATTTCCTTCATCTTCTTGAAAGAAGCGGATTGGTTGAACTGTGCTTCGGGAGTGGCGGGTTGTTGCCATACGGACGAGCCGTTTTTCTCGTAGACGCAAAGACTGTTACCATCAAGATGCGCAAAAGTCACCGATGCGCTTCCCGGCATCCCAATGGTAGATTCCACCCAAGCTTCCACTTTTTCCTTATTATCTACCTTCATGACAATGCCGAACGATGCGCCGTCCGGCTGCCGGAAAACGTAGACAGGAGCATCAAAATCGATACCCGACTTCTCGGGTTCTGCCAGGACAGCCTCCGCCACATCGGGCATGAATGAGAGAGTTTCTGCCGGATACAGGCTTCCGACGACCGTTCGCACAGGCTGGAAATCTTTATAACCGGCTTTCGCCATCAAATCTTTCACATTGACACTTGCCACCATCGTGGCGTCTGCGGGGATGGCATTCGTATAACTTTCGTCTACCGCTCCCGTACAAGAGTAAAAGAAAGGAAGAAAACAGCAATGCAAAAGCGCCAATTGCAGGATATTGAATATTCTCTTTTTCATAGTCATCTTAAAATTCTGATTCTACAAATTCTAAAACGTACTCGCCTTTACGGTTGATGTAGCCGATGTGAGTGAGACCATCAGTGGACTTATAAGAATTGGTATAAGTAGCGGCCAGGTCTTCATAGAAAGGATCACTTATGCCTTTTATCAACACTGCGCCGGTGCCCGTGAGCAGATAGTTTTCAACGTAGATGTCATTGCCTATATACTTGAACTTGAGTCCGGTTATCTGCCGCGACAAGCGGGCAAGGTTCTTAAACGAGGGATTAATGGCATATCCTTCCCCATCGGCAGCCTTCACCATAGCCGTACCGCCAAGGAAGTTAGTGGCCCAAGAATAGGCCGGACTTACAATCTTGCCGGATTTGTCTATATAGAAATATTTGTTCTCCTTATTTATCACAAAGCTCAGCCCGTTGTTGAAGTCACCCGGTTCGTTGGAATAGTTGGGCTGGATAACAAATGTGCCTGCCTTGTCTATATAGCCCCACTTCTTGGCTCCGCCGTCCGTCTGTATCTGCACAGCCGCCATTCCCTCGCTGAAGTCATGCGCTTCGAGGAACTGCGGCACCACGACGGCTTTTCCTTTGGCATCACGAAAGCCCCACAGCTTCTTGCCATAGCTGTAGTAGGCCACCAGGCTGTCTCGCATCGGGCGGACTTCTTTCAGGTTCTCCATGGTTTGGGGTTCAGCCAGGTTCTTAAAGACGATTTCGCCTTTGGTGTTCATATACACATTCTCATGGCGCGAAAGAGGGCGTGCCGGAACGGTAATCGTTACGGCCGCAATGCCATCTACGAAGTTCGTCACCTTATATATATTAGGTATCTTGCGGACGATTTCTCCTTTCTTATTAAAGAGAATGCCGGTAGTGAACTTCTCGCAATCAATGGCTACCCCATCCTCCGAAAAGAGGGGGATGAAACCGTATTGCTGCGGATAGTATTCGAAGATTTTGTTTCCGGACTTATCCATATAGAACTTGCCATTCTTGGAAGTGCTCACATAGGCCAGCCCGTTGCTGAAACGGTAGGCCGTCACGCCCTGATAGTCACTATCGAGGGCGATGAGTTTTGTATTCGCGGTGCGATGGGGCATCATGGGTTCTCCCGCTTTGGCAACGGGGGCCGAGGCCGAGGCCGCCGATGCTACGGCCGGAGTAGCTTCCGGCGCCGGTTCGGGCTTTTTATTATATTCGGCCAGATAGTTCTCAACGCCTTCGGGTGTACCTTTGGCTCGCGGCACATCTGCCAAGCAACGATCCTCCACGCAAGTCGCCACCACTCCGTCCGGATTGAGAGTACGGTCCAGGCTGGTCAGTCCCACAAACTCAATGGAGTTATCATCTTTCACAATGATGCCGCACTTGCCTTTCACGCCCGCGTTATTCTCCCAGTCCGCCACAATCATGCCTTCTTCCATGCGCGGGTTAGTCAGCTTCAGCTCTTCTATAAATGTGAACAGGTACTTCTCGCGATACTTCACGAATCCCGCCGCCGTGCTTCCGGCGAATCTTCTCTTCAGTTTCTTGGCGTTCATAAAGTCTTCGGGCAGCAACTTGAACTGTGCGGTCTTTCCGGTAAACAACTGTGTGAAGTCTTTAGCTCCAAAGGTATTGAAATCGAGCACTGCATATATTTGCTTGGTGGTGCCCTCCACCTTCGAATTGGCTTCATAGACGCCTGCCAGGTTCATCTTCTCTTGAGCATGCAGGCAGATTGCCAAACAAAGGCAAACTCCGGTCAAAAATGTTTTTAATGTTCTCATAATCTCTCTTTTTTAATAATTAATTATATACGATTCATCATTTTCTCCAGCTTCTCATGCTCCACGATCACCAATTCCCGGTCCAGCATGATGTGGTGGCATCCGCCCCGCTTGCCCGTGATGTCATAGAACTTCATCCGCGAAGGTCCCGCCACCTTGAGCAGCCTATTGCGAATAATGGAACAAGCTTCATATATGCTATTGCTCATCGGGTCTACCAGATTACCGAGTATTTGTTTGATCTTGTCCGCTTCAATATTCTTCTTCATCACAATCTGATAGATATTATATAAATCCTGCAAGTAGGCACGCATACCCTTAAAATTCACTCCTTCGGGATGAATCAGGAAAAGCAGAAACACGGTCTTTGGCAAGCAGGGCATCTTCACTTCCTGATCCGAATAATCAAGAAGAAAAATGCGCGTTTCTTTATCAATGCGAACGCGGCTTATAACTCCATCGGTAAAGTAATTTAAACAAGACTTTCCCTGTAAAATAGAATGCAACAATTTTATTATCTCCTCATCACCCGAGAAATCATTATTCTTAATAAGATCTATCAAGAAACGCCTTGCCGTGTGATAGGGTATATGTGCTTTATCGTTCATCATTTCCATCTATTATTACAGTTTCAAAATTAAGTTAATTACCTTTACAGCTTCATTTGCAACAAGGTTGTTTGCAAAAAAAAATATTACCTTGTTTTACTCCGTAAACAGCTAATACAGCTTGTACACCCACTAAAAGCGCCTTTTTATAATAAAGGACAAAAACAAGGTAAAAGGACATTTCCTACCTTCTATACCCGAAATAAGGAAAAGGTAACAGGGAAAATGGAAAAAAGTAATGGCAAAACTTAATCCTCTCATGAAAAATAATTTCTCTGTTGTCGTCTTTCTTCTTAGTTTGTCTTTTCTACTGCTCATTCCAGACTCTCTTTGCCGCCTCTGCTGTAGTCGCCACATGATATACGATACAGATGCCGGAGAGATATTTATCTTCATTATTTTTCATACTACTTGTAACACCCTAATATATAATATATTATAGGTTTTTTCATAGTAGAAACGAACGTTCCCATTAAGAGAAACGAGCGTTCCCACAATGAGAAACGGAGTTGCATATCCCTTTTTCATCTTATCCGAAGGGCTACACCATCCGTCCGAAAGGGTGTAACTATCTGCCCGAAAGGGTGTAGTCATCTGCCCGAAAGGGTGTAGCCCTGCTGAGAAAAAGGTGTTTTTATATAAAATGCAAAGGAAAAAGCTCCATTAGAAACGGCTACTTCCGCTATTTCGCAAGTATTCTTTTTCAAGTCCAAACTATCTATCTGTTCCATTATTCGGATAATATAAATATATTTGCCAGTAATAATCAAAACATCAAGAACAAATGCACGACTTGGACATTATTATCTTTCCATCTGCATCCGGCTAATCTCATTTTCCTGCATTCCTACCGGCCATCAGCCGAATCGTTCCGATTTTCTTAACCCGGACAACTGTTTCCATTTTTCTTCCACAAACAGGAAATGACAATAATATTCATCTCATAACGATAAGAATTACAGACTCATGAAGAAATACAATCCACATCCTAAGTAACCGCTCATAATTAGTTTATAATATGATGAAGTAAATGATAATTTAGATAGTCCGAGTATCCCGCCCGTTAAATTATCATTCAACCGTGATGTAGCACTTATCTAAAAAAAATCGGTCCCGACTACCACAAATACCTGATAAAAGACTATTTTTGTGCAGAGCAATCATTTCAATGAAAGAATGACAAAATACAGACTACTATTACGATGCAGCCTTTTCATCTGCCTTTGGCTGAACATCTTCACCCTCTCCGCCCAAACCAACCGGGCGCTGCTCGTCAGCATATCGCATTATCCGGACGGAAACGGATGGGAAAACATCCATGCCGACAATGATGCCCGCCTGATTCACTCCCTGCTTGCAACCTGCGGGTACCAAGAAACGGGCATCACCACCCTTACCGACGCTCAAGCCACCAAACGAGGCATCATCCATGCCCTGCAAAACATCTGCAATGCCACGCAAGCAGGCGACCATGTGCACCTGCATTTCTCCTGCCACGGACAGCAGATGATGGACGACAACGGAGACGAAGAAGACGGACTGGACGAAGCCCTGATACCTTACGATGCCCTCTTCTGGTATATGCCGGGAGAATATGAAGGCGAAAACCACCTGCGCGACGACGAACTTGGGGAATGGATACGCCGCCTGCGACGCAAGGCCGCAAAGCAAGGGCACGTCACCGTAGTGCTGGATGCCTGCCACAGCGGCACGGGCAACCGCCTGCCGGAAGCTGATGATTACGTTCGCGGTACAGGTTATATCTTTGCCCCGGACGACTACGTGCCCACCGCAGGCAAGCACCAGGAACTGAGCCTGCACCTGAAACAAGAGGCAGGACTTGCCCCGACAGTGGTTTTCAGCGCCTGCCTGGCAGATGAAATCAACTTCGAATACTTTGACGCCCGGCAGTCGCGCTACTCCGGACTGCTGACGTATGCTTTCTGCGAAACAGCACGGGAAACGAAAACCGACGCTCTCACCATCGGCCGCTTCGCCCAATTGCTGAAGCAAAAGATGCAAGCATTGACTGCCAACAGGAAGAAAAGAAAACAGACTCCCTACATGGAGTGCACAAACCCGCAGGATAGTTTCCGCACAGGAGTTAAACCATAACACGCCTATGGGAATCATCGCGCAACTACTCGGCAAAGGGAAGGCCGGTCGCCAGGAAGAAGTAACCCGCTTATACGAGCTTTACAAGCCGCCATTCCTATCATTCCTCCGCAAATACTACGGCATAGATAAGGAGACGGCATGCGACTTATATCAGGAGAGTTTCACAACCTTATGCCAGAACGTGCGTGACGGCAAATATACGGAAGGCCAGGCCTCACTGAAGACGTACCTCTTCGAGATAGGCAAACGGAAAGCCTGCAACTGGATGCGCGGCAACAAAATGGAACCGGAAGAGGAACAGAACCTATTCTCCGAATGGATTGCTGCCAATGAAACGCCCCGGGAATGGAGGGAAGCCCAGGAAATAGCGGCACAATTAGTGCAGGAAACCGAAGAAATCTGTCGCCGCGTACTTATCCTTTTCTACTGGGAACGCCTGCCGATGGCGGAAATAGCCCTGCGGATGAATTACAAAGACGCTGATGTAGCCAAAAACAAGAAAAGCTCCTGCCTCCGCCGCCTGACCTTCGAACTGCAAAAAAGACTGGAAACCATTGACATACACTGGAAAAGAAAGGAGAAGAGATGATAGATACGTACAAAGACAGACAGATAGACCGTTTCATCAACAACGAGATGCCGCCGGAAGAACGCGCGATTTTCATCCGGGAACTGGAAACGGACGGGGAACTGCAAAAGCAAGTCAAACTGCGCGGACTCCTGGCAGAAGCCGAAATCAGGGAAGCGGAAAAGGAAGCTATCCGCACACTGACCGAAGACGCCCGCAGAAAGCGCCAAAGAAGGCACTGGAGCAGTGTAGCGGCAACGGCAGCAATCGTGCTAGGCATGCTGTACTTCGTCGGCAACAGTCACCGCTATGCCCCGGCAGATATTTTCCAGACTTTTTATACGGAACCGGTCATCGAGCCGTCGAGAGGCGGAAACGAGACTGCCGACATACTTCGCATAGCCTCTGATTATCTGAAACAGGAGCGCGCGCAAGACGCCATCGCCCTGCTGACGCCCGAAATACTCGACTCGGAGTATGGAGAAGAAGCCGAATGGCTGCTGCTCTGCGCCTATCTGCACGCCGACAACCGTGAGATGGCTAAGGAAACGGCCGAATCCATCAGCCGGAAAGACGGTCTGTACGCAACGGAAGCTACCGCCATCCTGAAACAACTAAATGAGAAATACTTATTCTGAACAACCTCCAACTATTATGAAACGATACATCACGACAATATTGACCCTACTGTCAGCAAGCATACTCCCCCTGCAAGCGCAGCGCAAGGAACCCGAAGTAAAGGCATGCGAACGCCAGATAGAGAAACTGCTCAGAGCCCCCGACAACGTCACCTTCGCAAGAGAACTTCACCAAACGGCGCTCTACTGCTTCAACAGGGGTATGTACGATGACGCCGCATTGCTCGCTTCGCTCACCGTCCCCTTCAACCTGCAGGAAAGGGACTCCATAGGCAAATTGCTGCTGCCCGCCCTCATACAGTCTTTTTCCTTCAAGGAAGAAGACATGAAGTACAGCAACGCCCTGACCGAAAGCAGCAACAACACATACGCCCGGCTGGCAAACGCATACACGCTGGTGGCGGAAAGCATGATGCACAATGAGCACCTCCGCGGTAATGTCGAGCAAATGATAAAATCGGCTTTGTCCCTATACAGGCTGGCGGACGCCCCGTATATGAGAGCCATGGCATACACCTTGCAGGGAGACTTTTACTATCAGGAGAACGATATGCCGACGCGATCAAATCCTTCCGGAAAGCCGCCGACTTGGGCGAGAAGCCATTCCTTGAGTACGAACTGGAAGAAGTGAAGAACAGATGGATCATGGCGCTCATCCAACACGGGAAGTATAAAGACGCGGAACAAGTGCTCAGCGAAATAAGAAAAACAGATACGCCCACCCGAACCATAACCGGCCTCAAGGACGCCCTATGCAACCGCGCCTGCATAGCCATCATGAAGAAAGACTACGCCACGGCCGAGACTCTGCGCAAGGAAGCAAACGAGAGATATCGGAAATCACTGAACTCAATGAACTTCTACCGGCTAAACGTCCTGCGTAATTTTTTTGACAGCTTCACACTCGTAGCCCGCTGCTACGAACGGCAGAACGAAATCGGTAGAAGCTTGCAGACATACCGAGAGATGAAAGAGTGCCTCATCAAGACATTAGGTCTTTATATACCTTATTATATAGATCTGGACTGTACCAACCTGCTCTACCTTTTCCAACCCTGGTACGACGAAATGCAAACTTTCGCTTACCGCCATATCAGCCACAAAGGCATGCCGGAATTCATGTACGACAACGCCCAACTGATGAAGCAGTTCTTCCTGACATCTCCCACCATATACAGTCAAAAGATGAGCGCCATGCAAGGCGACGAATATCTGCGGGAACTGAGCCGGAGGCAATCCAAGATTATGCTGACGGGAGAGGCCATGAACGTACACCTGAAAGGGGACTACCTGCCCAAGATATTGAGCAATGTCCGCTCTATGGCGCTGAGCAGGGAGGCTGTGGCATACGCACTGGAAACCGTGGACGAGCCTTACCACTGCATCACCGAGTGGGAATCGGTGCGCAAGGCTATAGTTGATACAGAGGTGATGGTTGAGTTCGTCTTGCTGCACCGTCCCGACAACGGAGCACGGCAATACGCCGCACTTGTCTTTACAAATGCAGACAAAGCTCCGCACTTCGTCCCGCTCTGTGATGAAGAACCGCTAAGGGCGGCACTCAATGACACCGACGATGACCGACAGAACGATTTTATCGTGAAAAACATCTGGAATCCCATACAAACCCATTTCGGGGATAATATCATGATCTGCCTCTGCCCCACGGGACTGCTGAACACGATTCCCTTTGCCGGAATAGTAAGCGACAACAACCTATACCTATGCAATGAATATATATTATCATTCTATCTCTGTGCCACCGACAGGCTACTGAAAAGTTACCTTCTGTACCCGGAAAAGAAATCAGTCGTCCTGTTTGGCGCGGCAGACTACGGACTCCCGCCCTCCAAATTGGAGAACCCGGTGCGAGGGCAAGGGTTCCACTACCTGCCATCCTCCAAAATGGAAATAGCATCTGCCTCTGCCCTATTAAAAGAGAAAGGATGTCAGGTGGAAGTATTTTCCGGAAGACAAGCGACGGAAACCGCGTTCAGAGATCTGTCCGACCGGAAAGAATCACCATTCGTGCTTCACATCTCTACACACGGATTCTATCTGCCCTACGACCCCGATATCAAAAACAAGGGACTGAATCAGGAAGGAAAAAGCGGTTATTACGACCCGCTTCTGCGCACCGGACTGGCACTATCGGGCGCAAGTGCAGCCTGGAAAGACGCAGCTTCACTAAATCTGCCAGACGACGGCCTGCTCACCGCTTACGAAATATTCGGCATGAGCCTGCTGAACACAGACCTGGTAGTGCTTTCGGCCTGCAACACCGGATTGGGAGAGATACGTGACGGAGAAGGCGTTTACGGACTTCAACGGGCATTCCGCTCAGCCGGAGCAAGAAACATGATTATGACTTTGGCGGAAGTGCCGGATAAGGAAACAGCCGAGTTCATGTCGCTGTTCTATCAAAACTGGAAATTTAAGTCACCCAAACAGAAAGCTTTTGTGACAGCGCAGTGGGAGATGATGAAAAGATATCCGAAAGAACCGGAGAAATGGGCGTACTTTGTGCTGGTTGAATAAATATCACTACAGAGGACACGGATTAACACAGATTTTCATTATTGTTATCAACAACTTATGACTCAATCTGTATTAATCCGTATCCTCTGTAGTGAAACTTAATTAACTGTATTCCGATTACTTAACCGTTACCGTCAACGGATTACGTACCTTCTGAGCATAGTTTGCCATATATGCATTCCATGCTTCCGGAGTCTTGATGTCAGCCTTGTCCCAGGCAGCACCCCAGTAGTAAACATACTCTGAACCCGGTTCGTAATCGCTGATAGCCAATACATGACCATCGGCACCACCACGCAGTTCGTTCTTTTCCTTTTCAGGAAAGAGCAATGATTTAGCTTCTTTCACTGTAGTCGGGAAAGCAGCACCTACGAATATCTTACCATTATTATTATTCACATTGTCCGTAGGATCCACATAAGTGATATAGCCGGCGGCAGCATCAGCTACAACAGCACCATCCGGTTCATGCAATACGATACCTGTAGCCACGGGAGTAGTCTCTTTCAGGTTATCAAAAGAAACCGCAGTCTTGTTTAGGTGAGAGCCTGCATCCAGCGTGATAACACGTGTTTCAATCACTGTTGAATCACCCTTGACAGTCAGCGGATTGTAAACCAGCTTCACAGTGAAACGCAACGGGCCATTGTCCAGGATATCCTGTGTAGCGTAGCAATACGGATAAACGATTTCACCGTCGGGCATCAAGGCAGCAGTACCGCCACCCAGCGTAGGACCTACTTTATAGCAGTCCAGACCATTTCCGTGGTCTACGTGATAAGATACCGATTGATACAATTCCTGTGCAGCTTTCGGATCAGTTTTCTTCAATTCAGCAATCTTTGCTTTAGTCTCCGGATTCAGTTCACCTGCATAACGGGCTTCTACAACCGGTTCGGTGGTATTGTACTTCGTCCATACATCATAACCGAAAGCACGTTCGCCAGTCTTTTGCAAAGCAGGACCATACGCACGGAAAGCAACCAAGTCATTTTCCCAGGCTACATCGTCCACACGTTCAGGATAATATCTACCGCAAGCCTTTACAGCAAAAGCTTCAGGTGTGCCTGCCTGAATGGTATAAACAGCCGTACCGTTAGCAGCCACGCTTGCAGGGAAAATCACTTTTTCATCATAAGTAATCTGATAGGGGACTTGTTGTCCGTCAGCATTCAGAACCACAATCTGTGCTGTGTCAGCCAGTTTCAGTTGGTTGGCAATGTCGCTCATAGCCACCTCAACCATTTCATTGGAACGCTCCATAGCCAAAGGATTGCTTACCGTTACGGTAACCACATCCTTAGTGTTGGTGCAGGCAAAACATACGAATGCTGTTGCCAGTAAAAGGAATAACTTTTTCATATTGCTTAATCAATTGATAATTGAAAAACGGAAAAATGGATTATAAAGATATAGAAAATGGGAAAAATGGATAACTGACAGCATCAATTATCCATTTCCCATTATCTATTCATATACTTATTTAGGCTGTTTGCCAATGTAAGCCAGGATACCACCGTCAACGTAGAGTACGTGACCGTTTACGAAGTCAGAAGCGTCGGAAGCCAGGAATACGGCAGGACCCATCAAATCTTCAGGAGTACCCCAACGTGCAGCCGGAGTCTTAGCAACGATGAATGCATCGAACGGGTGACGTGAACCGTCAGCTTGCTTTTCGCGAAGCGGTGCAGTCTGCGGAGTGGCGATGTAACCCGGACCGATACCATTACACTGGATGTTGTATTCACCGTACTCGGAAGCAATGTTACGAGTCAGCATCTTCAATCCACCCTTGGCAGCAGCATAAGCAGATACGGTCTCACGACCCAACTCACTCATCATAGAGCAGATGTTGATAATCTTGCCGTGACCTTTCTTTATCATAGAAGGGATAACAGCCTTGGATACGATAAACGGAGCGTTCAAGTCTACGTCGATCACCTGACGGAATTCAGCAGCAGACATTTCGTGCATCGGAATACGCTTGATGATACCTGCATTGTTTACCAGAATATCGATCACGCCCACTTCTTTCTCAATCTGGGCAACCATAGCGTTCACCTGCTCTTCATTCGTCACGTCGCATACATAACCTTTAGCATCGATACCTTCAGCTTTGTAAGCAGCCAAACCTTTGTCTACTAATTCTTGTTTGATGTCGTTGAACACGATTTTTGCACCGGCTTGTGCATAGGCAGTTGCCAGAGCGAAGCCAATTCCGTAAGAAGCACCGGTTACAAGTGCTACTTTACCTTCTAATGAAAAGTTTACCATAATTTATTTACTTAGGTTTATTAATAACTTGTTTCTAATTACGATTCAAAGTCTCGGTTTACTCAATTTATTACTTCAGGTCGGTAATCAAAGAGAAGTCCTGATCTCCATAGTCCAGGTTTTCACCACCCATACCCCAGATAAAGGTATAGTTATGAGTGGCGGCAGCAGAGTGGATAGACCATTCGGGAGACAATACAGCCTGGTCACCCTTCATCCATACGTGGCGGGTTTCGTCAACTTCGCCCATGAAATGGCAAACTGCATGTTCTTCGGGTACTTCAAAATAGAAGTAAGCTTCCATACGACGGCTGTGCACATGTGCCGGCATCGTATTCCATACGCTACCCGGAGCAAGTTCCGTCATACCCATCTGCAACTGGCAGGTAGGCAATACCTGATTCACCAGCATCTTATTTATATTACGATGGTTGGAACCTTCCAAGCTACCCATTTCAGCAACTACGGCATCAGCCTTCGTCACTTTCTTATCGGGATAGTTGCGATGAGCAGTCAGTGAGTTGAAGTAGAACTTGGCGGGATTCTTTTCATCCTTGCTTTCAAAAGTTACTTCACGATCGCCCGAACCCAGGTAGAGAGCTTCCTTATAATCCAATTCGAATACAGCGTTACCGGCTTTTACCACACCGGGACCGCCTACATTATAGATACCCATTTCGCGGCGGGTCAGGAAGAAAGGAGCCTTCAACGGATCAATAGCTTCCAGTTTCAACACTTCGCCCACGGGCATTGCACCACCTACAACCATACGGTCGTACATGGAATATACCATATTTACTTCGTTAGCAGAGAAGACTTTTTCGATAAGAAAATCACGACGGATACGCTTGGTATCATAATTTTTTGCGTCTTCGGGATGCGCTGCATAGCGAATTTCATAGTTCGTTTTCATAATTCTATTACGTTTTAAAGTTGATAATAATCGGTTATTGGCATACTTCGTTTACGTACACGATGCAAATGTAGCAAAAGAAAACGTCAAATCATTGTGTTTTTGTACCAATTATATAGTAATATTGTTCAAATGGAAGAAAATGGAAGTTATTTAACAGAAAATAATAGAAAGAGGCGATAAGGGTTTAAACCTACCGCCTCTGTCTTACATATTGCATTTAATTCTCTACAAAATCCAATTTGAAGTTTAACACATTAGCTATTCCCTGAGCAATAGCTATTTGATATCAGGGCTATTTTTAATTCTTTGCAAAAAATGATTGCCGATCAATCTTATATAACTTATCCCCTTATCACTACTGGTTGGGGATCGCTTTGTTAATACCAAACTGCAATTTTGCCGCATTTTTGTATCCAAGGTTTCAAAAACCTCAAAAGGAATATTAATTTTCTCTGAATATGCAAAGATTATATATCGAAGCTTCCCGCTTAGATCAAAGTCCATAAAGACTAAAAACAAATCAGATTCAATATCTGTCAGATCAATATCTTTCAAATATGGCTTAAGGTAAGTGTTGAGTATGTCTGTAGGATCTTCCTCGAACTGTCCCTTAAAAACCTCTCTCCACTCAGCTTCATTTGTCAGACCTTCAAAAGGGTTGATAACATTAGAAATAAAAATACTATTGTTAATGTATTTTATTTCATACGTATTGTTTACTCCTTGGTAGTACTCTTTTTTTTCCATTTGTTCTTGAGAGCACATGAAGCTGCAATTAATTAAAGCAAACAATAAAAATAGATATTTTCTATACTTTTTTTCCATAATGCTAAATTTATTGGCAATTAGCTCTACTTAATTCTAATGCTTTTAATAGTGCTTTACTAGTATAATCAGAAGGGAAATTATTGTTTCCATACGCCCTCGAATTATCTTGGAACACCTTCGCATATTTTGCGAAATCACTATCTGATATCGTTTCAGGAAAACTACTACCTTTATGCGTTATCCTAGCAAGCCATGTTCTATAATCTTCACTTGTTGCAGAATCTGCTCCATTGTCCAACCAAGGAGTTCTACGATTTGATTCAACGTCGGAAGGTATATTTCCATCATATTTAACGTACAATGCTATGTCAGTAAATAGGGTACGTTCAAATTCCATCATACCATTACATGATAACGAACCATGCCCATATACTGTTTGGAAAAGGTGGAACATCTCATGAAAGAAAGACTCACTATCTATATTAGATTCATTCTGGAATCGAAGAATCATAGTCTCAAATCCAAATCCAGCTCCATTTGATAAAGAAGGATCTATACTAACACTAGTAAACTTATGCCCATTATTAGTTAGGTAATTATAAATGCTACTACTTGCACAATCTTCATTCATTTCGTCAATAGCTTCTTTTAATATAGTTAATTCAGCTGCATTAAGGTTTTTGTTTTTACTAATTATTTTACTTACAGATGTCGCATCCGGTATAGACCCCCAATTTCCTCCGTCAGAACCTCCTCCTCCGTCAGAACCTCCTCCACCGTCAGAGCCTCCTCCACCGCCAGAACCTCCTCCACCGCTAGAGCCTCCATTTCCCTCTTCCCATGGTTCGGTATCCATACAATGACGATTAAAGTCGGTAGTAAGTACAATAGCAAAGTATGCACAAAAATCAGCACACTCCCTACAACAAATACACAAGTCCAAATCTACAAATACATTTTTAAATTCGTAGTTCACAGAGGCAATTTGTATAGCTTTAGTCGGACAAACATATCTGCAAGCCCCACATCCAATACATCTATCTATTATGACTCCCATATCTTTATCTTATTCAAACTACGTGTATTTACATCAGTGATATTAAAATTACGTTTAAAAGACTTAGCATCCATTATGCATGGCAATGAATACTTTTCATCCAAAACTAATTCTGGGGTACGCTTCATAATCTTAATTGGAAATCTCAACGTGGTAGATTGAGGAAACTGTGCGTAAGTTATGATCTCACTGGGAGATTCAGTTGTTATTTTGTAAACATTGAAACTATTCTGGGAGATATTTACAATTTTATTTTCTGTAGAATAGAAATCAAAGTTGCACTTTATTATAGCAAACGTTTTTATCAATAATATTAAATCTACTTTGTTTTTTGCTAAATCATCTTCATTCTCCAAGAAATTAACTTCCTCAGCAACTATTAAGGCTCTTCTTTGCCCAAATACATTAGGAAACTTCTCATAATATCCATTATTAGATAAACTCAGATACTGTTTAAGTCTTGATTTATCACTGTTATTCTTTTCTTCGAAGGTAAAGAAGTTATCATCAGGGAGGCAGCTATGAATCAGAGACATCAAGCTAATCCCTCCTATACTATAACCAACAGTTCTCATAAAACTACGTCTATTCATAATGTTTCATACATTTGATATATTTCACAAAACAATAAAAATGAAACTATAGCGTTCTTCATTCTATATTTTAATTAACACATATTATAAATTCACAGCAAAATGGTACTTTAGGTTATCAACAAACTTAAAGCATCAATTAATGGCACGGATTGATACATTCAGGGGAAAATCGTATCTTTGTCCCCCGATGGTGATACGACAATACAGCGGAGCTGTAGTCGCCTCCTTTGTTCTGCTCTTCCTCAACCAAAACAGAACGGTCATTTTCTTGTTAGTACTCATACCACTTGGAATTAGTTTAATGAGCCTATGCAAAATGTCTAAAAAGGGGGGTAATGTGGCACCGAATTTGGCACCGAAATCCTGTTTAAGTTTTTCAGAACAAACTAAACGGACACAAAAAAACCCTCTAAAATTAGCCGTTTTAGAGGGTTTTTACCTTTAAATAAAGGTGAAGTTGTTGTCCTACCAAGATTCGAACTTAGACAAACAGAACCAAAAACTGTTGTGCTACCATTACACCATAGGACAAACTCGGGTGCTTTCTGTTAAAAAGCGGTGCAAAGATAAAAGTATGTCCCGAAATATCCAAATATTTCGAGGCATTTTTTCTTATTTGCTACTAATTTGCCTTTTATTTGGCTATAATCAGGTAGTAATTCTTCTTTCCGCGCTGCACAAGCAGATATTTTTCATCCAAAAGGTCAGCAGAAGTAATCACTTGGTCGAAGGCTTCCAGTTTCTCTTTATTGAGAGAAACGCCGCCACCTTGCACCAGTTTACGCATCTCACCTTTGGAGGCAAAAACGGCTGCATTATCTGTGAACAGATCGACAGCTTTCACACCGGCAGACACAGCATCCTTGGAAACCTCAAACTGAGGAACACCTTCGAATACAGCCAGCAGGGTATCTTCATCCAACTTCTTCAAAGCTTCGGAAGTTGCATTGCCGAACAAGATATTAGACGCATCCACCGCTGCATTATAGTCTTCTTCGGAATGAACCATAATAGTCACCTCTTTTGCCAGACGTTTCTGAAGAACACGCAAGTGCGGTGCAGCTTCATGCTCAGCCGTCAAGGCTTCGATTTCTTCTCTTGACAGGGAAGTGAATATCTTGATGTAGCGTGCCGCGTCAGCATCGCTCACGTTCAACCAAAACTGATAGAATTTATACGGAGAAGTATAACGGGGATCAAGCCAGATATTGCCGGATTCAGTCTTGCCAAACTTACCACCGTCAGCCTTCGTAATCAGCGGACTGGTCAGCGCAAAAACTTCGCCACCATTTGTACGACGAATCAGTTCGGCACCTGTCGTGATGTTACCCCATTGGTCGGAACCACCCATTTGCAGTTTACAACCTTTGGTTTCATACAGATGTAGGAAGTCGTAGCCTTGCAACAACTGATAAGTGAACTCCGTGAAAGACAAACCGTCACGAGCCTCACCATTCAGACGCTTCTTTACAGAATCTTTCGCCATCATGTAGTTCACAGTGATATGCTTACCTACTTCACGGGCAAAGTCAAGGAAAGTGAAGTTCTTCATCCAGTCATAGTTATTCACCAATTCTGCACGGTTAGGAGCATCGGATTCGAAATCCAGAAACTTGCTCAACTGCCTCTTCATACCATCCAGATTGCGTTGCAGGATTTCTTCTGTGAGCAGATTACGCTCTGCCGACTTGCCGGAAGGGTCACCAATCATACCCGTAGCACCACCGATCAGTGCCATCGGCTTGTGTCCGCAACGTTGGAAATGACGCAGTATCATTACACTGCAAAGATGTCCAATGTGCAATGAATCCGCCGTAGGGTCAAAACCTATGTATGCGGTCACTTGTTCCTTAGCCAGAAGTTCTTCCGTACCAGGCATCATATCGTGGAGCATGCCACGCCATCTCAATTCTTCTACAAAATTCATCGAATGATTAACTATTTAAATATTTGATATACTTTGTAATTGCAAAAGTACGACTCTTTATCTGAACTAACAACTCTTATTGCCTAAAAAAGATTTCGCTCACATTCTTACGAATCGTTCTCCTGAGTTCCTCAAGGGGAGTTTTACGGAGGATGGCAGCCCGTTCATAAAGCGTATCGACAGATGCCGTACTTTCATCCGTCTCAATAAACAACCGTTCAGACGGCATTATACGCAACGCTTCCTCCTGATATTTCTCTCCGAAAGAAAGATAGAAACCATGTCGGAGATATTCTTCTGCAAGAGCCACTTTTCCACGAAACCCGTGAATAATCCACGGTTTCACCGGTCGTATCTTCTGTTTCAATTTCAGAAGTTCATCTACCGCTTTCACCAGATGAATAATTAACGGCTTATCCGCCTCTTCGGCCAGGCGCGCCTGATATTCAAACACTTCTATCTGCAAAGCTAAAGGTGCTTCAGTCAATTTATCCAATCCGGCCTCACCCACAGCCAACACCTGAGGATGGTCCAGTAATTCTTCAAAACGGGCCTTACTGTCATTCAGGGAAGCTGCGAAAGAAGCGATATACCACGGATGTATTCCCACAGAATACCAGCCTTCCGTTTGCGGAACAAACGATTCGGGGAAACAGTTCACAATAGCCGTTCCGGGCACTTGTGGCCGCCGATGTGTATGTATATCAACAGGAATTATCATGCGAATAGTACAGGAAATAGTTTTTTATGGAACGGGATCATATCCGGAACCTCCCCAGGGGTGGCAGCGCAAAATACGCCGGATTGCCAGATACAGCCCTTTGAATGGTCCATATTTCTTTATCGCTTCAACGGCATATTGTGAACAGGTAGGGGTGAAACGACATGAAGGAGAAGTCAGAGGCGAAATACACTTCTGATAGAAATAGATGGGAAGCAACAGCAGGTATGAAAGCAGCTTTTTCATGACTGCCCCGCACTACCGGTTTTCTCAGCAGACGCAGCATTTTCTCCGGCTTTCTGAACGGCAACATCCGCCAATACCTTCTCCGTGATACGTGCCAGCGCAACCTTCATCCTTTCCTCTATCTCCACCGAATCGACTAACCGGTCGGAAAGATAAATGAAAGCCACAGCAAGTTGCCGTCCTTCATCCTGAAGCGTCTGCGATAATCCATGCTTATTTTTCCGGTACGCCTCACGTATCTGGCGTTTTACACGGTTACGCTTTACCGCACGTTTAAAACGACGCTTTGATACACTGACAAGTATGGAAACAGGCGCTTCCAACTCCTCTACCGGCAGATATACCACACGCAAAGGAAAGACGGAAAACGAACGTGCGCCGCCTGAAAACATCTTGTCGATGACTTTCTTCTTATCCAGTCTTTCGGACTTGTGCAGGGTATTAAGCATTCTTAGTTATGAGTTACAAGCTACGAGCTACAAGTAGTTCGCAGTAAATAAGCTACGAGCTACAAGTTTAAGGCTGTAAGTGGCATACTGCTTCCGCATGACACTTGTAGCCCGTAGCTTGTAGCTCGTAACTCTAAAATTATTTTCCTTTGTTATTCTCCTTGATGAACATATCCAGCGCAGCCGTCATAGAAGGCGCCTGTACACTGGGAGCTTCCAAGTCGAGGCGGAGTCCGGCATCACGTATGGCCTGCGCGGTAGTAGAGCCAAAGGTACCAATTTTAATATCGCCTTGTTGGAAGTTCGGGAAGTTCTTCTTCAAAGAAGTCACTCCAGCAGGACTAAAGAACACCAACATATCATAATCAAACTCTTCTTCTGAAGTAAAATCATTACTTACTGTGCGATACATAACAGCTTCTGCGTTCTGTATCTTGTTTTTATCCAAGAGATTCTTAATCTCATCCGTATGTACATCCGACATCGGAACCAGATACTTTTCGGTCTTGTGCTTAACAATAGAAGGCAACAAGTCTTCAAACTTTCCGGTATTTCCAAAGAAGATCTTACGTTTGCGGTATTGCACATACTTTTGGATGTACAATGCAACAGCTTCTGTCACACAGAAATACTTCATAGTTTCCGGTATGGTTACACGCAATTCTGTACACAGGTGGAAGAAATGGTCAATAGCATGACGCGATGTGAAGATAACTGCTGTGTAATCCAGGATAGACACTTTCTGCTGTCTGAATTCTTTAGCAGATACACTTTCCACCTTAATAAACGGGCGAAAATCAATTTTCACACCGTACTTCTGGGCGATGTCGTAGTAAGGAGATTTCTCTGATGCCGGTTTCGGCTGCGACACAAGTACTTTCTTAATTTTCAACGTCCTAAAAATTTATTATCAAATAATCATTTAGTTGTAACACACCTCGATACATGATAAAACAAGGTATGATTTCAAGGGCACAAAAGTACAAAATTAAAAGCAAAATGCCATATAAATTGCCACAAAAAAGCTTTATCCACTTATATAACATCAATATTTTAGTAAAAAAGACCAAAAATAAACCGATTATCACAGTTGCCTGAAGACTTAAATCGAAGTAAACAAGGAACAAAGCAAACGGGAAAAAGGTAAATCCAAGGTAGTAAAGTAGAGTAGAATAGGACTCCATCCAAAGACCGGTACGACTCGCGTCAAAAAAAATCCAGCCCAGAAAAGAGTAAGTCACCCACTTCCAGAAAAGATAAAGCAAAGCCAGTGCGAGATATGCCCCGAGCAAAACGTAAGGAGAGACGTGTTCGCCCAACTCTGGCCTGACATCAACAAAATAGTTGAAAGTACAGACAGAAGCCAACACACAAGTCTGTAGAATCAGCAACAACATATAGCGCATATCCGTAGCGGTGGTAGCGGCAAAGATGCTGGTTCGTTCACGATTAAGGAGGAAGTCCTTCACCAACTGCACCAGGAACTTGCGACTACGGGACAATACATAGGCTGACATGAAAAAGCAGCACAACAGGAGCACTGTGATCCCATCGTCCAACTTAGGAGAATAAGGAATGGGCATCCCCTCAAACCCCGCTATCCATGTCAACAAGAGCCCGATCATATTGCCGCAAACTTACGTATAGAACTATCCCAGGCAGGTATGGTATGAATCAGTTCGACGGCTTCCTGCGGAGTGCTTGCTACGTGCCAGATTGCACCGTGCTGCTGCCTCATAAAGTTTTCGTCCATAGCACGCTGCAACATAGCCAGGAGGGGATCGAAAAAGCCGTTAGTGTTTAAGATGACAACAGGATTCAGGTAGAGGCCCAGTTGTTTCCAAGTGATAATTTCCAGTAATTCTTCCAAAGTGCCGCATCCACCGGGCAATGCGATGACAGCATCACTCAGATCCGCCATTTTTTGCTTGCGCTGGTGCATGTTTTCCACTTCTATCATCTTCGTAAGCCCCTTGTGTTGCCAGCCTTGTTCCACCATAAAGTGAGGAATGACACCGGTCACCTCTCCGCCTGCCGCCAGCACTGCGTCGGCCGTAGCACTCATCAGTCCGATGCCTCCCGCACCATTTATCAGACGGATGTGGCGCTGTCCCAACAAAGTGCCCAATTCACGGGCTGCTTCAAAATAAGCGGAATCAATCTTGGTGCTCGAAGCACAATATACGCATACGGAAGTTATCTTATTCATGGAAATTGCTCTACCTTATATTATTAATGCGCACAAAGGTATGGATTTTCAGCGATATCTTAAAAATATCACTAATTTTGTGAGCACAAAGCATTACTTTAAGAAGAAACCGGAATTCTCAGAGTTCCGAATAACAATCAACCCAATTTACCATCACCTATAAAAACGATAAATAATTATGATTAAACAAGATTACCTGATACGAATGATTCAAGAGATCATTTCTTTGATTGTGAACGCCCTGCTCAAGAAAAAGAAGTATCGCTGGAATGAATGGACCGAATATGACGGTCTGACCCGGCAGATATTAGGTTTCCCTACCGATGAGTTATTAGGCATGGATACACAAGAACTGATAGACCGGTATAAAGGCGATCCCAATGAAATGGGGAAAATAGAACTTGCCGCCATGACTATGCTGAAGATATCTGATGATATGAAAGCAGACGACTTGCTGCGGAAATCCAAGCTTCATCAGGATGGGCTTGAATTATTGAAGTATGTACAAAAAGAGAGTAATAGTTTCTCTATCCAGCGGGTACAACTGATTAATATGCTGGAGACGTCGCAATCGTAGGGCAAAGTTAAGGTGACTTTGTTGTACTAAATCCCTTCCATATAAGGCAAAAGACGGGTTATAATCCCCTTCCTATTCAATATCAGGAAGGGGATTTTTCTTTCTATCCGGTGGATTAATCTTATCCTCCTAAAAAAATCCTCCCCGAAAACAAAATAGTAATCCAACACAAAGCATTAGCAGAGTAATTTTACGCTCAACATCCACTGAATAGATAAATTCACTGAATCATTAATTTTATATCTAATTTATTCTAATGCTTATGAAAAATGTATTGAAACTTATTTTTTCTTCTTTGTTAGCGCTCCCATTCACAATGAATGCCCAGCAACAAGATTTTCCGGCAGGAACCACTCCCAATGAGCATAACATCAATGGGGCTGACTATCCCTGCATAGGCGAGGACAGACGTGTACATTTTAGAATACACGCTCCCAACGCCCAGAAAGTAGAAATCAGTTTCCGAGGTGAAATGACCAAAGAGACAGACGGATATTGGTCGCTCGTATCAAAAGAACCTGAAGTAGTGGGCTTCCACTATTATCAGGTAATTATAGACGGAGTAAGTGCCGCCGATCCCAATGGCAAACCATTCTTCGGTATGGGCAAATGGGTAAGCGGTATTGAAATCCCGGAAAAAGGTGTGGACTACTATTCCATCAAGAACGTGCCTCACGGACTGATCAGCCAAAGCTGGTACTACTCTGATATCCGCAAAGAATGGCGCAGATGTATCGTCTATACTCCGGCGGAATATGACAAGAACCCTACCAAGAAGTATCCGGTGCTCTACCTGCAACATGGTATGGGAGAAAACGAAACGAGTTGGGCAAACCAGGGCAAGATGAATTTCATTATGGATAACCTGATTGCCGAGGGTAAAGCCAAACCAATGATCGTAGTCATGGACAATGGCAATATCGAAGTGTTCAAGACCAATCCGGGTGAAACTCCTGACGGTGCAAGAAAAAGATTCGGTGCAGAATTTCCAGCTATCTTAGTGAATGAAATCATTCCTCATATCGACTCCAATTTCCGAACACTGACCGATAGGGACAACCGTGCCATGGCCGGACTTTCCTGGGGCGGACTTCTTACTTTCAACACTACCCTGAATAACCTGGATAAGTTTGCCTATATCGGCGGATTCAGCGGAGCAGGCAGCATCGATCTGAAGCAACTTGATACCGTTTACGGCGGGGCATTCAAAAATCGTAAAGCATTCAACGACAAGGTACACGTCTTCTTCCTGGGTATCGGTTCGGAAGAACATCCCGAAAGAACCAAGAACCTCAGTGACGGCTTGCAGGCCGCAGGAATCAATACAATCTATTATGAGTCTCCGGGCACTGCCCACGAGTTCCTGACCTGGCGCAGATGTCTGAAAGAGTTTGCTCCCCTATTATTTAAAACGAAATAATGTATAATCAATAAAACAGACTATAACGATGAATATCTTCCATCGAAAATCATTGTTGGCGGCTTGTATCGCGGCTATGATGGGTTTACATGGCTATGCTCAAAAGAATGAAGCGTCCCCCCGGTTGTCAGACTACTTTTCTCCGGCAACCACGAATATGATGTCACCTGACAGTGAGGGCTTTATCCAGCGCTGGCTGTTGCTGGAACCCATCGACAAGCCCAACCGTTCCAACACGGTCTTTACCGACAGTTACATTCGCGAAGCATTTGCAACCGAGTATTTCCCCAATCAATTCACCGTTCTGCCCAAAGACGGGGATAAAGTGAAAGTAGGCAAACAAAAGCTAACCTGGCACGCGCTCGACAGCAAGCTGTTTAACGTGAAGCTCTTCCGTTTTGCCTCCGGTCTGAAGAAACAAGTGTACGGCGTGCTGTTCTGGGCAGTCACAGTCATAGAATGTCCCGAAGACATGGAGAACATCCGGATGTCAGTAGGTTCTAACTCCGCATCCATGTGGTGGCTGAACGGTGAGGAAGCCGTAATTCTTTCGGGCGACCGACGTATGGTCAAGGATGACTGTCTCTCACGCCGGCTGACTTTAAAGAAGGGCAAGAACATCATTCGCGGAGCCATCATCAACGGTCCCGGAATGAGTGATTTCTGTGTTCGCTTCCTCAATGAGAATGGAACACCCGTTAAAAACATTACTATCAGCTATAAATGATCATGAAAACAAAAGCTATACTTCTGGGCACGGCAGCCCTGATGTTTGTATTGACATCTGAAAAAGCAATTGCACAAATCGGCACTCCATACATACACGACCCGTCCACTATCATGGAGTGCGATGGTAAATATTATACTTTCGGCACAGGTGGAGGCGGATTGATATCTGAAGACGGCTGGACATGGAACGGCGGTGGAGTAAGACCCGGCGGAGGCGCCGCGCCCGATGCCGTGAAAATCGGTGACCGCTATCTGATTGCTTACAGTGCCACAGGAGGAGGGCTCGGCGGAGGACACAGCGGTAAAGTATTAACCATGTGGAATAAAACTCTAGACCCCAATTCCCCGGATTTTAAATATACGGAGCCTATAGAAGTGGCCTCCTCAGTGAATGATGAAGATTGCGATGCCATTGATGCCGGACTTCTGCTCGACCCGACAGACGGACGCTTGTGGTTGTCTTACGGCACGTATTTCGGCTTTATCAGGCTTGTAGAACTCGACCCCGCAACCGGCAAACGGATGGAGGGCAACAAAGAAATCGACATCGCCATTGACTGTGAAGCAACCGATCTGATCTATCGTGATGGCTGGTATTATCTTCTGGGAACACACGGCACTTGCTGCGATGGCCCGAACTCCACCTACAATATTGTTGTCGGCCGTTCGCGCAAAGTGACGGGGCCGTATGTCGATAATATGGGAAGAAAAATGCTGGAAGGCGGTGGCAAGATGGTGATTGCCGCAGGTAACCGCCAAACCGGTCCGGGACACTTCGGGCTTTTCAAAGTAGCCGACGGAGTAGAGAAGATGTCATGCCACTTTGAGGCCGATTTCGACCGGGGTGGCCGCAGTGTGCTGGGCATACGCCCGCTTTTATGGAAGAACGGCTGGCCCGTTGCCGGCGAGGTCTTCAAAGAGGGAACGTATGAGATTGAATCCGAGCGTAGAGGGTATGCCCTTGAACTTGCCGTCGATTTTGTACGTATGGAATATACTAGACACCGCTTTTGGGAAAAAGATGACACGCCCGTCGTACCTTTGAAATCGCAGACGTTGGAAGATGTGATCGGGACTTGGCCACAAGGAAAAATCAACGTAAGAATCGGAGATTATATGTTCCGTCCTCATCAGAAGTGGACCATTACTGCCGTGCCCGATGGAGGCGGATATCTGGGCGGCCCTTATTACAAGATTGTGATTGAAGGAACCAATCGCGCACTGGCCGCCACAGCAAATGCGGAAGTCGTGACAGTTCCTAAGTTCACGGGAGCCCCCGAACAACTGTGGCGAATCGACCAGTTGACAGACGGCACCTACCGGATCATGCCCAAAGAAGTACCGGGAACTGACAAGGAACTGGTTCTGGTATCCGTAGGAGACAGCACTCCTTCTCTCGGCGAATTCGATATGAACAGTGATAATTCCAAATGGAATTTCCGTGATCATTAACAACAAACCCTATTACCTTAAAGTGCTATGAACGGGTAACTCCACTCAAAAATAATGAATCGGCTCAGGCAACCAGTTTGAATTAATAATGCGACTCAGCAGTTGTCTTGCCGATTCAGAGTTAAAAAATGAATTGCCTTTCTCTTATATTAATCTTAAATAATTGAAAACTATGAAATGTATGTATGATGATAGCTAGAGAACTATTGTAGCGGTAGCTAATGATGAATGAAAAACGCAATTATTAATTCTTAAACTAATTATGATGAAAAATGTAGTCCAGAAAATTCAGAAGATTCCTTTTCTGTTTATGCTTGTGCTTGTGTTTTTTACGTGCATATCAGCATCAGCGCAAATCCAAATCAAAGGTACTGTTGTCTCAGCCAATGATTCTGAGCCAATGATCGGTGTGGCTATTCTTGAAGAAGGAACCAGCAACGGTCGTATTACCGATCTCAATGGTAATTACTCTATTCAGGTAAGTAACAGTAATGCTACCCTTACCGTTTCTTTTATAGGCTACAAAACGCAGACTGTTAAGGTCAATGGCCGTAGCGTAATCAACTTTCGTTTGGAAGAAGATACACAAGTGCTTGATGAGGTTGTGGTTGTAGGCTATGGCGTTCAGCGCAAGAGTGACCTGACAGGTGCTGTAGCCTCTGTAAACTCTAAAGACCTTAAAGGCCTGGCAACAACCGATGCTGCCGCTGCCCTTCAAGGTAAAGCCGCAGGTATTCAAATATTGAATTCATCAGGTGCTCCGGGTAACGGTGCTGAAATCCGTGTACGTGGTTATTCCTCCAATTCCGGAAATATTGGTCCTCTCTTGATTGTAGATGGTTTGAAGGTTTCAAGTATCCAGTATCTTGATCCGAGCTTGATCGAATCTATGGAAGTATTGAAAGATGCCGCATCCGCAGCAATCTACGGTTCTGAAGCTGGTAACGGCGTAGTACTTATCACAACCAAGAATGGGGGAGGAAAAGGTACCGGCAAGATTACATATAATATACGTTATACTATGAACCAACTTGGACATGTTCCGCAATTACTGAATGCAGAAGAATTCAAGGACTGGATGAGCATGCAAGGATATAACGTCGAAGCTGCCATATCGGATGCTGTTCGTGACTATAATTGGAATCAAAATACAGATACAAACTGGTTGGACGAATTTATGGGAACTTCTTGGAGCAAACAGCACTCTCTTTCATTCCAGGGTAGCAACGACAAAGGGCAATATTTCGCGAACCTCACATACGTTAATCAAGACGGTATCGTAAAAGGTAAGAACGACTACTACGAACGTTTGACCGTCCAGCTTAATGCTGATTATAAAATAAAACCTTGGTTGCAGGTAGGTACCAACACTTCCATAGAGAAATGGCGTAGAGGCAGCGTATCGGAATATGGTTATGGCTCTGCTTTTGAAATGCTTCTTGTTATGGATCCTCTTACGCCTACACACTGGACAGATCGCAGCCAATATCTTGCTGCCACAGGTTCTGTTTATGACGCAGTTCAGAATGGAACTTCTGATACAAACTATCGTTTCTACGGTGATGAGAAGGGTATGTATGCTACTTCATACTTCAATACGGAACTTGCCGGTGGTACTCCATTTGCGCAGCGCGATAAGAATGCTAATAATAAAAATGAAGGCATCAATGTACATAGCACATTCTTTGCAAACCTGACTCCTTTCAAGGGTTTTACATTTACTTCCCGTTTCGGTACCCGCATTGTTCAGGGCAATACTTACAGCTATGCGGAACCTTACTATATTACCGGGCGTGTAAGTGATACCAGATACTCTCTCAATCAGACTACGAGCACCGGTCTGTACTATCAATGGGAGAACTTTGCCAACTATATGACTTCAATCGGCAAGCACAGCATCTCGGCAATGGCAGGTATGTCATACATCCAAAACGAAGACAAAAAAACGACAGCCGGTGCGTCAGGTGAAGAATTGCTTTCTTCATACGCGCCAAATTTCCGTTACTTGGATTGCGTACTTGTATCAGATAAAGTTTCCCGTACATTCAGCGGAACACCGGGTAAGTCTTCAAGTATTTCATACTTCGGCCGTTTAGGATATACTTATGACAACCGCTATAGTCTGCAAGGCAATTTCCGTGCTGACGCATTCGATACTTCAAAACTTCCGGCAGATAAACGTTGGGGTTACTTCCCGTCAGTATCAGCAGGTTGGACAATCAGCAACGAAAAATTCTTCAAGAATTTAGTCCCTGATAACATTGTTTCATTTGCCAAGCTCCGTGCATCTTGGGGACGTAACGGTAATATCAACGTACTTAGCGGCTATAAATATTCTTCTTCTATTGCAACCGGTGGCCAGTGGTATCAATACGGTAACAGTTCGACTGTCACAAACGGTTCTATGCCAAGCGGTTTGGCTAATCCTAATCTTACTTGGGAAACATCCGATCAGTTGGACTTCGGTCTTGACTTACGTTTATTCAACGATGCTTTGACAATCAGCATGGACTACTATAAGAAAACTACCAAAGACCTTCTTGTGGACGCTCCATGTTTGCCTGAGACAGGTGTATCTTCACAGATGATCAATGCAGGTGAGGTACAGAACAAAGGCTTTGAATTTGAAGCAACTTATAAAGGCAACATAGGTAAACTGAATTACTCAGTATCAGGTAACTTTGCAACATTGAAGAATGAAGTGACTTACCTTGATGACCGTATCACACGTATCTCGGGTGGAAGCATATCAGGTGCAAACAGTACTATATACACCAACTTCGAGCAAGGTATGCCGGTATGGTATATGCGTGGTTACAAATATATAGGTAAGAACTCAGAAGGACAGGCTCTTTATCTCGACAAAGAAGGCAATGAGACGTTAACTCCGGGTGACGAAGATCAATTCAATATCGGTAAAGGTATTCCTGATCTTACCTACGGTATCACAATCAATCTTGAGTACAAGGGTTTCGATTTCTCAGCATTTGGAACAGGTACAGTAGGAAACGATGTCTACTATGGTATGTATCGTACAGGTTACAACAATATCTCCAAGCATTTCTATGATGAAGCCAAGAAAGGCAATATGCCTAATCTCAACACAATTGCAGGTGATAAGATTTACTGGTCATCTTCTGCTCTTGTGTTTGACGGATCATACTTTAAGATCAAGCAATTGCAGTTAGGATACACATTACCGAAGTCCATCACGAAAAAAGTATTTATTGAGAACCTTCGCGCTTACGTGTCACTTGACGACTTCTTCACATTTACATCTTATCCGGGTCTTGATCCTGAAATTGCTTCAAGAAATGGTAATAATGTAGGTCTTGATGCCGGTGCATATCCTACAATGCGCAAGATGACATTTGGTCTTAATGTAACATTCTAATAACTATTAATACTGACAAAAATGAAAAAATATATATATTCGTTTACGGTATGTGCCGCACTGTTCTGCGCATCTTGCGATGAAAGTCGTTTGGACATTGAACAGAAGGCTGTTAGCTCTACTGAAACTTTCTATAAAACCGATCAAGATGCTATTGATGCTATGACTGCCGCTTATGCGCAATTCCTTGATAATGTATGTTCGTCTGTCGGAATCTATCAGCCGCAGTTTACTTTGCTCAATTATTCGGCGGATGATGTTTTCTCTGCGGGTACAGATCATACTGACCATATGGATATGCGTATATTCGATGAGTTCCGCTATGATACGGGTAGCGCAGGGTTAAAAGAGCTATATCAACGTTACTATAAGGCTATTTATGCATGTAATCTTGTGATAACATATGTAGACCCGGCTGCAAGTACGGTTATGGCCCGTTGTGTTGCGGAAGCTCGCGTATTACGTGCTTATTGTCACATGATGGCGGCTCTCACATTCCAGTGTCCTCCAAAAGTCGATAAATTGCTTGGCGCTGATGACAAACCTACAAATGTAGAAAGCCAAAAATCTCTGCTTGAATGGTGTGCTTCGGAGTGTGAAGAAGTTGTAGATGCTCTTGATGCTCGTAAAGGTCAAGATGATGTAGAAGGGGCATATAAAGTTACAAAAGGTTTTGCATATTTCGTAGCGGGCAAATCTGCTGTATTTGCCGGTGATATGGCTCGTGCAGTGAAAGACCTTAAACCGCTGGTTGAATCTCCCAACTATGCACTTGTTCCGGGAAATCGTTTCCGTGACCTATTCCATGTAGAGGGTAATGGTTGCGAAGAAAAAATCTTTGAGGCTAACCGTTTTGGTAACGCAGATAAAGGTTTTTGGAATAATATCTTCCGTGGAGGTTGGATGGTCAACAACGTATTGAACTGGCGTTATGACCGTTTAGGTTCTCGTGCATCTATTTGCGGTGCTAATGATGGTTGGGGCGGTGGTGCCATCAACTGGAAGTTCGCTGAAAAAATGTATGAAAATGATGGTGACGGTCCACGTCGCAAAGCTACATTCCTTACTCCAGACGAGTTCTTATACGACTCTGAACTCTGTGGTTGGGAAACGGATTTCGATGCTGACGGAAATGAAATGTCTCTTGCTGATAAGAAGAAAGACCCCAAACGCGGTATCAAGAGTACGGATGGTCTGTTTTCACATGGCATATATATGGAAGTCAAGAATATAGAATCTCCTAACGACCGTAATATGACTATTAGCGATGTTCATAACTCCGCATCATTCCGTATCGCCAGATTGGGAGAAGCATATCTGCTTTATGCAGAGGCTTGTCTTGAAACAGGTAATATACCTGAAGGCAAAAAATATCTGAATGCTATTCAGAAACGTGCAGAAGCTCCTGAAACAGAACTCACAATTCAGACTCTTCGTGATGAAAAGCAGTACGAACTTTGGTTTGAGACTTGCCGTTTCCACGATATCGTTCGTTGGGGCATTGCTAAGGAATGTCAAGATGCAGTTGTAGACCAGGTTCCGCAACTGTATGACGATTTCTTCATTGAAGGTACACCATACTTTGGAAAAGAGCATCATCTGCGTGCTGTGTTGACTCATCCTTTATCAGTAATTCAAAATTTACCTGCAAACTCTTATGGCTTTGTAAAGGGTAAACATGAATACTTCCCATTCCCTAAAGATGTTATAGACTTAAACAAAGAACTTCATCAACTTAACGGATGGGCAACAAAATAATTAATCTTTTAATTATTTGATAACACATGTAAGTATTGAGAAACAGCACTGTAACCAGAATGAGGCCTATGCCCGTTTGGTGAAGATGGCTAAATCGGCAAGCCAACTGCTGATTCACATTAATGATTAAGTGAACCGACAACAAAAATGAATAGTATGAAATTAAAAGCAATCATTCTTTGTATGGAAGTAGTGGGATGCCTGATATTCATCGGTTGCGGGAAAAGTACCTCCTTTTCCCGCAACAACCATCTGGCATTAAATGACTCTAACTACTTCGAAACACGTGGACTGAACTTCTTCGTATTCAGCAACCTATACGATGCGACCTTTGATGATTCCAAAATCAGCGCCGTCGAAATCATTCATCACGGCATCCGCACCGCGACCAACGGAGATGTCCGCATGAATCCGACACCCGGACAATGGGACAAGTTGCCGAAGTTCGTCGAGCGTATACCGGATAAGGAGCATAACCGGATTGACGTCATGCTGGAGTATCCCGAATACAACTTCGAATACAAGTTGACAGGGGAAGCCCGTGACGGCGGCTTCTACCTTAGTGTAAACCTAGACAAACCTTTGCCCGAAGCATTGCATGGCATAGCCGGACTGAATATGGAATTCATGCCCCCGGTCTTCTTCGGCCATTCCTACATAATAGACGGCAAGCACGGTCTGTTCCCCACCTCCCCGGCCGACTTTATGACTACCATCAACGGTGAAGTGGAATCCACTCCCATGGCCACCGGCAAACTGATAGACATTGCACCGGACGAACCGTTGAAGCACATCACCATCCGCACCACCGATGACAATAATCTGTCACTATTTGACGGAAGGAACAAACAACAGAACGGAAACTTCGTTGTGCGTACCCTGCTTCCGGCAGGAAAGACCGGCAAGATAGCCGAATGGTTTATCACAGCGGAGACACAATCCGACTGGGTGCGCAAACCCGTGGTAAGCTACTCACAAGTAGGTTACCACCCCACACAAAATAAAGTGGCCGTAGTGGAACTGGATAAAAATGACAAGCCACTTTCCACCGTCTCTTTATATAAGGTGTGTAGTGACGGCAGCCTCAGCAAAGCCCTGTCCGGCACTCCCAACACCTGGGGAATGTACACACGCTACAATTACCTTCAATTTGATTTCTCCTCCGTCACAGAACCGGGCATCTACATGCTGGAATATGGCGACCAGCGCACAGCGCCTTTCCCCATCGCAACAGATGTGTTTCAAAAGGCATGGTTCCCGACACTGGACGTATTCTTCCCCGTACAGATGGATCACATGTTTGTCCGCGAAGCCTATCGCGTATGGCATGGCGCCGCACATCTGGATGATGCCCTGCAAGCTCCCGTCAACCGCATCCATTGGGACGGTTGGAGACAGGGACCGACCACCGGCAACAAGTACAAACCACTGGAGCATATCCCCGGCCTGAACGTCGGCGGATGGTTCGATGCAGGAGACTTCGATATCCAGACCGGATCACAACATGCCGTAATACAAGCTTTCGTCCTTTTGTGGGAAAGTTTTAGGATAAACCGCGATGAAACCACCATTAACCAAAAGACACGCTATACGGAAATACACGTACCCGACGGCAAGCCCGATGTACTGCAACAGATTGAACACGGCGTTCTGCAATTAGTGGCGCAAGTGAATGCGATAGGCTACGCCATTCCGGGAATCAACGAGTCTCATTTATATCAGTACCGCCATTTGGGAGATGCGGTAAACAAGACGGATAACCTGGTTTATAACCCTCGTCTGGATAGCCTGCAAACCGACGGGCGCACAAGCGGTACTCCCGATGACCGTTGGGCATTCACCAACCGGACACCGCACATGAATTATGGCACAGCTATTTCGCTGGCAGCTGCTTCGCGTGCGTTGAAGGAGTACAATCCGGAACTGAGCAAAGAAGCCCTGCGCGTGGCCCGCTTCATCTGGGACGACGAACACAACCGCCAGGCAAATCCCGAAGAACAAACGTATAACGGACGATTCAGCAATCCTGAATTCATGAAATCCATCGAATGCAGAGCTGCTTTTGAACTCTGGCGCTCAACGGACTACGAAGGTTACAAAACAAGAATGAACGAATTGCTCCCCACCCTTTTGGAACAATTCAACCGGAATGCCTCTGTCATTGCACAAATGATTCCTTTCATGGATAACGCTTTCAAGAAGCAAGTAAAGCCCCTGGTAGAAGCTTATGCCGGAGAACTTGCCGAAGTAGACAAAGAAAATCCGTATGGAGTAAGAATCAGCACTGCCGGATGGGCAGGCAACAGAAACATTGTTCAGGCGTGTATTACGAACTACCTGCTCCATCGGTCGTATCCCGAGCTGATAAACCCGGAATACATATACAGAGGATTGAACTATCTGTACGGCTGCCATCCGTGTCATAATCTGTCTTTTGTTTCGGGAGTAGGCGCACAGCCCAAAAAGGTGGCTTACGGGAACAATCGGGCCGACTTCAGTTTCATCCCCGGAGGTGTAGTGCCAGGCGTCAGGATATTGAAACCGGATTTCCCCGAGAACAGGGAGGATTATCCTTTTCTTTGGAGCGAGAATGAGTATGTAATAGATCTGGCAGCAAGCTACATCTACCTGGTGAATGCAGCCAACAGCCTGCTGAAATAAGGTTTCCCGTCCTCCATTTGCAGGACACTTGCATTTCATTTGCAGAACACTTGTGTTGAACAAACAGAACACTTGTGTCCTGCAAATGTAACACAAGTGTTACATAAATGCCCTGCCAGCAAGAAAAGTCCTCCTCAAAAACAGTTTTGTACCCCCTCTTAAGAGGGTTACATACTACTTTTGCAACCATACATTAATATTTCGAATAGTTTTCTTGAAAAGTATAAAAAGACGAACAATGAAAAGAAAGAAATTATCAAGAGCAATTATCAGGACGGGAAGCGCAATGATATTCTGTTCCATTATCACAGGAACGATGTGGGCGCAAGGAATACCATCGGTTACCAATATTCCAAATGCCCAATATCCCATGGTGAACCCCGACCGTACTGTGACTTTCAAAGTAAAGGCTCCCGATGCAAAGAGCGTGCAAATCGTTCTCGACCGTCCCTACGAAATGCAAAAAGGGCAGGACGGAACGTGGGAACTCACATCTCCTCCGCAAGTACCCGGTTTCCACTACTACTCGGTACAAATAGGAGGCTTGCAGGTAACTGACGCCTCAACCTACTCCTATTTCGGGATGAGCCGCCAGGCAAGCGCCTTCGAAGTGCCCGAGGAAAAAGTAGACTTCTACTTACCGCAGAAAGGTGTACCGCAAGGAGCACTCCGTTCCCGCAGATTCTACTCGAAAGTATGTGATGAATGGCGCAGAATGTATGTATACACCCCTGCCGAATATGAGAAGAATCCGGATAAGCGTTACCCCGTCCTGTACTTGCAGCATGGAGGTGGCGAAGATGAAAGAGGTTGGCCCAACCAAGGATATATCGGCGCCATCCTCGATAACCTGATAGCCAGTGGAAAAGCCGAACCAATGATCGTAGTGATGAACTGCGGATATGCCGTATATGCGGGAAACAAATATCCCGAACAACAACCGAATGCCCGCTCATCGGTAGAAGCATTCGTTGCCTTTGAAGACATGATGGTGAAAGACGTAATTCCACTTGTCGACTCGACTTACCGCACATTGACGGACAAAGAGAACCGTGCCATGGCAGGCCTGTCATGGGGAGGCAAACAAACCCTGGAAATCACTTTGCACCACCGGGATTTATTCTCTTACATCGGATCATTCAGCGGAGCATTGCCCATAGACAAAAATACGGATATAGACGCACTCTACGAAGGCGCTTTCAAAGATCCCGCCGCATTCAATAAAGATTTCAAGTTCATCTGGCTGGGAATCGGTGAAGAAGAAGGTCCCAATGCCGAACTTCTGCATGCAGCATTAAGTAAGAAGGGAATCAACAGCCTATTCTACCAGTCACCCGGCACAGCTCACGAATGGCTCACCTGGCGACGCTGCCTCTATCAATTTACACCTCTTATCTTTAAATAATCAGACTATGAAACTGAAATCCATCTTATATACAACTCTGATCGCTTCCCTGATTGCCGGATGTACACAGAAACCCAAAGAAAAAGAAGCAACTGCACCGGTATCGGCATCTACCAATATCCTCGGTATCAGTTATCCGGTGGTAAATCCGGATTTATCAGTAACCGTCAGGGTAAATGCCCCCGATGCAGACTCAGTAAAACTGGACTTAATGAAGAAATATCCCATGACCAAGAATGCAGACGGCATTTGGGAAGTAACCTCCGAACCACAAGTACCTGGTTTCCACTATTATTTTCTGGAGATAGACGGTTGTTCCGTAGCCGATCCTTCCAGTGAATTGTTCCACGGATGCGGCCGGATGTCAAGCGGCATTGAAATTCCGGAGGAAGGAGTAGATTACTATTTGCCTCAGCATGTTCCACATGGTGAAATCCGCACACAGATGTACTACTCCGACATCACGCAGGCATGGAGAAAGTGCCTTGTATATACTCCGGCAGGTTATGACGAGAACAACACTCAGAGGTATCCCGTACTATATCTGCAACATGGTAGCGGAGAAGACGAAACCGGATGGTCGAACCAGGGAAAGGCGGACAACATTCTGGATAACCTGATTGCCAGCCAAAAAGCCGTTCCCATGCTGGTAGTCATGGACAGAGGATATGCTACAGACCCCAAAGAAAAAGAAACGGGACCAAAAGGCAGGTTCAACTTCAATACTTTTGAACGGGTGGTTATCAATGAACTGATACCCATGATTGATAAAAACTACCGTACTTTGCCCGACAGGGAACACCGTGCCATAGCCGGCTTGTCAATGGGAGGTTTCCAGGCTGTAAGCATCGGGCTGGCCCATTTAGATAAATTTGCCCATATCGGCGGATTCAGCGGCGGAGGAAGGATGAACAGCAATGAACTAAATACAGCCTACAACGGCGTTTTTGCTGATGCCGAGGCCTTCAATCAAAAAGTTAAAACACTGTATATCAGCTTGGGAACCGAAGAAGCCGCACGCTTTAAAAATGTAACGGAGTTCCATGATGCACTGACTAAAGCAAACATCAACCATACCTATTATGAATCTCCCGGTACAGCCCACGAATGGCTCACCTGGCGGCGTTCATTACATCAATTTGCAGGCTTAATATTCAAATGATGCTTCAGATAATACAGATGTAGTTCTAATAATACTTGCAACTATGAAGATACTGTTTCATTTCACAATAACTCTGTTCGTTCTTAGTCTGGTTGCCTGTAACCAGACTAAGAGCCCGGAACCGGCAAAGCAATATACATTTATCGGCGGCAAGGAAGGAGATAAAATAGACACCACTTGCTTTGACTCTTTGCAGCTAAGCGATCCCTTTATCCTGGCCGATGAAGAAACACAGATGTATTATCTGGTTGGAAGTGGCGGCAGTTTATGGAAAAGCACGAATCTAAAGATGTGGACAGGTCCCTACCAATACATTACTGTGGATACAACCTCCTGGATTGGGACCGCTCCAAGAATATGGGCCCCGGAGCTCCATAAATATAAAGGCAAATACTATTGTTTTGTCACCTTCACCAATCCCAAGATCATAGTAGACACTGTACCTAACAGATACAATGTACAACGTCGTGCCACCCATATCCTTACATCCGACGAAGCAACAGGCCCCTACCACCCCATCAGCGACAAGAACTACCTGCCGGAAGACTGGTCTACACTCGACGGTAGTTTCTGGGAAGAAGACGGAGTGCCCTATATGGTCTTTTGTCACGAATGGATGCAAACCGTAAACGGAATGATCAACTACATCCAACTTGCTCCGGACCTGTCAGAATCAATGGGAACCTCTACCACCCTTTTCAGAGCATCCGATGCCCCATGGCCAAGAGAAATGAAATCGATAGGTGAGCTCACTTTCGGTATGGCGCTGGGAGGCTATGTGGCAGATGGTCCGTTCCTGTTCCGGACGGATACAGGGCGTTTAGGAATGTTATGGTCCAGTTGGAGCAACAACCGTTGTGCGCAGGGAGTAGCTTACTCCAGGTCGGATAAACTTGCCGGTCCCTGGGTTCAGTGCAATACTCCTCTGATACCTAATAATTCAGGGCACGGTATGTTGTTCCGTACATTCGACGGAAAGTTGCTGATGTGCCTGCATCACCAAAGCCTCGACTCCGAGAATCCGGGGCCACGAAAACCAACTCTGTTCGAGGTCGATATTTCAGGAGACGAAATTAGAATACTGGAGAAATATCATCCTTAGCAATCAAGAAATAAAAACATAATTTTATACCATGAAAACAACATTATTATGAAAAAGGTATTAGTAACCTGTGGCTTGTTATTCTCCCTATCGGGGTGGGGACAAACATTGCCGTATCAGAATCCCGAACTAAGTCCGGCAGAAAGAGCGAAGGATTTAGTGAAACGCTTGACATTAGAAGAGAAAGCGCTCTTGATGTGTGATGATTCGGAAGCCATTCCACGCCTGGGAATAAAGAAATTCAATTGGTGGAGTGAAGCCCTCCACGGGGTAGCCAATCAGGGAAATGTAACCGTCTTCCCCGAACCGGTAGGAATGGCCGCCTCGTTCAATGACAAACTGGTATTCGACATCTTCAATGCAGTCTCCGATGAAATGCGTGCCAAGCACAACGAGCGCGTACGCAACGGACTGGAAGACGTCCGTTTCCACAGTCTCTCCGTCTGGACTCCCAACGTAAACATCTTCCGTGATCCCCGTTGGGGACGTGGTCAGGAAACTTACGGGGAAGATCCTTACCTGACTTCACAAATGGGTATTGCAGTGGTAAAAGGATTGCAGGGACCTGAAAATGAAAAGTACCGCAAACTGCTTGCATGCGCCAAACATTACGCCGTACACAGTGGTCCGGAATGGAGCCGTCATACAGCCAATCTGAACAACGTCAGTCCCCGCGACCTGTGGGAAACCTACCTGCCTGCGTTCAAGGCATTGGTACAGAAAGCCGATGTACGCGAAGTGATGTGTGCCTACCAGCGTCTGGACGATGATCCTTGTTGTGGAAACACCCGTCTGCTTCAACAGATACTCCGTGATGAATGGGGATTCAAATATCTCGTAGTCTCCGATTGTGGAGCCATCGCCGACTTCTGGACTTCCCACAAAAGTTCCTCCGATGCCGTGCATGCAGCCGTTAAAGGAACCATGGCAGGTACAGATGTGGAATGTGGATACGGATATGCCTATCAGAAACTGCCGGAAGCCGTATCCAGAGGATTGATAACGGAAGAAGAAGTGGACAAACATGTGCTCCGCCTGATGGAAGGACGCTTTGAACTCGGAGAAATGGATGACCCGTCATTAGTGAACTGGACAAAAATACCGATGTCGGTAGTCAACTGTAAGGCTCACAAAGATTTGTCACTGAATATGTCACGCCAGACAATGACACTCTTACAGAACAAGAACAATGTATTGCCTTTAAGTAAATCCATCCGCAAGATTGCGGTTATCGGTCCTAATGCCGATGACAAACCTATGCTGTGGGGCAACTACAACGGAACTCCGAATCAGACCATTACCATCCTGGACGGCTTCAAAAGTAAACTGAAAAAGAATCAGATCGTCTATATGAAAGGCTGTGATCTGGTGAATGACCAAACATTGGAATCCTATCTTGACCAATGCAGCATAGATGGGAAACCCGGCATAAAAGCTACATTCTGGAACAATCCGGAACGTCAGGGAGAGCCTGTCTCTTCGCTCCGTACCACCCAGCCTATCAACGTGACTACATACGGATTACATACTTTCGGCCCCGGAGTGAATCTTGAAAAGTTCTCAGCCAAATACGAAACCGTATTAACCCCGAAGGAATCAGGCGAAATTCTCCTCAATCTCGAAGGTTGCAGTTACTTTGAATTATTGGTAAACGGCAAGTCAATGACTAAAAAGCGTACCTGGAGAACCACCGATACCCGCACCATGCTACAAGTGGAGAAAGGGAAAGAGTATAAGATAGAAATACTCTATGCACAAGTAGAAAACTGGGCTGCAAACCTGAAGTTCAACCTCGGCAAAGAATTCCCGATCAATTACAGTGAAAGCATTTCAAAACTTAAAGGCGTAGATGTAGTGGTCTTTGTAGGCGGCATTTCGCCACAACTGGAAGGGGAAGAGATGCCTGTGAATATTCCCGGTTTCAAAGGGGGTGACCGTACGGATATAGAATTACCCGCTGTACAGCGGAACTTCCTGAAAGCTCTGAAAGATGCCGGAAAACAAGTAGTATTTGTCAATTGTTCCGGATCGTCTATGGCATTACTACCCGAAACGGAAAGTTGCGACGCTATTCTCCAGGCATGGTATGGAGGAGAACTGGGTGGATATGCTGTAGCCGACGTGCTGTTCGGTGATTATAACCCCTCCGGCAAGCTGCCCGTCACTTTCTACAAAAGTACGAAACAACTTCCCGACTATGAGGATTACTCCATGAAAGGACGTACATACCGGTATATGTCCAACCCTCTGTTCCCATTTGGATTCGGATTAAGTTACACGGATTTCGCCGTAGGTACAGCCAGTTGCAACAAAACCCAACTCCGTACAGATGAGTCGCTGACCTTGACTGTACCAGTCTCCAACACAGGCAAACGGTCCGGAACTGAAGTCGTACAGGTTTACATACGCAAAACAGATGATGTTGACGGACCATTAAAGTCCCTGAAAGCCTATGCACGTGTAGAACTCGCAGCAGGAGCCAAACAAGATGTCAAGATAGAGTTGCCATCCGAATCATTCGAATGTTTTGATCCTTCTACAAATACCATGCGTGTGGCACCGGGTGAGTACGAGTTATTCTATGGAACAAGTTCCGCAACCCAGGACCTGCAATCCGTCAAAGTCACTTTACGGGATGGAAAGGAATAAAGTTACGAGCTACAGGCTACAAGCTACAAGTAGCTGCGCTCTGTTCCAAAAGGCACTTGTAGCTTGTAGCCTGTAGCTCGTAACTGATTCATAACCGAAAAGAAAGATATTAATTCCGCCAACGGATTTTTATTTTATCTTTGTGTCCGGATAAAGAAATAAAAGTCCGTACGCACTAAAAAGCAATTAACTTATGAAAAACAAAAGACTATTTTTATTATCCGCATTTCTGGTAATAATAGGTACATTAAAAGCTCAGAACCCCATTATTACGGATCAGTTCACTGCCGATCCCACCGCCAAAGTTTTTGAAGGCAAGATGTATGTCTATCCTTCACATGACATTCCAAGCCCCATCGAGCGTTTGAAAGAATGGTTCTGTATGGCAGATTACCATGTTTTCTCGTCAGACAATCTGGTAGACTGGACAGACCACGGAGTAATCCTAAGCCAGGAAAATGTACCTTGGGTAGCTCCTGACTCCTATTCCATGTGGGCCCCCGAATGTGTATACAAAAATGGGAAATATTATTTCTACTTCCCATCCACCCCTAAAGGTGAAGGCAAACGCGGTTTCAGCATCGGAGTTGCCATAGCCGACAAGCCTTACGGCCCTTTCACCCCGCAGGCCACTCCCATTGAAGGAGTCAACGGCATCGACCCTTGCGTGCTCATTGATAAAGACGGGCAAGCCTACATATACTGGTCAGGCCGCGGAATGTCAGTAGCAAAACTGAAAGACAATATGCTTGAACTCGCCTCAGAGCCCATGCAAATTCAAGGATTACCCGAAGGCTTCAAAGAAGGACCTTTCGCCTTTGAACGCAACGGAAAATATTACTTCACATTCCCCTGGGTAAAGGAGAAAACGGAAGTTCTGGCTTATGCGATGGGAGACACCCCCATGGGACCCTTTGAGTTCAAGGGTATCATTATGGACGAATCACCAACCGGTTGCTGGACCAATCACCACTCATTGGTGGAATACAAAGACCAGTGGTATCTGTTCTATCACCACAACGATTACTCCCCCGAATTCGATAAAAACAGATCGGCACGGGTCGACTCCTTATTCTTCAACGCGGACGGCACTATCCAAAAAGTAACCCCTACCCTGCGCGGAGTGGGCATAACAGACGCCCGGAAAGAAATTCAACTGGATCGCTACAGCCGGTTAAGCAATCAGGGAGCAGCCATCGATTACCTGAACCAGGCAAACAAATTCGAAGGCTGGAAAACTTTATTGAGCAAAAACGGTGCATGGGTGCAGTACAACCGGGTGAACTTCGGAGATAGTACCCCCCGGAAAGTGAAAGCAAGAGTAACCTCGGACAACGGAGGAACACTGCAAATACGTATAAACGGAACAAACGGTCCGGTTATCTCGGAAATAAAAGCTCCCAAAACCGATAAATGGACGAATATTGAATCCTCGGTTCGTTCCGCTCAGACCGGTATCCACGATTTATACGTGTCCCTGAAAGGAAACGGTAAAGTTGAAATCGACTGGATCAGTTTTCAATAACTAAATCTCCATGCCGGATATGAAGTATACGAGGACAATAGCGCTAATCACAACCCTGCTCTGCTTCCTGCAAGGGCAGGGTTTAGCGCTCGCTCAGGATAACCCAAACCAATACAATTACCTTTATCTTACTATCCGGAACGGATTATGCGACAACTCCATACGAACCATACACAAAGATCATAACTCATTTATGTGGTTCGGAACCTCCAACGGGCTCGACCGTTACGATGGTTACGAACTGAAACACTACTCCACAGCTCCCAGGCAACCGTATCAGTTTATTGAAAGTAATTACATCAATGACATTGACGAAGACGACAACAATTATTTGTGGGTAGCTTCCGAAGCCGGCATCATGAGCATTGATCTCCTTCACGAAAATCTCAACTTCTATAAAGAATACTCCGGTAAGAACAATAATGTGCTTTACTCTCCCGTTCAGGCTCTGCTTGTCGACGATTTCAATAATCTCTGGGTAGGTAAAAGTGACGGACTGGCCTACATCATTCTGAACGAAGAAAGGCAGATAAAAGATATCCAGATATTGAAGAAAGATGTGGATATCAAAACCATCGTAAAACACGGTAGTGATATCTGGGCGGGAGGCGACAAGTGTTTATTGCATTTCACTCCTTCGGGCAAACAGGATTACAGCAATATCCCCGTAGTTACAAACTTAGATACTTCACAGTTAATCTTCAACCGCCTGTTTTCTTATGGTGACTATCTGTGGATCGGTACCCAAAGCGGCTTATACTGCTATAACACCCAGAATCAGTTCTACATACTCTATCAGCATAACCCCAATGATCCTCACAGCATTTCCTCCAACTTCATCACAGATATTGATAAAAACTCATCAGGCGACATCATTATCGGAACCAGAAACGGAGTGAACATATACCAGCGGAATGACCAATTCGTTACTTTCAGCAGAGGTATACAAGCCCGGTCCCTGAATGATAATATCGTCAACCGGATATTTGTTGATAAGAATGATAATATCTGGGTAGGGACCGACTTCGGCGGAATTAATATCATGGCTCCGCAACGTATAACTTTCAATTATTCACTGCAAGGGTATGAGAAAGGAGTACCCAACATCATCAGCACGGTGCTCGAAGACAAAGAGGGAAACATCCTGGCAGGAATTGTAGATGGCGGACTTGCCATTAAGAGGAAAGGTGCTGACTCCTTTTCGCTCTTCAAACACCACCCAGGAGATCCGCGCTCACTGGCTCACAACAACATCTCGGATATCATTCAGGACCTGCACGGCAATTACTGGATATCAACAATAGGCGGAGGGCTGGATAAACTGGATAAAAACAATCTGTCACATCCCGTATTCGAACATTACAACAGTTTGAATTCCTCCCTAACCTCCGATGACATCCATGACATAGCCCTGGACTCTGCCCGGAATGCACTGTGGATATGCAGCGGCAGCCATATCAATACACTCGATTTCTCTACGGGAGCCATCAACCGGCTAAAGTTCTACACACAGTCCAAAGAACCCGTTCATAACATGAATACAATCTTCATCGACTCACAGTCAAGATTATGGATTGGCGGAAACGGCGTGTACGTCATCGACCTGGAAAATTCCAGGAATACCTACGAATGTATATACTATCAGCACAAACTGGATGATCCCGAAAGCAAAATCAATGAAAAGATCACTTGTATATTCGAAACTAAAAAGGGAGAGATTTATCTGGGTAGCCTCGGAAATGGCATCTACCTGTTGGAAGACAACGGTAACAACGAAAAATATACCTTCAAGAACTATGCCGTGCGCTGCGGTCTTTCGGACACCAGCATCTCGAACATTCTGGACGATGAGAACGGGAACTTATGGATCAGTACTCTAAAAGGTATTTACTTCTTCGATATCAATACAAAACGGGCCTTCAAGTTCGACGAAGGAGACGGGTTGCTGGTACCCCAATTCTATAAAAGATCCGGCTGTAAAACCATCAATCACAATATGTTACTGGGAACTATCGATGGTTTCGTAACATTCAGCCCGCTGGTAAACCTGCCCAAGCAAAAGCAGCGGACGATAACCCTCACCAGCGTTGTCTGTAACGGCAGCCAGCTGATACCTTATCTGAACAGCGACAATCTGCCCGTAAGTATCTCAACAACCAAGGAACTGCATTTATATCCACCACAGAATTCCTTTGAAATCACATTCAGCTGCCTGGATTATATCGAACAGGAAAAGGTGTTCTACTTCCATCGCATTCATGAACTGGAGGAGCACTGGAACACAGGATTGGTAAAGAGAAACGCCAAGTACACCAACCTGCCGCCGGGAAAATATACGCTGGAAATACGATGTACCAACCACGACAACACCTGGTCTACCGAGGCCACCTGCCTTAGCATTATTGTACATCCCCCATTCTATAAAACAGGATGGTTCTACTCACTTATCGCTATATTGATAGTGTCCATTCTGCTTTATATCATCTATTGGTATAATGCAAGGCAACAGCATATCCAGAAACTTCTGAAAGAAAAGATAGAGATCATGTCCGAACAGATGGAGGCTATCAACAAAGAGAAGCTATCCTATTTCACCAACCTCGCACACGAGTTTAAGACACCCCTGACCCTGATACAAGGACCGGCAAGCCAGCTTGTCAGGCAAACTACCGATCCCAAAGAAAAAGAAGACTTACAGATTATCAACCGGAATGCTCAATACCTGCTTTCACTGGTCAACCAACTGATTGACTTGCGCAAGATCGATACCCAGAACTTAACGCTCAATTACTCTCAATTCAACTTCAGCAAGTTCCTGAACACAACAATAACCGACTTTTCCAACCTGATGAAAGAACGAAACATCAGCTTTGAAAAGATATACCGCCTGAAGAGTGACCATATCTATTCTGATAAGGAAAACCTGCATAAGATACTGTTCAATCTATTATCCAACGCCATCAAGCATACTCCTGATAAAGGAAAAATCACATTGCATGCCAACCAATTCATCGACAAGTCGAACAAACTCATGCAGTTTATCTCCGTCACCAACAGTGGCAGCATAATAGCTCCTGACGAAATAGACAAAATATTCAACCGTTTCTACCGGATACCCGAACAGAACAAATATACAAACTACGGCCAAAGCAGTACAGGCATCGGACTTCACATCGTAAAAGAGCTTATCAACCTATTAGGCGGAACAATTAAAGTCAAGAGTTCGGAAAAAGTAGGTGTATCTTTCAGATTATATTTCCCCATTACGCTGGCGGACGCAGCGGAGAATGAAATTCATGAGGAATATAAAGAGCCCGTACCCGTTGAAGACAAAATCGAGCCGTTCATTCCTATAGACAGGAGCAAGCCGACTTTGTTATTGGTAGAAGACAATCCCGATATGCGTCATTATATCAAGAATATGCTGAAAGAAAAATACAATATCGCTGAAGCAAACAACGGTGAGCAAGGCTATAAGACAGCCCAGAATATCGTGCCCGATTTCATTGTATCCGATCTGATGATGCCCGTATGCGATGGTTCCGACTTCTGCAAAAAACTGCGCGAGGACAAGCTTTTAAGTCACATTCCTTTCCTGCTTCTCACGGCAAATTCAAGTGAGACAGCCCGGATAGAAAGCTATGAAAACGGAGTAGACGGATATATCACCAAGCCTTTCGAACAATCCGTATTATTAGCCCACATAGACTCTATCTTGAAGAACAGGGATTTGCGTCAGAAGAAATTCGTAGAACAAGACTTGAATCCTATTCTGCTGGAAGTGGGACAACCCGACCAGCAGTTCATGAACGAAGTTATGAATATTCTGGAAAAGAACTATGCTGATCCTCAATTCGGTGTAAAGGATCTGACAGAAAGACTGAACATCAGTTATACAGTGATTTATAAGAAATTCGTATCACTCACCGGACTTCCGCCGGTACGTTTCATCCAATTATACAGGCTACAGATTGCCAAGAAAATATTAGAGAATAGCACCAATAACATCATTGTATCAGAAATAGCCTACCGGGTGGGATTTAATGATCCCAAGTACTTCACCCGTTGCTTTGTGAAACAATATAAGCAAACGCCCAGTTCATTCTTCAAGTAACATGACCTTAGGATCAGGTCTGCTTACACACATTGCGGAAGGTTTCTATTTTATAACTATCAGATCGCCTTCCGCAAACCCAACTGTTATATGTTTCACCTGAAAAAGACTTATTTCTTTCAGATCTTTCTTTAACTCTTTCAGAACTTCCACCAGGCCGTTCAGTACTTCCTCCCACGGAATTTCGCTGGAAAGTTGCAAAGCATCACAGTTCCTTTCTCTCGGATCGAAATCTTCTTCACAGGCCCAGTCATCATTTTCCACGTCATATTGTTTAGAGCCTGTCAGTTCGAGTGTATAGCAGCTCTGCCCATTTTCTTCGACAGCTTCCCACAAGTTGAAGTTCAATGCAATGATGTCATTAGGCAGGGTTTCGTATTCAGCAATGAACAAAAGCCACTGTTTTACAATGGCTTTTACTTTCTGTTTATCAAATACCTCCATAGGGGTACAGCAAGTCTGAAAGTCCGGTTTACTTTCATCGTTCCCCAATATGGAGAATAGTTTTTTCAAGATATTACTCATTCTTAATCAATTCAAAAGTGTAGCTTCCTTACTCAATGACATCATTGATATGATATGACTACAAAGATAATGACAAATTATAAATAAATAATATCTTTGTTACCATACTACATAAATAACCTTTTAGCTGAGAAAAATGTTTTATCCGGACATAATTAAACATTAATAGAAGACGTTATCTCTTTTTCTTCCAAATATAGATATGTGCCCCTACCGTTGCATATAGGCGACTGGCATCCATTTTGCCGGTATACAGTTCATCCATCGCGGCTTGCAGTTCATCATTGTCAACTTTCGGTTTTCCGATTTCGCCTCCCACAAGACCGGCATCCACGCTTAAACCTATTACTGAACTCAAACGATATTCAAGTCCCACCGTAAAGTTCCCGCCCAAAGCATTGGCTGTAGCATTAATTTTACCTAAACCATCTGCTTTAAGGGTTTCTTTATAACGTAACCATCCCCATCCTACTGCACCGTAAATAGTTAACTTCTCCCCTAAAACCCATCGCCCGGTGAACTGAGGAGCAATATACAATAATCGTCCTACGTCTTTCATCTCCATCGTTTGAAAACCGTCAGTGAGAGACATTGTCTCTTTGGCGCGAAACTGCTGCACCAGCACTCCCCAACCCCAACGGTTGTAATAACGAGACATGCCTACTCTCCAATCAAGTCCTGTGGACATATACGAAGTCCCCTCAACCTCTTCTGTGGAGACAATATGCCCTACCTACACCTCCAAAGACGTAACCGATAGGTTGTTTATTCCAGTCCGTTCCTCTACGTGGTTGTGAATTTACTTCCTTTTTGGATTGCGTCAAACTCTTGTTTATCTCCTGAGCATGAAGAGAGAATACTCCCAGGATACTGATTGCTAATAGAATGATTTGTTTTTTCATATTTTATGTATTAGTTTTATATTTCATTTACTATGGATACTTTCAAAAGGGATAATCCTACTTACTATAAGGAGGCCACATCCTGATATCACGCATGGTGGAAATAGGTGGATAGTACAAGCATCCATTTAAGTACCTCAAATCTTCAACACTGACATCATATCGCTGCAAAATATTATAATTCTTCTGAATTATATTCCAATCATACATATTTACTGTATCGGTAGCTAATATAAAAATACGCATCGTATCAATACCCAAGTACTCAAATATTTCATCCCAATCTGGTATTTTCCCTACCCCGCCCATATCGCGTTGTTTCCCTTTAGGGATTTTGTGAAGAAGATTAAGAGCATCTATATTCGGAAGTATCGTATCCGCATCTGCCGTAGTTTGTACTCCTCCCAACAATACAGATATATCCTGTGCTGATTCGTTTTCTAAACATAACCGTGCTTCGCCTTTTTCAAGACAACTATCGCAAGAACCCAATAACAATAAACATAATACAGATTTTAATATTTTCTTTCTCATACTGTTTAGTATTTTAAGTTAGTACTTGCCGGTGTGTAAGTTGGGGTTTTATCTTCATCCCATGGCACATCATAATATTTTTGGAAATATTCTTTTCCTCTTCTGCTTGCATCCATCTCATACCATTTTAGAGAATGTGTATCATATTCTTTACCAGGTATATCCTTTGATTTGATTATACTTAAAAGACTGCGAGCACCCACACTGATCATATAACCCCACCCGTATTCTTGGCTTTGTAGGTAATGTCCATATTCATGCATATAAAGCTGATCTTTATCGGGAGCAAATTTCCCATCTTTATCTCTAGGCATAGTGCCTTTATCATTGATGTTGATATAACTTCCCAAAGTCACGCCATTTTTTTTAGAAGATCCTTCATTTACTACAAAAGTAGCCCCACCTCGATACCCGACATCATCCACCTGACCACCCCAATTACGACCTATCGAATAAGCCTCGCCTACAATTGTTTGCGGAAGTTGCCAAGTAAAACGGCTTAACAATTCCCAGGATTGTCCCCAAAAGCTCTTATGTTTATCTGCCGTAAATAAACCTCCATATATCTTTACCTCATTTTTGAAAGTACTCCATATTGTTTTTATAATATTTTTCTTTTGGAAAATAGCTTTCCAAAAACCTGCAAATATTGAAAAGAAGAACTCTCCATCTTCATCAATATACCTTAATGGATTATTCAAGCAATAAGAATACCTATTATAATTCTGGCTCAAATATGGATCTTGCAACTGCGGATCAGGAGACAGGAATCTGCCTATAACCGGATCATAAAGCCTTGCGTTCATATTAATCAAACCAAAAGCAGTCAGATGCTCATGCCCAGTATAACCTCTGCCCAAGAATAACGTAGGTTCTGTGCCAACCGCATATAAAGCTTGGTTAGCAGGATTCCTCAACCTCCCCCATGCATCATAACTTAACTCCTGCTTCAGCCCACCCGAAGAATTAACGATATGAGTTATACTGCCCAGATAATCTTTGCATAGATAGTAAACAGCCCAAGCCCCTGAACCTTCTTTCACATACACTGCTGCCGCTGAATATGCATCGCCGCCAAGGTACAGAATTTCTTTTGAACCCGCAACTCCTGTCTCGAATTCATATTGATTTCCCCAATAATATTTATTGAGTTGAACTTGATTGTTCTTCTTCAGATTCATTTTGGCCCTATTACCTTCCCCATTATATGTAAATGTTGCTACATAACCATTTTCAGTAATAGTCTCCGGTCTTCTTAAAGCATTATAGGTAATCTGTTGTTCCCGAAGTGGAACTTCCGTACCATAAGGAGTAATCGAAGCTATTGCATAAGGTTTCTCATCATTATACACAAAAGCTCCTACATTAGATATATTGGTTATATTTCCATTGTTACTATAAGCAGCCGTTTTTCCGGCAAAGCTTGTTAATCTGTTCAGATTATCATAACCAAAGCTCTCCTGAATGTTCCTCACATTGTCTTTTCTCCAATTCAGATTACCCGTCTTAGCATTAAAATTATATCCGGAATTCTGAATAACAGTAGAACCGTTTTTAACTACTCTACCCGTTGGAATCCCGTTTGCATCATAAGAATATGTACGGGTCAGAATGCCTGTGCTTACACCGGTCGTTAATCCTAATGAGTTTTCAGCAGTTAACTTCCAGATAGATGTCGAGTTATTAAGTTTCACTTCCGAAAGATTACCATAGGAATATGTATAGTTTTCAGTCACAATACTGCCGACATTAGAAGCATACGCCAAGCCTGATATACGCCCACTCGTGTAAGTAAATGTTTTTTCGAGCCATTTTCCATCCACATTCGTTTCTTTCATAGTCCTCAGCCTCATCAAAGCATCATAAGTATAGGTTTTAGACGTCCCGTTTGAACTTACCTCAGATTCTATGAGATTGTCAGCATTATAGCTGTAGTTTATTGTCTGTCCGGCAACCTCCTTTTTTGTTAAACGATGAAAATTATCATAAGTTTTCTTCGTAGTATTTCCATTGGCATCAGTTTCCAGAACTCCATTCCCCATAGCGTCATAACCGTATTCGATTAGTCCGAAACTTGGGTCATTCATCGTAATTCGTCTGCCAAAATCATCATACCCGAATGTAGTTGTAATCTGTCCCGGAGCAATTACGCTATTCATCTGGCCGTCTGGTCTATAATTATAAGCAGTGGTACCTGCGGGGTCGGTAACTGATATTATATTTCCGGAAGCATCCTGTTTTTCTGTTTTTGAAACACCATCTACCACCGAAGTTACGCTTGTATTAGAGTATGAAAAAGTGTCCTCCTTACCGGATGCATATTTTAATGATATGATCCTATCATTAGAATCATAAGTATATGTATTCCATTGCGCAGGAGTGGCTCCCTTGAACGGCACGGAAACTTTAGCCAACCTCCCTCTCTCGTCATACACATTATCGGTATAAATATAATTCCCGTCAAAGCGTTGTTTTCCACTTCTTACTTCCCTCCCTAAAGCATCATAATAAGTCCGGGAAGTCGGAGCGCCTGTAGCAGAAACGGTAGTAAGCCTTAAAGCTGAAGCCGGAGCCGTAGCCCAAGAATATGAAGTAGTTTCTACAGAACCATCCGGAGAAACAGTTTTTACTTTTCTACCCCAATCATCATATTCGAACGTGGTTTCCTGTTCTTTATGATTTTTTACAGAGTAAAGTAATCCCTTCGGATTGTACGCATACGTACTCACAAGATTCAAAGGAGCCGTTTTCTTTATGACCCTCCCATAAGAATCGTATTCATACAGCGTTTTTAAGGTAGTAGCAGCTCCATACTCTGTCAGAAATTCCTGAGTAACCAGCCCATCTTTATATGAACGATTGACTTGAGAGGCTGATTTCCCGTTTACATAATTCACTGTAACAATCGGAAGCTGATTATTATCAAATACAGGTATGTAATTTCTGCCGACCCATGTTAAACCATCTTTTGTTTTAGTGGTTACCTGATCATATAACAGCCCTATTCTATAAGTCGTGCTATTGTCTATGTTATGATAAGACTTATCAGTTGTTATCGTGAGACCATCGCTGTAAACAGATGTTTCTTTCGTTACATTACTATAAACATCATAGACACAACTGGAATTTACTGTCACGTTTTTCAACTTATCTTTTTCTACCTTGCTGCTCGAAAACATCCTGATTAGCTTATTTGACAAGGTAACCATATGATAGCTATAAGACGATTCCACGGTTGGAGTAACCACTTGAGTAATGAACCCGAACTTCAAGGGATCAAAAGTCTGTTCAGTCTGAATTCCCCTGTTATTGTCATATATCCTAATTTTCCTGAACCCACAGAAGCCTAATCCTTGACGATGCGCAACAGCATCATTATAATAATACGATACAGAAGATATATATTTACCATTATAAATAGAGTATGCATTACTCACCATATTAACGTCTATATACAGCTTATTATATGGGAAACCCACACTATAGTCAGATGTCGTCCAATACATACTGCCATTAGTAAGATTTTCATAATCAAATTTCTCAATCACTCCATAACTGTTAATCATGCCGGTCAGCATTCTTCCCCGGGCATCATTACGTGTAAAGGAAATTGGAGTGACAGTGGCATCTTTAATACTTAGCAATTGGCTGGTCCTGCAACTATAACCATCTCCTATAGTTCCTGTTATAAAATGAGATTCAGAATCTACAGTCACCTTTGCAGATTCGGCCATAGTATTCAGTTTACCGTTCTGGTTCAGATGTACACTGATTTGAGTTCCGGATTTTACAGCTAAATCGGGAAGTTTATCACCATTCAGATCATGAAACAGAAACTGATAATTGGTATCGGAATTAGATAAAAACTCAAATGTGCTGCTTACAAATCCACTGCCGGTTGCCAACAAAGCAGTCCAGGTTTTATATGTACTATTATAATGAGTTACCGGATAAGAAATGGGTCTAATACACGGAGTGGTCAGTTCAAGAGGCTTATTGATATCAACCTTACCACTATTATCAGGAAGAAAAGGATCCCTTATTATCGGATCATCAATAATCTCACCTCTACAGCCACTACATTCACCGCAAGGACGTTTTTTCATTTCAATCCAGTAATCATTCCTTTTAGGACCTAAAAGAAAATCCGTAAGTCCGTCACCATTAATATCCTCAACCAGTAATTCTCTTTTTGAACTACTTGATATATCCGTATTCCTGATACCACTTGTATATGCAATCTGCACAAAAGTACCTCCCTGATATGAGTAAATATAAGTTCCACTTCCGTTTATGAGGCAAATGTCCGTTCTCCCGTCCCCGTTATAGTCGACAGCAAAAAGCGCATCTTTAAAATAATCAAATAAGAATGGAGTTTGATCATATATCTTAGTCCTCAATTCCAGATTAAACATAGTGGTTCTTGACCATGTCCTGGTTTCTCCCTTCGGAAGTTTGTTGCCCGAAACGGCAACCAGTTCCATCTTTCCATCTCCATTGAAATCTCCGGTAATGAATAATCTGGGAACAGCACTTTGTCTGCTACCTTCTGCAAAAGTTCCTTCTAATAGGAAGGATGCATTCCGGGCTGTCATATTCTTATCATAAGTAGTAATATCTACTTTGGCACTGTTCTGATCATGCAACCAATAATTAATTCTAACCAGTTCATCATTTCCATCGCCATCTATATCAACAGGATATAATTTCTGGAATCCATTACCTGCCTGAATCTTTACCGGTGAACAGAGGTAATCTCCGAGATTCTTATAAACCAACAGATTCTGTGCAGGATCATATTTACTTCCATACTGATAATTTCCTTTTTTATCATAAGCGGTTATACCATAAGATTCAAAATTAGGATAGGCAACGAGTCCCTCACTCCGAGTAAGAGAATTAAACTTACCCTTATGCAGGATAAGATCAGGAGCCTTACTGTTAGCAAAATAAGTTTCAAGAAAAGCCGTGCTTGTCTGGAAACGACTTTCGTCAGACTCACCTCCATAATAGAACATCAGCGGATTAACTTCTTTGCCATTCGATTTAAGACTGATTTTAGACAAGAAACTATATATACTTGTGTCATAACTCAGCGTATAAGTACTAAGAAGCATTGATGATTGATAATATGTATCTATCTTCGACAATAACTTACTATCCTTCATCAGCCGCCCTGCTATATAAGAAGATTGAACATCGCTTCTTGTCTGATAGGTAAACTTTACAGCACCATATTGAGTGGAATTACTCCCATATTTGATCTCGGTGACATAATAGACGTTATTATCCAACAGATAAGTAAAATCAATATACCCTCCGAATGCATCTACACTTTTAGTAATCGGGTAAGTAATTTGTGCCGATGTATTGGTGGGATATCCAAAAGTTACTTTCTTTCCATCCGGATACCAAACATCAAAATAATATTTTCCTGATGGTGCATAAAATGTAACTTTCACATTGCCGTGCTCTGTCTGATAATCGATTTGAGAAGACGTTTCGGATATCATAATAAGCCGACTCCCATCTAATGAATAGGCAGAATTCTTATCTAAACTAGCCGGTTTTGCATTACTTCCATCATAATAATAATTTGAATTACAAATAGATATATAGGATAATCCTCCTATACACCACCCGTATCCGGCAATACTATTCCCCATCAGACTATTATAAGATAAGGCAAGAGCGGGTTGGTGTCCGTTTTTCCCTCCATATATTTCAATAGGTACACTGTATGTGAGTGAGCCATTTTCTATTCTCGATTGAATAGGAATTTCACCTACTGCTTTTGCCCGGTCTATTTCTACCGTGCTTGGCAATTCGGGCAGGGATGGAGGCGCTGGCAAAAGAGGATCTAACGGTTCTAATGGATCTAACGGATCTAATGGTTTCAACGGGGGGTTCAAGAGAGGGGCGTCTAACGGAAGAACTTTACTTCGGACATCACTATCTTCCGACGACAACTCATTGACTTCTGTCACTACTTGATACAACCCGTCCGCATCGGCCTCTTCCATAAATTTATCTTTTGATAAATCTATAACAAGAGAGTCCCGATCTACTGAAATCTGGGTATATCCTGACAAGGAGTATAGCAGTACTAAAATAAAAAATATATTTCTTTTCATAACAGAGTATTAGCTTTAGGTCATTTCTATTCTTTAACTATTTTCCAACTGCTGGTATTGCCATTATAGACTATCTGCATGATATACATCCCCGGAGTTCGATCAGATATATCTACCATATTGGACTGAGATATACTGCCCCATTCTCGCAGCAATGTCCCGGTAAGATCATAGAGAGATATCCGGGCATTCTCAAACTTCTCAACTCCTGAAATATCAATTTTGAGTATACCACGGGTAGGATTGGGATAAATTGTCACTTTAGTTTCCGAAAGTTTTTCTTCATATGTGGAAGGCTCTCCTTCATCATCGCTCAAGACTCCCCTTGTCTGAACCACAATCTCCTTTTGGCGAGTCAACCGATTACCGGCACTGTCATTGGTATATTTGATTTTGTTTTGGGCGTATGCATCAGCAGCATCCCACATAGATAAAACCGCGAATAGCAGAAATATGGCAACTATCCGTTTAGATGTTTGAATTCTTAAAAGTAGAAATGTTGTTTTCATGTGATATAAGATTTTATTGACGCTTCAAATAACCACAACTTTCACATAAAAACAAAATATTATATGGTAACAGTGGTAACAAACCTACTTCAGCAAGAAAAGTTGTTTTGCATCTTACAGTTCTTCCAGCCTCCGTCAACTGCCCTATTCATCGGCTTTCCGGCTGAAAGAACTGTAAGATCTGATTGGTTAAAAAGACATAACCACCGATTATAGAAAACGATTTAAAAGTAACATCTCAGTCCGCCTTGAATTCCCAAACGATTTACTCCATGACGGTCATTAATCACAATCATACCTGAGTAAATGCCATCAGGACGGGAGATAGATGCCCGCCACCATCGCGCACCCAGCCCCAGTCCTATTACTTTATTCAACATATATTCCACTCCCCAATTGAGCTCTGCCGCTACCCCTGAGAACCGGTCATTGCCCGCACCGTTCCAGGTATATCCGATACTCGCAGTTCCCCTGACCATCCACCTTTCACCCAGCTTCTGGCAATAGACAAAGACAGGAGCCACATAACCCAACGTCACAAGTTCCTCCGGGAAATCAGTAGTAATAGCCTCACATTCCACTCCAAATCCATATCCGCCGTCACCGACCCAGTTATACGCTACTTTATACTCTCCCCCTCCTTTCCACTTGTAAGATCCCGAGCGCATCACCACCTCACTCGTTATCCATCCATAGCCGAAATTCACAATAAACGTGTTTCTCGGTACTCTTATCCTCTTCTCCTGCTCTTTTTGTGCTTCCTGCATCCCAACCACATCTTCCATCGTGAGAACTACACTCTTTTCTTGCCCCCAAACACTGACATTCAGGCAGCATAAGCCAAACATCAATAACACATACTTCATGACTTTCATTTTATAGATTTTTCTAATATCTCATTAATAATCCCGCTTTGATAAGATACTCTATAACTATAATTGCCGACTCTTTCTTTTCTTCGGGCAAAGCGTTATATTCCTGCGAATACTCAGGATAATTCAGCAAAATAGTTCTCATATTGTTTTTAGTGATGAGTTTCACTTTCTTGCTATCAGACTCTATCAAATAACAAACTTTGTTTTTCAGTTGCTTAGACGCTACGATAGCCCCTCCTATGGCACCGAAGAGCATACCCCCCGCAACAGCCTCACTTATCTGCTTTTTGCCAATCTTAGTACCGATAAAACAAATCTTGTTTGTACCAAAGCGGAAACCGGGTGCATACCAACTGCCAAACCTGCATCCCTCATATCTTAATTGCCGACAGTTTACATACAAGGTATCCTGATGTATGATATACTTTACCTCTTTCTTCAATAGCTTATCTGTCTTTTTATCACCCGTCTTCGGTTTAAAATCGGCGCCTCCATTCCAGAATCTCTTGCTCTGGGACCTGGATTTAATAGCAAGATTCTCCAATGCAGTGAACTTTCCATCCATGTAATCGGAAAATGAAAGAGCATATCTGCTCTGAGCAAACGAAGTGGCTGCAAATAACAGAAATATAAAACATAAGATGTATTTATTCCGTATCATAAAACTTGTATTTGAATATAAGAATTTTTAATTCGAGGTTCTCCGAAATGATTCCCAATAAAATATTGGGCTGAATGGAGTACAGTTTATTTCCACAAGTTAAAGCAGTAACCTACATGAAGTTCCACCCCGAAATTATGGGGAGACCTCGTTATTTTGTTTTCGTCGAAAACATCCTCGAACGTACTTTTAAGAAATTCCTTACTGACGGGAAGAAGGCCGTACTCCACTGCGCCACCGACAAAAAAAGATTTGTACTTGAAATCTACCCCGGCGCTCAATCCAATGTCCAATCGTTTCAAGCCTCTGTCTTTATTAAAAGTATCAGAACGAAACCTTCGATGAGTACCCAAGTCTTCAAATCCTTCCGGAATAAGACCATTACCACTCCAATGAGGATCTCGTTTCATTTCACCGTCAATATTTCCTCCAATACCATAAGCGATGTACGGTCCTGCACTTATTTGTAAACCACAATCCGTATTCAAGGGTAGATATGTCGCTATTTTCACTGGAAGCTGAAGATAGATGGCATTCATTTTAGATTTTCTCGTCTCATAGAGCAGAAACTCTTCTCCCTCATATTGGCGGGTTTCTAATACATCTTCATCAATGGAACTTTTCCTGTTCAAGAGTTGGAGACCTGTCTGTAATGACCAGGCACGAACTAAAGGGAACTCCACCCCAACCCCGAAACGGTATCCGAAGTCAGCCCTATAATTTTTATCCTTTGTGATGCCACTGAAACCGGCACCACCTTGTACACTGACTTTTACTTGTGAATAACAGAAAGAGGTTGTTAGACCCAAAAGTAGAACTAATAAAACGTGCTTTTTCATATTCATATTATAATTAATGGATTATTTGAAATACAATTAATAAAACAGGGAGGAAATATACCGTAAAAGCATTGAACATGCAAGTAATAAAACGAAAAAATATGGATAGCCCATTCGGCCGGATATATCGTCCGGCTGAATGAGTACTCTATCACTTATTTCTTCTTAAACTGTTTTTTCAATTGTTCAATATGTTTCATATAGTTTTCCCAGTCTTGCTCATTGCACCAGAACCATTTTCTTTTAAGCAAGTTATCGTCCGGTTGAGGAATTTTCACACTAACAGGAACAAACCGAAGAGTATCACCGATATCAGAAGGGTAACTTTTGGAAAGTTCTCTTTCTCTTTCAATAGTTGTGTTATTGAAATCATTTATACACAGTATTGTATTTTTATCGATGATTTTATACCATTTTTCCGTTCCTCTTCCAGCATCATTTAGAGATTGAGTTTCTCGTATATACTGTATCTTTAATGTATCTCCATAGATCTGGTAAATTCCAATAAAATATGTAGAAGTAAAACGCTCTTCTGAAAATTCCTTCAACTTTTGCAATTCAAGATGGTCACGTTCAGGATAATACCCTTCAAAAACTAGTCCATTCTTATAAAAAAATGTGCGCCGATTATAATAACCGTCCGTATTAATAAGAGTATCAATCCCTGTATACACATCTGCATAACAGTAAGTAAATGCTCTTTTAACATCATTAGGAATCCCCCTGCAAGATGATAAAACAGACAGTACACATAAAAAAAATATTATTTTTTTCATATTGAATACATTTTTATTTTCCCCATAAACTCAAAGGATTATAATAGCCCGAATAGAAATATCCGCCCGCTTTAAAGTTTTCATAATTCAGATAAAAATTCTGATTTCCAAAACCGGTTCGCCCATGAATTCCATTCTGCTGTAAATCCTGGAACACTTTATGGCTATAACCAACGCGCGTAATTTGATTTCCTCTTCTATATCCAATCCATACAGGAGCCGAGAAAACCTGTCCATTTTTCCAAGTGCTATAACCTTCATTTCTATTTTTACCCCATATTGGACTACGTGCATTTTTATCTTGCTCTTCATTACTTGCATCCAACCCATCATTTGTATAGATATAAGACCCAAATAAAAAATCTCCAACACTCAGTTCAAACGCATTCGTCCTCCATCTATCTCCATCTCCTCCTAAAGATTTCATATCATTTTGCAACGCAAAAGAACCACCTTTCCAATATGCCGTTATATTAGCAACTCTTTGTGCGTTCGATTTTCCGTCCGGACCTTGAGTCTTCCCATAATAAGTCAAACCATATCCGACTCCAACGCCATTATAGGTTGCAGAAGCATTCCACCCCCAATGATTATCACCCACTCCACACTCCAACACTGACACCAATGCTAAAGTCTCCATGAACTATTTTTTAATCTAATAATTTCTTTACAACCTCTGCCATCCATCCTTCATAATTACTTATATTATCCACGGACACTTCTTTAAAAACTATTTGTTTAATTTTCTCTCCATACTCGAACACAATAGCAGATTTCTCCGGATGCTCCTGTAGACGCTTATAAATCCTCTGGTAAATAACCTTACTCGAAGGATATGAAAGTCCTGCAGTATGAAAGAGGATTAGATCATTTTTCTTAAATAATATATCTATCAATATCGCGGCTTTTATTCTTATATGTATGATATTATCTGCATATATTTTATCATCCAAATTAAGTTCTTCAAATAAAAGATTGATTTCATTAGTAGAAAAGCCATACTTCTTCAATAAATTAGAAAGTCTTATATGCCTGAATATTCTAAAATTCTCAAAATAGATCTCTACTTTTTCTTCTATCCTTGCTTCGTCCATAAAAGGATCAGTATACTTCTTGCAAAAGATATTTAGAGGAAAAGTGCACTTCTTGTTTTGGGAAGATATAATTTTCCCAAAATTCGGTATTGCAGAGAAACATACATAAAATCTACCTGCAAACGCTGTAAATGAACTTATATTTCCCAGATTATATATTTTAAAATAATAATTATCTGGCGATTGGGAAGCTGTATGATCTATAACCATAATTCTTAGGATTATTAATAGTGAAATTTCCGTTATTCAGTAATGAATTAACAAATTTGTCATTGCCAGTTGATAAATAATATCTGATAGCAGCATTCATCCGATGGTTACCATCTGTAATGGTTCGCACTCCTTCATGATAAAATCCCGCAGCACCAGATTTATCACTAAAAGTACCATTTTTCATCTGTTCATAGTACATATCTACTATATCCTGCTTTACACTTTGTTGTGCACTACGCAAACCTAATTGCGCTGCTGTTTGCTGTATTTGCTTACTTTGATCAGAAATACCTGTCCAAATATCCACTTTATGGTCCAGCGAATAGTTTGCTGCAGCTCCAACCGCTGATAATCCGCTTGTCATAAAGCTCATCTTGGCACCACTCCACATCCCATCAAGAAAGGAAGTATTGGGATCATCATCAACTTCAGCCATCACACCACCCATCAAAGTACCGAAAGGCAAACCGGAAACTTCATGAGTAATTAGATTCTGAAGCATTGGAGATTTTATGTTTTGGGTAAGTTTCTCGATAGGACCGACAAACCGACCGGCAATCTCACCGCCAACATAAGCCATCGTACCAGCCATTATGCCATCAAACGCAACTTGTTGCAGGTTGATATTCTTCCACCCATTGTTAAAACCTTGACCAATCGCAGAGTTTGCAGCACCGGTACCAGCAGCAATACCAATAGCGGCACCGGGGAAAGCGACAGTCAATGCACCGGAAGCGGCGCCTGTAGCAAAATAGGACAATCCTTCCCAGCTTAAATCCGCACCATTCGCAATCCAATTTATCGCTCCTCCAATAACTGCACCAATAACTATATGCCAGAACTCTCCATCCGGATCCGTATATATTAACGGATTATTCAAGCAATAAGTATATCGATTGAAATTTTGTGAGAAATCAGGCATCTGAACAAACGGATCAGGACTCAAGAACCGAGCCAGCAATGGGTCGTACATACGGCCGTTCATGTCTATCAGCTTGAACTCATCCAGATGTTCATGTCCCGTATAGCCACGGTGGAACTTGAAGATATTATTAGCTACCGTACGTCTGCCCCAGACATCGTATGAAGCCTTGAAAACCTCAGTACCCGCATTGTCGGTCAACTTCACAACACTGCCCAAATGGTCTTTGTGGGCATAATAAATCTTATCAGACTGGCCGGATTGTTTCACATATACCGCTACCAAGCCGTTATTGCCACCAAGATAATATAATTGTTTCGCTACACTGCCTTCGGTGACCATCTCATAATCGCCCGCATATACAGTCGTACGTGCAACCGCATTGTTCGTCTTCAACGTGGATTTCCAACGTTGGCGATCAGGACCATACGTGATGTTCAACAGGTAATTGTTCGAACCGACCGTTTCACTGATGGAGGAAACTTTATCAAATGCAGTATACACAATGGTCTGGTTATTCTCGGAAATCAGGCCGCCGGTATTGTCAACGGTACTTACCGCATGAGGTTTGTCATAACTATATGAACCCAAGCCTGTTTTAGAAACAATATTACCATTGGCATGATAACCCATATTCATGACTGTAGAACTACCTTGCTTCACAACAGTCAAACGATCCGCGCTGTCATAAGTGAAGGACTCCGTTTGCCCAATCATACCCGTACGCGAAGTAAGATTACCTGTAGCACCATCAAACACATAGTTCATATTATGCAGCGACGTAGTGCCTTTCATCGTCTTCAGGTTACTAAGCAAACCTTGCGAATTACGGGTTTCGGTAGAAATCAATGTACCGCCAAGTTTGGTAGTAGTGACAGTTCCGGTAGTTCCCGTGAGTTCCCAAATAGGCTGTGTACCAGCCAGTACTTGTTGTAAATTACCATAAGCGTCATAACTACGATTTACAGTTAGAGCTCCCGGATAAGTTATTCGGCTCAATTGCCCCACTGCATTGTAATCATAGGTAAACTCCAGCAATCCGGAATTATCCACCTGACGCTTTTCGGTGGAAATCCGCCCATATTTATCATAAGTATAAGCAATATAGCTATCACAGGTCTGCTCCTTTATTAGACGCAGCAAGTCATTACCCGAAGTTCCATAAGAATAGGTGGTGGCAATCCCATCCAGGACAGAAGTTTTCAGGCGTCCTAAAGCATCATAAGTATTCGTTGTCGTTTTATTCTTGCTATCAACCTGAGTTTTCAAACGTCCGGCAGCATCATAAGTATAGGTTATGCTACCTGCATTAGGGTCAACCAATGTCTTCTGATTGCCGATATCATAATAAGTCATGGTAAATTCAGCTCCCCCGGTCGTAATTTTTTTAGGCTTGCCCAGTGAGGCATAAGTATAGGTTATACTTGACACCGGATCAGTGACAGACTTCACGTTACCCCAAGCGTCATAAGTTTTGGTATAAGTCCTTCCATTTGTAGTAGTCGACACACTACGGTTACCATAAGTATACGACACACTTTTTCCGGTACTGCTCGTTTGCGTCAGGATTCTTCCACGCCCGTCGTAGGTGTAGTCCTCTGTCGTTGTAAGATTACCGGTCTGGACCTGCTCCCGGGTCACCTGTCCCTTAGCGTCATAAGTCATGGTTTTCTTAATCCTTACATCCTTGGCGCCTATGGTTTCCATCAACACTTCCCGTTCCTGATTATCATACCATGTTATCACCCAAGGCTGCCCTGTTCCCTGTGTCAAAGTGAAGAAACGCTGGGTGGGTCTACCACGTTTCCAACCGGTTTCATACTCCATTCTTCTTCCATCCGGCAGGATCGTTTTTTCCCTGTTCCCCCATCCGTCATAAAAGTGCTTTGTAATCAACCTGTTAGATGAATCGCTTAGATCTGTTTCCGTCAGCACATTTCCCCATATATCATAAGTATAATTCGTTATGGCTGATGAAGGTGAGGTATAAGTCCCGGCAACAAAACGTTTCGAGAAATCGTAAGTATAATACTGAGTAAGCGCGGTTATGCCTGTACCGCTGTTTGTAGAACTAAGCACATTACCCCACGTATCGTATGTATATTCGGTAGTTAATGGCAAGGAAGAACCATAATTTTCGATAACCTTCTTTTTATATCCTATAGCTTCGTCATACACAATGGATGTTTTCTGTGTAAAAGTGGATGCGTCATCCGTGTGTCTCTGCATTCGCGTTATCAACCGGGGTCTATAGGATTTGCCGGCTAAAATATAGTTGCCATATTGCACAGTCTTATACATATTGTCACCAAAGTCCGCCTTTTCCTCTGTCATATAACCATAAGAAGAACTGAACTGTCGGGTTGTCGTAACAACATTGCCATCAAGGTCTTTCTCTGTAGTAACAGAAGGATAGGCAAAATACTTTTTAGAGCCTTTATCCACAACAGTCATTGTAGTATTGCTTTCCGCGGTTTTACTGTCTATGGTGGTTTTACTATAAGTAGAGGAAGGGATATAAAAAGACGTATTCCATGAACTGACTCCCGATTCATTCACCGTACCCAGCAGGGCATTCTCAGCTTTCATAAAGCTTATTCCCAGTAACCCCTTTCCTTGTTGGTGAACCTTCAATCCGCCATATTGATAATTGGTTATCATATTAGCGGCTACTCCATTGTTATTGAGGGTAGTAGTCTTTACAACATGCAAAGGCATAATGCAATCCAGCATAGGGTAAGTGCTTCCGGTACCTTTGGTATAAATACCTCCATTGACAAGCGACGCATAATCAATCCTAATTGTACTACTATAGTCACCGATTATATTACACACTTTACCTGTTCCGGCATTATAACTACCGTTCTGATAGATATTCCAGGTAGGGTTGACATTAGCGTCGGTAGAGTTATAACAATTATAGCCATAATTCATTAATTCAACCTGTCCGTCACCATTAAAATCGCCCAGCGCATGAAGAGCTGTAAGAGCGTCCTCACTTTTATTAGAAGTGGCGGAAGCTACCTGGCTAAGCAAACGCCCCGTTGAACGCATCCAATAAGTATATGTTTTTTTGAATTCGCCCCAAGAACCAAGGATATCACTCTTCTTTTTATGCATGGCTTTGGTTATCACCACATCTGACTTACCGTCAAAGTCGAAATCATAAACATAGCAGTCAAACTTATTATCATCTTTCTCTGTAAAATCCTCATCATAGATGTTCAATATGCATGCCTGTGATTTTGTGAAAGTACCATCGCCATTATTCAGGGCAAAATACCACTTACTGTCACCGGTAGCGTTCATTAAAAGATCCATTAGTCCATCACCATTAAAATCTCCGGAACGAATCATCCAGACATTGCCAATATCGGTTCCGGTTGTTTTTTTAGCGTCTGAAAAGATGGTTCCGGTTAATCCGCCTCCTTGATTCCAAAAGATTGTATACCCACCATTATATATCAACAACATATCTTGCAGACCATTGCCATTAAGATCGGAAACAAAAACTTTCTTCGGCTTAGAAGACAGGGTAAGATTTATGGCGGTACGATAAATGGCAGTCCCGGAGTTGTGTCCTATAATTTCACCCGGATATTTGTTAGAGGCATGCCCTTTTTCTAAAAAGACAATCTCCCCTTTTCCATCGTTATTAAAATCACCGGTAGCATAAACCGGCATTTCACTACTACGCTGCAAGTTGTATCCGAAAGTTCCCTGTACTGTATTCCCATAAATAGCAAAACCTATTTGCTTCCAATATTCATTGATACTTGCATGAGGTATCACAAATTCATTGAGGCCATCTCCATCAAAATCAATGACAGAAGACCCCGCTTTATACTCCTTCCAATCCTCCATTTGAAATTCCGATCCAAGAGCGTATTGTCTTCCGGGAAGGAAATTAATGTTTCCATCCGAATCTTGCGAAGCCCAATAGACATAAGCATACGTATTACTCAACCATTCCCCCGATCCGTCCCGAACCTTACCCTGAAAAACTCCTACCAAATCAGCCAGCCCGTCACCATTAAAATCACCGGAGGTAAACTGTTGGTCTCCAAAGGATATAGCATTCCCGGACATATTCACTACAGGAAAGACAGACGGCATATTGAATTGGGGAGAAATAACAGATTGCTGGAAAGAAGGTAAGGGCATCCATTGCAAATAGACAGGTTTAAGGGCCTCTCCTGCACTATTCTTTTTCCTAACGTTTGCCAGACGTGAGAACTGGGTACCGGAACCATCGCTTGTGGTACTATAAGTCAATTCATAAATAAGATAAATACTATTATAGACTTTGCTCGTTATGGCTTTTAAACGGTAGCCCATTTTCCCCTTTACACCTTCTATTATGAAAGGTTGAGGATCGGGGCAAGATTCATAATCAAAAGTAATTGTGTTATAATGACCTGTAATCCCGTTCTTATTCTTCCCGTAAGAGATACTTTTAGGATATATAGTATAATCCCAAACATTGTAGGTGTAAGCCATGTAGTTACCCCAAGTATCTTCCACCCTGTCCACATACCAAGCGTATATTCTCGGCGAACTGCCTACCGTATAACCTAGCTTTGCTTCGGCTGTACTTCCATAATGATAAACCAAGCCATCAGAGGTCTGAACCTCAAACCATGTATTGGCCGTTGTATTATTATAAGTTCCATGAACAGTCACTTTAGTGAAAGGATCAGACTCCGGATAATAAACAGCCCCCTCTTGTCCGACAGTACCAGTGGAATAAATCAAACGCTTTCCATCCAGATAATAAGCATCATCGGCAGAGTAAGTCAGCGCTTTCGCCATACCATCATGATAGATATCCTTCGGCCCTCGTGTTATAGCTGATATTCCTGACAAACTACATCCCCAGCCAGCTATGCCATTCCCCGCCTGGCTGTTATACACGATAGCAAGTGAAGGTTGCAAGCCTCCTGCACCTTGCGGAACTTTAATGGGAATAGAGTAAGTAGCTCCTCCAGTGGCTGAAACATTGAATGCCCCTTCAAGTCCTCCTACAGCTACTTGTTCTTCATTATATACATTAGGAACCACCGGATAGTTAAAATCACCTTGTGCATAAGCGGTAATATTAGTTGTTATAGGTCCCGATTCTTCGTATCCTTCCGACACGACATAATAAGTGCCCGCTTCCAAATTCTTTTCTATGAGAGCAAGATCAGGAGAAGAACCACATTCTCCCCTACCATTGTTACCACTATTGTATTCTATAAGATTTCCCGAAGAATCCAATAAATACATATAAGTACATGAAACGACTGAACCGCAATGGCTCAATATCACATACATTTTTTTGCTAATAGTGAATTGATAAAAGACTTCATCCTGTCCTCTGAAGTCTTCCTCTTCATTATATTGGTCCGTAAAACGATTCGTGTCTTGCGTATCAGAATAGTATATGCTGTTTGAATGAGTACCGACAAGGATTGGATTACTCATTGTGTTTCCTACTGCAGATAATGACATTCCGGAAATTCGGGTAGTAATATTGCCTTCTTCTGTAGAATATTGCGCAACTTCTGATACTGCGTAATATGTACCCGGTTCCAATACTACGGACAAATAACTTTGACCGGATTCACCACAAACATAAGAGCCGTCATAACCACTGGCACTTGTAACCCATTTCCCCGAAGCATTCAATAAATTTATGGATGTATCTAAAATCAATGAACCGCAATGGCTTATTATGACCCTCATTCTGGTAGTCAGTGTGAACTTATAGAAGACATCATTGTGAAATGATCCATAGTTATTCGTAAAATTCCCCGTATTTTTTGTATCAGAATATTCAAAATCGGAACCAAAAGTTCCCACTTCCAGTGGGGAAGACATCGTATTTCCTTGTTGGGCATAAACAAACACTGGAAACAACAAGATAAAGAGCATTAATGGGTATTTAGTTTTCATAGGAATCCCTTTCTGTTTAGATCGTTCTTATTCTTTAATTATCTTCCAACTACTGGCATTACCATTATAGACTATCTGCATGATATACATTCCCGGAGTCCGTTCGGATAAATCAATTTCATTGGATTGGGATATGTCCCCCCACTGCTGCAATAGCTTTCCGGTAAGATCATAGAGAGAGATTCGCGCGTTCTCAAACTTTTCAACTCCTGAGATATCAACTTTGAGTACTCCCTTTGTCGGGTTGGGATAAATAGTAGCTTTCGTTTCCGAAAGTTCTTCTTCGTATACCGATGGTTCTTCTTCATCACTCAAAGCACCCCTTGTCTGAACTACAATTTCCTTCTGACGTGTCAACCGGTTTCCGGCATTGTCGTAGGTATATTTGATACGCTGCGCACAAATATCCAGACCTGCCCACATAGATAAAACTACAGATAGCAGAAATATAAGCGCTACCCGTTTAGATATCCGTTTATCCTTTTTCATAATGCGTAATGTTTATTCGATACTGAATTCTCCTGATAACAAGGTTTCTCCGAAAGAAATTTCTAATAAGTATTTCCCATTCTCCACTTCGGACATATTCACAAATATATTGGTCGGAGTAAAGTACAATTCAGACTGAATAGTTTCACCTGTCGAAATACTTTTACAGAAACCGTTACTTCAGTATATACGCAATCTAAATTAATAGTCAAAGCAGTATTATCAGGATTAAAATAGGCAAAGACATTCAATGGTTCTAAAGAACGTGTTCCGGGCTGTTGCGCTCCCTTTCCCTTAAGAGATTTTTTTAAATTAATCTGTTTGATAGATACCATTTGTTCTGCATAAATATTTAGAGAGAACAAAGCGAATAAGAGCGAAAGTAAAAATGTTGTTTTCATGTAGTATAAGATTTAATTATTTGATGCCTCGAATATACACAACTTTCATCTAAAAACAAAATATTATATGGTAACAATGGTAACAGAGAAATCCAAGTATGTAACAGACAATATATAAATCACACATTATCAGACATAAATACTTTCTCAAAAAGTCCCTTATCCATTTTATTCTTAATTCTATTTTTCCGTGTTTTTATTGCGTCGGCAGTAGTATTCATTACGTCCATAACAATTTCTTTTGGACAATGAAGTATGATTAATACGCAATATAACAAATCATGGAAAAAGCCAGTTAGAAAGTAAGCAGTTGAAACATTATTAGTATCACACTATCATTTTGACACTTTGTATTTCCAATTGCCTGAGAATGCATTATTCCCGAACAACTGACCATGAAGGAGAAAAGAAACAAACGAAATTCAGCAAGCCACAGATTATTAATAATATATCGAAATACTTACACTTCTTTTAGAGTAAAACACCACCCTAAAAACACAAATATAAGAGAAATAACCAATACAAATAAGTGTATTACTAGTAAGTAGTAACCCTTTTGACCGTAAGTAGTAATGATATCACCTATAAGTAGTAACCCTTTCACCCGTAAGTAGTAACCCTTTTCTGCATAAGAAGCCTTGAAACATGCAAGAATATGCAGAAATAGCGAATTTACATTCCTTATTTATTCACAGGATATCCTATAATGCAAGATTGACAAATGGACATAATCACACAGAACAAAGAAATAGCATCAATTTGATTAAGATATCAATAAATAAAAATCAATTTATCATTTCACCCCACAAGCATTTTGCCTCCTTAAAGACAACTAAAGGAAAAGATTCGTTTGCCGGCAACAAATGAAATCATTTGCCAATAAACTATGAAATCATTTGTTAGTGAAGCAGAAGCTGACTATTCCCAGAATTTCTCCGGGTCCGTAGTACAAATACTATTTTCAAACAACCACTGTGTATTACCACTCTGCACACTATACCCTACAGGGATAAGGACAACTCTCCGATCACCCGGCAAGAGATCACCCGTTTCATCATCTATACAGCTCACCTCATGCCTACTATACCAATAACTGTTCTTAGCCATATACTGGTCGTAGTATTGTCCTTCATTCTTCTCTCCATTAATCAGATAAGGTTCACCGGCAATCAGTTTATCCCTCAATTCGCGAAGCGACAGAGGAACGCCTTCCATATCCGTCACCACTTTATCCTGATCCGAGTCTATCATCGCCCATTTCCCCAGTTCAGGCACAAACACCTCATTGACCACATGACAATCCTGATCCTCCACATCCTCGGGCAGGCAAGTGATATACCGGGCTTTAATACCGGCCGACATCAGCATATCCCGCATCAAAATGGAATGTAGCCGGCAGTTCAAATGATAACTGCTTGTATCGGCAAAAGCCCATAAATCAATAGCATTCCTTCGTTCCGGCATACGCGGCAAGTTACCGTGAGGCAAATGATCGGAAACAAAGCGTTGGATTTTAAGCGCTTTCTGATAGGTATCTTCCGTACCCTCAAAAAGTGTATCTAACCGGAAATGGGATTCAACTTCTGCCAAACGAGCATCATCCATGCAATAAACCGGACGCAAACGCAATGTATCTGCGGCATATCTACTCTTTTGAAGCAATTCGACATAAAGCTCCTTTTGCTCTTTCTGTAAATAAGAAACAACCTCTTCGCGGAAGAAAAACCTAATGAAAAGAAAAGATAATAACAGTAGCACCAACAACGAAGCTACACTGATTCCAATAATTTTAAGTGGCTTTTTCATAAGATACAAGACATTTGTGTTCAATGCGCAAATATAAGGAAATAAAACAAAGGCTGCCACTTCCGCACCGAAAATTCTGTACAAAAGGGCAGCCTTCTATATAAATAGCTTGTAAAGCTACGCTGATTACTAACTGAGGATTACAAACCGAATGCAGCCTTCACCTTATCCACATAATCCAGTTTCTCCCAAGTGAAGAGCTCTACCTCTACATCCTTGTCGCCTTCATAGCGGGATTTGAAGTGCTTGGTAACAACCTGCGGTTCACGCCCCAGATGGCCGTAAGCGGCAGTCTCCTGATAAATCGGGTTACGAAGTTTCAGGCGGTCCTCGATAGCCTTCGGACGAAGGTCGAAAAGTTCATCAATCTTCTTCGCAATCTCACCGTCGCTCATGTTTACATGGCCGCGACCATAAGTGTTGACATAAATATTGATGGGGCGTGCAACGCCGATGGCGTAAGACACCTGCACCAGCATTTCATCGGCCACACCGGCAGCCACCAGATTCTTGGCAATGTGACGGGCTGCATAAGCGGCACTACGGTCCACCTTCGAGGGGTCTTTACCGGAGAAAGCACCACCACCGTGAGCACCCTTGCCTCCGTAAGTATCCACAATAATCTTGCGCCCCGTCAGACCTGTATCCCCGTGAGGGCCACCGATAACGAACTTCCCGGTAGGATTGACGTGATAGGTGATGTGGTCGTTGAACAATGCAAGTACTTTCTCTGCATGAATAGAAGCTATCACACGCGGCATCAGGATGTTGATTACATCTCGGCGGATGGTGGCAAGCATCTCTTCGTCCGCTTTCAGTTGGGCAGCTTCGCTGTCGTCAGCCGGCTGGATGAAGTCATCGTGCTGGGTAGAAACTACAATCGTATCGATGCGGACGGGCGTGCCGTTATCATCGTATTCAATGGTTACCTGGCTCTTGGAGTCGGGACGGAGATAAGTCATCTCCTTGCCTTCGCGGCGGATGTCGGCCAGCACTTGCAAGATGCGATGTGCCAGGTCGAGCGAAAGAGGCATGTAGTTTTCTGTTTCGTTAGTAGCATAGCCGAACATCATGCCTTGGTCGCCTGCACCCTGCTCCATAGGGTCCTGACGTTCTACACCACGGTTAATGTCGGGGCTTTGCTCATGAATGGCGGACAATACGCCGCACGAGTTACTTTCGAACATGTACTCGCCCTTGGTATAGCCGATTTTCTGAATTACTTCGCGCGCAATGAGTTGCAAGTCAACGTACGCTTTGGTTTTCACTTCTCCAGCCAGTACCACCTGTCCGGTAGTTACCAGAGTTTCGCAAGCTACTTTCGAACTGGGGTCGTAAGCCAACAGTTTGTCAAGCACAGCGTCCGATATTTGATCGGCCACTTTGTCGGGGTGTCCTTCTGACACCGATTCGGATGTGAATAAATATCCCATACTTCTAAATTAAAGAATGAATAATTAAAGAATGAAAAGCGGGAATCTGGTGGTGAGTAGACATGCATATCCCGATGCTCGGAGCATCGTCAGAAAAGGATGTGTTTTAGCATTTTTTTCTGTGGTTGCAAGCTACTCAAATCTTTCCACATTTCATTTTCGGGTGCAAAGATAGGAAAGAAATCCTATATTTGGGACAGAGATTGCAGAGATTAACACAGATTTATAATTACCCCACCCGTATCCTCTATTATAGTATAGAGAATAAACTCCCCTCTACCTTCTTGCGGGATTTCTTTATTCTCATTAAAGCTTTTTCTCGTAAATGCGGTGAGTAAGGTACGTTTTGCTGAGGCCGTAACAATACTTCAAGATTATTCCCTGTAAAAGAAATTAGTCCTATTCCATATTGCTTGAACTGATCAAGATGCGGTATTACCCGGCTAATGGTTTCTTGGGGCAGAACTACGTATGAATAATCAGAAAAACTACGGTAACGAAAAGCCTGCACCATTGCACCTCTCCAGTTTGTTAACTTCAGTTCATACGATACGACAAGTATTTCATTTCCATTTTTGGCATAGCACACGTAGTCAGGAATGCCAAAAAGCCCTTGCCATTCCTTATAATATGCTCTGCCTATTTTTGTCCTTAAATACTTTTCAAAATCCTTGGACATTACATTTTCTGAACAATAACACATCACAAACTCTTCTTATATGCATTTAATACGTTATACCAAATAGCCAAATGAGAATCATCACTATCACTATCAAGCAACACATTAGCTTTTATAATTTTGAAGTTTTCAATTGCAGCCATTATATTTGCTTTAAGAAATTCTATTCGCTCCTCTTGCAAAGATGGTAAATCATGAACCTGACTTGAAAACACCTCGAAATAGTGTTTGTATATTTCCGACTTGCTAAAATGCCATTTAAACTTTTCTTTATTTTTAAAATCACCGATATTGAACATCAATGGCTTATATTTTGTATCGTCAAAATATTTATCATAGTCATCCACAAGCATCTTCATAGAGTCTATATAATTATATTCTATCCATTGCAATAGCCTTGAACTATAAAGCCGAGCATTAGGGGAGCGCATTACCTTACCTTCTAAAACCTCAAATCTGGAAATCTTAAACATACGCAGATTTTCATAAGATCCAATGGCAATAGAGTCGGGCATTGCTGCACTAAACAATAATCCTTCAGTATTATTATAACCTATATGAACTTCCATTTCATTCTTCTTTAGAATATCAATAAGAAATAAAGCATTACTCAAGTACGCGAAATCCTTTATTTGCTTGGAAGCGAAATTATTCTCAAAAATCAAATAGAAACCTGTAATTCCTGCAATACCAGTCATCCAATTCAATAATTCATCCCTAAGTGTTTGATCTTCTAACACACATTGCTTCACAATTACCGTTAATAGGAAAGAGGCATTAATATTTTTCTTTTCCTTGTAATCCAAAAATGGAATAACAAAGTTTTGCATGGTCTGTTCCAAATACTTAGTTGGAGTCGCCTCAAAGTAGCGAGTTGGTATTACTATATATTTAAAGTTTGCTTCCATCTGATAATCAATACACAACTCTGCAATTTGTTCATTGGCAGTATCTAAATCAGATGTAGAAAAACCTGCTTTAATATTACCCGGGAAAAATGGATATGTCACATTCGATGATTTTTCAGTACTAAGCAAGTACATTTGTGGATCCAAAAATGAGTTAGCTCTAATATCAGTTGGTAGAGCCAATAGCTTATTAGATTCCATATTAATTGGCGAAAATATCAGGCCATCGCCAAAACCTTCTCCGTAACAATCTATATTCCATTTATCACGGAAACCTAATTGATGATATACTTTCATAACTTACAGAGTATTAATTAAATTTCTTAATTGTTCAAAATTGCGCGGCCTTAAATATGGCTGGTATTGCAGTAACCGAGTAGCCAACTTTGTTATTTTGGAATCCTCAACCTTATTCGGAGTACAAACAGCATAACGTCCAGCCTGTATGTTATCTAAAATTGTTAATCCTGAATTTGGTACAATTGATGGAGTGAATGGGTGGACGCCCAGATACATTTCTAACAAAATGATTCCCAATGCATAAAAATCGGTACGCATATCTATGATATGCTTTTCATTCTTAAGTTGCTCAGGAGAAGCATAAAGAGGAGTATTAGGGCCACGCAAATTTAATGTGTTCGTGATAGATTCCAAATCAAGAAATCTAGCGATGCCAAAATCTATAATACATGGACTACCATCTGTCTTAATAATAATGTTCTCGGGTTTCAAATCGCGATGAACAATGTTCATATTCCACACAATTTGCAGACCATCAATCATACTGTTGAGCCATGATTTGATAGAGTTCCAATCCTGATAATTATCCATCTTAAGTCTCAAAGTATCGCCTTCTATATACTCTTCTATGATAGTCATTGTCATAGTAAATACATCAAAACTAGAACCATAATTTTTCGGAAAATATGGGGAATCCAACTGTTTTAATAAGTTTACCTCCCTAATCATTCGTTGAAGCGATGATGTAGAATTAATTTTGGCATCCTTTACTACAACCTTGAGCGAAGGATTGTTTATGGAAACAGCCAAAGAAACTGTTTTCTGCCCACCTTGAGCTATATAATTCAGAATTTTCAATTCATTCTTTTCCATATTACGAACAGTTATTGATCATATACACGACGTATACAATGTATTGCAAAATTAAGAAGAATTTATCTAAATCACATTATCACCCGTACAGAGTTTCAAAATCTTATGATTATTTGTTATTCCGGTATTCTTCAATCATTGTACCAACGCATGCAAAGCATTAACATTATATTAGCAAAAGAAGTGTACCGATATCCCATCGGCACACTTCCCAATTAGTAGTCTCAATATTGTTAACTTTAAAACTGTGCTTTATTTCAATAAGTTCCGGTAGTAGCTCTCCACATCGCTCCATTTATAGAAAGGAAACTGGTCGGTCTGTACCGGAATGTGTACTTCATGTTCATTATGCAGTATCTTAACCAGAATATCATCCGCACTTCCTTTTTCATTCCGGAAGAAGGCAATCTGCACATTAGCGGCCATAGGGACTACCTTAAAGTCACTCCACACTTTATACACCTCGTAAGGATCATCTACGGCAACATTACAATTCTCTATCTGCATCAATGCCACCAAAGGAATCACATTGCCATCATGCCCGAAGCGAAGGGTAGCGGCTATGCCTCCCTTCTGAATAGCCTCATCGGCGCTATCCAGAATATTCTGCAACAATGATTTCGCATTGGCTACAACAATCCCTTTCCCGTCTGCATGATTTGCATTGCCCACATAGAAACGATAGTTGATGCACTGCCACAAATCAAACAGCTCCTGGGGCTGGAACAGATCATAGAAGGAAACCTTCGTCTCTACATTCTGCATATCACTCGCCACCCAGTACATACCCCACATCACTTCCTTCGGATTCACTTTCTTCAGTATGAAACGCTTGTCCTTAAATAAAGAAGCAATCAACCGGTCGGGATTGGTGTGGACATCTTCAAACTTTCTGTATTCTTCAGCCCACGGACCGTCAGTGGAAGAAGTAAAGCGGTTGGATTCGTCCGTATGGTAATTCAAGTAATCCATATACTTATGACTGGCTTCATAAGAAATGCGCAGATTGGGATTCAGTTCCTTCAAACGATCACCAAAAGCCACCATACTCATCGCACAACGCAGCACAACCGTAGAACGGGCAGAAATGGAAGGATTGCCCTTAAAGGCTTCGGGAAATGCGGCATACATTCTTTCTGCAATTCCACGATGCTGACGAACACCTAACGGAGTCAGATCACCTCCATGGCCTTCCGCTTCTTCCCACACTTTCAGCAAACGCTGCCGGGCATCTTCTCCCAAGTCGGAAAGTGCACCCTCACGATGCGCTTCTTCAAAAAGGTCAACCAGCCATTTATAATCACGGTCGCCAATCAGATAACGGGAACCATGCCGTCCATAGTGACTCACGTAGAATGGTTTATATCCTTTGGGAGCCCGGGTTTGCGGTGCAAAATCAAGTGGATAAGCCCAATAGACTCCACCCGTTTTTTCAATGGTAGAAAACATCTCTTCTTTGGATGTCTGCGCCCCAAGCGGAACACAGCACATCCACATCATACCACATAACAGTAATTGTTTCAGTCTCATTCTATTCTTCATTTATTGTTTATAACCGTCATTCTGATTCAATGCCGGGTTGTTGGTTAATTCGCTTTCCGGTATCGGGAACAGTTGATACTTGTCGTCCACATCTCCGCCCAGACGGATACCGTTCTTCCAGTCCCAGTTATTGCCTTTTGTATATTTACCGAAACGGATCAGGTCGGTACGCCTGGTCAGCTCGGATGCCAGCTCTTTCTGACGCTCGCTCAGGATAAAGTTCAAAGAAAGCTCATTGAGGGCGATTTCTCCTGAAACATCCGAACGGACACCGCTCTTCGCATATTTACCGGACATATACGCTCTGGACCGAACTTCATTGACGTAGCCTAATGCTTCCGTTTCCGTACCATTTGCTCCACGCAAGATAGCCTCGGCAGCCATCAGATAAGCATCAGCGGTGCGGAACAACGGGAAATCAATAGAGGTATAAGCATCGCCCGAAGCACAGAGCTGATCATCCTTGGTCACGTTTCTCCATTTGATATAGCCATAACCACAGGTAAAGGTGCTGGTCATGTTCAGTTCCGAGTCCCAGGTTTCCTTCACCTGATTCGGAAGGGCGGTCATGAACTGGGCACGTTTATCTTTCTTTCCGTTACCCCAGGTATCATTGACATCAAACGCCACATCATCCGCATCAAAGGCGTCTACCAGTGTCATCTTGGCACGAACATTACCCCAGCCTCGCGAACCGACTCCTGTCTTATACAATTCGTCCATCGGACCATTCACGAAAGCTTTTACGTAGAAGTTTGTTCCGGCTGAACTTTGGGCACGCTGTCCGTCCTGTACCAGTCCCCAGATGATCTCCTTGCAGGTTTTGTTATCCGCCAGGAAGATTTCACGATAGTCGGAAGCCAGCGGATAGTGTCCGTCTGTAACTACCTTCTTCGCATACGTATATGCCTCCTGGTATTTATTTTCATGAATCCAGGACTCGGCATTCAGATACATACGTGCCAGCAGGAACCAGTCGGCTACACGGTCAATCCGTCCGTATTCGTTTTCTCCCGGAGCTTTCAGTTCATTCTCAACAGCCAGCAATTCACTTTCCGCATATTCAAATATCTGCTTACGGGTATACTGAACCGGAATTTCCTTCACACCTGTATGTTCGTCAACATAGGGCACGGAACCAAACAAATCACAAAGCATGGAATAGCAGTACGCACGTATAAAGCGTGCTTCGGCTCTGTAACCAATGTATTCGTCCTTCATTTCTTCCCAAAGTCCTCTATCCTGTAACTTCCCTTCGGTACATTCGCGCAGCAGCTCGTTACAGTAAGCAATACTCATATAAAGCCGCTGGTAAGTCCAGGTGACAACAGAGGCGTTGGAGGCATCCCATTGCAGGTTCAGGCACTTACGCAGACCGTTTGAGGAAGAAGGCATCAGGAAGTTATCCGTACTCATCTCCTGCAAGTAGAACAACAGACGCACATAACCGGAATATCCTTCATTGGCACCTTCCAAGTCGCCATTGCCGCCATCGCCACCCTGCTGTCCTGTCAGGATCAGAGATGAATAACACTTGGCCAGCACGCCTGTATAGCCGTCCTTGGTCTTATATACCTGGTCGCTCACTAACTGGTTATTATCCAGTGGCATGGTATCGAGGTCACCCAGGCACGAAGCCAGAAACGTGACCAAGAAAAGTAGATTGAATGAATAGGCAATTATCTTTTTCATATCGCATAGTTTTTTTTTAATCCGTTAGAAAGTTAAATTAGCACTTAATGAGAATACTCGCGGACGAGGATATATCTCCTTGTCGATGCCGCTGTAGATTTCCGGATCGATGCCCGAATATCCGGTAAAGGTAGCCACATTCTGAACACCGAAAGTCAGCCGCAAAGAGCTTGACTGATCCCACAGTTTCTTGAAAGTGTAACCCAATGAGATATTGTCAATCCGGAAGAAGTTTCCTTTCTCCAGGAAGTAGTCCGAGTACAGTTGCTGGTTCTGGAAGCCTGTAGCTCTGGTTCTGCTCAGGATATTCGAGAAGTTTCCCTGGTCGCTGTAAACAGACTGTACATACTGGTCGGCAGCTATGTAGTTATAGACACAATTGCCGAAAGCTCCGTGCCCGCTGATAGCGAAATCCCAGTTCTTATAGCTCAGTTGGGTATTGAAGCCCAGATAGGATTCCGGCAATGCGCTCTTGTTGGTGGCATACTTTGTTTCTGTTGCCGATACAGAACCGTCCGGCTGTACATATTGGCCTTCTATCGGCTTGCCATTGTCGTCATAAGCTTGTTTTGCCAGATAGAAAGTATAAGGGCGTTCGCCTACCATGAATACCTGTACCGTTTTACCGGTACCCGAAATGGCTCCGGTCTGTACAAAGTTGGCTTCCGAATCCACTACATTCAGTTTTGTGATCTTTGAATCGTTCCAGGTATAGTTCATGCCTACTGTCCATTTCCAGTCCTTGGTATGTACCGGCACTGCATTAATGGAAAATTCGAGTCCTTTATTATCCATTTCACCGATATTCGTGGTAATCACAGAAGAATAGTTGGTTCCCGAAATCACAGGAATCGTATTCAGCAAGTCCTTGGTGTGGCGTTGGTAATAGTCCACAGAACCATAGATACGGTTATTGAGGAAGCCGTAATCCAATCCGATGTTATAAGTCTCGGTAGTCTCCCATTTAATGTCGGAGTCATAACCATTCGGACGATACGTATTATACCATTTATCTCCGAACTGATAGCAAGCTTCAGGATAGGATACTGTGAAAGTTGTCATATAAGGATAGTCGTTCAGAATATCCTGCTGTCCGGTCTGTCCGTAGCTCAGACGCAACTTCAGGTCAGACAGAATATCCGAATCTCTCAGGAAAGCTTCCTGGCTGATTTTCCACCCCAATGCCACGGAAGGGAACAATCCCCAACGATTGCCTTTTGCAAAACGGGATGAAGCATCCGAACGCAGCGTAGCTGTAATCATATAGCGGTTATCATACGAATAGTTAAGACGACCGTAAAACGAAAGCAGATAATATTCCGATTCATAATGATTGGGAGAGAAGAGCTCCTTGCCCTCCGGAGAGAAGGTAGTAGCATCAAACTTCTTCCAGAAATGCTGCCAGCCGTATCCGCCCATGGCACTGAAGTTATGCTTCTCATTGAAAACATGAGAATAGTTAGCGTATAAGTCCAGCAGATAATTCCGTTTGTTCTGCTTGGAGTCATAGACAAGACCTGTACCGTCCTTCATGTTAGAGGTGTACATCATTCCCGCCAGTTCGGGCACTTCCTTCGAGTATTTACTGGTCAGGACATCGTATCCCAGGTTCATGTTCAGCTGCAAGTCTTCCAAATGATGTACCTTATAGTTGAAAGATGCATTACCGATAGAGCGTGTCACTTTATTGCGGATATCCTGCAAGTCAAGCTGCGCCACCGGATTATCCGTCTGGATAGCCATCGGAGAATTACCGTTCATCCAGATAAAATATCCCAACCCCGGATCAGTAGCCGCAGTGGTACTTCCAGTCTTAACCGGACGTGTAGGATCATAGCGAAGCGCGTTGTTTACGACGCTTTCATCGACTTTCTTATTATTCTCATAAGACACTTTCAGGTTCAGATCAACCGTGAGATGATTATCAAAAAACTTGGGCGAAATACCTCCGTTGAATGTAAATCTCTCGTAGTTATTGGTACGTATGACACCGTTCTGATTGGTATATCCAACCGAAAGGCGATAAGGAGCATTTTGCTTCACTTTACCCGATACAGAAAAGTTGTGTTCCTGTCCGAATGCCGTCCGATAGATTTCATCCTGCCAGTCGGTCGATGCTGTGCCTAAGGTCACAGAAGCCGGTACTCCGGATACAGTAGGAACAAACTGGCGGAATTCATCGGCAGAAAGAATATCCAGCGTTTCAGTAACTGTACTTACCGACAGGTTCGTTGAATAATTAAAGCGCAAATTGGTATCAGCCCCTTTCTTCGTAGTGATTACAATCACACCGTTCGAAGCCCGCGAACCGTAGATAGCCGTAGCCGATGCATCTTTCAATACCGTAAAGGTTTCTATATCATCGGGGTTAATACCACCAATCACATTGCCACCACCTTCGATAGTAGAGTTATCAACCGGTACACCGTCAATCACAATCAACGGATCGTTGGAGGCGGAAAGCGAAGCACCGCTTCGGATGCGAATCGTGGCGCCTGTGCCCGGAGCACCAGAACTGGATACTACGTTTACTCCCGGTACTTTACCCACCAGGGCATCCTGAGCGGTTGTGCGCAGTCCTTTATTAAAATCATCCGGCTTAATGGCTGTTACCGAGCCTGTTGCATCCGACTTCTTTACGCTGCCGTAGCCGATGACAACCACATCTTCAAGCATCTCGCTATCTTCCGTCATCACGATCTTCATGTTGGCAGAAGCAGGCATCTCCACGTTTTTATACCCTATATAGGTAATCAGTAATGTAGCCCTAGGATTTGTGATCGAGAGAGTGAAGTTACCGTCCACATCACTGATCGTTCCGTTCGACGTTCCTTTCTCCAAAATATTAGCTCCAATAATAGGCAGATTATCCTTATCGAGGATATTGCCCTTTACAACCGTTTTCTGTGCGGCAACGCTCACACTGAAAACCAAAGCAAACAGTACCCAAACATACCGCCATCTACTTCCAAAAGTTTTCGGATTCTTCTTGTTTTTCATAATAGTTTTAAATTAGTTTATTATACGTGTAACAAAGGCATCGCGTGACTTATACGATACGAAGCAAAAGTAATTTCAATGGTCTAGCAGAACAACTACACGAAGCGGAAAAGTAAGTAAATAAAGAAGAGAACAGAAAGTAACATCCTATTTATCAACAGATTGACAAATAAGAGTAAAAGAGAAAAAGTAAGATCAAAGGAGGTGTAAAACTATAGTTTCTGTACCTGAATTGCCAGATCCTTGCCCGGAATGATCGCTTTATTCCGCATTTTCATCCGGTAGTTGTAAACCGTCTGAAGTGAGTAATGAAGAAAGTTGGCAATCTTGGAATTATCGTTTATACCCAAACGTATGAGAGCATATATACGCAACTCGGGTGTCAGCAACTCGCCTTCCTTCAGCTGCACGCGCTCTTCTTCCTTCAACAGAGCATTAAACGACTCCACAAAATTAGGAAAGATGGAAAGGAATATAGTATCAAACTTACTGATGAAAAGCTTGAAATCATCGGAAGTGGAAGATTGTCCGCGGAGTGTCTTTGATATATCCGCCATAGAGCCTGTATTTGCAATCTTCAGTAATGCCTTGCGGTCGTTCTCCTGTTTATAGATATATTCGGAACATATATTGAACAGCAACCCGATATATTCTTCCTGGATATGGTTCGATTTCTGGATCTGCTCATTCATCCGGGTGAGGTTCCCAGCCATTTCCTGCAAGCGCAGATTCTGTTCGGCCAGCGATTGCTTCACCTTCAGCAGTTTGGTATTCTTCTTACGGATAAAGAAGAAAGCGACAACCAAGGCTATTACCAATATCAGGAGTATCAGAAGGGAAAAGAGCACCCGGTTTTCATCAGCCTTGATGCGTGCATCATTAGCGGCCTGAATGATGGGGAGATATTCGGCAATGTCAATAAAGCGATAGCGGGCTTTCCCAAAATTCACATCTTCCAGGGAACATGAGATATAATTATAAGCCCTTGCAATGTCACCTTCCCGGAAAAGAAGTATTGCCAAATGCTGCAAAGACATATACACTTTCTTGGCATTGGCAATATCAGTCAATGAAGCCAGAATAAGATAATGCCTTGCCTGCAAAGTATCCTGCTTTCCCAAATACAATTCTGCCAGAAGATACTCCATTCTGGCTCTATCTGAATTATCTTCTGTACTTTGCCCATAATAATCCTCCAACAGCCGGATGGCCTCATCCCACTTTCCGGACATACTCAGCCGACCGCATTTATTGGTAATATAGCTGGAAGAGTGTGGTTCGCTAATCGCAATCAACGTGTCTTTATAAGCTTTTAGCTGCTGCCAGGCAAGTTGTTTGCCGGATTCATCTATGGCATCACTATAGCAGGATAAGTAAATGGTGTGGTATAGATAATAGAAATAAGTATCCTTTCTTACGTCTTCTGTCCGTTTCACTTTGGCAAGCATAATCAACGCATTCTCATGCTTCCCCATTTTGTTCATTACATCAGCTATGTTCATCAATCCCTCATTGATTAACTTTTCATCTTTCAGACTTTCCGCCAGTTGCAGCCTCTCTTTTGCGATAATCATAGCCGTATCAATCCGAAATGAACGATATTTAGTGAACAGATTCCCTAATATATCAAACCTGAGTTTATCATCTTCCGCATAATCCAGCGTCCGGCGAATGTCTGCTATTTCCTTTTCCACTTTTTGCTGGTAAACCTCACGATGCCCGATCATCTTATCCAGTTTTAAAAGCAGGGCATCGTCGTCCGCTTTGACCGCAGCCCACAGACCGGAACAAATAAAAAGACAAAATAAGATAGAAACAGAATATCTGGACATTAGACTACAGGTTATATACTTCAAGAGCAAAGATATAGATTTTTTCTCTATGATAATCGTGTACCGCCTCTTTTTAGCAGATAAAAGGCAGCTTACTTCTTATTACCGATCTTTATCAAAGCCATTCCGATGGCTATCCATAATAATTCGCGTATGCGGGTTATCAGCCCCACATAAACGCCCAATGCCGGGGACATGTGCAATCCGTCCACAGCCAATGCCAAACCACCTTCGCGTGCGCCCAGTTGCATCGGAAAGAAGAAAATCAGATTACTGAACAAAGAGGAATGGCGAGTATGCCGAAAAGCAAAAGCAAGTTACGGTATTTATTCTTCATTGCAGGAAACCGGTTATTAATCAAGCATATCATGAAAGATATTTCCCAATGTTTTTCCCAATACCGGATGCATTACATCGGGGGCAATCTCCGCCAGCGGCTCCATCACAAAGCGGCGTTCCTGCATCAGCGGATGAGGCAATTTCAGTGTAGGGGTATCCAAAATAAAATCATCATACAACAACAAATCGACATCTATCACACGGTCACTATACACACCGTTCACTGATTTATGGGTACGCCCCATCTCCTGTTCGATGGACTGGGTTATGGAAAGTATCTCCAACGGCGGAAGTGAAGTCTCCGCACAAACGGCAGCATTCAGGAAAGCATTATCAGAAGCAAACCCCCACGGGGCAGTAGCATAAAAAGCGGACAGGGAAACAATCTTCCCTATCCGCTCTTCTATATGTTGCACGGCAAGACGGAGGTTCTGCTCCTTATCACCGAGGTTGGTTCCTAAACTGAAATAAACGTGCATTACTTATCCGTAATCAACATCGCATCCCCATACGTACCGAAACGATAACCTTCCTTCAAAGCCACATTGTACGCCTCCATTACCTGATCGTAGCCACCGAAAGCGGCAACAATCATCAGCAACGTGGAAAGCGGCATATGGAAGTTGGAAATCATCGCATTGGCTACTGTAAAGTCATAGGGAGGGAAGATAAACTTGTTAGTCCATCCTTCGTATGCCTTCAGGTGACCGTCTGTGCTTACGGTGCTCTCGATGGCACGCATCACGGTAGTGCCAACAGCACAAACCTGCCTGTTCATATCTTTGGCACGGTTCACTATGCTGACAGCTTCTGCGTTCACAATCATCTGTTCAGAATCTGTCTTGTGCTTCGTAAGGTCTTCCACATCAATATCGCGGAAGTTACCCAAACCGGCATGCAGCGTGATATACGCAAAGTCGATACCTTTAATTTCAAGACGCTTCATCAGCTCACGGCTGAAGTGCAGACTCGCAGTAGGAGCCGTCACCGCACCCTCATTACGGGCAAAGATAGACTGGAAACGCTCCGAATCTTCCGCCTCTACAGGACGGTTGATGATGCTGTGAGGCAGTGGAGTTTCGCCCAACGCATACAAAGCCTTCTTAAACTCATCGTGCGGACCGTCATAAAGGAAACGGAGCGTACGGCCACGAGACGTTGTATTGTCGATAACTTCAGCTACCATAGAGTCGTCATCACCGAAATACAGCTTATTGCCGATACGGATCTTACGGGCAGGGTCTACCAACACATCCCACAGACGGAGTTCTTCATTCAACTCACGCAAAAGGAACACTTCAATACGGGCACCAGTCTTCTCCTTGTTGCCATACAAACGGGCAGGAAATACTTTCGTATCATTGAAAATGAACACATCCTTATCATCAAAGTAGTTCAGAACGTCTTTGAATTCTTTGTGCTCAATCTCACCTGTCTTTCTATGCAGCACCATAAGGCGCGACTCGTCTCTGTACTTTGTAGGGTGCAAAGCAATCTTCTCTTCCGGAAGCTTAAATTTAAATTGCGACAGTTTCATATCTATTCTTTCTTTAAGTTATTCTTCTGTTTCTATCTCTTGAGCGTCTATCCACTCTTTAAAATCCATCGGATCGAGGCAATCTTCCAGCCGGACATCACCTACACGGGTGCGTTCCAAAGCCGTAAGATGGGCACCACTGTTCAACGCCTCACCAATGTCGCGGGCCAAGGCACGGATATAAGTACCTTTACTGCATACCACACGGACTTTAATTTCCGGCAGATTACATTCCAGCAACTCTATCTCGTCAATCACCAGCAACTTCGGTTTCAACTCTACCTCTTCGCCCTTACGTGCCAGGTCATAGGCGCGTTTGCCATTTACCATACAGGCCGAAAAGGCGGGGGGAACCTGTTGTATCTCACCGATAAATGTCTTCAACGTTTCTTCCACCAACTCCCGCGTGATATGCTCAGTAGGGTAAGTGGCATCTATCTCGTGTTCCAAATCATAAGAGGGGGTAGTGGCACCCAACTGAATGGTAGCGACATACTCCTTCGTATGATACTGGAACTCTTCTATTCTCTTCGTAGCCTTACCCGTACAGACAATCATCACTCCTGTTGCCAAAGGATCGAGCGTACCGGCATGGCCTACTTTCAACTTCTTTACTTTCATCCGCCGGCAGATGTGGTAACGCGCATGCCCCACAACCTTGAACGATGTCCATCCCAGCGGTTTATTGAAATATAATACTTCTCCTTCTTTAAACTTCATCCGTTATCCTTGCATTTGTGACAGTACGATGGTTACGATACCGGCTATTGCACAATAAACAGCGAAGTATACCAATTTTCCTTTCTTCACAATATTAATCATCCACTTACAAGCCAGACAACCCGCCACAAAAGCTGCAATAAATCCTATCAGCAATGATAACGTTGAAACGCTTCCGGCAATCTCTTCTCCTTTCATCAACTTGATACCATCCAGCAGCCCTTCACCCAATATCGGAGGCATTACCATCAGGAAAGAGAACTGAGCCAGCTTTGCTTTATTGTCACCCAGCAACAATCCGGTTGCAATCGTGGTACCGGAACGTGAAAGTCCGGGAAGCACCGCACAAGCCTGGGCCAAACCTATAATGAACGCATCTTTCATGGAGATGTTCTCCTTCTGCTTCGGTTTATAATAATAAGAGAATGACAGCAAAGCAGCCGTTACCAGCAACATGCAACCCACAACCAGCAGGCCTGAACCGAAAACTGCCTCCACCTCATCTTTAAAGAATACCCCCACAATGCCGATAGGCACCATAGATATCAGGATATTGATTACATAACGTGTTTCATCATTCATCTGAAACTTAAACAGTCCCTTGAAAATCCATTCGATTTCTTTCCACAAGACCACCATTGTACTGAACACCGTAGCTACGTGCACTACCACCGTAAATGCCAAATTTTCCTCTCCCTGAATACCAAACAATGCCGAACCGATAGCCAAATGTCCGCTACTACTTACCGGCAAATACTCTGTCAATCCCTGGATCAAACCCAGGATGAGCGCCTCAAACCATTCCATGTAAGTTGATTTATGAATTATAATTTTTTATTCCTTCATTATTCATTTGCTTGTCACGCGGTTTGCGCAATACAGCGTATATCATGAGTAAAAAACCCACAAGACATACCACGGGAGCTACTTTAATACGTCTCGCACTAAAAATATCCGGTTCAAAGTGTGTCGGGGTAGACACCGGACCGGTCATCAGAATAAAACCGATAATCACCACCGCCATTGCAACGGCAAGCAGGATAAAGTTAGTTTTATCGAAAGCAAATTTCTCTTTACTCATCTCTTTATTTATGATTTAATTATTTACAATTTAACTTCACTCAAAACATCTCTTATTCCTCTATTAATGTATAGTTGTAATGTTCAATACTATATATAATAAAGCGTACTCGCCTTCATCCGCAGGAACTTATTGATGGACAGGTATGCACAGAACCACGTGATACACACTCCGAACCCAAGCACCGATACGGAAACCAGCAACATAACATTGGGTGTGATTACACTGATCAGGTCAGGCTCATACACCACCAGCCAATATGCCGCAGCCCACAGAACACCATCGGCAATGACAGCCGCCAACACACCGATCCAGAAGTTACGCCACAGGAACGGACGCCTGATAAAACTCCAACTCGCACCTACCAGCTTCATCGTATGAATCAGGAAGCGTTTAGAGTAAATAGTCAGCCGGATGGTATTATTGATCAATGCAAAGGAAATGAAAGCCAGTAATACAGCCAATCCCAACAACATCAAACTGATATTACGGATATTCTCATTAACCATATTTATCAGGTCTTCCTGATAACGCACTTCCTGTACATTGGTATTCTTCTTTATTTCTTTTTCTATTTTGGCAATACTGTCGGTATTCGCATAATCGGAGTGCAGCTTCACTTCGATAGAAGCATGAAGAGGATTATATCCCAAAAAATCCTGCGGATCTGTCCCCATGGCTTCAATCTGTTCACGAAGCGCCTGCTTCTTCGAAATATACTCCGTAGACCGTACGAATACTTCCTTATCCAGTCTTTTTTGTAACTTCAGAATATCCGTTTCCTTCATATCATCGCTGATGATAATAGAGAAATTGATATTCTCCTTTACATACACAGAAAGATTGTGAGCAGTCAGCACGAAAAACACCACCAATCCCAGCAGCAATAACACCAGCGTCGTACTGATGCTGGAAGTAATGAACTGCATATCAAAATAGGATACGGAATTATTCTTGCTTTTCGTCTTCATGCCTTATCACCTTACCATTTTATCATCTTATTTCTGCTTCTTCCTGAATACATAAATCATCGAGCTGCTTCGCTCCTTGCTCGCCAACGCGCTGAACCACGCTAACGTACCACTGAGTACCCCCCGGAAGAAAGACATCGAATGTCCCATATACTTTTCGCTTAGCATCGACACATAAAATGCATCAAATGGCATCGGATGGCGTGCAGCCAATATAAATTCATGCTTTGCTCCCAATCTCTGAATAGTGCCGGGCGTAAAATGCCATAAATGACGGGGAACATCGTAGGCAGCCCAGTGCGCACCATATTTCTTCGCATCATACGAGGAGCAATTGGGCACGGCAATAATTAACACACCTTTTTCCGTCAACAGGCTATTCAGTGTATCCCACGTTTCATTCAAATGTTCCAGATGTTCCATTACATGCCACAAAGTGATGACATCAAAACTTCCGGGAGCAAAATCCTGTAATGCGGTATCGGGCTTCACATCCAGACCGAAATGTTCTTTGGCAAAAACGCGCGCCTGCGCATTCTTCTCCACTGCTTCCACCTGCCAGCCCCGCCGCTTCATGGTATCGGCAAAATATCCTGTTCCCGTACCGATATCCAGCAAATGTCCTTCTTTCCGGTGTGCTTCACGAGCCACCAGACGTGCCTTGCGCCCCAGCATATAACCACGCACCCAATGGTACGCCTTATTCATAAGGCCCTTTTTCGTATCAGAATGGGAAATATAATCGGGAGTCTCATAATATTTGCCTATCTCAGCCTCCACAGGAAAATCTTGCGTAAAGAGAAAGTCGCAATCCTGACAGCGGCACAGATAAAATGCCTCGCTGGAAGCATAATGGTCTATGCAAGTCATAGCACGCTCTATATGCGCACTACCACATACCGGACAGACTTTTATGGTGAGTTTATTCATTGAACGTTCTGCAATAATGAAGCGCAGCCTGAACCTAACAGACCGCACTATACCCGAATTTGGTGCAAAATAACAAATAAAAAGTGACGCATCGGGCTTTCTTTAAGGAGATTTAATAAAAGAGAAGTTTAAACACTTGTTTTAAATAAAAAAACATATATTTGTCGGTACAAGAACACTTCAATTACATACTATCATGAAAAACGCTTTACTCTCCTTACTTTTTTGCTTCTGCTGTTTTCAGCTATTCGCTGACGGACACACTATTCTACCGAACCGGAAATTCGGCAAACCTACCATGGAAGAACTGAACATGGCTGTTTATGAACCCGACTCCAGCGCCACCGCCGTTATCCTGTGTAAGCTGACTGACGTCAGTTATAAATGGGGAATAGAAAGCTTCCGGCTGGTTTCTGAGTATAAAGTAAAAATCAAGGTACTCAAACCGGAAGGAACCTCCTATGCCGATGTCACCATTCCCTACTACGAACTGCCTAATAACGCCATGAAAGAAAATATAATCGGACTGGATGCCAGCGCCTACAATCTGGAAAACGGAAAAATTGTACGTACCAAAATGAAGAAAGATGTAGTGTTCAAAGAGCGTGTGGGCGAAAGCCGGATGAACCTGAAATTCTCCATTCCGCAGGTGAAAGCCGGAACGCTGATAGAGTATGAATACCGGGTAGAGTCCGATTTCTTCTTCAGCATCGACAGTTGGAAAGCACAAAGTGATATTCCTATCTTATATACCGAATATAATGTCACCATACCCGAGTATTTCAAATTCAACATAGAGATGCACGGTGCGGAAAAACTGGAAACCGTTAACGAAAGCGCTTCCCTCAACTTATCCATCGGATCGCAATTGCTCCGATGCTCCGGGACGCATCTGAACTTCCAGGGTAACCAACTCCCCGCTTTGAAAGACGACAGTCATGTGTGGTGCGCGGATGACTACTGCACACAAGTAAACCTGGAATTGCAGGGAATTGATTTCCCCGGTTCCCTCTACAAATCGTTCACCCAAAACTGGGAACAGATTGACGAAACATTACTGAAGGACTCGGACTTCGGTAGCAGACTGAAAATGAACAATCCGCTCAAAGAAGAAATGACTGCCCTGCATCTGGAACAAATGAAGGGAGCGGACGAAAAGATATGCGCCATCTACACGTTTCTGAAAAACAAAGTGAGATGGAATGAGAAATATGCCTTATATAGCAAATCACCCAAGCAAGTGCTGAAAGAAGGCACAGGCAGCAATGCCGACATCAACTTTATCCTTATCAGCATGCTGAAAGATGCCGGAATACCCGCCTATCCGGCAGTAATGAGCCGCCGGGATATGGGTATACTTCCTTATAGCCATCCCAGCATCCAGAAACTAAATACATTTGTCGTAGCCATTAGCCCTACAGACAGTACTCTGGTTTATCTGGACAGTTCCGTAGAAAATGGCTACCTTAATGTCCTCCCTCCTGTACTGATGACCAACCGTGCGCGTATTATCGCTCCGGACAATCACAGTCAGTGGGTCAGTCTGGAAAATGTAGGGGCAAACCTGCTGAGATCAAGCGTGAAGGCCGGAATTTCTTCTGAAGGAGTTGTTACAGGCACACGTGAAACTGTTTATATAGGTCAGTATGCCTCCCGTTTGCGTAACAAATACCGCACAGCCAAGGACAGTACCGAGTTTGTCAACAAACTGGCTTCCGAAGAAAACATGCAGGTGAAAAAACTCCAGATGGAAGGGAGAACCCACTTCTCACCGCAAGTACATGAACTGGTAGAATTTGAAAAGCAGTACACTGTTAACGATCAGTTCATTTACGTCAATCCGCTTGTATTCCTGCATGTCTCCGAATCCCCCTTCAAACAGTCGGAACGGAAACTTCCCGTAGAATTTCCCTACACAGATCAGGTGTCCCTGACCATAAATCTGACCATTCCGGAAGGATACACAGTCGATGAAAAGCCGGAGAATCAGAGATTGCAGACAAATGACGGACAAGTGCTTTGCCGATATATAATCACGCAACAGAATAATCAGGTCACACTCAGGTATTCTTTCCGGTTGCAGAAGCTGCTGTTCCTGCATACTGACTATCCTGAACTGCAACAATTATGGGAAATGATTGCCAAGAAGAATAATGAAATGATGGTTTTAAAGAAACTGTAACGCGGAAATTATGAAAATGAACAAATTATTTTTCGGTCTCCTGCTACAAGCCGCCTTTTACTCCGGCAGCCTGTACGCTCAAGCAGATTTGCGTACCGACGCATACTCTATCATACAAGATGCCGTAACGGATATCGTATGCAGTTCATCCACCGATGCCATCCAGAAAGAGAAACGTGTGATACAGGTATTGAATGAAAAAGGAAAAGAAGATGCCTCCTTTGTCTGCCTGTGCGACCGTTTTTCCTCTCTGAAAAAGTTCTCCGGAGAAGTTCGGGACGCCTCCGGCAACGTGATCCGGAAAATTAAAAAGAGCGAACTGAAGATTACCGAATATTCAGACGGCCTTGTCAGTGACGACTATTACTATTTCTTCGAATATACCCCATCACGATATCCTGTTACCATCACCTACGAGTGGGAGATAAAGAACAGCGATGGACTGATCGGCTACCCCAGCTTCGTTCCGCAAAAGATTTATAACCAATCCGTTGCGCAGGCAAGTTACCGTATTCTGACTCCGGCTGACAATCCTTGCCGTTACCGGACCATCAATATGCAGGCAGAAGTCAGCCAGCAACAGACAGCTGACGGAAACTGGCTGACAGAAGTCAAAGTCCAGTCTCTGCCCGCTATCAAAAAAGAGCCCTACAGCCCTTCTCTATCCGAATTGCTGCCCCGTATCTACTTCACTCCCCTGAATTTCTCTTTCGAAAGAACTAAAGGGAGTATGGAAAGCTGGCAATCGTATGGCGAATGGCAATATCAGTTATTGAGTGGAAGAGACCAGCTTCCTCCGGCACTAAAGGAGGAATTACAAAAACGGACGGCAAACTGCAATACCCCGTATGAAAAAATAGCCGCAATCTATCAGTATCTCGCATCCACTACCCGCTATGTCAGCATACAGCTAGGAATCGGAGGTCTGCAACCCATAGCCGCCACCGATGTAAACCGCACCGGCTTCGGAGACTGCAAAGGACTATCCAACTATATGCGTGCCATGCTTACAGAGCTGGGCATTCCATCCGTTTACACCGTAATCAGCACTACTAATAGGCGTTTATTAGCCGACTTTGCCAGTGCCAATCAAAACAACCATGTCATCTTACAAGTACCGTTACCCAATGATACGCTTTGGCTGGAATGTACCAATCCTACTTTACCCTTAGGCTACGTGCATCATTCCATTGCAGGGCACGATGCTCTACTCGTTGGTCCCAACGGCGGAACTCTTTGTCAATTGCCAACGTATGCGGACTCTCTGAATACACAAGTCAACAATACCCTCGTAACCCTGCAACCGGATGGAAGTGCTAAAGTAGAAGTCAAACAAACCTCCCGCCTGTTTCAATATGAGGACATGGCATCCATTATCGACATGGAGCCTGCCCGGCAGAAAGACTGGCTACGCTCCGACATCAACCTGGTACAGGCTAAAGTCGATGCCATCCGCGCTAACGAAATCAAGCAGAAAGAGCCTCAACTGGATATCTCGTACACCATCGAAAGCGAACAATATGGAAACAAAACCGGAAAACGCCTGTTTATCCCGATCAATATTTTCCACAGAAGCTTTTACAGTCCGAACAACCAGGGAGAACGCACCCAAAGCATTCAAACCAATTATGGCTATCTCGATATAGATAGCATCAGCATCCGCCTGCCGGAAGGGTATGAAATAGAATCATTGCCTAAACCCGTTGATCAGGAAAGTAAATTCGGCAAGTTCCGGTCTTCCATTACCTTGGGCGAAGCAGGCTATGTTTTTATCGTTCATCGCCTGCTCTATCACCAAGGCAATTACCCCAAAGAAGACTATACCGATTTCCTGGATTTCCGCAAAAGTATCGCTACTCAATACGGGGCAAAAATAATATTGAAGAAAAGTGGGGAGTAACTACTATTACTCCTCACCGACATTTTCATAAGTACGTTCTTCCCTGATTTCTCCCACACCCGAGAAGTCCGCATAATATTCACGAGACAGCTTCAGGTATTTATCAAACAAACGACGGGTAACAACCAGCTCATCCCCATGAGTGACAGGTGTTCGTGCTTTACCCGTCTGATCCACATAGGCAAGTTCCCATTCAGCAAGCCGGTTGTAAAAGTCGTTTGCACGGAAATCTTCTCTACCGTAAGCCAGGGGTAGCCCTTCCTCCTGATAGTCAGTACCTGCATCCAAATATCCCTGCAACATTGCATAGAATTTCTGCCAGCGAGGCAAATAATACCCATTAATCAAACCTGCCCATTCCCTCCATGAATAGTCAAATATACGCGGATCACCATCAGCCCCCCAAATAGTGACCAATGAAGTTGCATCACGTTCCATCAGATCCTTTTCCTCTTTAGTCTCTCCCCAACTGCGGGCTTCCGTCAACCATCTGTCAAAACTATACTCGCTACGTGTATAAAGCAGTTCATCCATATCTCTCAATAATTCAAGAAAACGCCCTGAGTGCAAGGCAAAGGCCGCTTTATCTCTGGAAGCAAATGCTTCTGCCGCCTTTTTGTGCACTAATTGTCCCAGATTAGTCATCATCTGGCGTTGCACATCTACAATATCAAAACGATAAGGTTTGGAAAATGCCAGTTTATCAGCATCCTTCAAAAGTTGCGATTGAGCCTGAATCACCAACATCGGTTCATAAGGAATACCCAAACCCGCATTCGGGCCAGACTTCTTTACATTCAATGCCGGACGAGCAGCTACAATAGAGCTTCTTTCCGTTCCATTCGTACCCCGACGATAAGGACCTTCCAACAGGTACATCCACGCTTTTCCGGCAGCAGCAGATTTCGCTCCATACCGACGTCCGGCATAAGCAGCAAGCCATGCCTGCAAAGGGATACTATCAGCATGGTTGGGCATTTCAAAAGCCAGTTCATAGTAAACAGGATTCTGCTCAATGGCCTCCATAAAAAGTCCGGATCCGCACACATTCGGATAACGCGCCTTCGCTTTCTTATACTGGTTAGAAGCCAGCAAAGCTAAATCGCCATGCATATTAATACGCCCGCCAAAATTGTGAAGATTACCTGCTATCACAGGATATCCCCAACCACCGTTAGCAGTAGTTTTCGATCCGTTTAAGTCCAATATCAGTAAAGATTCCTTGGGAACGGCTTTCACTATATCTTCCCGCATACTCCATGCCTGCATCACCCACAAAGCTCCCGCATCAAATGTCTGGAAAAGCTTATGTATGGTCTGTCCCACCCCTGTCAGATATTCAGGTGTATCTATCGGGGGAGCGCTCTCATGAAAAGGATCGGCTGCGTATACCCCATAACTACCAAACAATTTATCCTGCTCTTCCAGAAAAGCCAAGCCCATTTCATGAAACAAAGGGTCAGTCGGGTCTAGTTGAGCAGTACCGTCAAAACCACACCACTTCCGTTTCATACTGATTTTGGCTTGCGGATATTTAGCTTGCAATTCCCGCGGAACATATCCTGAAAAGCCCTGCTGAATAGGTTGCATCCCTAATTCCAACTGACGCGCCAGTATCTTTTTACCCAATATGACATGCTTATCTATCACCGATTTAGGCAAAGGACCACCATAACTCTGAATATTCTGCATCCACTGCCACGCCGAATGTCCCGGCCCAGTGAGAAAAGCCCGGGCTTCTTCTTCCGTGAAATTAAAACGTAACAGCGTATTATACCATACACCATCCAGCCCTACAGAAAACAAAGGCATATTGATAGCATTCATCGCCATGTAGTCCAGTTCTTGTTGCCAACGTTCCCAATTCCACCACGCCGCAGTATAGCTTACCGTGCAATAGTTCATGTAAACGCGGTATTTACCATTAATAATCCTCCGTTCTTTATTCGCAGGCTGTGGCAATTTCTCAGGCAATTTCAATTGATTACCAAACCAGGACACATGGGCATGGCACGTATACTTCAAATACCAGTTGAAAGCAGTTGCCAAGGAGACAGCATTGTTTCCCCGCAAGATAATTCTCTGCCCGTCACCATCCACTTCATAAACATCACTTCCATTTTCCGGCTGTATCATCTCTAACCGATACTGCGAAGTATAACCGGGAGTAACCCGCTCTATCAGGTCATACACTGCCTTTTCCGACGTTCCGCCACCCCATACCGGAAAACCACTGAAACAAATAAATAAGGTAATCAAACAGAAATTCTTCATAGCATATTATTTTGGAGACAAAAATAGTTGCGTTATCGATAAAAGGATATTGATAATGTACCAAATATTTGAACTCATGTCTCAAAAGGAATAAATATTTTGTTTTATTCCGGTCACTGTTCGATAATAAGCGGACAACTGTCCGATAATGAACAGCTTAACATTTCTCGTATTTACTGATTTTCAACTACTTATCACTTTGGCACAGGAATTGACTATTATTAAGCGAAAGCGGTCAGCAAAAAAAATAAAGATTATCTGCCACTTTTTAGCAAGTAGTTCCGTCTAACAGATAAGAGCGAAAGCCAAATAAGAATAGTAACAATTAAAAAATAAAGATTATGAAAACTACAAGTTTATTTAAAGCAGTCGCATTGGCAGCTATTATGGTAGCAAGTGTTCTCAACTCCGAAGTGAAAGCTCAGGACGGTTTCATAACAAATCAAGTGATGAACGGCGAATTAGTCGCATCCAAAACTATCTTCAAGCAAGAAGGCTCTTATCTGCAACGCCACATGCAATACACTTTTACTTATGATGACCAAAACCGTCTGATTAGCAAAGAAGCATCCAAATGGGATGGTGCAAAAGATGCGTGGGTACCCTATTTCAAGATGACTTACCAGTACAGCGATAATGAAATAACCATGAATTACGCCCGCTGGAACGAATCTCACAAAGCTTATGATGAAGCCGTTCAGAAAAGTGTATACGAACTGAATGACGCAAATATGCCGACGGCTTACAAAGCCTACAAGCAAGACAATAAGAATAAATCAGATTGGACTCTGGTTAACCACAAGCAGATGGACTTCACGACCAATCTATTAGCAATTGCAAAGTAATAAATATAGAAATTAAAGTTAACAATTAGTTGAAAAGCACGGGCCGGGAGGCTCGTGCTTTTTTAGTTATCCGATTACAAAACAGCTATAAAGCACCTAATACCATTATATTGAATGCTACTGTTACTGAAGCCCAACTTCTGTTGAGCTTCAGTATCAGATAAACAAAGTTAAGGTTCTGGCTATTAATTACTAAATCTACAATAAATCCTTATGTCAATACATATCTTAAATCTGATAATGGGTATACCTCCGGCACATAATGCTTATTCACTATGACAGAAGGGGTTTTACCTATCTTTTGTTCCCGACAATATATCTGTTGTTTTGTCCACACATCACGTATCTCAGCCGTTATACTATATATACCCGCGTCTTCCATGTGCCTGGTTTCATACCACTCCCCCAAAAGCTCTATTGCCCTATCCCAACCGACAACGTAATAAGCCGCAATAATAACCTGGGCAATTTCCTCACCCAACCTATCATTTGGAAATGTTACCAATACTAATGACACGGGAACTTTTGAAGCAATTTCTACTATATGACGATGAACACTTGCACAATTCTTGCAATTGGGATTAGTCACTATCATCAATTCATTACTACCTTCTTTTTGATTATGCAATGCAATATCCTGACTTACCATTTTCCCGATCTGAGGTTTTAATGCCAACAATGTTTGAAAAGTTTCCGGGTTAAGCAGGCTGCCAAAATATTTTTTTAAAGTAATCCTTTCCTTTTCTCCGGTTTGTATGGCTCTCAACTGTAGTTCAAAAATCAAACAGATATACCCTATGACCACAAATGCGAAAAGTGAGGATAATGACAGCTCCATTACAAAATCATTTTTCAATATATAAAGAGCTACCGCACTACCCCATACCGCAAAATCAGCCAATACACAAAGCATACAGGCTTTACGCAAAATAAAAACCTGATAAATAATAGAGTATAAAGAAAGCGTCACGGCTACAGCACAACATACAACAGAAATTATATAAAAATCATCCTGCCGGATAAGCGAGAATAGATAAAGAGGCGCAAAGTATAGCAGAGATAATTCCCCTAACCCTAACCCTGCTATACTTGCCCCTTTAGAGTGAAACACTTCATTGCAATTCACTACCTTACCGATATTACAGAATCGCTCCATGAACTCCCCGTTCACCCGCTCTTTGTAGAGGATGGCGACAGATACGAGTATTCCAAAAACCAATACAGATAAATAGAACATAAAGGCAAGCGACCGACTCTGACAAAACGCAGTCTGGAGTCCCAATATCAGGACAAAGAGCAAAGCAATAATAAATCTATAACGCAATAAATAAAATACGATATTTCTCATTATATAAAATTGCTCGTTCGGTGTTGCTTCAGTAGGTTCTCCCAATAAGACTGTACCTGTCCAATGCTGTAGAAACTTGTCTATCTTTACATGCCGTTTACCACCCTCTCCATTGATAAATTCTACGATGAAACCGTCCTTTTTCGTCACAACGCAAAAAGATTTTTTGTCCACCTCAAGCATTGTGATAAAAGGAGTTTCCAGTTTTGAAAAGTAATCACGTGACAGGAGCCGAAACACCTCATTCTTTATATGAAGCACATCCAGTGCATCACTGATACCGCGCATGTCGCCTCCCAACGGAGTACTAAGCAAGCGATGTACAGTATCTCTACTTACCCTTACAGACAATGTCCGCAGATAGCGATAGAGTATGACACTGATATTATCAGCCCCGGTCATGATTACCTTCGTTTATCTATCAGGATATTATAAAGAAAAAGTGCCTTCTAAGGAGGTTCCGTCAGAAATAACCTCTATTATATATTCTCCACTATCTTCTCCGTTCAAATCAATAGAAAAGTTTGTAGGACTAAAAAGCGTCTTTGAACAAACAGTTTTCCCTGTAGTTTCATTTATAACACTGATTGCAACAGTAGGGAATACTTTTTCAAAATAAACAGTTATTTCTCCATTATCCAAGTAAGCATACACCGGTTGGAGAACAACACTACGAGTTTTGGGAGCATCTTCCGGACTGGTAGATTCAGCCTGATCACTTATATCTCTGTCACCACTTTTTTGTGCAAACACAATCTCCTTAAACCCAAAGCCCAATTGTGCTTTTACTGAGCTACCTAAAATCAAGAATAGAAATAAAATAGATAATACTCTTTTCATAATGCATAACTTTTTTGTTTGATGCCGCTAAACTACAAAAGCCCATGCGAAAAGAGTGTGTCATAAGTGTGCCATCCCTATATTTTACGCAAGATTTCTTTGAATTCGCTGTTTTGTTCAACGCCAATCCGTTCACATAAAGCATTCTTTTTTCGATAAAGTGTTCTTCTGGAAGAATGCATCAAATATGCCAAATGAGCAAATGGAAAATCTGTCAAACTTAAACATACTAAATAGAGTTCCTCTTTGGATAATTGATACTTGACATGAAAACGTGAAATGGCATTATTCCACGAGAGTCCATGCTGACGATTAATTCCTGCCATTCTTGATCGCTTATTTCTTTATCTGATGCATCTTTATCCAGATGATCTTTTATTATTGCCTGCATTTTTGCATAAAGTGGTGAATGCAGGAAGGCCTCTTTTACCAAAGCTTTTCTCTTTAAAACCATCTCATCCAGCTCTACCCGCAGTTTTTCCCTTTGCTCTTCATCAATCCGGCAAGAAGCTAACTCTTTCCTTAGATTTTCAATTTCCAGATCTCGTTGTGCAATCTCCTTCTGTAGACAAGCATAATGTTGACTTAAGTCTTGATTTACCTTCTCTAATTGCCGATTATTCTTTTGCAGCAAATCATTTTTTCCCCGATATTGTTTATTTTTCCTATAAAGAAGAAAAACAAACATAATGATTATGATCGTCACTGGTATAAAAATACACAAATATATATTTAAGCGCCCTTTATAGTATAACTGGTGAAGCATCATCTGTGCATCAGTCTCTGCTTCAACTATCTTATCAGTAACTATATTCCGACGAAATTGATATAAACTGTCTTTATATGTAGAACTATACCTCTCCAATTGCATAGAAAGAGCAGCATTTCCTTGAATCATTGCTATATCAGCTAAACGCATATAAGCATCCGCCCTTCTTCCATAATCCTTACTTAACAGGCTTTTATTCAAATAGAAAGTTGCGGAATCATACTCTCCAATTTTATAGTAAGCATCTCCTAAAATAAGAAAAGCTCGATAAGCTCGTGCAGTATCCCTCCGCAAAGCAAGATTAAGCTTTCCATAATATAAAGCCTTACCATCTTGATCCATCTGATTATACAAACGACTTAATGTAGCTGAAATATCAGCTTTTATCTCATTATTTGCTATTCTGTCTGCCACCACAAAAGCGTCCAATAATTTTCGTTCAGCAACCGAAAAATAATCACGACCCTTCATAAAAGCAATAGAACCTTGTCTAGATAAGGCTTCTGCCCAAAGATCCGTATCCTTCAAATCTTGAGCTATATTCTCCATTAACTGATAGATAGAATCTGCTTTTTCCTTGAAATTCAGAATATAATAAATATAGCCTATATTATTGTATATCAAACCTAGTTGCCGTTTTTCTCCAGCCGCTTTTGTTAAAGGTGCGGCAATGAGGTATTCTCTAAATGCTTCTGTCTGTTTATTCATATCCCTATACACACATCCCCAATAGTAATGCGCACTTGCCTGCATTCTTGTATTTCCTACTTTATCATAATGTGCAACAGCGTAACGTATCAACGAATCATCTACTTGTACAACATAATTTTTATCTCTTGCCTGTGTCAGCAACAGCGCATAATAGGCACTATCAGCCGGCGAGGTAAACTCCTGAGTAGAGATATCCTGCAAAACAGACAAGGCACTATCCGGCAGCGACCGCATAAGGGAATCTGCCCATATCAATTGCTTGTTATTGCTTTGCCGGGCTGTACATGCCAACAACAAAAAAGCGACTAAAAAGAGTATAATAGCTTTAGTTTTTCCCATCCTATAAGTCATCTACTGAGTCCTTAGTTGGACAAAGATAATGTTTTCCTGCCAAAGGCGTCAGATGTTAGAAGAAAGAATAGACTAAAATCAGAAAAAACAGACAATCTTATCCTACGTCACCCCCTCCATATGGCCGATTCTTATCTGATTCGCTATTTAGGATTCCCTGAATAAGTAATAATTCCATTTCATATCAAAATGTAAGAATAGTTCAGTAACAGTTTACTTCAAAACAAAGAGTTCAACTTTAACCCCGCCAACCGGGTTGTGAAATGGCTACACCCTTTTATGCTTAGGGCTACACCATCCGGGTGAAAGGGTGTAGCCATTACAGAAAACTGATTATTAACTATTTACAGGTCCACAAATTCCTAAAAATGAAAAAACAGACATTGCCGGAAAGATATCCGCACCTTGATATAAATTACTTCATTGTATAAAAAAGTCGGTTAGTTTTTCAGATATCGCAGCCGTTTTCCCCAGTCTTCCATAACTGCCTGACGCCACTTGTAGACAGTCTCGGCACCTTGAAGATCTCGCCAGAACAGTGCAGGGGCGCTCTTGTCAGTGTACCAGTTGGGACCTACCTCGTAGTCGGTGGCAGACTCGCGACCCGGCCACAAATTTTCAATAGTTATGGCACCCTCCAGCACAGGGAAACCGGATATGTCAGAGGTAATAGTATAGGGGAGTGTCCCAGTATAATATGTGGAGTGACGCACGGCATAATCACCACCTCCGAGGTGGAAGCCGTCCCACTTCTGCCGCCCTATGGTGAGAGTGAAGCAGGCCAAATCGGCGGGAATGTCGGGACGGTCAGGACCTTGGACATGAAACTCGATAATCGAATAGATAGGTACAGTGTCCGCAGCCGTGGTGAGCCGGTGGAAGACCGGTCGTGAACTGCGTGCGGTTGGTTCGAAGCTGCCTCCCCATGACTCGCCCTCAGGCTCATCTGGATTGCCGTCCATCAGATAGAGGAGGGCCGGCGTGTCGCCCATCTTGGGTGTGCCCTGGTAATAGCTGACAAAGTCTGCGCCAAGGTGTCCTGCACCCTTGATATAGGCATCGTAATATCCGGCATTGTATTTATCTTTCACTTTATTCTGGGTGATAAAGCCCCGATAGGAAGCATTGTCTTCAATCATCCACAGATTGGGAAAATTCTCTACTATATAGGCGTAGCTGTTAGTGCTCCATTTTTTGTTAGGCCCCCCAATCCAGTAGACACGGATTTTGCCAGCGATGTCTGGCGCGTCGTGAAGAGCTTGGGCCACATCGTCAAGTCCGCCCCAGACAGATATCCACAGCGGGCGTTCGTCCTGCCGACGCGCACATTCCACTATCCACCGGGAACCTTCGGTGGGAGTAAGAAAACCCCGATAAGGAGCCGCCCCCTTGCGCCCCTGTTTGGTTATGGCACGGAGTTCCGTGGGAGACATCAGCCCCTTAATATGCTTGGACAGTTTGGGAAGGTCCTTCTCGTAGAGGTCGATCATGCGGAGGATTTCTTCCCGGCTTCCCGAACCGTAAGAGGGGGAAGAGACAAGTCCCTCAAGGTCAAAACAGTCAGTATACATCAGCAGATGAGCCATCGACTGGTTGTCGTCGGGATCCGTTCCTCCAATGTCAGTGCTAATGAGCACACGCGGTTTAACAAAGTCAGTAGCCTGAATCTTTACTCCGATTGATCCAAAGATCAATATGGCAAGTAAAATCAATCTTTTCATAATAGTTTGCTAATTTAAGATTTATTCTGCAAATTTACGCTCGAAATTCAATTTAAACCACCCACAAATTCATAAAAACATGCCGGATTCCGAGATATTGAAGACTTTCGATGAAAAGCGTGGTGAGTTGAAGCCCTACGGTCTGACGTGTGAAACCTGGCGCCCGCAGCTTATGCCGAAAATCGACCGCCATAACGAGATTGAGCTCAACTACATTCCCGAAGGAAGCATTACCTATTTTTTCCCTACAGGAAAAGTTACGGTTCCGCCTTGCAAAATGGCTCTGTTTTGGGGGCTTATACCCCACAAGATCATCAAAAGTGAGGCTGACGCACCCTATTTTGTGGTCACCATACCGTTCAACCTCTTTTTAAGCTGGAGATTACCTTCGGTCCTTGTTGATAGAATTCTCAAAGGGGAAATTGTGGTTGAAGCCGTCGAGTCTGAGTGCGGACTCGACAAGCCAATGTTTGAAAGGTGGGTTTCCGATATGGCCAGCAAGAAAAACCAGGAAGCGGCAAGCCTTGAGATTCAGGCCCGAATATTGCGATTGACAAAAAACATGTCTGTATCCGAAGCCAAGTCCATTGCCATGCTTAATCCTGCCGACGCGTCGATTTTGGAAAGGATTGTGAGCTATATTGCCCACAACTATAACCGTCCAATAAAGATTTCCGATATTGGCCGGACCGTGGGACTTCACCCCGATTACGCCAATGCCATTTTCAAGAAGGCCTTTGGCTGTACGTTAAGTCGTTACGTGGCAGAAGAGCGGATAGGCCAGGTCAAACGCAAACTTATTCTGACAGACATGAGCATAACGCAGATAGCCTTTGATTGCGGATTCAATTCAATCAGTCGTTTCAACAGTACCTTTCTTGACATCTGCGGGCAGACTCCCCGGCACTATCGTGAACAGAACAAGTGAAATTATATCGGGCTTGCGTCAAGCCTTATAGAAGTCATATCCAAAGGCTATCATACCACTTGAATATGCACACTTAACATGATAACTACCATAGGATAATATATTTTCTCCCTATGATCATGCTTCAAGTGATCTCTCATCTATATACCCATGTTTTTGCCATGCCTGTGGCACTACTTTGCCATCGTAGTGGCACAACATTGCCACGCCTATGGCACGACTGTGCCAATGCGGTGGCAAGAAGTCGGCAAAAGTTTTACGGTTTTTTTATATGTACTTCCCTGCACCCCTTTACGGCTGTTTCAGATAATCCGAAGGCAACACTCCGAACTCCTCTTTAAAGCATTGCCGGAAGTAAACCACACTATTTATACCTACTCTGAAAGCAATTTCGGAAACATTATACCGACCTTCCAGCAACAAACGTTCGGCATACTGCATCTTTATCTTACGAACATACTCATTGGTAGACAACCCCGTCAATGCCTTCATCTTACGATACAACGTAGATTTACTCATGCACATGTTATCAGCCAGATAACCTATATCTATCTTTTCGGATGACAAACGGTCCTCTATCAACCGGTTTATCTTTTCAAGGAACTCATTATCCAATTTGTTCAGGGAGTCTGCCAGTAAAGCGCGTTTCTCATCCATATTGTGATGCGGAGTATTGGTATTAAGACGCTCCGCCAATCGTTTGCGAGACTCAAGCAAGTTGTTGATGCGACTATGCAGAAGGGTAGCACTGAAAGGTTTTGTCAGATAAGAATCAGCCCCTACCTGATAACCTTCTTCCTTATCCTGCAGAGAGTCTTTAGCAGTCAGCAGGATAATGGGGATATGACTGGTACGTACATCTTCTTTCAGCATCTTACACATCATAATCCCGTTCATTATGGGCATCATAATATCACTTACGACGATATCGGGAATACAACTCAATGCCTGCTCCATGCCTTGCTGCCCATTTGCAGCTGTTTTCACTTCAAAATCATCGGAGAAAGATTCAGCAATATAATTACAGATGTCTTGATTATCTTCCACTATCAGCAATATTCGCTTTCCGTTGGAGGTTGACTCCGGAACTTCTTCTCTTTCTTCCTTTCCATCTACTGACGTCCTCTCCGGTGAGTCGGCATGCAATACATGAGGGTAGGTATTGTCCGTCAATAAATAAACATAGAAAGTACTACCTGCTCCCAAGACACTTTCCACCCGTATCTCCCCCTCATGCAATGTCACCAGATTTTTCACTAATGCCAGCCCGATACCTGTACCCGAAGCCTGATGGTCGCTTCCTTCCTGATAATAACGGTTAAAAATATTGGGTAACGCCTCGGGAGTAATGCCAAAACCCGTATCACTTACTTTTATTTCAGTATAATTGATATTATCCCGTACCACATTATGTAGCCCCAAGCTGATAAAGCCTTTTTCAGTATACTTAATGGCGTTGGAAATCAGATTATCCAGAACAATAGTCACCACTTCTTTATCAAAATACAGAGGCATATCGTCTTTTTCCAGCTCAATATGGAATTCAATGTCCGGCTTACGGTTCAGTTCTTTATACTTAAGTCCTATTTCGTACACCAGATTGGCTATATTGTCATGAGCCACGCAAAGTTTCTTATTCTGCGTTTCCGTCTTTCTGAATTCCAGTATTTGATTAATCAGATTTAGTAGCCGGATAGCACTCTGATGGATTACCGATATTTTCTGTGCATCTTTGGAAGAAAGAGAATTGCTCTTCTGCATATCTTCCAATGGTCCCAATATCAGAGTCAGCGGTGTACGAAGCTCGTGCGTGATGTTAGTATAAAAACGCAGACGCTCCTGATTCAATTCTTGTTCCTGCACGTGGTTCTTCTTTTCCAAATCGTAGAGAACTTCCATGTCGAGCTTTTTTTTGTAAGCATAAAGAATGAGGAACAGAATAGTAGCACTCAACAATATATAGCTGCATTTTGCCCACCAAGTCAGCCACAAGGGAGGAACAATATGAATATCCAGCGTTGTAACCTCATCGGACCATTCCTGATTCTTAACACGGGTTTTTACCAGAAAATGGTAATCACCGGGAGGTATATTACGGAAAGTAACACTATTGGGATCAGTCACCGTATACCATGCATCTTCAAGTCCTTTCAGCATATAAGCATACTCCACCTGATTGACTAACGCATAGTTCCGTATATTAAAAGTGATATTGAAGCTGTTCTGCATGTAACCCAGCCTTACTTTCGACTGCCCATCAATGGCTACCACTTCTTCATTGCTTCCTGCATTGCCTAAAGGAGCAAATATTTTCATCTCTGTAATGACAGCCGCAGGAGCTTCACGTTTTGCCAGAACAAAATCCGGATTAAAATGGCACAATCCGTTAATAGAGCCGAAATAAATCTCCCCATTCTGATCCTGCGCTACACTACCACTCATAAAGTTTCCCATCGGCACATTATCCCAGTGGTCATAATTATAGAAAATACCTTTATCCTGCACTAAACAACTGATTCCCCTATTTGTACTTACCCAAATATTATGATTAGCATCTTCCGTTATAGCAAGTATGTGAGTATTGGTCAAACCTTCTTCACGGCGATAAACCTTATATTCCCAATCGGGCAATGAAGAAAAACATACCAGTCCTTCTCCTGTTCCGACCCATATATTCTTCCTGCTGTCTTCATAAATAGCATTGATAGTATTGGAAGGAAACAGATTCTCAATATTAAAAAGCTTGATATCCTGTAACTCACTATCCCCTACTCCCAGTCCGCTGCCAAAAGAACCTACCCACAAATGTCCCCGGGAATCTTTCAGGACACAACGAACCAGATTATTCTCAAATTCATAATGCCCTATAATCTTTTTATCAGCCAGATTGACCTTGTAAATACCACGGCTGGTACCAATCCACAAAATACGCTGATCGTCTTCATAGAACGAACGGATATCCTCATGTTCTATTTCTTTGAGGAAATTCCGATAAAACATCTTTCTTTTTGCATCGTAATAATTCACACCACCCATAAATAAGCCGAACCACAGATTATCTTCCGAGTCGCGCAATGAAGCCAATACGGAATTCCCTCCCATATCTTCTGTATCTTCCAGATAAACAGCTACCCGCTTGCCTTTATCAAAGACATTGATTCCGCCTCCATCTGTCCCGATCCACAATTTACCCTGACTATCCACACAAATGCTACTTGCTGTTTTATTATTCAAACGGCTCATGGAGTTCTGATTGGGAGAATAATAATAACCGCTAAATAATGGTGGTTCATAGCTGAGGAAATTTATGCCGCCACCCCATACACCGGTCCATATATTCTTAAATGAATCCTGAAAAATACACCTCGCACTTGAGTTAGACAGACTGTATCCGTCATCTCCTTCCCTGATATAATGAAATTGGGTCTGCTCGGGCAACAGGAACAAACGTTGCGACAAGTCCATTATAGCTATTCCACCAAACTCCATGGCTATCCACAACTTATTCCCGTCAAGCTGCTTAATGTCGTAGATATAATGCGAAAGATTCCCGTCTGAATTAAACTGGATGAAATTCTCTGATTCGGGATTAAACAATGCCAGACCTTTGTTTGTCCCTACCCAGATATTATTATTCAGATCCTTATATACGCATCTCACTTCATTACCCGGCAAGCTGTGCGGATCATCCGGATCATGCATGAAGTTCTTCGCTCTTTTATCTTTAATAGAAAGAATACTAAAACCATGATGGACATGGCCTACATACAACTTACCATTCCCCCCATCAGCAACAGTCCAGATGTTATCACTGATAAGCCCCGGTATATTTGCCGTATTATAATGAGAAAAGTGCCCCGTTTCTTTATCGAAATATTCAATTCCTTTCCAATAAGTTGTCACCCATAGATTTCCATCAGCAGCGGCAATAACATTGGTTACGTCATCCGTAATGATGCTTTCAGATACAGCCTCATTATGCCGGTAGAACGTAAAGGTATCCTTTACATAATTATAAGCATTCAGCCCCGCCCTCTGTGTGCCAATCCATAAGATGGAATCCTTCGGATCATCCAGCAGGCAGTTCAGTTCATTCCCCGTAATGCCATAGCCGTTCTTTGTTTCATTCTTATAGTAAGTAATGAAGCGCGTTCCATCGAACTTATTCAAGCCCTCTTCAGTCGCAAACCATAGAAAGCCCTCTTTGTCCTGGGCTATACTAACCACATAGTTATTGGATAATCCCTTCTCAATTCCCAATTGCCTGACAGCATAAGGTTGTGCCGTCAGAAGGGCAGGTAACAACAGTAAGTAAAGTAATAATCTGCTTTTCATGACATCAATTTTCTATTGCAACCCAAAAGTATAAATAAATTCTTTATTTCAGATACACAAATCGTTCATTGCAAGATTTACATCCCCTCACTGCAAGATTTATGCAGTTCAAGAAACCTAAGATAGCTTACATTTGCATCATCTAAAAGTGATATTTTAGTAAAGAATGTATCTAATTGTTTAACTTTAAAAGTAATATGTATGAAGAAGCATTTATTCAATGCCGCCCTACTCTGGGCATTCTTATCACTGACTTTATGGACTACAGGATGTAGCGACGACGATGGCTATCCTGATGTGGACGGACAGGATCCTTCGATAGCATTGACTACCGACCACATTCAGACTGCAGCAGGTCGCACGTTCACGCTTGAAGGAACCATCACCGATGTTGATGGCATTTCAACCATTCAGCTACAGTGTGCCGACCTGTACCTCAACAAAACAATCGATTTAATCGAGATTTACGACAAGCCGCTGGAGACTTACGAACTGAGTTACAACTTCGAAATCCAACCTAACGAAATCGGTGAACAATTCACAGTGAAAGTAACGGTGACAGACGTAGGCGGACGTAGCGTTTCACAAGACGTACGCGTGACGCTGGACGGAGACTTCGAGAATCCCATTTTCGTCATTGCTCCTACAAATGGAAGTATGGTCACTGCCTTACTGAGAGAAGGTGAAATTCCCAAATTCAACATGAATATTTCAGTAACCGACGACCGCGCATTGGATTATCTTATTCTTAATATTGAAGGTATCGAAGAATACACAAATCTTAGAGTGGATGCCGATGGCGGCAAAGCCTTCGAACACGCATTCGACATCACAATGCCTGCCGAAAAGAAAGACTATCCCATGACTATCAGTGTTTACGACAAGACGGGCAAAAGCTCAACCATTGAGTGTACCGTATCCGTAACCGACGTTCAGGACTTTGAAAAGATGTATCTTGCCGACGTAGCAACCGAAGCGGAACTGAACAGCGACGTATTCGGCGTGCCGATGCGAATCGATCATGTGGGCGAATACCAATACCAGGCTCTCTATTACTGTCGGAACGCCAATACGGAAATCTTCTTCCTGCCGCAGAAGACGAGCTTCTCTCCTGTTTGTTATGGTCTCGACCCCGAAAATGAAGACATGCTTACTGACGATCCGTCAATAGCCAAACCTATTGTACTGACCCATGCAAATGTGTACTACAAAATCAACTTCGACATCTTACAGAAGACATACGAAATAGACTTCTATTCGGTTGAAGACGCCATAGATCCCTGGCCTGCAAGCATGACATACGGGCTTCCGACTATGGATAAATGGAATGACGGCGGTTCTACAATGATGGACTTTACCTTTGGCATGACATCAACTAATCCGACTGAAGTTGTTTCCTTAAAGCAAGATGCCACCAACCCGCACCTCTTCTATTATGACCCGATGTCGCTGACAGGAGGGGAATCCATGAACTTCATCATCCATAACTATCACACAGACCAATGGTGGAACTTTGTACGCTGGTGCAGCGATACAGAGGACAATCCCGAAATCTTCGGTTACTACAACGGAAGCACATTTAAGAATGCGGCTTACACCGGGCCTACAACAACGCAGGATGTTTGGTCTAAACCCAGAGTTACGACTACCGGTTCCTACCAGTTCTGGTTCGATTCTCACTTGGGTAGAGCGAAATTAGTAAGAGTAAATTAACCTGATAATAGTCTGACAAATGAGAAAGCAACTATTAATAGCATGTCTTTTGTTACTGTCAATATGCAGTTATGCACAACAGATAACAATAAAAGGTATAGTGACTTCCGCTACCGACAAGGAACCCCTGATCGGAGCAACAGTTCAAGTGAAGGGTATCGGTACGGGTACGATTACCGGCATTAACGGTGATTATACATTGTCCAATGTGGAAAAGAATGCCGTATTGGTATTCTCTTCCATCGGTTTTGAATCTCAAGAAATTGCAGTAGGAAGCCAAACTACAATCAATGTAGTACTGAAAGAAGCTACCGAACTGTTGGATGAAGTGGTAGTTATCGGTTATGGTGCCGTAAAGAAGAGCGACTTGACCAGTTCCATTGCTACAGTGAAAGGCACAGAAATCACTGAGACCGTGACGGGTAACGCTATGGACGCCTTGCAAGGTAAGGTCAATGGTGTACAAGTCACCAGCGGTGGTGGCCCAGGTGCTACTCCGAAAGTGCTCATCCGTGGTGTAACCACGATGAACAACACTAACCCGCTGTATGTAGTGGATGGCATGCCGGTAGGTGATAATATCAACTTCTTGAACAGTAATGACATTGCTTCTATGGAAGTGTTGAAAGATGCTTCGGCCGCAGCTATCTACGGTACGCGCGCATCAAACGGCGTCATCTTGATTAGCACCAAGAAAGGTAAAACAGGCAAGGCCCGCATCAATTACACTACCTCTGTAGGCTTCCAGACTGTGGCTAAACCGAATATTGCCGGTCCTGCCGAATACAAGGAAGTGTTTAATACCCGTTATACGAACGATGGCCTGGGTTCCATCTGGAAAGATAATGGTGCTACAACCAACCCTGACGGGACCGACTGGTGGGACACGGTGGTGAATAAAACTGCTCTGGTACAGAATCATTCACTCAGTGTTTCCGGTGGATCAGAACAGCTTGTCTACAATTTCAGTGTAGGTTACTACCGTAACAACTCACAATTCGATGTAGGTTACTGGGATAAAATCAATATCCGTCTGAATACCGAATACACATTCAATAAGTATGTGAAATTGGGCGTTGATATTGCTCCGCGTGTAGAATCCTGGGATGATACTCCGAATGTCTTTTCGGCAGCAATGGCTATGGACCCTACAACTCCGGTGTTCCGTCCTCAGGATCAATGGGAAGACAATGAGTTCAACAACTACCAACGTTCCTATAATAATCAGGAATGGAATCCGGCAGGTACGGTAGCCCGTCAAAACGCGCACTCTCGGGAAATGGGGGCTATCTTGAATACTTACCTGCAGGTGAATCCGATAGAAAAGCTGACCTTGCGTACCCAGTTTGGTGCCAATGCGCACTATCGTCGTTCCGACACGTTCATTCCTGAATTTAGCATGGACCCGCTGGAACAACAAACATTGAGCGAAATTACCCGTCGTAATCAGGAATGGTTTGACTGGAACTGGACGAATACAGCCACTTATATGGATACGTTTGCCGAGAAACACAACCTGAACGTTATGGCCGGTTTTACCGCTGAACGTTTCGCATGGTACAACACGCAAGCCCGACGTGACAATGTTCCCAACAATCTAGACCAGATGCAGGAAGTAAATGCCGGACAGCAGGGTACGGACGAGGCCAACGGTGAGACTACTTACAATACGCTGGTCTCTTTCCTGGGACGCGTCATGTATAACTATGATAATCGTTACTACATTTCTGCCTCTCTTCGTGCCGATGGCTCTTCCCGCTTCCCGAAAGGCAACAAGTACGCCCTTTTCCCTTCTGTATCTGCTTCCTGGCGTGTCATCAGCGAAGGATTCATGCAGAATCAGGAAATCTTCAATGATTTGAAAATACGTGGTGGCTGGGGACGTGTAGGTAACCAGAACATCGGCAACAATGCTACCCTAACCCTGTTGAACGAAACTCAATATTATTTTGGCAATACGCTGACGAACGGTTATTACGTGTCTACAGTAGGCAACAATCAGCTAAAATGGGAAACTGTGGAAGACTGGAACGTAGGTTTAGATATGTCTTTCCTTAATTCACGCCTGGGCGTTACATTCGAATATTTCCAAAAGAAATCTATGGATATGCTCTATCAGAAACAGAATATCCTGGCTTTGGGCTATGATAACTGGAACAGTCAGATCTGGATGAATATTGGTAGTATGCAAGCCCGTGGCTGGGAACTGGGACTTACCTGGCGTGATGAAATCGGCAAGGACTTCTCTTATGATCTTGGTCTGAATCTTTCTGCCGTGCGCAATAAAGCTATCAAGTTCTCAGGCGACGGTCCTATGAATGTGGGTGGATTCAACAGTGACCAGATTATCCGTAACGAAGACGGTGGCCTTATCTCCCGTTTCTATGGTTATGTAGCCGATGGCTTGTTCCAGAACATGGAAGAAGTATATGCACATACCGATGAACACGGAACAAAGATTCAGCCTAATGCGAAGCCGGGTGACATCCGTTTCAAGGATTTGGATCACAACGGTGTGCTCGATGCCAACGACAAAGCTTATATCGGTAATCCTTATCCCGACTTGATGATGGGTCTGAATATCGGCATGCGTTATAAGAGTATTGATTTTTCCGCCAATTTCTATGGTACGTTCGGTAATGATATTTACAATATTACCAAAGGCAGATATTCCGGTGCCGGTGGACAGAATGTCTGGGCAGGTACATTGGAAAAAGCATGGCATGGCGAAGGCACCAGTAATGATATTCCCCGCTTGTCGAGCAACGATTTGAACCTGAACTATAATCGTGTATCCAGTTTCTACGTGGAAGACGGTTCTTACATGCGCTGCAAACTGTTGCAAATAGGTTATACACTTCCTAAAAAATGGGTGGGCGGTGCTGATCTGCGCCTCTCTTTCTCCGCACAGAACCCGTTTACCATTACTGGCTATTCCGGCATGGACCCTGAGCGTCCAATGGTTGACGGTACTACCGACAGTTCTGGCAGCGCCATCAATACCGGTATCGACAACGTGGCTTATCCTAATCCGAGAACATTCTTGTTCGGCATTGACTTTAAATTTTAATTCTTGATTATCCATGAAACGAATATTTACAATAGTAGTTTTGATTGCTTCGCTGATGTTTACCTCTTGTGAGGACTTCCTGACCGAAGACGTACGCGGGCAGTTGAACGTGGACACTTATTACAAGTCCATAGAAGAATGTGAATCCGCCGTTACGAGCTGTTATCAGGCTCTTACTTATGGAGGATGGTGGCAAATCAATACAGTGTGGCTGCTTTCTGAAATGTGCAGTGACGATGCCTGGATGGGCAATACGACACAAAGCCAGAGTGACTATATTTCATTAGCCCACTATCAGGGAAACGGTGCCAGCAACGGTCCTATTTCCAACTTCTGGCAATACCGTTACAAAGGTATCTTGCGATGCAACATTGCCATAGACCGTATTTCGGCTCTTGAAACTCCGGATACTGAATCCCGGGATCGTTTGGTAGCAGAAGCTCGTTTTCTGCGTGCTTACTATTACTTCGAACTGGTGAGAAATTTTGGAGGGGTACCTTTGATGACCAGTTTCCAGATGCCGGAAGAAGCTGCAGGAACCGAACGTGCAACAGAAGAAGCTGTCTATAAATTTATTGAAGACGACTTGGTGGCTGCTGCCGGAGTACTGCCACAGCGTAGTGCAGCCGAAGTGGGACATGCCACCCGTGGCACTGCTTTGGGATTACTGGGTAAGGTTTATCTCTATCAGGAGAAGTGGCAGGATGCCCGCGAAGCATTGAAGACTGTGATTGACGAAGGGGAATATAAATTGCTCCCTGACTTTGGTAATGTATGGAGTTTGGCTTATGACAACAGTGAAGAGAGCCTTTTTGAAATTCAATACGAATATCATGCAACATTAGGCTTAGGTGGTTCGCTTGCTACCATCACCGGTGCCCGTAACGGCCCGGGCGACGGTTGGAGCTGGTGTCAGCCTACTGCCAATCTGGAACAAGCTTATATGGATGCCGGTGATACGGAACGTTTGAAGTGGACTATCATTAAATCCGGTTGCACAGAAATTGCTGGAGAAGACCAGTTCACGAAGTTTGTAGAAACAAGCAAAGACCTGAACAAATATCAGGAATACGTTGATAAGTATGGTTGGGATCCTGATTGTTATATCGTTGATCCTGCGCAGCACAAATCTGCTCGTCTCATCCGCAAATATTTCCTGCCGTTGAAAGACCGTCCGGAAATCTACAATACGGACAAGAGTCCTTTGAACCATCGTATTTTGCGCTATGCCGATGTCCTTTTGATGTATGCTGAGGCTTGCAATGAATTGAATGATGATGAATCTGCACGTGATGCCCTCAATCAAGTGCGCAAACGTGCAAAACTGGCTGATGTAACTGCTAGCGGAACAGAATTGCAAAAGGCCATTCGTCTGGAGCGGCGTCTTGAATTGGCTTTTGAACAAAATCGTCTGTATGACATCCGCCGTTGGACTGACAGCAATGGAAAGAAAGTTATTTGTAATTTGATGGGGCCTAACGGAACATTCGTTAAATGGAATACCGATGAGGCGACTCGTGATGCCCTCGAATGGGATAATCAAGGAGAAGCCAGTAACAAGGGTACCTCCTTCAATGAAAACCGCGACATGGTATTCCCCATTCCTTTGTATGAAATCACAATGTCTAATGGTTCTATCGTTCAGAATCCGGGCTGGAATTAACCCCGGTGAATGGCTAAATAGAATTCTTCAATAGGTCTTTATACTCTGTCGCGGATAGTTTCATAACAGATTATCCGCGACAGTCTTTTTTTAAACCATCGAATATTTATGAAACTAAAATATTATTTTACTCTGCTGTCCCTGCTTTCCTTTATGGCTTGCAGTGACGATTCTCCTTCTACACCCGATACCCCCGATCAACCGGATGTACCGAATAGTGTAGAGAAACTGGTCACCATTAATGCCGGAAAAACCTATCAGACTATCACAGGATTCGGTGCATCAGACTGCTGGAATCCTTCCTATGTAGGTAAATACTGGACCAACAGCCGTGACAAAATCACCGAATTGCTCTTCTCTTCCGAAATCCAGGCAGGCAGCCCCAAAGGTATCGGTCTCTCCATGTGGCGTGTAAACCTGGGTGGTGGAACTGCTGAACAAGGCGATGCAAGCGGCATTACCGATAAATCCCGTCGCGCAGAGTCATACCTGACAAACGATTTGACCCTTGATTGGAATCGTTGCGAAGGACAACGCTATTTCCTGAACCGTGCTAAAGAGTTCGGTTGCGAAAGTATCGTCCTTTTCAGCAATACACCACCCGTACAATATACACAGAACGGCAAAGGTTTCTCCAACCAAGGAGGGGTATCAAACCTGAAAAACGATTGCTACGATGACTTTGCCGCTTACATGGGTGATGTAGCCCAATACTACATAGATAAAGGGTATCCTGTGACGCACATCTCACCGGTCAACGAACCGCAATACAACTGGGATGGCGGACAAGAAGGAAGCGGCTGGAGCAATGACGAAGTTGCCAGATTGGCCCGCGAACTGGATGATGCCTTAACCGAACGTAATATGTCTACCAATATCCTGCTCGGTGAATCGGGCGACTGGGAATACTTATATAAGACCAAAGACGATGCCAATCGCAGTAACATTATGTCTGCCTTTTTCACCCCCGGCTCATCAGCTTATGTAGGTGACTTAAATCATGTAAAGAAACTAATTTGCGGTCATAGTTACTGGACCGATGGTACTTGGGACGGTATGCGCAGCGTACGTAAGCAGGTGGCACAAGCAGCAACGCAATATGGTGTAGATGTATGGCAAAGTGAATGGAGTATGCTGGGAGACAACTACAGCAACACAGAATTTGTAGGATATGACAATGCTACAGAAATGGATATCGCATTTTATATGTCGAGAGTGATACACAATGACCTTACCGTAGCAGGAGTATCTTCATGGAGCTACTGGACTTCCATGGACGTAGCCCGTTGGGGACATAAAAACCGTTTTCTTCTGATATCCCTCGTACCCGGTGGAGGAATCAACGACAACAATGACAACATAGAAAAAGAAGGTACCTTCCAACCCACTTCCACCCTTTGGGTATTAGGTAATTACAGTCTGTTCATCCGCCCCGGATACCAACGTATCAACATGCAGCTGACCGAATCGCTCAACTTCTTTGGATCAGCATGGCTATCCCCGCAAGGAGATAGAATAGTAGCTGTTTTCACCAACATGTCCAGCAGGAATGTCCGCCTGAGCGAAACTCATGAAGGATGGAGCAACGAAGCTACATCAATCCGGACCTATACCACTACCAATAGCAAAAAACTGACAGAAGCCACCGTATCTGCCGGAGAATCTGTACTTTTGGAAGCGGAAAGTGTAACCACAGTAGTGTATAATCTAAAATAATCACCCAAAATGAAAAACGCTATATTCACGCTGGCCGTACTCATGACAGCCCTGCTCACCGGCCTCCCGGCACAGGCGCAGGTTTCATTTGGTAATGCCACCAAATTCAATGAAGACTGGCTCTTCCGGCTGACCGATGACTCAACCATTGTAAATCCCGCTTTCAATGACAGCGAATGGCGCAAACTCAGATTGCCGCATGATTGGTCTATTGAAGGACAACTTTCACCTTCTTTAGCAAGCTGTACCGGCTATTTACCTGGCGGAATCGGCTGGTATCGCAAACATTTCAAGATCACGGATAACGCTCCACGCCATTATATCTATTTCGAAGGAGTATACAATCGTAGTGAAGTTTATCTGAACGGACATCTGCTGGGTAAACGTCCTAACGGTTATATCTCATTTCTCTACGACATGACCCCTTATCTGAAAGAGGGAGACAATGTGTTGAGCGTACGTGTGGACCATAGCCGCTATGCCGATTCCCGCTGGTATACAGGATCGGGCATATATCGTGACGTATGGCTGATTGCCGCTCCTGAAATACATCTGGCACAATGGGGCACAGGCTGGCATGCTACTTCTCTGACCGACCGGCAGGCCACCATAGCCGTTGATATGGAGGTACAGAAGCATATGGCTACCAATGACAGACTTGAACTTTCAGCTACATTATACGATGCTGCCGGTAAACAAGTAGCGCAACGCCGCACTCGTGTTTCTGGCGGTAAAGAAGGTATTACTAAAGAAAATCTCACACTGAAAATAACTAACCCTCACCGTTGGAATCTGGACGATCCCTACCTTTATACACTAAAAACGGAATTGCTCAGCAATGGAAAACGTATCGATGGATGTGAGACTAAGGTAGGGCTCCGTACACTGAAGTTTGACCCTAATAAAGGATTTGCGCTCAATGACAACTGGATGAAGGTCAAGGGTGTATGCCTGCATCATGATGCCGGTGTACTCGGTGCTGTAGTACCTCCGGAAGTATGGGAGCGCCGTTTAAACAATCTGAAAGAAATAGGTGTAAATGCCATCCGCATGAGCCACAATCCACAGGCTCCCGTCGTATATGATCTATGCGACCGCCTGGGACTTCTCATCATGGATGAAGCATCCGATGAATGGGAATTCCCGAAACGTAAATGGGTGAAAGGCTGGAATAAGGGGGAACCCGCCTATGACGGTTCTTTCGATTTCTTCGAAGAATGGATTGAACAGGATGTAACCGATATGGTACGTCGTGACCGCAATCATCCTTCCATTTTCATGTGGAGTATTGGTAATGAAGTAGATTATCCGAATGATCCTTACTCACATCCCATTCTTGACGGATCAACCATCAATCAACCCATGTTTGGCGGTTACAAACCGGATGCTCCTGATGCCATGCGTATCGGAAAGATAGCCAAACGACTGGCTGCATGCGTCCGTGCTGTCGATACGTCACGCCCCGTAACAGGAGCACTGGCAGGAGTTGTTATGTCTAATCAAACAGAATATCCCGAAGCCATCGATGTAGTAGGATACAACTATACTGAAAACCGTTATGATGAAGATCATGCCACCTATCCCAACCGTGTCATTTATGGTAGCGAAAACGGTTCCGGTCTCGAAGCCTGGTATGCCGTAAAGGATAAAGAATTCATCTTCGGACAATTCATCTGGACGGGTACCGACTATCTCGGTGAATCGGGTGCATGGCCCTCACGCGGACTATATACTGGATTGCTCGACTTTGGTAGTTTCCCCAAACCCCGCGGACACTTCCGTGCTTCTTTATGGTGCGAAAAACCGGTTACTTATGTGGGTACTTATCCCATACCGGATCGTTTTAAAAACTCCCGGCGTACCTTCCTGTCACCCGATGCATGGGATATATGGAACTATGATCCCGGTCAGGAAATACGTGTAGTCTGCTATACCAATGCCCCACAAGCACGTCTGTTACTTGATGGGAAAGTGCTAGGTGAGATGAAACCCTATGATGAAAAGACAGGTATCATCTACTGGGATATTCCCTATCGGGCGGGTGAACTGAAAGCCGAAGGCTGCGATAAAGACGGAAATATATTGTCTAGCTATTCCATCAAAACCTCCGGTCGTCCCTACGCTCTCCGTGTAAGTGCCGATCGTACCAATCTATCTTGCAACCGCACTACAGCGCACCTCATTGTAGAAGTGATAGATGAAAAGGGTGTCGTAGTGAAATTAGGCGATAATGACATTACTTGTACCATCGAAGGTCCGGCACATTTACTGGGGCTCGAAGGTTCCGATAACAGCGACATGAGTGACTACACCGATAATCACCATCGTGCCTTCCACGGACGTCTACTTACCTACATACAGACCACGGGTGAGAAAGGTCAGATTCGCGTAAAGTTTACTTCACCACTTTTACAAGGAACAGAGATTGTCTTGAATGCTAAATAATCCTCTAAAAACAAATATTTATATGAAATACAAAGTATTATTACTCGCCCTCGCCGCAATAACTACTTCGTGTTCACCACAAGCAGATATAAACTATCAGATTATTCCCGAACAGCCTCAACAAACCATGGATCATTTCAGTGCTTCGGATGCCTGGAGCATGCACATCATAGGCAAATGGCCTCAGGAGAAACAGGACCAAGTAGCCGACTGGTTGTTCAGTACTGACAATGACGCTAACGGAAAGCCCAAAGGAATCGGGCTTTCCCTGTGGCGCTTCAATGTAGGTGCAGGAAGCACGGAACAGGGAGAAGCCAGTCAGATAGGCTCCCCCTGGATGCGTACCGAATGTTTCCTGCAACCGGACGGAAGTTATGACTGGGACAGACAACAGGGACAGCGTAATTTCCTCCGATTAGCAAAGGAACGTGGAGTCAATAAGTTCCTTGCTTTCCTAAACTCTCCACCCGTTTATTTCACTCAAAACGGGCTTGCCACCAACACCGGACGTGACGGCACACTGAATCTGAAAGCGGAACATTATGAAGACTTCGCCCGCTTCCTGGCAAATGTGATAAAAGGAGTTGAAAAGAAAGACGGCATTAAGTTCGATTACCTCTCCCCTTTCAACGAACCGGACGGACACTGGAATTGGATAGGTCCCAAACAAGAAGGCACCCCGGCAACAAAGAAAGAAATTGCCCGTGCCGTACGCCTCATCAGCAAAGAGTTTGTGAAAGAGGGTATTGATACGGAAATCACTATCTGCGAAGCGTCAGACTATCGTTGTATGTTCTCCACACACATGACAAACCATGAACGTGGATACGAAATACAATCTTTCTTCTGTCCCGACAGTGTAGATACTTATCTGGGAAATACCCCGAATGTCCCCCATCTCATTGCAGGACACAGCTATTGGACCAATACGCCTTTAGAAAGTCTGAGAGATTACCGTCGTCAGTTACGTGATACACTGGACAAATACAAAGTTGACTTCTGGCAAACGGAAACCTGCATTATGGGGAACGATGAAGAAATTGGCGGAGGCGGTGGATTTGATCATACAATGAAAACAGCTCTTTATGTAGCCCGTATCATTCATCACGACATTGTTTATGCAGGAGCACGTAGCTGGCAGTGGTGGCGTGCCATAGGAGGTGACTACAAAGACGGATTGCTACGCGAATATACTGATCCCGATCTTCATGACGGTAAGGTGGAAGACTCCAAATTATTATGGATATTAGGTAATTACAGCCGCTTTATACGTCCGGGAGCTGTACGCATGTCTATTAAGGCAACAGACAAATCCGGACAGGTAATCCCGGAAGGAGATACTGATCCCCAAGGGCTCATGTGTTCTGCTTATCAGAATACAAACGGACAATGGGTAATGGTAGTTATCAACTACGCTGATCAGGAGAAAAATTTCACTTTCAAAGTGGATGGCCTCAAAGTAAAGTCATGGCAAGGCTACCGTACCTCAGATGAAGCAGGTGAAGATCTTCTACCCATTAAGAAACTGAAAAACGAACAGATAGCAGTAATTCCTGCACGTTCCGTTATCACTTTTGTTTCTCAGGATTAAGAGATTTCACCACAGAGTAACACAGAGTTTCACGGAGTTTTATATTCTTTATTTAGAAATTATTGAACTCTGTGTTACTCTGTGGTGAAATCTCTATTCTTCCGGCCGACCAAATCCCTCGCAGACATTCAAACGATGAATATCTACCACTGCACTTATTTCTCCCATCTTCCCTAACAATGTTTCCGCACCATTCTGAATCTTGAAATTGACTTCTTCTTCGTACAGTGGAATCATCTGATAAAAATTCACTTCTTCTCCATTAGGCAATTGGCAAACAGCAGCTCCTTCTTCCACATTCTCCGGATTGATCAATAATACACTGGAAAGCTGAGTATTCTCTGCAAACGGTTTCCCGTTGGGTACAGAATGTCCCCAACCTAACCAGGAGTCCTCTTCTAATGGCAGACGGGCAAGTATCTTCAGCCAACGTAGCGGCCAGTAATTCTTTTCTTCATGGCCAGAAATATTCCAGTCGGCAGGTAAATATACCACTATCTCCGCACGCTCCAGCTTATACTCAGCCAGTTCCTTGGGTACATTCATCCGATGGGCACCCATGCCCGATGTGACCAGCGTATAATAATTCCTTTCAGCCGTCGGTTCGACAATAAAGATATCCACATGGATATCCGGTGAGGCGATCTCATGGAACACATGATCCGAATGACCGAAGAACTTGTCAATATGCGCTTCAAGAGCATCCAATTCCTCCTCTTCGTACATCTCAGGATTATGAGGCAAAACACCATTCTTACAATTTTCAATGTATTCCTTCGCATCTTCATCGCTGGGGTCCAATTCCAATGAACGCTCAAAGGCTTTCTGTGCCTTATCCAGTTGATTCAGATAATAATAAGCATAACCCAGCCGATAGAACCAAAGCGCATCTTCCTTACATTCTTCCTTTACTGAAAGAAGCTGTTCAATGGCTTCATTATAATTCCCCTGATTATTGTATGAGCGCGCCAGAAGCCCCGTCAATTCCGCAGTTCTCTCCTCTTCAGGAACTTCCAGAATAGCGTCAATTATCTTCTGTTCTTCATCGTCCGCGTTCCATTGTTCTATTTGCTGAAGCAACTTATCATGCTTGTTCGTTTTGGTAGCAGTCAGATGATCAATAAAGTCGGCTGAAAACCCCATTGCTTCATCCTTTCCCTCGCACGAAAGAGTAAACAGGGTGAACTGATGTTCAGTGATAATCTGGCACTGACACACATATTCATCACTGTCTTCTTCTCCACCCAGATCATAAAGCCTACACTTACCGTTTTCAAAAAACTTCTCCTCAATCAGCACATTCTCATCGTCTTCCAGATAGTCCGCTTCGTCATCGGGCATAGAATATGCTGACATCCGCACTACATGCCAATTCTCATTTTCTCCATCATAATACCCGCGAGAATCGCCCTCTTCAAAGTAAAGATAATTACCCGGAATATCAAACTTCAGATTTCCTAATGTATAGGTCACCTTGTCTTTACGATAACCAATCGGGAATTCACTTATGAAATCCGGCAATGCAGAAACATCTACCGGCTCTTTTTCCGCCAAACGACAAAGCAACAGATAGTCTTCTTTCGGGAAAGCAAGAGATGTATCCATTGCGGCAGCCTTCTCCAGGTTTTCTATAATGAACGAATTGATTTCCATATCTTCTTCACTACGCGCGGAAGGCATAAAATAGCAATCTTCCCACAAGGTACTCAAAGCCGTATTCCGATAGAATAATGCATCACGCTCTTCATTATTCCACATGAAAAATTCGCTTGCCAACCTCTCGATACCTTCATCTTTTATCCGTTCGACTAAGTGCTCCGGACATATTCTTCCGAAAGGAGATACCACCGTTCCTTCTATCCCACGGGGCATGTACTTATTACAATCCCAACAAATGGCAGACATGCTGCAATTCTCCTTCATACGTTCACGGCAGAGTTCTACGATGGCGTTCAGCCAACGATAGAAATGTTCGGAACGCATCCGCTCAAAGTCCCTGTGCTCATAATATTCCGTATCGTCCTCCACCTCAGTAGAGAAGTCTCTCAGTTTCACCAACTCGTCAACGATATCTATCGCAGCCTTATGAAAACCTGCTCCCAACAGGTTAGTCTGACAATCACCTATGACAGCTATATCATCTTCTTCCTGTTCATAATTGAAGAATATATTTCCTAAACGGCAGACTGATAATTCAGAATAATCTTCTGTATGACTGACAGATGCCTCGTGCCGGGCGGCAACTACATCCAACAATTTCTGGAATGAAGAAATACTTTTGCATTTCATTGTTAATCTGAAACCTATACTCATGATTGTGATATATTTATAGTTATAGATTCATTTTTATTCCTCAGACTCGTCATCCTCCGTTTCATACAGTCTGCACAAATCACTACCCTGACGGAAGTCGGAAAGATAGAAGTGATATTGGGGATAGTCTTTCAGAAATGGAACAATCTTTTCCATAAATGCCGACTCATCAAACAAAAGAAGGTCAATGTAGCAGGTACCGGTACCGATAGCTCCCCCTAATAAAAGTCCCAAACCTTCCGGTTCAAGCAATTCCGCCGCCAGGCGGTCTTCCAGTTCATAACGGAAATCCAGCACTTTCTTCCCATCACCTTCTTCCTTATTTTCATAGGGGAAAGCGATAAATACAGTCCGCGCACCAAATCCATTCAAACGGTCGAACAGTTCTGTGGAACCATTATAATAATTGGCTACCAAAGGCTGGAAGCAAGAGCTGCCTGCCATGACGTCAAAACGTAATTCCTCGTTCTCCTGAGGCTCAAAACGATAGCTGGTATAGACTTGCTGCGGATTATCAAATATATCCTTACCATGAGCCTTTAATGTATCTGTAATGTAGGCTCTGAGTTCAGGAAGCTTTATCATATTCTCCAATGGAGCATCTGCACGCTCCACACTGGCAATATACTGGTAAGAAAGTCCCTCGCCCAGCATAATCTCCATCATGATATAATAAGCATTATAGCTTTGTGCTTCTTCCAGAGAGCATAGCTGTTCTTCATAGAAATGGATATTGAAAGCATTGATATCTTCCTGATAAGCAGCAGATACCTGCACCTGAGCCATATCTACATTCGCCCCATACATGCCGAAAGAGAAACTTGCATCCGTCCCCTGATTGAAAGGAAAAAAGTGCCATTTATCCTTGAGTTGTACAGGCATTTGCGACACAATATAGGGATAGAGATAGAACAAATGTGTATTGCCCTCTACGGAGAATGTGAATTCATAGTCTCCACCTAGGTTAAAATGCACATCCTCATCTATCAAATTCGTACCGGCGGTAACAAACTCAACAGCATCACCACCGTCAAGCTGCCCACGGTTCTCAACAATCCGGGAGAGCTCCTCCTCGTTATCGGTAAACCACTTCCAAAAGTCTTGCACCCGCTTCCGGAAAGGCAAAGCTTTTTCATATTCACCCAGGTTGTTATATGCACGTGCCAGCAAACCTGTAGCTTCAGAATCTCTTTCTTCAGGTGAAATCTGTCCTAACATATCAACAATTCTACCATGCTCGTCAGTTTCTGTCCAAGCATCAATTTGTCTCCTTAATGTTTCATCCATTATTCATTGTGGTTTAATGATGTCCAAAGATATAAAAACTCAGTTTATTCACTCTATAAACTGCCATAAAAAATTACAATTGGATAATGACTATTTTATAGAAGCCATGACAAATTGCAAATTCCATTCTGTCAATTTGCTTTTCCAAAGAACTTTTATTTAGTATTTATTCAGGAAGATACCCAAAAGGTAGGACAAATGTCATTATATTCACAAGAGAAAGAGCAAGAAGTACAAGTCTTTTCTTTATATTTTGAAGACTGTTTTTTAAAAAAAACGGCTATGGAAAAAAGCATTTTCCATAGCCGGGTACATATAAAACAATACTTAATTATTTATAACCTGTATTCTGAGTGAACTCTGTTTTATTTTCAATTGCATCCAAAAATGTCTGCGGAAATGGACGTACCCAATGGTGTTCATCAACATTAGCCGCATTAGGATTACATTTCTTTATTCTCTTTACAAACTGCTCTTTACCAAAACGCTTTAAATCAAACCACCTCAGTTGTTCCCCCGCCAATTCTCTCGCACGTTCATCCAAAATAAAATCAATATCTTGAATCTGCGACAGGTTGACACACATATCTTCTTCATAACCGGCAACTGCACGAGCCATACGTAACTTATTCATATAATCCAAAGCATCAGATTTATCCGTTTGAGCCCCAGCTTCTGCTACAATCAGATACATTTCAGCGATACGAATCATAAAACCGTCCCGCGTACTTCTATCTTCATCTTTAGAAGCACGTGCAGGGTCTGCAAACTTACATAACTCTAAAGATTGCTTCATGTTTTTAGTAGAACCGTCTGCATTATAAATATCATTTCTGTCAAACAGCTGGTAACGTTTTTCTGCCCAGGTACGTTGTGCAGCAGTTGCTTCCCCTTTAATTATATAAATAGCCGTATCAGCCATTGCCGTGTACTTACCTTTTCCTTTCTCATTATTCATGATCCATAGATGGCGGAAACTGCCACCATAACGTTGATCTCTTTCCTCATCAAACAAGTCAATCAAATAACGGGTTGGCATGTAACGGTTAAACGGACGTCCATACTCTATGGAACGTGTCATACCCGGTTGGTCATCATATTTCATGCAGAAAAGCAGATGCGCATTATTTCCTCCATTTCTGATAACCGGTTTATCATCCAATTCCGAATTGTACAGCTGATTTGTTGAATAATCGACATACCATATTACTTCATTATTGGAATTTCCATCACTGTTCTTCATATCCCAGATAGAAGCAAAATCTTTAGCCAACTCAAACGGACCATTGTCTATCACATCTTTGGCCAGATTATAAGCCTGTTCATACATCTTTGCATCCTTCGTTACACTAGCCCGCGTTAACAGCAGTCTGGCTTTAAGTGCTTTGGCAGTCCATACCGTAACTCGACCACCGTCATTCTGCTGGGTAGATAATTTACTTGTAATAGCCCAGTCCAGATCACTAAACATATGCTGATAAATATCACTTACCGATGTTTTAACCGGATTCATTACGATACTACTTGAAGGCACATCTATGTAATAGGTATCTCCAAATGTTTCAGTCAGTATCCAATAATAAAATGCACGCAGTACTCTGGCTTCCGCCTCACGCTTATTCAATGTTGTAGCCAATGTTTCATCTTTCGATGGATTAGGTACAGTTTCCGCATGATAGATTGCGGTGTTGCACCAGTTTATAGCTGCGTAGAACCGGTCAAAATAAAAGGTACATGCAGAATTAGTACCATCAAGCGACTGCGTATATGCCGCCATATTATTATCCACACATCCGGAAGCTGCTGCGATAATATCCGTTCCAGTTTCACTCAATCCAATGGCATCTTCTTTACCTGCCCAAAAGCGCAATGGGGTATAACATGCATTCACGATGGCATTCAACCCTTCTTCCGTATCATAATATCCCCCTTCGGAAGTTACATCACTATAATTGGTTTCATCTAAGAAACTATCACAACCACTTCCCAGAAACAGCATCAACGATGCTACTAATAATATACTTTTTTTCATAATGTTATTCCTTTAAATACTGAATCGTTTATCAAAAATCCAAATTGACACCAAACACAAGTTGCTTGGTCATAGGGAATGAAATACCTCCTCCACGTTCCGGATCATAATTCTCAATACTACTGAAAGTGAAAAAGTTTTTAGCTGTTGCATAAATGCGTACGCGGTCCAGTCCTATATTCTTCAGTGCCTTTGCCGAAAGATTATAAGCTAAAGTTATATCTCTGATTTTCACAAACGAGCCTTTTTCATATTTCAAGGTTGAAGAATATCTGGTTTTTCCGAATCCGTAAAAACGGTTAGGACGTGGAAAATCGTTTGTGGGATTTTCAGGAGTCCAGTAGTCTACATTCGAACTGTTTTCCAATCCGTCAGGTTTATATCCTCTATTAAATTCATAATCGATCCACTGACCTAAACGGCTGTAAATGAAAAACGAAAATTCAAAATCATGAATGGTAAAAGCATTATTGATACCAAAAGTCACTTTCGGACGTTTACTGTAAATAACACGGTCTTCGGGAGTAATTTCCCCGTCATCATTCGTATCCTGTATCTTTATGTCACCAGGAATCTGCCCGTTCTTAGCAGCTTCTTCCGCTTCATCTAATTGCCAGATACCAATTTTCTTGTAATCGTAAAACACCTGAAACGCTTCGCCCACAAACCACGAGTTAGCCTCATCTCTCAGTGCTCCCGATGCCAGTTCTTTTATTTTCTCTTTGTTATGAGAAAGCGTAAAGTCTGTGTTCCAGGTAAAATTCTTCTTTTGTATATTTACTGAGTTTAGCGTTATATCAATACCAAAGTTTTCCGTCTTACCAATATTTTCCATCACATCAGAATAACCATTAGTTGATGGAATCTTGCGATTCATAAGAACATTCCTCGTATATGATTTATAAATATCCAGAGAACCTGACAGACGATTATTGAAAAGTCCGAAATCCACTCCCAAATCGAATACAGAAGTTGTTTCCCACGTCAGATTCTTATTCGACATAGTCTTAGGATACAGACCACTGGCCAGCTCATTATTGAATGAATAAGTAGAGGATCCCAAAAGACCTATCGTTTGATAAGGATCAATGGCCGATTGACCGGATTCTCCCCAACTTAAACGAAGTTTCAAGTTGGATAAATTATCAATGTTCTTCAGAAAAGCTTCTTCATTCATTCTCCACGCTAATGCTACAGATGGAAAATAGCCCCACTTATGTCCACTGGCAAGTAGTGAAGAGCCGTCTGCACGTAAAGAAGCTGTAAGAATATAACGGTCCATAAACTTATAATTTACACGTCCGAAGAAAGAAGCCAAATTCTCTTCTTGTAAATAACTGTCAATCATAACTTCCTTGGTGTTTGATGCCAGATTATGATAGATATTGCCTCCATAAGTCTGACCTTTACCTGAAGCTAATGTATATTCTTTACTCTTATAAATCGTACTGGTACCACCCATTATTTGAAAATCATGCTCTCCCAATATCTTCGAATAGGTCAGGATGTTTTCCCAGGTAATACCCGATTGAATAGTATGTTCTTTCAATGATTTACTGTCTTTGCCTTCTCCATCCAAAGAGTTTGCCGAGCAATAATACCCTCTTCTTGAATTCTGAGCATCAACCCCTAATGTGGTTCTGAAAAGGAGATCTTTTGTGATATTCCAGTTCGCATACAAGCTACCAAAGAAGCGGGTACCTTTCGTGTTATCCTTTATTGCCCCCTCCACATCATCCACCAATGGATTGGTCTGAGAATTGTATCCCGGTGCCGGGAATCTTACCACTTCTCCATTTTCATCATAAGGTTTTGATAATGGAACAATCTTATTACACATATTCAACGGATCACGACGTGTATTTTGATCCTTATAGGTATACGTAATGCTTGTACCTATCTTCAGGGGTTTCAGTAATTCATGATCCAATGCCACCCTGGCATTCAATCGTTTATAATTATCATTCTTGAAAAGCCCATCCTCACCTCTATATCCCAAGGAGATATTGTGTTGTGTCTTGTCTGTACCTCCCGATATGGATAGTTCATAATTCTGATTGAAACCATTGCTCATCATTAAGTCACGATAGTCAGTAGACACTCCTTCTCTAACATATTCCAACTCCTGCGCCACTGTAAAGACCTGATCATCCGGCAAATATTCATTAGTTGTCTGGTCACGGTATGCTTCACGTTTTAACTGTGCATATTCAGCTCCATTCATGATAGATGGATAAGAAGAAATCATATTAACAGAAGCAAAAGCATTCAGAGAAACTTTTGCTTTTCCTGTTTTTCCTTTCTTAGTAGTCACGATGATAATACCATTTGCACCACGTGTTCCGTAAATGGCGGTTGAAGATGCATCTTTTAAGACTTCAATAGATTCGATATCCGAAGGATTAATATCCAGAGTTGTACCATAATCTACTCCATCAACCAAGATCAGAGGTTTATTGCTAGCTTTTAATGATCTCTCTCCACGAATAGTGAAACTCAGATCAGCTCCTGCCTTACCTGAAGAAGAAGTCAGGTCCAATCCTGCAACCTTTCCCTGTAAAGCTTCCAAAGCATTGGTTGTCGGTATAGCTGTGATATCCCGTGACTTTACGGAAGACACAGCACCCGACAAGTCCCTCTTTTTCTGTACACCATAGCCTACAACAACAACTTCATCCAAAGCCTGTGCATCTTCTTTCAAGGTAATGGTAAATGAAGTCTGTTTTCCAACCGGTATAGACTGAGTCAGATAACCGATGTAAGAGACAATTAAAACATCTTTCTCCTTCACATTCGGAATTGCAAATTTACCATCCAAATCCGTAATAGAACCGTTACCGGTTCCTTGCACAGATACATTGACTCCAATCACCGGCTCTCCGGTAACATCTTTCACAATACCGGAAACTTGATGTGTCTGAGCCAGAGACAACAAGCAAAGCATGCTAAACATCAAAGACATACATGTCCTCCGAATAAATACATTCTGATTCATAAAAAAGTGCTTTTAAAATTAGTAAATAAGGTATTTGTTTTTCTATTCATATGAAAAGTTGAAGGTAGCAGGAGTATCTGCTTTTAACACTATTTCCTGCATTTCCGCTTCCCGTAATTGAATTTTTACGTTCTGATCTATTTTAGATAATAGAGTGACTTTCACTTCTTTTTCATTCCATGACAGCTCTTGCATTATAATTCCACCTCTCAAGGCTACTCCGTTTATATGCCCATTGCGCCATTGCTGAGGCTTACATGGTAAAAGGGATATCAGACCCGGTTCCGAGTAAACCAACATTTTCATCACTAAAGACGGGTATCCTCCGCAGATGTCCAGATTGAATGTCTTTTTAGGATCGTGGGTTGAAACCATATTATTATTCCAATAACTGTTTCCCAACCAGGTCAGCATATCATAAGCCGTCTCAGATTCACCTAAAGCACACGCAGAGAAAGCCAGTTGAATCATACCGAACGCCATGATTCCGCCATTGTCTTGCCGGCGTATTTCCATCCTACGATTAACGGCCCGCTTACATCCTTCTACCAAATCCTTATCTTTCATAATGAGGGGATCATGAAAATCATACAGTCCGAATAAGTGAGAAGCGTGACGATGTTTATGATTGTCCTGCAAGTCCTTCCACATCCATTCTCTTATTTCTCCATTCTCATTCAGCATATAAGAAGGCATTTTGGCCTGCATAGACTCCCATACCGGAATTTTATCCTGATTGACACCCAAAACCTGACTGGCTTCTATAACTGAGCGCAACAAAGCATTAGCTGCCATCACATCCATCGTGGCATTTATACAAGCCTGGCTGGGATGATTTGCCGGATGATTTTCCGGAGAATATGAAGGATTAAAAACATACTTCCCATCAGCCCCTTCTTTCAGAAAGTCTTCATAAAACAAGGCGGCCTGTTCCATGAATGGAAGTGCCCGTTTCTGCAAAAACTCTTTGTCCAGGGTATACATATAATAGTCATAATAGAAGAGTGAGTACCATGCCGCTCCGGTCACCCAGAAAGTCATTGGCCAGGTAGCATCAAAATGATTATTTAAGCCATGTGAACTAAAACGTGACGGAACATGAATACCACGGCAGTTATAAAGCTCACGTGCATTTACCTTAAAATCTTCCATATATGCTTCCAGCCTGTCAAACAGTGGCAACATCAGCTCCGGAGTATTAGCCTGCAAATAATGGGAAATGACAACCGGCAGATTTCCATTAGTCGTATAGTCACCGGACCAGGGAGGAGTCATAGTAGCTCCCCAGATACCTTGAAGATTAGGAGGATTGATGCCTGTGGCACAAATAACATTATAACGTGCAGCATCGAAAATTTTCTCTATTAAAGCCGAATTGGAACCACCAGCTTCCAATAATTCTTCGGAAGATTTCATACGGTCTTCTTTAGAGGCACCCAAATCAATCGATACACGCTCAAATAATTCTTTATGGATTTTCTTATGCGCATCCAGTAATTTCGCATAATCAGTAGGATATAAACTGAGGTTTTTCATCATATCAGGTACTTTTGATATTTCCATATCGTCAGAAGGTTCAACACGAGCTAATATCAGCACATCCGTAGCACCATTTATGACTATTTGATCCGAGTTCATCTCTATGTCCCCGTCCATGTTCACGACTTTCACTACCCCTTCATATCCCTTAAAGCTTTTTCTGGATTCAAATTCCCAAGGCCTTTCGTACCATGCTTTAAAATAAAGTCCGTTTTCCATTACACCGGATTCAGCTTTATCAATGCAGTTCTTCTCACTTAATGTAAATTTCTTCTTACGGCCTGCATCATGCCTCATTATCTGTGAAAGATTCAATGTTGTATGGATAGAGCCTTTTTTTGAAGATAACCGTAGAACAATCACATTGTCCGCTCTGGAAATAAATAGTTTACGCGAATAGATTCCATTATTATCCTCCCATTTAACCTCTACTTCGCCCGTAGTAAAATCCACAGTCCTATTATACTCCTTCACAGAAGAAGTATCACTTGAAATGTTGAATTGAAATGCCGGAACGAAAAGGTCTGTTGCGTGTTTACCTTGATATCCCTCGGAATTAGCTAAGTCTACAATAAACTTAGAAGCCTCCGTATATTTACCATCCAGCATCATTTGCTGAATCTTCTCCAGGTTCTTTCCCTGGCTGACAGGCTTTCTCGGAAAATGAATAGGCAAATAAAGCAAAGCATGGTTAAGAACAATAGATTCCCTGTATGGGTCTCCCATTACCATAGCTCCCATCACACCGTTTCCTGTAACCAACGATTCTTCCCAAATATTAGCCGGACGATTGCTATGAAATCCCCGTTCCGGAACATTACCAACATCATTGATTTCTGTTTTACAGCTTAAAAAAGAAAAAACAGCTACACAGCAAAGAAAAAATATTCTCATAGTACTTTCATTTAAAATATTGTTATATAAAAAAATGCCCACTAAGCTCGTATTGCTTTGCGGGCAAAGGTAGCGCAGGTGGAACAGACGCCTGTGCATTATTTATGTGATTCTGTGCACTATTTATTTTAGTTCTTTATCTTATATTCACTCGGAGTACAATTTTTCAACTCTTTGAATACCCGACTAAAATATTGAGAAGAAGAGAAACCACTCATGTATGCTATCTGGGATATATTGTAATTTCCTGTTTCCAATAATTGTATAGCTCTCTTTATTCTCATATCTTTTACAAGCTCAATGGGAGATACCCCCAAAATAGACTTCACCTTCTTATAGAAAACAGAACGTCCAATATTCATACTATCAGCCAAGTCTTCGATTTTGAAATCAGAATCTTGCAGCCTTTCTTCCACAGCCTGAATGATTTTATGAATGAATTCTTCATCATAAGAGGTTATTTGCGGTACCGACGGAGATAAGTTCTCCAAAGCATCACCCTGAATAGCAACAGGCTCTTTACCGGTAACAGGCAATACTTCTTTCATAAAATGTTCACGCAATATGCTGCGTTGCTTTAATAATGAGGAGATGCGCGCACGTAAATACCCGGAACTGAATGGCTTTGTTATATAATCATCCGCCCCATATTCCAGCCCCTTTATACGGTCATCCAACGTAGCTTTCGCTGATAATAAAACAAAAGGAATATGGCTTACATTATAGTCCTTCTTTACTTCTTCCAGTAATTCTATACCATCCAGACAAGGCATCATAATATCACTGATAACTAAATCCGGAATTTTCGACTTGATTTTCTCCAGCCCTGTTTTCCCATTTTCTGCTTCAATCACATGATAATCTTTCCGAAGTATATTCACCATAAAATGTCTCAGTTCCTCATTATCTTCCACTACTAAAACCGATATACCTTCTGCTTCTTCATTATTTTGCGTTATACCGGAATCCATCGACATTGAAGATTCGGAATCATTTAAAATGAACTCAACATTTTTATCGGACTCAAAAATCTCATGTTCTCCTGGCAGGGAAATAGAGAAAGTACTTCCATACCCCAGTTTACTATCTACCGTAATCGTCCCATGCAACATATCAACCCATTCTTTTACCAAAGAAAGCCCGATACCGCTTGATAAGTTAGCGTCTGTCTGTCCCAAGGTTTCGAAACGTTTAAATAACATATCTATTTTATGCAATTCAATTCCATTTCCCTCATCTTTAACCTTAATAAGCAGGTTCTTTTCTTTAAATTCAAGAATCAAATCAATATTCTTCCCATCCGGAGTATATTTAAAGGCGTTTGACAGTAGATTAAACAATATTTTTTCCAGTTTATCTATATCTGTGTAAAGAGTATAATTATCATAAGGACAAACAAAATGGAAATCGATATTCCGCTGATGGGCCAAGCCCGTAAAGTTATCATAGATTTTTTTAGATAGTGTTACGACGTCCGCCTGCTCAATATACAACTTCATTTTGTTGTTCTGTATCTTCCTGAAATCAAGCAATTGATTAATAAGACGCAGCATACGATCAGTGTTCTTCTTTGCAAGCTGTATGTTTTCCTGTCCCTCATCACTTAATTTCTCCCGATTAATAATCTCTTCTATAGGGCTTGCAATTAAAGTTAGAGGAGTGCGCAATTCATGAGATATGTCAGTAAAGAAACGAAGTTTCAAGTTGGTAAGTTGCTGTTCAAAGTCCACTTTCCGTCTCAAATTAAATATGTAAGCAAAAGTAGCCGAGATAGCCAGAATTACCACTACTATTAACACTATATATAACAGCCATGCCCAGCCTGTCTCCCAGAAGATAGGTTTCACATGAATAGCCAGCTGTGCCGTATTTTCCACCCAAAGCCCATCTCCATTCGTTGATTTCACTTCTAAAATAAAGTCTCCCGCCGGCAGATTCACCAAACTTGCCGTACGGCTATTTCCTATGTAGTTCCATTCTTCATCTATATTCTTCAGCCGATAAGCATATTGCAAATGCCCCGAACCTGCAAAATCCAAAGCAGCAAAAGTAATTGAAACATTACGCTCATCCTTTTCCAGCGTTAATTCCCGATTGGTAACAGGAGAAGACCTTTCCTGTTTATAATTCTTTCGGGTCCTCACATCCGTGAAAACAATATGTGGAGCAAACTGGCTTTTTTTGAGTTTATCCAAATCCAAGTATAAAACTTCCCTGTTCAAAGCTACATACATTCCATTGTTTTTATCCCTGATGAATGGTATTTCAGACACAGCCAGATGAGAATGAAAATAAAAGCGATCATAAGTATCTATAGTATTCTCAACCGGATTATATGCACAGATATGATTCTCAAAATTAATCCACAACTCATTATCTTTCCCTTCTGAAATAGTATAAGCCATATCGGAAGGCAATCCATTTAGTTTATTCAAATGGATAAATTCTATATGATCACATAGAAGGTCTTTAGAACTTACCAGATTTAGTCCACTGCTATGAGTAACCACATAAATATCTCCTTTACGGCTTTCAAATACATATACTACATCATTATTACTAAGACTATTGGCACGTTTCGTTTCGCATTGATTCAGATTAAACTGTATTTTTTCCCATTGATCCGCATTTGTAGAAAAAGTCAACAGCCCATCAGTGGTTCCTGCCAGCATAATTCCTGCTGAAGTACAAAGCAGACTTCGCACCCTCAGATATTTATTCTTGGGATAGAGTTCCAGCCCATTTTGGTAATGCGTAAATTTCAGATTGGGAAAGCTCCCCTCCACTACATTCAGTCCTCCCCCATACGTTCCAACCCAAATGTTTCCTTTTGTATCCTGACAAATAGAGAAAATAGCATCAGAGCTCAATGAATTTTTATCTTTCTCATTGTGTTTGAAATGATAAATCCGGAACTTTCCTGCTTCCGGAACTGCTACATAGATTCCTCCTGTCCTGCTACCCATCCATATCCTGTGCTGCTCATCCTCAAAAAAGCAATAGATATCCGCACCAAAAACAAGTTGCTTGTCTTTTACCAAATGCCCATCCCGGCTAAGATTACCGCAATAATCATGATTATCATTATAGATTTCTATTCTTTCACTTTTATCAGCCACCCATATTCTCTGTTTGGAATCAACAAACAGCCCGCGTATCTTATCATTGTGCCCTGTAGAGAAGTAGCTGTAACTTTCATTTAAGAAGGTCAGCTGATCGACACCGGAATCACAGCTTAACCATATATTTTGCTGATTATCTATCAGAAATTTCCTCCCGGTTGCATGATAATATGTATGTTCGCCATTTATGTACGTATAGCCTTGCTCAAAAACATTTGTTATAGGATTGTAAAATGAAAATTCGCCATTTGGAGCCAATATCCATATACGTCCGTAATAATCCTCATGGATAAAAATATTCGCTTTTTCCTTTTGGCTCAAAGGATAATTTATAAAGCTAATGCTTTTCTGCTTTAAATCACACCGGATAACATTTTCATTTCCGTTAATCATCCACAGTATGCCATTGTTTGAAAGTAAATGATAAGATGGTTGTATATCAGGATGATTCTCATTCACCAAAATGCTTTCTGCATGGTTGTTTTGAGTATCGTAGATGATTATACCCCGATTAGTCATAATACCCATTTTCGCATTGGGTAGTTCCAACAAGTCTATGATACTGTAATCAGTTTCTTTTATGGATATCTCTTTTATTCCTTCTTCCGGTGTATACATTACCAGCTCTCCATCCGGAGAAGACATATAAAGGATATTATCGATACATATTGCATTATTAAAATTCCGGCTGTCCGATAATTCCCGTTTTCCATAGACAAAGCATCCCTTATCAGTCAATACCCATTCATTATCATGAGCATCACGTACGACTGAATAAACACGGTTACCATGTTGCGGAACAGAACCGGAAGGAAGGAACATAACTCCTTTATCTTTTTTATACAGGGCTTCATCAATACGCCATAAATTACCGTCAGAAGCTATTATCCATATGATCCCATTTGTCAATGGAATCATTTTCTCTACCAACTTGCATTCCTCTATCTGTGGATGATAGACAAAAATATCATTGAATTTTTCCTGGCGCACATCAAATAGATAAACCTTATCATCGTATGTATGACACCACAAAGCATCATCGGCTCCTTTGACAATGCTTACTAATCTATTGTATTTTAGTTTTGTATCATCTGTAGGATACGACTTATAATTCTTAAAAGTATATCCATCAAACTTTTCCAGTCCATTCCATGTAGCCAACCAAATGTACCCATCATTATCCTGAAGCATATCCTGCACAATATTTTGTGACAAGCCATCTTCTATTGAATAATGTCGTACGTTGATCATCTCTTGTGCAGACAGTACAGGAAGCAGATGACACCATATTATGGTCAGTAATAATTTTACTTTTGTATTCATCATAGTATAAGATAAGAAAGATTAATGTGGGGCAAATTTATTCCTTTTTCGGAAATTACAGATGAAAATCTGTAATAAAGCATTCCGACTATCCAATTTGAAGAAACAAACTTATTTCTATCCGCCAACAACAAAAGAGCCGGATACCAGAGAAATACATTCTCCGTATCCGGCCCCCGATAGTGTTTATATACTTATTTTGTACTTGCCAACATCAAAGCCGCATTGCTATCGCTCAGTTCGTAAACAGTCTTTTCAATATTGCTGTCGTAAGCATTGCTCTTGGAATTCCAGCGGGCATAGCTAAGTTCAACTTCATTGTTTACATAAGAAACGTTCATCTTGAAGTAAGGAACCCAAGCCTCTTGTGTATTATCCCATTTGGAAGCTTCTTTGCTGGTTACACGATTTTCGTTATCGTAAGTATAGGTGTAACGGAGGTGGCGGTACAGATGGCCGTCTTCATTTTTAAAGATAGTCTTAGCGGTCATCAACTCACCGGTCATCTCTTCATTCTTCACATACTGAGTAGGATTACTTGCACTTGCAGAGAAATTCATTACACTGGCCATTACTACTGCCAACATTACAACTGCTTTAGAAATTAAGTTCGTTTTCATAATCGTTATTTTTTTATTGTTATTACTTCTTGGTTTTGAGAGGAAGTTTTTGTCAACCGCCTTCGACTATATATAGTCAATTGCCGTGCCAAAACAATAAACATCTGATTATCAGAGTTTATTCAAAATAGTCCAGTGTTCATTAACGGACAAGTGTCCGCACAAAAGCGGACAAAGTAGAAATAAAGAAATATAGAGTAATGTACATAATGCCTTTAATCCTTACTAAGTCTTACGGCACAAGTAATACTGGCAGAATCTACTGATACAACCTATGAAAAGCCCCTGCCCATCAAGAGAACAAAGCTTCAGCCACATATAGCCGTACATTTGTCTTCTATTCCTCCCAACAATATTGGGACATGCAGGTGCGAAACCTGACCGGATATTCCGGCGACCTAACAACAAAAAAACCGGATATCCGAGAAATGCGTTCTCTGTATCCGGCTTCCGATAGTGCTTATACTTTTATTTTGTACTTGCCAGCATCAAAGTTGCGTCAGCATCGTTCAATGCGTAAACGCTCTTTTGGATGTTGCTGTCGTAAGCATTGCTCTTAGAGTTCCAACGGGCGTAGTTTACTTCAATTTCATTGTTACTGTACTCTACATTCATTTTGAAGTAAGGAACCCAGGCTTCTTTCACGCTGTCCCACTTGGAAGCTTCCTTGCTGGCTACGCGGTTTTCGTTATCATAAGTATACGTGTAGCGGAGGTGGCGGAACAAGTGACCGTCTTCGTTCTTAAAAATGGTCTTCGCGGTCATCAGTTCACCAGTCATCTCTTCATTCTTTACGTACTGGGTAGGATTGCTTGCACTTGCAGAGAAGTTCATTACACTTGCCATTACTACTACCATCATTACCACTGCCTTAGAAATTAAATTCGTTTTCATAATCGTTATTTTTTTATTGTTATTACTTCTTGTTTTTGAAAGGAAGTCTTTGTCAACCGCCTTCGACAATATATAGTCAATTGCCGTGCCAAAACAATAAAATGCTGATTATCAACGAATATACAAATTCGAGTAATGTTCATTTCCGGACAAGTGTCCGCATAAAAGCGGACAAACCAAAAATAAAGCACACTTTTCCCTTCAAGTTAAAACTTCGGTAAATTCACGGAACAAACAAGTTGGGACCCGGCATTTAATCAACCAGACTTTTTAGAATGGTTGTTCAGGCAATCCAAAATAGGATGAATATATAAAGTGGGGAGATTGAATCTTCCCACTTTACACATAAACCCATACAGATCAAATTGTCATTTTGTATTTTTAGTCAGCCGAGAATCCGTTACTTCCAACCGGAGCCCTACGAGAATGGAAATACACGAATAAAAACAAGCAAACATCAGATTGTTAGTACACTATCGAAATACTTACATTTCTTCCAGACTGAAATATCTCTCCTAAAGTATCTACATAAGAGAAAATCACGTATCAAATAACCCTTTTACCCGGAAGTAGTAACCCTTTTACCTATAAGTAGTAATGATATCATCCATAAGTAGTAACCTTATCACCTGTAAGTAGTAACCCTTTTCTGTATAAATAGCTTGTAAAAATGCAATAACACATGGGGACAGTGCATTTTTATTCCTTACTTATTCACAGAATATGCTGGAATGCGAATCGGCACAATTAAGCGTGTTACAGAAAACAGGAATATTCCACCATTAAGAACACGATTCAGGAATTATATCATCATTTAGACATTTCTATTATTCTCCCTATCTTCCGAAGCCAACTGTACATTTTATCGGTTTCTTATTTTAATAGAGCATCAATCTTTACCACTGTCTGCGGATTACTGGGTCTCAACAAACCTCCGTAATCTACAATAATTCCATCACGGTTAATGAGAAGGAATTGCGGTATACTGTGCATATTCCAATGAGCCATGATACGATGATAATCATCAGAAGTCGCCCAATCTTCTGAATAGATACATTCAATATTCTTCCCTTCCAAAGAGAAACGTTCCAGAATCTTATGGTACGCTTCCCGCTCTCTACTTCCACAGATGCTGACCATAACCACATCATCGGGCGAATAACGTTTCCGCAGTTCCTTCAAAGGCTCCATTTCCGCCAGGCAAGGGGGACAGGTTACTCCCCAGAAATCAACATAAATCACTTTGCCCGCATACTTTTCCAAAAGATTGTACACAGGGATCATGAACGGCATTTTCTCCCTCGCAGCTGCCTCATCAGCATTATCGCCATAAAGCATATAATGGGATATCGCTTGGGGGGCTTTCAGATAATTCGCTTTATTCTGATATAGTTTAAGCATAGGTTGCCTTAAATAGGGAGCCTGAACTATAGAATCGAATTGAGACCTGTGATCAGCGATGTAAGTTGTATCATTATCGCATAAAGAGGTACCTATGGGTTGGAGGTATAAATAGGGAAGGATAGCACGATCTTTGCTAACCTCAATCACATTTGCTAAATCAAAATCACTTTTTTCTCTTCGGGTATGCTCAAAATAAAGGAAGATATGTACATTCGCGGCAAGCGAAAACAGACCGGAAAAAACGGTTTTCCCTGAAAAGACAGGGTCAAGTTCCGGCAATAACGCTTTATATCCGCTGACATCCTTGCCATCTGCCGCTTGTGATATGGCATTGCCAAAGAGTGCAGTATAATAATCTATCAACAATAAGTCCGCCGTATACTCTTCAACTTCTGCGCCCGGCGAATGTTCTTTGAGGAAGTCGGCACGACGTTCCAGGAGATTGGCATACTCTGTTTTCAATTCTTTTTCAAATTCATCAAAGGGTGCTTCTCTGTTATAGGAACTAAGTCTGCGATAGTATCCTCCTTCGGTAAAAAGAGCCATATACTGATTCAGCGCACCGGAAGTTCCGGTAATGCGGGGATGCAACAAATCGTTGAAGTCAATCTCAACATGCAGACTATCACCCGGGTGTACATACAAGTGTTCCGCATAATTGCGAAGAGCAACCTCACGAGTTGAAGCATAAGGACTGAAACGGAAACAGAAAGTACCGTCATCCGCTATGGGAGAAGTGTAAACCGTTTCCAGACCGGACAGATAAGGTATCTCAAGTTTCACCTCCTTCTCCTTCGGATAAACTTCCCTGTTCAATACACGGCCCGAGATTATCACTTCTTTCGCCAAATCTTCATGACTCTTCTGAGCCTTACAGCCTAAGAAAGATAAAATTGCAAACAGTAAGCATAGATGTTTCATACGTATTTTATAATTAAGAAATGACTAATAAATTCAACGCACCGTTACAGACAGGCTCTTTCCATATCCGGCAAACTCAGGTGCATAGGCCGATTGGACAGTAGCAATACCGGTTTGATAAGCCCCCAAACGGTCTATATAGACTTTATATTCTATTTGGATAGTACCTTTTTTAAGTTTGTCAATAAAGAATTCAGCAGAGGTATCACGCATTACCTGATAATAACCGGTAGCATCGGAATGGTGATATCCCGACAATGCCTCCTTGGGCTCTATACATGCAGCACGTGTATCTTTTATCTGAACGAAATCCATATCCCGATCCGCCTTCACGGTCAGCCGGACAGTAAGCTCGTCTCCCACATGTAAATCCGTCTTTGATGAAACCTCCTTGCCGTCTTTATAATAGGTACGATTGATTTTCAATCCGTTGCCTTTTGCTGATTGCAATTTATCCATATCCTCCAGGCATTGAGCATATACAGCTCCCCAACCTATTCCTGCACCTGTATGTGCAATTTCTATTTGCCGGGCTCCGACCTCATTACCGAAGAAAGAACGACGGACATACCCTAATGCATCATCAGGAGCCACTACTTCTGTTCCGCCTATTTCCGCTTTCATGGTACTGTTTTCCGCCAATCGGTCATCATCTCCACCCAGAAATGCATACACAGCATCGGCGGTAGCTACCGGATTGCCCCAGGCCTGTACCTGCTTTTGTTTAAGCAACCATTGCCTCATCTCAGCAATTGCCAGCGGTTCTTTCAGAATACCGGATAAGGCTTCAATAGCAACCACTTGCGTCGGTATTCTGTAACTGCCCCATGAATACCCGGCTTTCGAAGTATCAAAATAACGTCCCATCTCAGGGGTAGCAACTGAATATTCCAGAATGGATCGGGCCAATTCGTCCGCCTTTGCCTTTTTACCCGCTTTATGCAGTATGGTAGCGACAAGTGCCCTGTCATAAATTACATCACTCGGAGCACCTGCCTCCAATTTATCAATCATATACGAATAGGCGGTTTTATCAGTTTGCTTTGCCACCTGACCGTCTAAAGCACAGATGTACAGATAATGCAAGGATTGCTCGCCGGGCAATTCATTCTTATTGCCTTTCTTTTCATTTTCCTTCATCTGTCCGTATTCATCCAGCCATTGGGTATGGAGATAGCTTATCGCCTTTTCATACATTCCCTGCACCGGAAGGGTAGATGCACCCATTGTGCGAAGCCGTGCCAGCATTTCTACAATCCGGGTAGTGATGTAACGGTTCCCCATCATCCCTTTATACCAGCTCCAGGAACCGTCAGGGAGCTGCAATGCTTCCAGACGGGATACCGCAATACGATTACGGTTACTCATCGTGTTCAAGTCAAACAAAAGCGCTATATTTCTCTTCTGTTCTGTTTCATCAAGAGCATCTGCCAGCCAGGGAGTTTCTTTCAGTAACAGCTCCTTCAATTCTTCCTTATCATTAAGATTGCCCGACAATGGGCTTCCCTGTATCTTCCAGCTTTCAAATACCTGCCGGATGCGGGGATTGGCATCGAGGATGGCCACAGACAATGAATTGGCATAATAAGCACTTGCCCACGACAAGGCATCCTCATCCACAGGATTGCCAATGACGGGTAAAGCCTGTATGGCATACCAGTCAGGATTGGCCGTCAGTTCCACCGTCAGCCGTTTGTTTGTTGCAGTTTTACTTCCATCATTAAACAGGCTCTCCAGGGCAATCGATTTACTTTCCGTACCATTCAATTGAACGGGTATCGCTTCAGTCACCCATTGTTTATCGGATAAAACCGGAAGATAGCGCTGCTCGCCGTCACTGAAATTACTACCCTCGGCAATAATTCTGCAAATCAGTACTGTAGGTTCCTCCGGGCTTTCTAAATCAAATGATACGGAAACGGTTGCTCCGGCATCCGCACTGAATTCATGTTCCCGGCTTGATATAATCTGATTCGTCTGCGGATCGACCAGTTCCATACGGACTGTTCCCTGAATGTTTTCTCCCGACAGATTGATTATTCCCGTACTGATAACAGGCTTATCATTCACACGAATAAAACGAGGCATATTAGGCTGCACCATAAACGACTTGACTGCTTTCGCCTTAGCCGTTATCTGTCCGTAGTCCATGTTCCGGGTATGGGCAAATCCCATAAACTTCCATTCAGTCAGACTTTCGGGCAAGGTGAAAGACAGGCTTACGACTCCATTTGTATCCGTACGGAGGGCGGGATAGAAGAAAGCTGTTTCTGCAAAGTTTTGCCGGAGAGGAACGTATGGCGAACCATCGTCCAATGCCACAGCATCAGAGCATTCGAACACTGCTTCAACGAAGCTTCCGTCTTCCACTTCAAAACCGTCATCCGGCGGGGTTTCAGCATCAAGGCTGATAGCTGCGGACTTCATCATCCTGCTATCCTGCTTTATACGGAAACTACCCTCTGGATGCGGAACCCGCCAGAACGGAGTATTCAGAGTACTATATATATCCCACCAACGGAGACCACGCAAAGTGCTGCCCGAATAGGGGAAGTTGCTGTACATCCAGATGGAATGCCCGGAAGATATCAGATTCGCTCCGGTATCAGGAATAAAACGGGGGAGATTCAGATTGAAGTTCCAGTCATTGATGTATAACTTATCGAGTGAAGCATCATAAAGAGTGGCAAGCAATTGCGCATCAGCCGCTTTCTTGTCCGGGTGCATGATCTGAAGTTTCCATTCCTCTTTTCCTCCCGGTTGCAGTTTGTCACGGAAAGTAGCCCATTTCAGCAGTAAGTTCTTCTCCAGACGGGGACGTGCTATCTGTACTTTCTTTGTATACAGCTTGCCTTCGCGCATAAAAGCAAAGTTTACGGTGATTCCATCCCCATATTCCGGCTTATAGAGATAGGTAAACTTCCGGATTTCATTATTGAGGATCATTCGTTTGGATTCAATACGTTTATCGCCACAGAATACATCATACAACAGATAGACTTCTTTCTCACTACTACCTACATACAGGTTCACCGGATGCCGGGCATCAAGTTCTGTCCCATCCTGATAGAACCATTCCGGTGAGTATACCGGCAAGTGAGGGTCTGCCAATGAAAAGAGAATAAAGTCCTGTTTCGCTGTACAGGTTCTTCTCTGTCCGTCAAGGACTGAAGCCTCCATTCTATAATGTCCCGGAGTGAGAGCAAGTATATCCTCGGGAATAAATGATTGATAAGTCCCAACTGTACGACGGCACACCTCATTTCCTTTGTTACCTTTCTCATCCAAGGCGTACACCACGTAAGTGGTTTGAAGTGTTACAGGCTGCCTGCTTAAATTCAAAGCCAGAATTTGTATAGTATCTCGCTTCTCACGTGCCACTTTGGAGCGCAAACCTTTAATCTGTAAGGCAACAGACTGCTGTCCTACAGGTAATGACAAGGCTCCGCTCTCAATTTCTCCGGTCAGACTGATTACTTCAGCCGTCACTTTGTATGTATAGTAGCGCCCCGTTTTATCAGGTTGGAAATCATCCGGTTCACGCAGAAAGACAGGGAAGCGGAACTTCCCGTCTGCATCAGTCTGCATCTCACCTACGGCCAGAACCGTTTCATTATCTGAGATCTTCCAGAACTCATTCAGTGAACGGGTTACTTTATAACTGAGTTTACACAAGCCTACCGGAACTCCCGCAAATGTATTTGCTTCGCCACTGACCAGTAGTGTATCACCCATATTATAAGTGTCTTGATAGGGATAGAAAACAACATCGAATGTAGGACGCTTGTATTCGTCTACACGGATATAGCGGCTTTCGCCATCTTGCACCGATATTTCGAATTCTCCCGGGAGAAGTACCTCAGGAAGTACGAAATCGCCATAAAAGGCTCCAAATTCATCTGTAGCAAGGAATATCTTACCCACTTCCTGCCGGTTAGCATCACGGAGCACTACGTCATTATGAACTCTGGAGAAAACACGGACCGAATCACCCGATTGTTCATACGCTATCCCCGAAACATGCACCACCTGACCGGGACAATACAGCGCACGGTCAGTGAAAAGAGAAACATGCTTTTCCCACTTTCGTGAACCGGGCACATGATATCCCGCATTTGAAAAGCCGGCATAACTGATCTCCATATAATCGGCTCCCGGCTTACGAACATTTATTCCCAGCCAATTTTCGACACTGGGTGGAGTCAGAGTAACACTCCCTTTGCCATTCACAGGATATGTTTTAATCCAACGGTAACCTTCTCCCGGTGACACACGGTAATAGGCCACTTCAGTACCCGTCATCGGATGTCCGGTCAATCGGTCTACGATATTGATTTCCTGCTTTCCATCGGGTAATCCTAATGATATGGCCTGTAAGGAGGAGACATAAGCCTTTCCATAAGCCGTATATTTACGATGTCCGTCAGGGATAGACTTTACTACATAAATGCCCTCAACGGGGAATTTATAACGTAGTAAAGTATCTGTTTCCTTGTAGTCCGGAGTAGCTGCCAAATCATAATGGCGGGTACCGACCAATTTTCCATATTGACTTAATGTAGAAGCATTTATTTCTCTTTCCAGAACAGGACTTGTAACAGGCAGATTCATCCGGTAAAGTTCTACCGTAAATCCGGCCAGATTACGGTATTTTACTTTCAAGTCAACGTCCTTTCCGGGATAGGCAAAAGGAATTTCCACCATTAGCCTGGGAGTCAATACTTCCGCTACCTGTTCTTTCAAATCATTGGCAGAGAGTGACCGGGGATATTTTGCAAGTCCGGTTTGTGCAGCTTTTAGTTTTGCGGTGTAATCCTGCATTCTATCATAGCGTTCTGCCAACTGGCAGTACACTTCTCCGCAAAGCGGAGAATCAGCAAACTCTTCCGCCCATTGTTTTAGCGACGTTATTACTTGCTCGTCGGTCAGCCTCAGCTTTTCATTCACTCCGCCCCGACTGACGTCATTTCCCTCATAATATAACTTATCCAGCATCAACAACAATCGGGCGTCTGTCATGCCTTGTTGACGGTAGAAGTCAATCAGTCCGTCATAAATAGATAAAATCTCAGTTTGTATTTTCTCGGCTGATACAGGGTTGGCAATAAAATAGCCGCTTAGCCGGGAGATGGCCTGCCGGGCAAGCAACTGATACATATTATCACCACAATATTTCTCACTCAGTTCTTTGCTGTTGGTCATAGGACGGTAATCCACAGCTGATTTCCGGAAAAGTATTTCTTTATCTTGCAACGAACGTTGGAAATAAGCGATAGCAGTATCGATTGCAGTTTCATCTTTTTTACCCGTATCCAGAATATAATATCCCAGCAAGTTATTCAGTATGGCCTTATATACCGTATCTTTTTCTTCCTCCACCCAAGCTTTCAAGCCGGACAATTCGCTATCCAGACTATCAGGAGTAATATCAATGCATAAGGATGCTTTCGTCAGATGGGCTTTCATCATCTGAGACACATTCTTTTCCTGTTTGGCATACTCGTAAATCTTTCGCAATTCTTGTATTGCAGATTTAGGCAGTTGCTTTTGTTCCAGAACTTCAACCTGTTTCCACATTTGTTCATACGACTGAGCAGAAACCCGAAGCGGCAGGCAGATAAGAATGCTTATTATACCAGCCCAATAAAACATATTTCTCATTTGTGTTTTTGATTTACGTCCGACAATTAACAGGTTCATTCACAAAGATATATTTTTTATTCGTAGGGTAGTAAGGCTGTTCAGACTTAATAACATAACAAATGCCAACAGCCCAAGAAACCGGTTACCGGAAAGCATATCATTCCGAACAAAAAGTTACCGGAATGACTTTTTTACTAACAGACGCCTTTCTGAAAACACCCGAAACAGAATGCAACTGCATAATTTACAGAATATAAATGCATACCTTTTGCATAAAACAGTCAGTATATGCAATACTTATGCAAGGAACTATACTTCTTCCATGAAGGAACTATAGATCTGAGGCGAAGGATCTATAGATGTAACGCGAAAGATCTATAGATGGGAAACAAACCATCTGTTTTCACTGCACAGACCGTCTGTTTTTCTTTTATTAGAGTTGTACATATTTATGTATCACGCTATCAATAAAATGTTGAATTCCGTTCGTTTCTTTCCGTTCTTCCTTACATCGGGACGGAAATATCGCATTCTCATTATGCATAAAAAGCAAAGTGTCAAAACGAAAGTGACGCCTGTATTTACTGACCTTGGCAGGATAAAGCAAATTAGTTACATTTGCTGATGTACTTGAAAAAGCTATCGCCTTTCCCGTTATTATCATTATCTTTGCCAGTCAGAGCTTTTGATCTTTTTATGACCGAGTGACGAGTGTTCAGGAAAGCCTTCGGGCACTCTTAAACCCTAATAAGTTAATTAATAGACGTAAAATGGAAATTCAAAACAATATCTTTAACTATGCAATCCTGCTTAAACAAGTCAAGACACGGGTGGCACTCGCCCAAAAGAAGGCTATCTATGCAGCCAATGAAGAAATGCTTACTATATATTGGGACATTGGTAAATTGCTGTTTGAAAGCCAGAAGTTGATCGGTTGGGGTAACAATGCGCTTGAACAACTATCCAATGACTTAAAGAATGACTACCCGAAAGTGAAAGGTTTCTCGCCACGTAATTGCAGATGCATGATTCAGTTCTATAAGGAATATAATCAGGAATTTACAATTTGGCAACAACCTGTTGCCAAATTAGAAATATCAAACTTAGCCCTTCCTGTTAAACAACTAAGTTGGTCGCACAATGTTATTTTGATGCAAAAAGTAAAAGCCCCCCAATAGCCGGTTTACCCGAGAAAACTATTCGCTTTTATTTTGTACTTGCTAACATTAAAGTAACATTATCATCATTCAATTCATAAACAGTTTTTTCAACATTGCTGTTGTAAGCGTTGCTCTTGGAGTTCCAACGGGCGTAGCTCACTTCAATTTCATGATTATTATACTCCATATTCATTTTGAAGTAAGGAACCCAAGCTTCCTTTACGCTGTCCCACTTGGAAGCTTCCTTGCTGGTTACGCGGTTTTCGTTATCGTAAGTATACGTGTAACGGAGGTGGCGGAACAGACATCCGTCTTCGTTCTTGAAGATAGTCTTTGCGGTCATCAGTTCACCGGTCATTTCTTCGTTCTTTACGTACTGGGTAGGATTGCTTGCACTTGCAGAGAAGTTCATTACACTTGCCATTACTACTACCATCATTACCACTGCTTTAGAAATTAAGTTCGTTTTCATAATCGTTATTTTTTTATTGTTATTACTTCTTGATTTTGAAAGGAAGTCCTTGTCAACCGCCTTCGACAATATATAGTCAATTGCCGTGCCAAAACAATAAAGCGTTGATTATCAGAGGATATTCATTTTCAGAGAGTGTTCATAAACGGACAAGTGTCCGCACAAAAGCGAACAGAAAGGTGTATCCGTGTTTCATTATATAGAAATAAAAGGCTAACTTTACAGCGCAAAAAGAACCATAAAGACACAAAACGATATGTACAACAAAATTCTATAGAGTATGAAACATTTAAAAATCACATTTATCGTAGTAGTCATATTCGCCGTTGCTTGGTGTGGATTGCGCATTTATGTTAAGCATTTCTACAACAAAGAACCCGAAGCGGAGTATTTCTATCTTTCGGAAATACCCGTAAAACCTTCGCAGTTTGAAGCCGATTTTGAGGAAATACATCAGATAGTAATGGAAAACTATTCACTATACCAAGCCAAACATCTGAATATGGATTCATTATACCAGACATACATCACCCGTGTTCGCCAGGCACAAACCACCACAGACTATGGATTGGCAGTACAGGAGTATATTTCCGCCCTGCAATGCAGTCATGCCATTTCCTGCTTCAAGACGTACACAGCGAGACAATTTCCGGTCCTCATACAAGATTCCTTATACATCTACAAGCCCAATGCCTATCTGACACAATACGGATTCAAGGATAAAGACTGCATCATAGCCATCAATGAAGTTCCTTATAAAGAGTGGATTAATCAGTACGAAAAATATGCCGAGGCATCTACTGACGCATGGAGGCATCTGAAATCAGCCCGTTACGCATTCATCAGCTATGCCGACACCCTCCGAGACTACACGTTGCTGAGAAACGATGATACACTGACAATCTCTTTACCCTTGAAACGAAGAGACTACTTCTCTGATGAAAAAGAGGTAACCGTAGAAACCAAAGTTTTGCAAGACAGCATCGGCTATCTGGCCATCAACACCATGATGTCCCCCGTGCTGGAAGATTTCAAAGTAGCTTATCCTCAAATAAAAGACCTTCCCTATCTCATTATAGACATCCGCCAAAACGGAGGAGGCAACAGTGGCAACGGACGGGATATCTGCAAATATTTTATCCGGAAAGAGCAACCGCATTGCGTCAGCAGTCAACTAATGCAACCCGAAGCAGATGCTTATAAAGGAAAAATCTATCTGCTGACCAGTACTATCACCTGCTCTGCTGCCGAAAGCTTCACAATAGATATGAAAGAAAGCGAAAACGTAACACTTGTCGGTGAAGCCACCGGAGGAGACACAGGCAATAGTCCCCGCACATTCAGAACAAAACACGGTACTTATTTGCGGATGCCCACCCGTCAACCGGATTTATCGCCAAAAGGGTTTCCTATGGAAGGGATGGGAATTCCTCCCCATCATCAAGTATCACAAACAATTTCCGATTTCATGAACGATGAAGACACCGCTTTGAAATATACCTGCAGACTTATAACAAAAGGATAAATATTTACGGACCAAATTACCGCACCTAAAGTCATACATTACACTTTATTCCGAACATAAAGTTACAAAAACAGCACTTTTACTAACAGACACCTTTCTGAAAACACCCGAAACAGAATCCATTCGTACAATCTATAGAATATATATACACGCCTTTTGCATAAAGCAGGCAGTATATGCAATACCTATGCAAGGAAGCATACTTCTTACACGAAGGAACTATATATCTGAGGCGCACAATCTATAGATGCAACGCACACAATCTATATATCGTAAACGAACGGTCTATAGATCGTAAACAAACCATCTATAGATGGGAGACAAACCATCTGTATTCACTGCACAGACCATCTGTTTTTCTTTTATTAGAGTTGTACATATTTATGTATCACGCTATCAATCAACAAAATGTTGATTTTCGTTCGTTTCTTTCCGTTCTTCCTTACATCGGGACGGAAATATCGCATTCTCGTTATGCATAAAAAGCAAAGTGTCAAAACGAAAGTGATGCCCGCATTTACCGGCCTTGGCAGGATAAAACAAATTAGCTACATTCGCAAACTCAATACTTAGAATATGCAACCTGACTTAAAGGAAATCGTAGAACAATATGGCGTCATGGTATCTTCCATAGCACACCGCATGATACAAAACAAGGAAATCGCTAAAGAAGCGGCTCAGGAAGTCTGGTACGAAATCATCAAAAGCATAGACTCCTTCAACGGGGAATCCGGGTTATCGACATGGATATATACAATATGCAAACGCACCATATTGCGATATGCCCGGAACGAAAGAATAGCCACAATGAATGAGTTGAGAGAATTTCGCGAACTTCCCGCCATTGATTATAACGGGCAGGACCGGAACGAACAGGAATGGATAAAAGCATGCTGCGACTGGTGTCTGACAGCCCAGAACCATTGCCTGACGAAGGATGCCCGACTGATATTCATATTCAAGATAAACCTCAACCTGCCGTATAAGCAAATCAGTGAAATCATGGGCATGACGGAAGAGAGCGTCCGTCAGATTTCCTCCCGCTCCATCCGGAAGATTACTCACTTCATGAATGACACCTGTCCGCTATACAACCCGCAGGGAACCTGCAAATGCCGGATATGCAAGCAAGTCACCTCGCTCAATCTGGAGAAAGAATATACCGCCATCAAGAAGATTATCCGCCTCGTCGACGTTTACCAACGGCTCGAAAAGGAACTTCCAAGAAAGAACTACTGGGAAAATTTATTCTCTAAGCTGTCACAGAATGGAAAGCTTGCTCACTAACTACTATGTAACCTGTTGACGGAATTGGTTTATATCTGAT
>NZ_CBVI010000007.1 GCF_000513195.1 Bacteroides timonensis | reverse complement strand
TACCTTCGCTTAAGGCCCCTACAGTGAGGCCGGGAGACCATGCGGGTGAGAGTGCCGGATGTAATAATGCGCAGCCGCTTCCACAGCGAAGCTCTCGGGCATAGGCGGAGGTGCTGGCAGGCACAGGTAGGGGCGATTGTCTGAGCGTAGCGAGTTCGAGCACCGGCTGTGCATGGCAGTATCGGAGTAGCACCGAAGACTCAGCCCGGGTCCTTTCTTTTTGATACTTTTTCTTTCGGACAAGCGAAAGAAAAAGTATAAGATAAATTACCATTTAGTTCATAACCGCTCAGAAACGAATTAACTCCGCCAACGGTACTATGTATAACTTAAATAAATTAATTATGAGCAAGATTGATTTTTTAAAAGAACAGATTATTGAATCGCGGAATTTCGTGAATCGTTTAGTATCAGAAGTTCCGGAAAACCTGTGGTACACCATCCCCGAAGGCACTGACTCCAACTTCGCATGGCAAATCGGACATCTGATTATCAGTCAGAACTTTCATGCCATCGTCTGCATCACCGGGAGGAATGAAGCCGTCAGCAAACTTATTCCGATGGTCGATTACGTAAAGGTTTTCAATGGAATGGGTACATTGCATCGCTCCGCCGAAAAGAATTTAATTCCTGTAGCAGAGCTAAAAAAACAACTGGACGCTGTTCATGAGATATGTATCAGTAACCTCTCCCGTCTGGACGACCGTATTTTATTAGAGGATTTAGAGCCTATTCCCTTCAAACACCCGGTTGCCAATAATAAGTACGAAGCCCTTGCCTGGTGCTTCAAGCATGAGATGTGGCACAGTGCTGAGATGGAAGCGATAAAACGGACATTGGGGCATCCTATCAAATGGATGTAATGGCATCAGCCTCAAAAGGCAGTTTTCTTTTGGATAAATCAATAGAATACCTAAAAGGAAACTGTTGTACACTGGGGTTATGGAGCTTTTGACATCTTCTTGAAAGTAAAAAAGAAAGCTTTATAGGAAAAATAAAAGAGTAAGAAGCTTTTTAATTCAAGAATTTACTATATTTGTGCTGCTGTTAATCGGCAAGGGATATCCCTTCTGTTCTTTGAAATAAAATATCGAAGCGTTCAGCTTTTTTGCGTTCTAGAAAACTACCAATTTTCGTTGTGCCTTTGGCATAACATACAACACGTAAAAAATGACTGAACGCCTGCGTTTCTATAGGCGTGGGCGTTCCTTTCATTTGTGTTGTTGGGATTGGTAGTTCCTTCTAGAACATTTGAAAGTGTGACGTTCCACGTTTTTTTTGTATCCTTTTGGCAGCAAATTAGCATCAATATATATAAAAAATAAAATACTCAAAGGTGAGTCAAATCGGGCCATGTGGAAGCCGGACGGCTGAAAAGTCGCAAACGCAACGCAATTGCATTGCTACTCACCTTTGACTATTAAATTAGACCTGAAAACTTCAGCTCTGGTATACCTGCAAGCAAGGTAGACGGGAGGATGTATTTTTACAACATTCTCCTTCTTCTGAGTCCCAAGACAAATAAAACATCTCCGCAAAATTGGTATAACAAATTTGTATACAATACAGCAATTCAAATCCCCATATATTTGCAACAAACCAAACAAACTATATAAGTATGAAGAACTTGGTATCTATTTGCACGGATTTGAATTAGTTGACGAGGAGACGAGTTAACAAGGGGACGAGCCCTTTCTTTTCAGATATGAATATCCTCCTTTACCTTATAAATATATAGTTGTTTTCTTTTTACTTTAAAAGTTATACAGCAGTTCTTCCAGTGTAATACCACTATCTGCATACGGATACGTTTCAGGCGTTTCTTCACGGAATCCCGCTCCAGATGCATCACTTGTGCCATACTCGACTGAGATAATTGCATTTTCACCATGCAGCAGTAACGCAAGTCGTCTTTATTGAGACTTGGGTAAGTCTGCTGCAAGCGTTTCGTAAAGTTGTCGAAGATAATATCAGCATTCTGCACAATGTCATCCCAGTCTTCATCTGAAAGGATGACATTGCCGCCCTTCTCTAATTCTTGCACCACCTTCTGGCTTAATCTCCTGAAAAAGGTTTCCTTCAGCCTTGCTTCTTTTTGTTCCATTTCCACCATGCGACGAAGACTCTCGGAAGTGACCTTACGTTGTTGCTTCAGTTCCTTTTCCTGTTGCACGAGCTGATGTTGCTGCGCCATCAGGCGATTACGGTTACAGCGATAGATGAAATATACCGCACTTGCCACCCAAACCAACAGCAAAGAGATTGTGGTCATCCAATACACATTACGCTGCCTTTGCGCAGCCCGGGTGCGCCAATACAGGTTTTCTACCGAAAGCTGTTCGTGTTTGTAAAGCTCTTGCAATGCAATGGCTTCCTCAGTATGACGATACTTTCGTATGGTATCGGATAATTCAATAAAGCATTGTAGCATAGGATAGGCATCTGAAGCACGGGATATCTTATGATATATTCTCGCCATACTATTATAGACATCGGCCACCGAAGAAGGATTTGGACTGGAGATAACTTTCTGAAAATAGTGATATGCCGAATCATATTGTCCCAGTTTACCAAACAACTCCAACTTTACCCCATAGAGCGAAAGAATTCTTTTATAGCTGACATCTGCTCTATCTGATTCACTTTCCCGAATCGGATAACATCTTTTTCTGGAATCAGATATTTTCTCTGGTTCATCTGCAAGAAAGGCAATTTCTTTTATAACTTATATTCCAAAACAAAACCGGGATGATGAGATATAAATCTCATCATCCCGGCATTTACTTCCTAATTACTGATGTTTTATCTTGTACTTGCCAACATTAAAGTAACATTATCATCATTTATTTCATAAACAGTCTTTTCAATATTGCTGTCGTAAGCATTGCTCTTGGAATTCCAACGGGCATAGTTAAGTTCAACTTCATTGTTGGCATAGGAAACATCCATCTTGAAGTAAGGAACCCAAGCCTCTTGTGTACTATCCCATTTGGAGGCTTCTTTGCTGGTTACACGATTTTCGTTATCGTAAGTATAGGTGTAACGGAGGTGGCGGTACAGATGTCCGTCTTCGTTCTTAAAGATAGTCTTTGCGGTCATCAACTCGCCGGTCATCTCTTCATTCTTTACGTACTGGGTAGGATTGCTGGCACTTGCAGAAAAGTTCATTACACTTGCCATTACTACTGCTAACATTACAACTGCTTTAGAAATTAAGTTCGTTTTCATAATCGTTATTTTTTTATTGTTATTACTTCTTGATTTTTGAGAGGAAGTCTTTGTCAACCGCCTTCGATAATATATAGTCAATTGGCGTGCCAAAACAATAAAATGCTGATTATCAATGAATATTCAATTTTAAGCGATGTTCATTTCCGGACAAGTGTCCGCATGAAAACGAACAGTAAGGACAAAAAAATATTCGAGACACAGTTTAGTGCCCCGAATAAATATAGTAATCGAATAGTAGGAACTATACGTTTTCTTCCAGCATCAGCCCCACACCTTTCACCGTTTTAATGCTGACTGATGAATCTTCAGCTATCAACTTACGGAGTTTTGTGACAAATACATCCAGGCTGCGGGAAGCAAAATAATCATCTTCCGTATTCCAGAACTTATCAAGAATGGCTTCACGGCGTACTACATCACCTCTGTTCTCACAAAGCATTTGCAACAGTCCTGCTTCACGGGCGGTCAATGTCTTGTTTTCACCGGAAGAATGTTTCAATATGGCGTGCGTAGCATCAAGCACATATTCCTTTCCAATCTTGTAACATTCGCTTTCGTCCTTACTCTTTTCACCTTTGGAGAGTTTCAACAAAGCATGAATATGGGCATCCAGTTCTTCGGGAATGAAAGGTTTCTTGATATAATTGTTGGCTCCCAACTCATAGCCTCTCAATACATTTTTGGGAGAAACCAAACCGGAAGAAAAGATTATAGGCGTCTCTTTATCTACTTCACGGATACGCTTCACCATCTCATAACCATCCATGACGGGCATTTCTATATCCGAGAGAATGACATCGGGACGGTGTTCCCTCCACATTGCCAATCCTTCTTCACCATTGGCGGCTGCCAACACTTCATAGCCCTCTATGATATCTTCCAATCCGCTCTGAACGATGTAACGCAGGCTGGGATCGTCCTCAACTAACAATAACTTTATTGTATCCATGTCTTTGATATGAATTGTATTAACTTCCAGTTGTATGCCACAAAAGTAATAAATTATTCGTTAACCCGAAGATAACATTGCGATATCATTCATTCTTATTGCTCCTACCCTACCTTTACAACATCAAGAATCAGGATTGTATGGTCATGCCAAAAAGAATCATTACTTTTGGACACCAAACTAAAAGTAATTACAATGAATAAAATCATTCTTATTCTGATTACCGCAAGCATGTTCTTCACAAAAGGATATGCCCAGCAGGCAGAAGTCCTTACGTTGGGGGTCTTCCACTTCGAATTTCCCAATCTGGATGTGCAACAAGTATCCGAAGAAGACCAGATAGATGTACTATCTCCTCAATATCAAAAAGAGATAGAGTTAATATCCAAGAAACTGGCACAATTCAAACCGGATGCCATTGTCATTGAATGGCCTTTATACAAACAGTCAGAGATAGACTCTCTCTATAACTCATACCTTACCGGCAAGCATGAGCTGAACAGAAATGAAATTCAGCAGTTAGGTTTCAGAATAGCCCGAATGTGCAATGCCAAGATATACTGTGCAGATGCTTGGGGAGCACACACTACCCACATAGAGAAACTGCTGGATGATGATGAAAGTAATGAATATCTGGCTTTTGAAGAAAGCTTCTCAAACTCTCCCGACTCTGCTTTGTACTATGAAGATGAACCCATATTCAAGCAGCAAGGGATACTTGCACAACTGATACATCTCAACGATCCGGTACATATCAAGAAAGATTTAGGAAACTATCTTATCAAGCATTTCAAGTATGAATCCGTCAAAGGCGATTATACCGGAACAGACTTTGAATCCGGAAGATGGTTCAACCGGAATCTAAGGATACTCAGGAATATCCAGCGGATTCCCGATACCGCCGGCAAACGGATACTGGTTATTTTCGGCGCAGCGCACATGAACATCCTGAACTATCTGTTTGAATGTTCTCCCGAATACAAACTACTGAATATAAACGATTACCTGAAGTAAATATCTACTTCTTCTATTTTATCGGAAATGAAAACTTTGGCGGTCTAATCGTAGGGCCTCCACCAAAGTCACCGCTGCCGCGTTTATCAAACACCACGTTGCGCAGAATCTCGTACATTATTCCGCCTACATCCAACCCCAGCTTAAACTTCTCGAAGCGATAATAAGGTATCACAACGGGAACCGTCTGCCAACCTCCACGCATGGCATCGTAATAGCGCTGGGCACCGACCTCCATACCAAAACGTTCGGACATATCAAGAGACATCGTAGCACCATAACTATTAGTGCTCATCCCGTAAGAATTACCGATATCATACGAACCGAAGACATTGAAGGCAACCCGGTCGGAAGCACGATAAGTCAGCCTACCCGCAGTACTGAAGGCTTGCCCGGTGATACGAGACATATTTATCTTCATGGCATTGGCACGAAGTTGCAATGATAGCCGATCATTAAAGATATGCTGATATCCTAACGAAGCATTATTGAAACGCCCGATGCCCGGAATACTGGTCTGGCCCCCGGAACCGAATACCGCTCCATGAGGAAATTGCCTTAATACGCCTCCCGTACTATAATCGCCCCGGAATAGCGGAGAAGGATTTATATGATAAGGGATACGAAGTTCCTCTTTCAAGGAGAAAGAAGGCAAATCACCTAACTGTATAGGATTTATCAAAGGATATACGGTTTTTTCGGGAAGCAGGTTGACGGATGGAAGCTGATATGTAGCTTTCGGCTTTATCAACATACTATCAAGAGTGAAGCGTGTACTATCTTCCTGTGCAGAAAGCAACTGCAAACCAGAAATGAACAGAAAAAATAATCCCCAACGAATTGGGAGCCAAGATATGCCAACCCTGCGTGTCATAATCTACCTCCTTTGTTTTTTACGGACTCTGTATACAAAAATAGTAAAAGGCTATCTGAATAACAAATAGTTGAGTACATTTCATCTTTGCCAGCAGGCTTTTTTAACGCAAGGGGAATTGTAGCGTAAATTCACTGTAACTCCCTTCCATACTTTCTACCTTCACCATACCGCCGTGGGCACTCACCACCTGCAACACATAATTCAATCCTAACCCGAAACCTGATGCACCCGTCTTACGACTACCGGAAGCAATCCTCTCGAACTTATTGAATATCTTATGCTGTTCGCTCAAAGGGATGCCAATACCGTTATCATGCACTCTAACAATGGTTCCATCCTCTGTCTTTGTACCTGAAAGAACGATCAGAACCTCTTCATTAGAGTATTTGACAGCATTGTCCACCAGATTGGAAAGTATCTCACGCAGACAGAAAGCATCCGCATAAACACTACATCCTTCTTCACAATCGATATCAAAATGAACCGTCTTCGCCGCTTTCAACTGATACTTTTCCGCTATATCCCGCAGCAACGGTCTTAGGGCAATTTCTTCTTTATGTAGTTCCAGTTCTCCACGGTCTATCTCTGTCAGCATTACTACACGATTGGAAAGTGTCAGCAGATGTTCGCACTCATCCCCCATCACTTGCCTGTAGCGGACCAGCTTCTCCGGCTTATCCGCCAACTTACCACCTGCCAGGATATGCGCTCCCATCATGACAGACTGCAACGGTGACTTCATATCATGTATCATGGAGTAAGTAAAGTCCTTCTGAAACTGCTCCAACCGACGCTGTGCCCGCAACATACGTATCTGAAAGAAAACACAGAGAGATACGAAAAGGAAAGCAATAAGCAGCGGAACCTGCATATACCATGTGGTACTCATAATAGTATGTTGTGGTGAACGAACCACAGCAAAGATACAACTCGTACTATCCTTATCCAACGGAAACAGCCGGGTAGTAATATCCCCGAAGTCAACAGCCGGACTACCAGTATAAAGTATCAACTCCCGGGACGGATACCTGATCCAACGGATATCCGCCCTATCCGGAAAACCTGTTTCCAAAAGCTGTTTTCTGAAAACACTGTCGGCAAACTGCAAGGAGAACGGAATGGGCACACGGCTACGCAGACTGATCGTATCCTGTATATCATAAACCATCTTCATACGGAAGCCTTCATCAAACTTATTGTAAAGATGCCGAATGGTAAGCAACTGTATCCGGTAGCGATAACCTTTCTCCAGATATACCTTATAAAGCTCGTCCATCATACGCCGCGGATAAGGGAGAAATTCTCCCGGCGAGCTATCCCAATTAAAATCAGGGTTAGCCTTAGTGAAAAGCGGATACCTATGTAAGTCTGCCTCCCGGTAGAAAGCCTCTTCCAATTGCTCCTCCACCTGATACCGTATCTTTTGAGAGGTCGTATAATACAAATATCCCGACCAGACAGCCAGCAACAGGAATACTCCCGTCAGGCTGACTATAGAAATTGCTTTAAGAGAAATAGGCCTGCCTGTACTTCCTTGCCGGATTTCTGCTTTGGCATGTGCCAGAGTAGCATTGGTTCTCTCAAAGAGTACGTTGCTTTGTGCCTCTATCTCTTGCCAGTTTTCTGTGGTTATCAAGTTCTTCATCCGGCTGACGGGATGTTTCATTTCTTCGGCCAACGTATAGAAGTCCTGTTGTTGTTTCTGCAAGTTATGCCGCTGACGGAATACCGACTTCATCTGTACAATCAAGGCATAGAAAGCCGTACCCAGCAATAGCCATGTAATGAATGACAGTAACAGGAGTCTCTTCTCCATCTCCTTGGCAGGAAAAGAAAGAATGGCACGGACAGCCTCCCCACGGGATTTAAAGGTAAAAGCAGCTTCGGAAGTAACAGCGGCAAAGTTACGGATACTTACCTGAGGATTGGTAGTTGCCAGCACCTCATTTGTATTTACATTAATTCGCTCCACGGTCAGCGTTCCATCCATGTCTAATTTCCGCAACTTATTGTGCAACACGCTGTCTATGGTAGCTAACGGAATTTCTTTTATTCCATACACCCGTTGCAAAGTCTGTGCCGCCTGCTGGTAAGTACGCTTATTCTTTTCATTCCCATCAATCCGCTTGTATTTGGGATTAGGGGCATACGCTATGATAGCTACTGAATTATCAGGATAAGGAAGGTTGTTCACCAAATTATCCACTGTCTCCGTGAAAGACATCCGAAAACACTTGTTTAGTAACTTCTCCGCTTCCTGCATCTGTGCATGGAAAGCATAAAGCATTCCACCCAACTGTATCAACACAACAACAATCAGACTCACAAGTGAAAGAGAGATGACAGTACGTAATTTCATCTTATCCGTTTATATTCGCCTGCAAAAATAGCAAATAACTATGGATCACGGAGTAATGTACTACTTTTTATATGCGATGAGAATGCGTTCTTTCCAGCCAATGGCAAGGTACGATGAAAAGAAACGAACGGAAATCAGCATCTCACTGATTAAAAGAGGAATATAAAAATACATACAACTCTAAAAAACAAGAGAGCTTCCCAAAGTAGCAAAAATGTCGTTAACCTAATGATAACATTACGATAACATTCATCCTCATGCCCCTGCCCTATCTTTGCAACATCAAAAGTAACGAAATGTATAACTTAAAAAATAAAATCATTATGAAAGCTCTAGTATTATCAGTAGTATTCGCATTGACATCAGTAGTAAACGCAGTAAGTGGTAACAACGTAAAAGGTTTCGCTTACAACAGTGAAAAACAGGAAAACGGTGTAGAAACCCAGACAGTCTATAAAGTAAAAGAAGGCAAGTACCTGGAACGCCACCTGCAATACAACTACACACATGATGAAAAAGGACGTGTATCCGCAAAGGAAATCCTGAAATGGAACCAGGACAACAGTCGATTTGAAAAGCTGTATTGCCTCAACTTCAGCTACACCGACAACGAAGTAAACGTGGAATATATAGCATGGAACAGCAAAGCCGGTGACTACACAAATGTGAAAGCCAAAGCCGTTTACCAGATGAACGAGAACGGCATGAGCTACATGGCTTACAACTGGAATAAGAAAGATAACTTCTGATTACTCTAACAAGAATTCTCTCTTACAGTTTCTACTGAAAAACTCGGCTGCCGAAAGATAATCTTTCAGACAGCCGCGTTTGCAATTATCACTTAAAGTCAATCTTCGTGTTTAGAATATTCAGAGGATAATTAATTATGTAATTAGTTTAGCCTTAGTTCATCTGTCACCTGACAGGCAAGATTTATGTCATTGTATATCTCTTCAAGCAGATGTTCATTGTCCAGTGCCTGCTTGCGAAGACAGAGGAAGCCGTCGGGCATCACTCCCGCATAGTAAAAAGTATCTTTGCTGAAAAAGAGCATCATATCGTGCCCGAATGTTTCGCGCAGACGGGTAATCTGACGCATGATTGCCGGTGTAAGTATCATACGGGCAGTTACTTCGTCATCGGCATAAACCACGAAATACTTCTCGAAATCCGGGTCTTCCAGATGAACGAAACGGGCATTATAGCGTTTCTTCAAGCCCTGGATATTCTCTGCCAGATAGCCGACCTTTTGTTCCAGATAAGCATAGGTGGTAGCCGCCAATGCCGGATCGGAAAAAGAAGAATTAAAGAGTCTGCTACCGGATAATATACGCTGGTCCAGTTGCGAAGCGAAGGAGAAAAGAACGGATGGAAACATCGCAGACATAATGCTGCGCATGATATAATTTTCCTGCCCTTGGAATTTCATAAGAGAGCGGCTGAATGCGAAGTTCAGCACAATAAATCCCATAAAAACCGGGAAAATGTATTGCGTAACCACACTGTAGTTCTCTAAGCCGATGTATCCAACAAGATACCCCCAAACAGGACGAACATCATCCAACAAAAGACAAAGAGATAGACTATAATGCTCAGAATACGAACGATCTTCTGCCGGAAATATACACGGGAGAGTTCGGTACGAAGCCTTTCGGAAAGGCTTCTGAAGTCAATTGATTCCATATTACATCTACTTTAAAAGTGCACTGACATCCACATTCTGCTGTTCCTGTTCGGGAATATCAATCAGTTCTTCCTGATGATGATTCTGCCGGCCGGCCACGATGGAAGAGGGAAACATCTCAATGGAGTTATTATAGTCGGTGACCGCAGCATTATAGGTGCGGCGTATGGCTTGCAGTTGCAATTCCGTATCTTCAATGCCACGCAAATGCCGCTACGGCATTGCTTTACCCGATTCCGTTTTGCAATCAGATTATTGGCAGTCCAGATATACCAAAGTACCAATAAGATGATAAGGGCTATTCCGATATAAAGAAGTATTCCCTGATTTTCCATAATTTTACTTTCTGATATAGATTAATAATAGTTGTATTGTATCTACTTACGAGAACGGAACAAAAATAAGAAGATAGACATAAAACAGGAAAGAAACAGGGGGGACAAATAAAGAGTCTCATTTTTATTATAAATCTTTGTTTTTCAACTGATTATTATCATTAAACAGAGAAGAAGCAAGGGAATATTTTCAATTATAAGGGGAATAGTCCAATAGAATAACAGACAAAACTAAGGATAATGATCTAATTCATGCTGGTGTAGTAATGAATTCTGTGGTGAATTACCTCATTACCCATCAGAAAGGATTTATTCAGCCAGCAAGTTTTATTAGCTCTTTATACCTTACTAAACTTGCATACCGACTTATAATCGTTAACCTAAAGATAACATTGCGATAACATTCCTTCGCTCCCTGCCGCCTTACCTTTGCAACATCGAAATAACCCCAATGTATCTAAACAAGTCATGAAAAAATTTCAGAAAATAGGAATCGAATTTGCAAAAGGTATTACAATCGTTTTGGCAGCTTACGTATTAATGGCCACAGTCAATCCTGCGTACACAGGACTCAAACACGCCATTGCAAGTATATTCTTCAATTAATAGAAAGAACGAATGATGAAAGCGGATATCTCAATTGTACAAAGCAAGAAAGGAACCGAAATCATGGTTTCGGGAAATAAGATCAACAAGTATGGAATACTAGCTGCAATCCTTTTTACAGTACCCATACTGCTCTTATTCCGATGGATACATGGAGAAGATATGGCTCATGTATCATTGCTGATATTCTGGTCGTGCGCCTTGGCAGGCTTTGGAGTAAATCTATTGCTTCATGCACTATTCTTCGGAATCTTTTCGCCCAAAGGTTTCCGGTCCATCTCTTTCGTAAAGCATAAGGGAGGCATACGTTTCTGCCACTGCAACGAACCCATCAGAATGTGGCAATATCGCACAACCTGCTTCTTACCTATTCTGTTGCTAGGCATCCTTCCGCTTTTGTATGGCATGGCAACAGGGAATTATTATTTCACATTATTCGGAACATTCTTACTTATCGGTAGCATGGACGACATCTGCATCCTCTGGAAACTGCGTTCATTCGGCAAAGGTGCATTTATCAACGACTGTTCACAGGAGTTGCGATTCCATATATGGTAAAATCAGGATCGTGCCGGAAAATAAAGAGTAAACTCACTAAAACGGGCTTCTTCACTCTCCACTTCTACCCTGCCCTCATGCGCCAGCATCACTTGCTGCACATAGTTCAAACCTAAGCCAAAACCTGTGGCACCCCCTTTACTACTGCGTGCCGCCGCCGCAGAACGTTCAAAGCGATTGAAGATGCGCGATTGGTCTTTCAAGGAGATACCCAACCCGTTATCGCATACCTTAATTTTGCAGACTCCCCTTTCCGACTCACAGATAATGTCTATTTTCACCTCTTCACGAGAATACTTGATCGCATTGTCCAATAAGTTTCCCAGCACTTCACGCAGGCAGAAAGCATCCGCATAGACCGTCTCACAACGGTGATAAACCGTATTAAATTCCACTTTTTTATTAGATTTCAAAGAAATCTTCGCTATCAGATCATCGAGCAAGGGGCGCAGGGCGACTTCTTCCTTATGCAACTCCAAATGCCCTTCGTCCAATTGTGTCAGCATCAATACCCTGTTCGATAAAGCCAGCAGATGCTCGCTTTCTTCCGTCATCACCCGTCGGTATTTCTCTTCTTTTTCAGGCTTATCCGCCAGTTTCCCCCCTGCCAGCACATGTGCCGCCATCAGTATGGAGTTCAACGGAGACTTCATATCATGAATCATAGCGTAAGTAAAGTCTTTCTGAAACTGCTCCAGGCGATGTTGCATCCGAAGCACTTTCACCTGACCGAAGATACAATCGAGCATTACCAGGAATGTAATCCATAAGGGCAGCAAAAGATACCAGATAGAAGTCGCCACATAACGATAAGGGTTCTTCACAACTCCCTGCACGCAAAGCGTACTATCTTCTTTCAAAGGAATAAACTGAGAAGTATAATCCCCATACTTTGGAGAGGCGTATCCAACCTGCACAACCGTACTGTCCGAAGAACGGAGAAACTGGCGAATACCACTACACGACTTCATGCCCAACCGGCTCAAATGCCCGGCAAATACCGAATCCAGAAAGAAAGAAGACATAGGTATCTCTATACTGTCCTGATTGATTCTCTGCTGCACGATCAAGGCTGACCGAAGGCGATAGTTTTGGTCAATCGTGTTATAGGTATGTACCACAAACAAACGGTTTATCACATACTCCGATTCCTTTCCCCGCAGAAACTTCTGTTGCTCTTTAGCGAAAGGAGTCTCTTCTAAAATGCTCACATCTTTGTACGCCCCTACTTTTGTGACATGTGAAAGGAAATGTCGATAACGATTATACATCACCTCATCATAGAAAGCTGCTTCAAAACAATCATTCACCTGATAAGCAGTCTCACGGGCAGCTGTACGGTACAAATAGGCAAACCAAGCTACCATCAACAAACAACTTGCCAGCAGACTGACTATGAAGAATACCTTAAATGAATGTTGTTTACGGGCCTGGCGTTTCCGTTCCTCTTCTTTAGCCATGGAAAGTGTTTGCTCCGTCATATCCAGAATCTGCCTGCTCGATGTTTCTATGGCCTCCCACTGTTGTTCGGGAATCTGCCGGCGTACCTTACCTATCGGCAATCTCATTTTCTCCGCCAAAGCATAGAAAGCAGAGCGCTGTTCTTCAATCCCCCGGCGCTGGCTGATGATATACTTCATCTGCTGTGCCCAGCTGTAAATGAGGAAAGCAGTCAATAACAAAGTAGGAAGGAACAGGAAAAACACATCCTTTACAAGTGGAAGGAAAGGAGAAATGATGGCAGCTTCTATCGCTTTCCCCTTACCCTCATTCAGCCATGCTTGCTCCGAAATAACCGTTTTGAAACGTCTGTAAGCGGAATATTTACTGTGATCTTCTACCGAATCAATCCATACGGTCCTATCAATGTTCTTCCATTTCAGCTTCTTTTCCAATACCTTCTCCATCTCATCCAAAGGTATCTCCACGTGATAAGCATCTTCCAGAAAAGAAGCCACTTGCTGATATCCAAGAAATACCAGTTCATCATAAGACATCTTTTCATCTCTGCGGATGTACGAATAACAAGGTATGGTATTGTCAGGAAAAGGCAGGTTATTCACCTGGTTATCTACCGTTTCTATAAAAGCCTGCCGGAAACATTCGTTCAGTGTACGCTTCGCCTCATTTTTATAGCTGTCATAAGCATATATCATGCCTCCCAATTGTATCACCACAACGAGAAATAATCCTATGATAGAGAGGATATAGAGTGAACGAAGCTTCATCTTGCTATTGTTTGGGGGACAAAGATAGCGTTTTCAACATCCACTTCCATACAGGAAGGACATGAATCGTATATTCATCGGCATTTATTTCTTCCTCTTCTTCAAGAGTCAGAATGAGTAATTCACGGCATCCCGTAGCTTGAGCCGCTTCCAAAAGGCCGTCTATTTCCCGCTGACGGGTATCTTCATCGTGCAAAGTATAGGTCACTTGAATCAAGTGAATCACTTCTTCATGATTAGTAATTACAAAATCACATTCTTTTTTACCCTTATAGTAATGTAAACCTCCTTGTATTGGCAAATTCCGGCGTAAATGAAGATAAACGGTATTCTCAAGCAATTTGCCATTATCTTCACTTTGAGGATTAAGCAACACAGAGCGTAAACCATTATCAATACAATAATATTTCTTATCTCCACTATTCTCTTTCATGAGTGAGGGTTCATATTTCGTTAACGGGAAAAACAGATAAATAGATTCAGTCTGTACAATTACGTCATACAAGGTATTCTTTCCGATACTGACTCCCTGCGATTTCAATTCGTTATAAATACGATTGATAGAGGTCGGTTTCGTCAAATTACTCATCACTCTCTTGATAAAGTAACGGACAGGCTCCGGATTCTTTATTTCATATCTTTCTACTAAATCCTTATAGAGCATTACAAAGAAATATTCCTGCAAAATACGATCCTTCAACATAGGAATGGCAAGACTAACTTCAGGAAAACCACCTTGATGCAGGTACTCTTTAAAGGCGTTTACAATACGTGCCCGATATTCGGGTACATAATAATTGGTATCTACGCCTACGAATGAACAATATTCCCGAAATGAAAGAGGAAACTCTTCGTACTGTAATGTACGGCCTCGCAAAGAAGTGGCAAGTTCCGACGAAAGCATATTCGAGTTACTGCCTGTTATAAAGATGTGCTTACACTCCTGTTCATACACCCTGCGCACAAATGGTTGCCAATCTTCTGTCATTTGTATTTCATCAAAGAACATATATACATCTTTCAGTGAAATATCAGGATATAGCTCCCGGTAAGCCTGCAGAATCTCATCCAAATTTTCAGCATTGAATTGCAAACGCTCATCATCGAAATTCAGAAAAAGTATCTGCTCCTTCCGGATGCCTTTCTCCGAAATCAATTGATTGATTGCCAACAAGAATAAAGAAGATTTGCCACAACGCCTTACACCCGGAACCGTAATTATCTTGTTACTATCTACGGGCAACGCCAATTCACGGGGATATACTTCCACAAGTAATCCTGCCTGGAAACCTGCAATCAACTGTTTTAGTAATTCCTTCTTTTTCATAAAGACAGTTTATTTAATTTCTTTCCTTCTTAAAAAGACAAAAATACAAAAAACTTTCTTTTTGAAAAAGAAATATCTGGTAAATTCTGAAAAAACATCTACTATCCCATCACTCCACCACCCTACCCTGGATGTATCCGGGACGTACTTACCAAGATACAAAGCTGCATTTGCAGTTGATAAAATCAACGGGACTTCTGCGTTAACCTAACGATAACGTTGTGATAACATTCATCCTCGCGCCCCTGCCCTATCTTTGCAACATCGAAAGAAACAAGAATGTATAACTTAAAAAATAAAATCATTATGAAAGCTTTAGTATTATCAGTAGTATTTGCATTGACATCAGTAGTAAACGCAGTAAGCGGAAACAATCTGGAAGGCTTCGCCTACAACACGGAAATGAACGAGGGTCGCATAAAGACGGAAACCGTATTCAAAGTAGAAAACAAGAAGTATCTGCATCATCATTTGCAGTATAACTATGCGTACAATGCCGAAGGACGTGTATCAGCCAAAGAGGTACTGAAATGGAACAAGGAGAACCAAAGTTTTGAGAAGCAATATTGCCTGAACTTCTCTTATGACGGAACGAATATAAACGTGGAATACGTAGCATGGAACAGCAAAACGAACGCTTACGCTGATGTAAAAGCAAAAGCTGTTTACCAGATAAACGCAATGGGTGCGAATTACCAAAGCTATAAATGGAACAAGAAAGACAATTCCTGGAACCTGACGGCAGAACACAGCACGCAACCGGAGAATATCATTCTATTTGCAAAAAAATAAATTCATGTGTTGCAAATACGCGTTACTTCTTTCCTGCAATATACACCCCACCCATAATACAGCCTGCCCCAATCAGTGCAATAATTGTGAGATGTTCATCCAACAGGATAGCCGATCCTACCAAAGTGAACAGCGGATTGAGATAAATATAGTTGGAAGCGCGTACCGTTCCCAGATTTTTCAGTACGATATTCCAAATTACAAAACAAATTAGGGAAGCAACCACACCCAGAAACAATAAATTCAACAGAACGGAAGGCTGAATGAGCAAAGAAAGATCAGCCTTCCAAGGTTGAAACATAAAGACGGGAAGCGTAGTCAATATGCCATAGAAAAATATCTTACGGGTAATAAAGATAGTATTGTACCTCCCTGTCATCTTCTTCATTATCAAACTATAGAATGCCCATGAAAGAGCAGCAACCAAAGTCAGAAAATCGCCCAACGGAGATATTTTCAAAACAAAACTCCCATTATAAACCACCATTGCCACCCCTACCAATGCCATCAGTGAACCGCCTATCAAAGTACGGGTAGCCTTTTCTTTCTTATAAATCATCAATGAAAAGATAGTGGTGAGCAGCGGAGCCGTACAAACAATAAACGCCACATTGGTAGCCAATGTAATGCCCAAAGCCATATTCTCCGTCAGAAAATAGACGGAACCGCCTGTGATGCCACCCAACAACAACCAAAGTTCATCCTTCCAGTTATTTGCAAACAGCTTGCGGGGAGATATAAACCAGATACCAATATAAGCAATCAGAAAACGAAGCAGAAATATTTCTTTCGGAGAAAGTCCATTGGCTATTAAAACTTTGGTGGAGATAAAAGTTAATCCCCACACTCCTACGGTGAAGATCGCTATCAGATGATAGGTGTAATTTTTCTTCTCATTCATATGTTCCCGATAAATTGGAGGCAAAGATATACCATTTCTACTTTTTGTACAATAAAACAAGGGATTTAATAGACACCGAAAACGTTTTTAATAAATAAGGGTGACGTTTTTAAAAAACTTTACCCACGTTTATTAACAATATGATTAGAGTGTTTTTCAGCAATCTGGCAGAAAAATAAACAAAAAGGGATTTAATCTTCTCAGACTTCATCCCTTGAAATATCCTAAAAACACTTTTGTGTAAAATCCTATTGAATTAACTTAGCCATTTTTTGTATTACATTACTTGAATTAGTTTTAATAAGCACTTCACAAATATAAGCAATAAAAATCACTTTGTCAAGTATTTATTTATATTTTTTCTACCTTTTCTGCTACTTTATCACTAAACAGGAAAAAATATATATTTTCATAATGTTCCGCTACCTGTCTGAAACATATCCGAGCCGCACTTGCTCCATACATTCTCCGGTCAAAAGTACCTCTACACGGAGAAAGTACGGCTTTGGTACGAAGCAAGTGCATCCCTGGTACGGTCCGGACAGATACTTTTTTATTGTACTAAGCTATGAATCTGAAAATAAACCTGTAAATTTGCACCGTTTAATAAAGTATATAACTAAGTATCAACCATAAAATAACGAAAGAAAAACATTATGGAGTACAATTTCAGGGAGATTGAAAAGAAGTGGCAGAAAAGGTGGGTGGAAGAGAAAACCTACCAAGTGAAGGAAGATGAGACGAAGCAGAAGTACTATGTACTAAACATGTTCCCCTACCCCTCCGGTGCGGGCCTACACGTAGGACACCCGCTGGGATACATCGCTTCGGACATTTATGCTCGTTACAAACGACTGCAGGGCTTCAATGTACTAAATCCCATGGGATATGATGCTTACGGACTTCCCGCCGAACAATATGCTATACAAACAGGACAACATCCTGCAATTACTACGATCAACAATATCGACCGCTACCGTGAGCAGTTGGATAAGATAGGTTTCTGTTTCGACTGGAGCCGCGAAATCCGTACGTGCGAACCGGAATATTATCATTGGACGCAATGGGCATTCCAGAAGATGTTCAACAGCTATTATTGCAATGATGAACAACAGGCCCGCCCTATCGAAGAGCTGATACAGGCTTTCGAGCAAGTAGGTACCAACGGCATGAATGTGGCTTGTGGCGAAGAACTCAGCTTCACTGCCGAAGAATGGAAAGCCAAGAACGAGAAAGAGAAACAGGAAATCCTGATGAACTATCGTATCGCCTATCTGGGTGAAACGATGGTAAACTGGTGTGCCCAATTGGGTACGGTTTTGGCCAACGATGAAGTGATAGACGGTGTATCCGAACGCGGAGGTTTCCCCGTAGTTCAGAAGAAGATGCGTCAATGGTGTCTTCGCGTTTCTGCCTATTCACAACGCTTGTTGGACGGACTGGATACTATCGATTGGACAGATTCTCTGAAAGAAACTCAAAGAAACTGGATCGGTCGCAGCGAAGGTGCCGAAGTGCAGTTCAAAGTAAAAGACAGCGATCTGGAATTTACCATCTTCACCACTCGTGCAGATACGATGTTCGGTGTTACTTTCATGGTGTTGGCCCCGGAAAGCGAATTGGTAGCCCAGCTGACTACTCCTGAGCAAAAGGACGAAGTTAACGCTTATCTGGAACGTACAAAGAAACGTACCGAACGTGATCGTATCACAGACCGCAGCGTGACGGGTGTATTCTCCGGAAGTTATGCCATTAATCCTTTCACAGGTGAGGCAGTGCCCATCTGGATCAGCGACTATGTACTTGCCGGTTATGGTACAGGTGCCATCATGGCTGTACCTGCACACGATAGCCGTGACTATGCTTTCGCCAAACATTTCGGATTGGAAATCCGTCCGTTGGTAGAAGGTTGCGATGTCAGCGAAGAAAGCTTTGATGCCAAAGAAGGGATCGTTTGCAACTCTCCGAGACCTGATGTAACTCCTTACTGTGATCTTACATTGAACGGACTGACCATCAAAGAAGCTATCGAAAAGACCAAGAGCTACGTAAAAGAACATAATCTGGGACGCGTAAAAGTGAATTATCGTCTTCGTGACGCTATCTTCTCCCGCCAGCGCTACTGGGGTGAACCGTTCCCGGTTTACTACAAGGATGGAATGCCTTATATGATCGATGAAAGCTGTCTGCCGCTTGAATTGCCGGAAGTTGCCAAATTCCTTCCTACCGAAACCGGAGAACCACCGTTGGGACATGCTACCAAATGGGCTTGGGATACCGTAAACAAATGTGTGGTAGAGAATGAAAAGATAGATAACGTTACTGTATTCCCTCTTGAACTGAATACCATGCCGGGCTTTGCAGGTTCCAGCGCTTACTATCTGCGCTATATGGACCCGCATAATAACAAAGCATTGGTTGATAAGAAAATAGATGAATACTGGAAAAGCGTCGACCTCTATGTAGGTGGTACGGAACATGCTACGGGGCACTTGATTTATTCACGTTTCTGGAATAAATTCCTGCACGATGTAGGAGTGTCTATCGTGGAAGAACCGTTCCAGAAGTTGGTGAACCAAGGCATGATACAGGGACGGAGTAACTTCGTTTACCGTATCAAAGATAGCAACAAGTTCGTTTCTCTGAATCTGAAGAATCAGTACGACACTACCCCACTCCATGTGGATGTAAATATCGTATCCAATGATATTTTGGACCTCGAAGCTTTCAAAGCATGGCGTCCTGAATTTGCCAACGCTGAATTTATCCTGGAAGACGGTAAATACATCTGCGGCTGGGCTGTGGAGAAGATGAGTAAATCCATGTTCAACGTCGTTAATCCCGATATGATTGTTGAGAAATACGGTGCGGATACATTGCGTATGTACGAGATGTTCCTCGGTCCGGTAGAGCAATCCAAGCCTTGGGATACGAACGGTATCGACGGTGTGTACCGCTTCATCAAGAAGTTCTGGTCACTGTTCTACGACCGTAACGGAAACTATATGGTGACGGATGAGCCTGCAACCAAGGAAGAACTGAAATCTTTGCATAAACTGATTAAGAAAGTAACGGGCGATATTGAACAGTTCTCTTACAATACTTCCGTCAGTGCTTTCATGATCTGTGTAAACGAGTTATTCAGCCTGAAATGCAGTAAGAAGGAGATATTGAATCAACTGGTTATCGTATTGGCTCCTTTCGCTCCGCACGTATGTGAAGAGTTGTGGGATACACTGGGCCATGCAGACTCAGTTTGCGATGCCAAGTGGCCTGCTTACAACGAAGAATATCTAGTGGAAGATACAATCAATTACACCATATCTTTCAATGGCAAGGCACGCTTCAATATGGAATTCCCTGCTGACGAAACATCAGAAGCCATTCAAAGCACCGTATTGGCAGATGAACGTTCGGCTAAATGGATGGAAGGCAAATCAGTAGTGAAAGTGATTGTCGTTCCGAAGAAGATCGTAAACATTGTTATTAAATAAATTAGTTACGAGCTACGGGCTACAAGAGACAAGTCAACTTGTCTCATTTACCTACACTTGTAGCTCGTAGCTCGTAGCTTGTAACTAACTAATATGCAAATTACAAAACCAACCAAAGCCGAAATGATGAGAGAGTTGCGGGACTATATCTTCATCACTGTCGGTCTTATCAGTTATGCCTTGGGATGGGCGTTGTTTCTGATTCCTTATCAGATAACGACGGGCGGTACTACAGGTATCGGTGCAATTATCTATTACGCCACGGGGTTTCCTATCCAATGGTCATACTTCATCATCAATGCTGTCTTAATGACATTTGCCATTAAAATACTGGGTCCTAAATTCAGTATTAAAACCACATTCGCCATCTTCGGGCTGACATTCTTTTTATGGTTTTTCCAAATGCTTGTAAACGGTCCAGACAATACACCACCACTTATACTGGGACCGGGACAGGACTTCATGGCTTGTATGATAGGTGCCGTGATGTGCGGTGCAGGTCTCGGAGTCGTATTCAATTGCAACGGAAGCACGGGAGGAACGGATATCATCGCCGCCATCATACATAAGTATAAAGACGTCACACTGGGACGTATGGTGATGCTTTGCGATGTGGTTATCATCAGTTCCTGTTACTTCGTATTCCATGACTGGAGACGTGTGATATTTGGTTTTGTAACTTTGTTTGTTATCGGTTTCGTATTAGACTATATCGTGAACAGTGCCCGCCAGTCCGTGCAATTCTTTATCTTCTCCAAAGAGTATGAAAAGATTGCCGACCGTATTACGAAGGAGACACACCGCGGCGTAACCGTTCTGGACGGTATAGGATGGTACAGTAAACACAATGTAAAAGTACTCGTTGTATTAGCTTATAAGCGCCAGTCAATTGATATTTTCCGTTTGGTGAAAGACATTGACCCGAACGCATTTATCTCTCAAAGTTCCGTTATCGGAGTCTATGGAGAAGGTTTCGACCGGTTGAAAGTGAAATAAGACTTTATCTGAATATGCTTTTTTCTTCATCCAGATAAACAGATGTAATGGAAGAAGCATCCAAAATGCTGTGGAACATGAAACTCGTAGTGACATGTTTCACAGCATTTCTTTTCATAGCTTCTATTTTCTGAGGAAACAAATTTTCATACTTAACCGAATACCATACAAAAGCTGCCGGATAATGAAGCGGTTCATTATCTTCCGCATGAAGATATTTTTCGTTTTCTCCCAAAGATTCTCCATGATCGGAAAGATAAATAAGAATAGCTGTTTTATCTCTCAATTCTTCAATCAGCTGATGCAAAAACCAATCAGTATATATGATAGTATTATCATAAGAATTTATAATAGCCTCCCGAGTACTTGAAGAGATATTTTTTGAACGGAGAATAGGAGAGAAAACTTCTTTGTCAAAATGAGAATTATACCACCAATGTGAACCTATCGTATGGAGAACAACCAACTTCCGTGGGTTTGAATATTCTAATTCTTTCAAATAAGAAGGCAATAAAGCTCCATCCAGCCATTTATCAAACATATACACATTCTTTCCCTCATTAGCATATATCAATGTATCGGCTTCATACATAAAATCCGAATAAGTATCTACAGGTTCCTGACTGGCAAGCCAGGATGTGCGAAAACCAGCCTTTTTGAAGAGAGAAATAAAAGATCGTTCTGTTTGTGCTCTTTTATCATCAATACTGTCTGCCCTTGTCAAGATAACCGGCAGACTGGTGTGCGTAAAAATCTCTTTAGTATAAACATTGGAGAAGGAACAGATTCGTATATCAGATGTAAGTAAAGGAGCGGTATTTCTTCTATATCCGTTCAGTTGCAAATGGTCGGCACGTAATGATTCCCCCAATACCACAATTGCAGTTAAAGTATCCACATCACAACGAATATCTTCCTTAAAGTCAATTCGTGTACCTTGTGTCTGGCGTTGCAACATATAATCTTTCAATACATAAAAGAAAGAAGCCGGCATACGCCGTGATACAGAACCGGATAATTTTTCCACACCATGAAACACAAACAATAGACATAAGGAAGATACTACAAAAAATTCCCATTTATTTACTTGTATTTTGCAGAAACGCCAATATACAGCAAACAAGGAATACAGTAAAGCAATCAGAACAAACAGAAACAACTTCAAAGTAATAAAGCCTATTCCAAAACCTGCATCATTTACTGCAATCAGATCAATCAGCATCGGAGTTAGCGTAATATGAAGCGAATAGCGAAAATAAGCAAAAATGCTACTAAGTAACACAATAGCAGGAAAAGAAACACAGAAAACATATCTGTTGACTCCTAACAAAAGAAATAAGGGAAAAGAAGCTAAGGTGATAATCCCCCATTGCAATACAAGTATCAGACAATCAGTAAAACCGGAACAAGGAATATCCAGAAATTCCCATATAACAAAGAGAAGTCCGTAACCTATAGTTAAAGACAATATGAACAAAGCATATTTTAGGTCCTTATTGAAAAATATTCCCTTCATCTTTTGTACTTTTGCACAAATATACAACGATAAATAATACCAATTATTATGAAAAGAAAATTTGTATTTGCCACAAACAATGCACACAAATTGGAGGAAGTTACTGCCATTTTAGGCAACAGGATAGAACTCCTTAGCCTGAAAGACATTCACTGCCACGTAGACATTCCCGAAACAGCAGATACCTTGGAAGGAAATGCCTTGCTGAAAGCTCAATACATTTTTGAAAACTACCAGATGGATTGCTTTGCCGATGACACCGGACTGGAAGTGGAAGCACTGAATGGAGAACCTGGAGTTTATTCTGCCCGCTATGCCGGAGACGGACACAATGCAGAAGCAAATATGCTGAAACTCCTGCACAACATGGAAGGAATAGAAAACCGGAAAGCACAATTCCGTACAGTATTTGCCCTGATTATTGACGGAAAAGAGCACTTGTTCGAGGGTTTTATAAAAGGAGAAATCATCAAAACCAGACAAGGTAATTCGGGTTTCGGATACGATCCGATATTTGTACCCGAAGGTTACTCGCAAACTTTTGCAGAGATGGGTAATGAATTGAAAAATAAAATAAGCCATCGCGCCATAGCCACAAACAAACTCTGCAAATTCCTCAATAGCATACAATAAACCCATAAATATAGAGTTATTAGTTTGTAAGTGTGTTGCTTACAAACTAATATAGCTCTGACCTTTTTATGAGATTTTTATATATACTTTTATTCAGCTTATGCATTCTATTGCCCGTTAATGCACAAAACGCAATAGGAGAGTGGCAAACTTACCTTTCTTATCACACCCCCACCCGCAGTGAAGTCATAGGAAGCAAACTCTTCATACTTGCAAACGGAGATTTGTATGCTTATGATAAAGAAGATACCAGTATACGAACTTATTCAAAATCTTTTTCGCTAAGCGATACGGAAATATCCTATATTGCTTACCAATCAGCCTATAAGTTATTAGTCATTATTTATTCCAATGCGAATATAGATTTATTAGTGAATGAGGAAGATATTTATAATCTTCCCGATTATAAAAACAAGAATATGACACAGGACAAGACAGTCAACCATGCTTGTTTTTATAAAGAATACACGTATTTATCCACTGCCTCGGGTATTCTTTGTATTAATCTGAAAAAGCGGGAAATCAGCAATTATTATCCCTTGAATAAAAACGTTCTGGCATGCAACGTATCGGAGAATTATCTTTATGCAGCTACTTCCGAAGGATTGTTCGCAGGACTATTAACTGAAAATCTATTAGATATTAACAACTGGAAAAAGGTTTCGGACGATACCTCTGAATTCCTTTCTAAATACAAGGACATTCCCTTTAAAGAAGAAATACCGGAAAATATAACGCCAAACAGTCCTATACGTAACTATCCATATTATATGAATTTTGCCGGAGAACGATTATTAATAACCGGGGGCGGACATATAGCAAACAGACTGGATCGTCCAGGTACTATCATGACATTTGAAAATAATACCTGGAACAGTTTTCAGGAAGAGGGTATCAGTGAACAAACCAAACAACGGTATGATGATATCAATTGTATCGTTCAAGATCCTCAGGACAATACTCATCATTTTGCGGCATCAGCAGGAGAGGGGATTTATGAATTTAAAGATGGGAAGTTCATTAATTGGTACAGTATGCATAATAGTCCGTTGGAAAGTGCACTGCCAAACAGTGATTCAAAACATAATTATGTACGCGTAAATGGACTTATCTATGATAAAGATAATAATCTCTGGATGGTAAGTTGCGGTGTTGCTAAAAATCCGGTACAGGTATTAAGAAAAGATGGAAGCTGGGTAAGTCTTCATTATCCGGAAGCCATGGAAAGAAGTAATTTCGGACGGACTATCTTTGATAAAAGAGGTTGGCTGTGGGCTACTTCTTCGCGTATAGAGTCGGGAGGATTGTTCTGCTTGAATTATAACGGCACTATTGCAGATACTTCGGACGACCAACACAGGTTCATTACCCGGTTCACTAACCAAGATGGAACCCTTTTAGAACAACTGGCGGTTTATTGCATTGCCGAAGATAAAGAGGGAGCTATCTGGATAGGTACTAACAAAGGTCCTTTGATACTGAATAACCCTTCTCGTTACTTTAATGATAACTTCTATTGTACACAAATTAAAGTTCCGCGCAATGATGACAGCGGCTTGGCTGATTTCTTATTGGTGAACGAAGCGATTAATGCCATTGCAATAGATGGTGCCAACAGAAAGTGGATAGGTACAGCGTCCAATGGAATTTACCTGATAAGTGCGGATGGAATGGAAACGATTCATCACTTTACGGAAGAGAATAGTCCGCTGCTTTCCAATAGCATCGTATCTATTGCCATACATCCCCGTACCGGCGAAGTCTTCATCGGAACAAGCAAGGGACTCGTTTCTTATCAAAGTGACGCTACAGAGGCTGAAAACAGCTTTAAAGAGAGTAATGTACGTGCTTATCCTAATCCGGTACGTCCGGACTACAGCGGAGTGATTACTATTACGGGAATGGTTTACGACAGTGATGTGAAGATTGTAGATACTGCCGGACATCTTATTTACCAAGGTACTTCCCTGGGAGGGCAATTCACCTGGGACGGAAGAAACAAACAAGGTAGGAGAGTGGCCACAGGAATATATATGGTGCTTGCCGCAGACAGTGAAGGAAAAGAGGGGATTGTTACGAAAATTGCATTTATAAGAGGAGAATAAGAGTGATAGAGGTGATAAAGTGGTAAGAGTAATGTTACCCTATCACTTTATCACCTCTATCACCTTACCACTTTATCAAAGCCCCAGCTTTGCCGAAATCTCCAGCATCCTCTTGATAGGCTTCACTGCTTTCTCAGCTATTTCAGGATCTACTGTTATTTCCGGAGATTCGTCTTTCAAGCAATTATAAAGCTTTTCCAGCGTATTTAATCTCATGAAGCTACATTCATTACAGGCACAGGTGCTATCGTTAGGAGGAGCCGGAATAAACGTCGTTTGCGGACATTTCTTCTGCATCTCATGAAGGATGCCCGATTCGGTAGCAACAATATACTCTTTCTCGGGATGATTCACTGCATACTTCAACAATGCTGCGGTTGAACCTACCACATCAGCCAACTTCAGAACTACACTCTTACATTCGGGATGTGCCAAAACCACTGCATCGGGATGCTGCGCCTTTAATTCAACAATCTTTTCAACCGAGAATTGTTCGTGTACATGGCATGCGCCGTCCCATAATAACATATTGCGCCCCGTGATAGAGTTAATATAATTCCCCAGGTTTCTGTCAGGACCAAAGATTATTTTCTCATCTTTGGGGAAACTTTCCACGATCTGCTTCGCATTGGTAGAAGTTACCACAACATCTGTCACTGCTTTCACGGCAGCTGTCGTATTTACGTAAGATATCACCGTATATCCGGGATGCTCTTTGACAAACTGACTGAACTTGTCCGCCGGACAACTGTCTGCCAACGAACAACCGGCTGCCATATCAGGAACCAGCACTTTCTTATTCGGACAAAGCACCTTGGCCGTTTCACCCATAAAGTGAACACCGCACATCACAATGATATCCGCTTCCGTTTTGGCTGCCCATTGAGCCAATGCCAGACTATCGCCGACGTAATCGGCTATATCCTGTATTTCCCCCTTCTGGTAATAGTGCCCCAGAATAATCGCGTTCTTCTCCTTTTTAAGTTGCTTGATAGCTTCTATGAGATTATTCATAATTATATTTTTTATTTCTCTTTCTAATTTAAAAATCCTTTGATGGTGATGATAGGCTGTTAATAGTGTCGACAAGTAAATACGATTTTTCTTGCCTATGAAGTTATTAGTATGAGATAAAACTTTATTCGTACGTTATCAACGGGCAAATAAAAGGTATATCTCTTGATAATAAGCCATCTATAAAACTCTTTCAACACCTTGTTGATAAAGTGCAAAGTTAATAACTTTATAGTTATAAACCGATGTAATAGGGCTGAAAAATGTGTTTATATAACCTCGGAAAGTTTCTCTTAACTTTTTTGGAATGTTCATTCTGGTGGGTGCATATACGTTGTTTTGAATATTGCAAGAATTATTTTTGAATTTCTTTCCCTACTCTTTTGACAGCTTTTCAACGGTTATTAACAGGGATGTGAACGGAAAGAAGTATCTTTGCAAATCAATCTATTAATAAAAGTCATTTAAAGAGTATAGCTGTCATGCGTAAACTGAAAATAACAGAACTGAATCGTATTAGTATAGAGGAGTTTAAGGAAGCGGAGAAGCTGCCCTTGGTGGTGGTATTGGATAATATCCGCAGTCTTCATAACATTGGTTCTGTATTTCGTACTTCGGATGCTTTCCGGGTGGAATGTATCTATCTGTGTGGCATTACAGCTACTCCGCCCCATCCTGAGATGCATAAAACAGCTTTAGGTGCTGAATTCACTGTCGACTGGAAGTATGTTAATAACTGTGTTGAAGCTGTTGATAACCTTAAAAAGGAAGGATATACTGTTTATTCTGTAGAGCAGGCGGAAGGCAGTATCATGCTGGATGAGCTGTCTTTAGACCGTACTAAGAAGTATGCGGTAGTTATGGGAAATGAGGTGAAAGGAGTTCAGCAGGAGGTTATTGACCATTCCGATGGATGTATTGAGATACCCCAATATGGTACGAAACACTCATTGAACGTATCTGTAACTGCCGGTATCGTTATCTGGGATTTATTCAAGAAACTGAAATAACAGAGTGTTGATAAGTTGTTTGAACCCTGTTCAAACAGTGGTTATTATGTCCTTATCAATAGAGAAATGAACAATGATTTATAGTAGTTTTCAACATAGGTAAGTGATTGAAATACATGGTTTTCTATAATGACTACTTTCCATTACTAACAGTGTTCTTAATATCATATCAACAGGAGGGTTCAAACTATGAAAAAGGTTTTATTAATTCTTTTATTCTGTATTTTCCATAGCTGGAATGGTAAAGCTCAAGCGGACTTTTATTCGTTGCAATCATTGGGCGACAGGTATATTTATGACTCTGAATATTTTGATGATTCACGTGAACTGCAAGTATACCGGAGTGGGGTAGATGCTACTTTGAAGAGTGATTCATTGTTGACTATCTATGTATTCGATGCTCAATATCCGCCTACTTTCAATTTGTTTTGTTCTACCTTTGAATTGTTGTATCCGGGTGTTCCCTGTATAATCGTTGGTATTTCGAATCCTAACAGGCAGAGTGAATTAACTCCTCCTTATACGGATGAAGAATCGGTAAAGGGGTATGATGATCCTGGGAAGGCGGATTCTTTATTGTTATCTCTGGAAAAAGAAATTATTCCTTTTATAAAGAGCAGATATAATACGGGTTCGCGGAATATATTGGTAGGACATTCGTTAGGCGGCACGTTTGTGACGTATGCTTTACTTAGCAACCCCGGTTTGTTTCAATGCATTCTGTCTGTATCTCCTAACTATATGTATAGCAAGAAGATGATGATTGATAAACTTTCAGAATTTACTAAAGAGTACAAAGGGGATAATCAACTTTATATGTATCTGGCAAGCGGGAAGAAGGATAAAATAGAAGAGTCATTTAAGCCTGCCACAGAGGAGGCAATAAAGATTTTATCCACTTGTCCGAAGATTGTTTTGAACTATGATTCTTTGAATATAGAAAAACACAGTCATACGATCTTTGAAGGTTATTACAGGGGGCTGTTGGGATTGAAAAGGTACGTAAATAAGTAGTAGGATATTTCTATTTTAAAGCTGTCCGCTTTCTACTAACAGAATAACCCGTTCGGTAAGCGCATCATCTCCTGTGGGATCATATTGCTTTTTCAGACTGGCACCGAACAGTGCGGCGAAAGTCTGATAGAAACCTGCTTTAAAAGGTCCCATGAAGGCTTTTACCAGTTCGTAACCCGTGGAATTGGTTTGGCGATCCACTAACTTGATTAGTAACTTTCCTTGAGAGAAAGAAAGCTTTTTCATGCGTGGAGTATATTGTTCTTTCAGGCTTTTTTCTACTGCTTTCATGTGTTTCTGACGACTCTTCTCATCAGGCAAAGTCATCATATATTCGTAAGTTTCAATAACTGCACGGTTGATTTCTTTGGAGATAGGCAATACCTTCTTTACATTATATACCAGTCGGTTATATTCATTCAATTGTTTTTTGTTCTTGAATTTGAGAGGTTTGAAAATATAAACGGTGGGTATCTTTATATACGGAATAGTGTCTCCTTCGTAAACGCACATAGGAACCAAGTATCCTTCGGTTTTCGTTTCCTGTGCCTGGCATAAGGAAGTCCCGAACAGAAGGAAGACTACGATGATGAATATGTTCAGTCGTGCGTTCATGCCACAAAATTAAGTGTTTATCTTTATATTTGGTCTGATTGTCGATGTTTTCCTTGTCGTGTTAACTTATTTATGGTAATTTCGCGACAATTAAACTTATTTACACGAATGAAATTACCCAAGTTGGGAGTTTTTCTGAGTATGCTGTTGATGACTCCTGTACTTGAAGCTCAAAATACAAGTGTGTCCCTATGGGAAGAGAACATAGAGCAACTCTCTATGGATGAAGAAGAAAAGAACTGGGAAGATGAACTTGAAGAGCTTTCCAATCGCCTGCGGGAACCTGTTAATATCAATGTTACTACTAAACGTGAATTAGAGCAATTTCCTTTTCTTTCGGATATTCAGATTGAAAATATCTTGGCTTATGTGTATATACACGGGCAGATGCAAACCATTTATGAACTGCAATTGGTGGAAGAGATGGATAAGCATACCATCGACCTGCTTCTTCCTTTTGTTTGTGTACATCCTATTCCTGAAAAGATAGGTTTTCCCCGGTTTAAAAGTCTGTTGAAATATGGTAAACAGGAGGTATTAACCCGGATGGATGTGCCTTTCTATACCCGTAAAGGTTACCAGAAGAATTATCTGGGACCTGCAATATACCACTCTCTAAGATATGGGTATCGTTACGGAGATTATCTCCAAATGGGAATTACGGCCGAAAAGGATGCAGGAGAACCTTTCTTTGCCCTGCATAATGAAAAAGGATATGATTATTATTCTATCTACTTTCTGCTTCGTAATCTGGGTAAGTTGAAAACGTTGGCATTGGGAAATTACAGATTAAGTTTCGGGCAAGGGCTAGTAGTCAGCACTGATTTCCGTTTCGGGAAAACTTATTCTCTCTCAACGGTGGATAACCGTAGTGGTGGCATCCGGAAGCACAGCTCAACGGATGAATATAATTATTTCAGGGGTGCTGCGGCAACAGTGGAGATTATTCCTGCACTTCAGTTATCTGGTTTTTATTCACATCGTTCTATGGATGGAGTCATAGAAGGGAGTGAAATTATCTCTATTTATAAAACCGGATTGCATCGTACGAAGAAGGAAGCGGATAAAGTAAATGCTTTCATTTTACAGTTGATGGGTGGGAATATCACCTATGAAAAGAACAATCTAAAAGTAGGAATGACAGGCATTTACTACTTTTTCAACCGTAGTTATCAACCAGAGTTAAGAACTTATGGTAAGTATAATTTGCAAGGGAATTACTTTCATAATGTAGGTGTAGATTATAAATATCGCTGGAATCGATTTACTCTGACAGGTGAAGCGGCTATGGGCAAACAAGGTTATTCACTGTTGAACCAATTGAAATATAATATATTAACCGGTTATCAACTGTTGATTGTTCATAGATATTATAGTCATGATTACTGGGCAATGTTTGCACGTTCGTTTGGTGAAAGTAGTACACCGCAAAATGAAAATGGCTGGTATCTGGCTGCCGAAGTATCGCCTTTGGCACATTGGAAATTCTTCGCTTCTCTGGATTTATTTTCTTTTCCCTGGTGGAAATACCGCATCAGTAAACCGTCGCAAGGTGTGGATGGCATGTTCCAGTCAATCTATTCTCCTAAGCGAAATTTATCTATGTATGTTAACTATCGCTATAAGCGAAAAGAGAGAGATGTGGCAGGAACGGATGGAAAAGTTATCCTCCCTACTTATCATCACCGCCTTCGTTACCGCCTGACTTATTCACCGGATCATCTACAGTTACGAACAACGGTGGATTATAATCATTTTCATTCGCAGGGGCAGGAGGGAAGCCAGGGATATCAGTTTACACAATCCTGTTCGTATGCTTTTTCTTTTCCGCTGAAGATATCTGTGCAGGGTACTTATTTCCATACGGATGATTACGATTCCCGCATTTATGCTTCCGAAAAAGGTCTGCTTTACACCTTCTATACGCCTTCGTTTTATGGACAAGGATTTCGCTTTTCTGCCTGTGCCCGGTATGATGTGAACAAAGCTCTGATGCTTCTTGTTAAATTCGGGCAAACCGTCTATCAGGACCGTGAAACCATTGGTTCGGGTAACGACCTGATACAAGGAAACAGAAAAGCCGACTTACAAATGCAGCTTCGTATAAAGTTTTAGATTGGAAATAGACGGTTATCTTATTTATTTCATATCTTTGTTTAATATAATAGTTCCATTTTAATTTAAAATAGTAAATACAATGACTGTTATCTATCCGTCTCCCATCTTCGGTCCTGTTCATTCCCGCCGTTTGGGAGTATCCTTAGGGATTAACTTATTGCCGGAAGATGGTAAGGTGTGTTCGTTCGACTGCATTTATTGTGAATGCGGTTTCAATGCAGACCATCGTCCCAAGAAGGCATTGCCTACCCGCGAAGAGGTACGCAATGCCCTTGAAGCCAGATTGCAGGATATGCAACAGAATGGCCCTCAACCGGATGTATTGACTTTTGCCGGAAACGGTGAACCTACAGCTCATCCGCATTTCCCTGAAATCATAGAAGATACGTTGATGCTTCGTGATAAGTATTTCCCGAATGCCAAAGTCAGTGTATTGAGTAATTCCACCTTTATTCACCGCCCTGCAGTGTTTGATGCGCTGAACAAGATAGATAACAACATACTGAAACTCGATACGGTAGATGAGGATTATATTCATACTGTGGATCGTCCTGCAGGGCATTATTCTGTGGGTGAAATCGTAGAACATATGAAAGCTTTTCAAGGCAACTGTATTATTCAGACTATGTTCATGAAAGGCAGTTATCAGGGGAAAGACGTGGATAATACTTCGGATAAGTACGTTCTTCCGTGGCTGGAGGTTGTGAAAGAGATAAAACCCTGTCAGGTGATGATTTATACTATTGATCGTGAAACGCCTGACCATGATCTTTGTAAGGCTACTCATGAGGAACTGGATCGTATTGCTGCTTTAATTAAGGAAGAAGGTATTCCGGTTAGTGTTTCTTATTAAACTACCTATAGGTGTGATGCAATTACCTATAGGTAAAATAAGTACAGGGTAACCGCATCTTGATTAAAACAATCGCTTTAAATAGTTTCGATTATAATCGAATTTTTAAATAAAGTCATCTAAAAATTCGATTATAATCGAAACTATTTATATTTTTGTGGAAAACTTAGCTTATGGACGATAAATGGAGTGCACTGGAAAAGTATAATCTTTGGAATGGAAATTCCTATAAATTAGGGTTACTACGTACATCTTACATTAATAAGATTCATGCTTTTGTAGGAAATAAATTAGTAAAGGTACTTATAGGTCAACGTCGTTCCGGGAAAAGCTATATTCTAAGGCAAATTGCTTCCGGTTTGATTTCTGACTTAGGTGTTCATCCTAATAATATTCTGTATATCAATAAGGAATATTTGGAATTTGATTTCATAGACAATTATCAGGAGTTAGAAAAACTATATCAACTTTATCGTGAAAAACTTAATCCTCAGGGAAAGGTTTATTTATTCTTCGATGAAATACAGAATGTGGATGGTTGGGAGCGGTTTGTCAATTCTCATTCTCAGGATTTTGTGGAAGAATGTGAGTTGTTTATCAGCGGTTCAAACTCAAAGATGCTTTCCAGTGAACTGGCTACTTTGCTTTCCGGTCGTTACGTTGAGTTTCATATTTTCCCATATAATTATATGGAATATATTCAAGTGACGGATACAGTGGCAGGACGTTCCTCTTATTTATCTTATTTACAACGTGGAGGGCTACCGGAATTGTATAATTTGCCTGATACGGAATCTCAGAAGCAATATGTTGCTTCGGTCAAAGATACCATATTATTGCGTGATATAGTGAAACGTAAACCCATTCGTGATGTCAGACTTCTGGATGATGTTTTTATTTATTTGGTGAATAATGCATCCAATTTGTTTTCGATTCAGAATGTAATAAATTTCTTTAAATCGAAGAACCGTAAAGTATCATACGATACGTTATCGAATTACTTAAGTTATATAGAAGAAGCCTTTTTGGCTTATAAAACAGAGCGTTACAACATTAAAGGAAAAGAAGTTCTGGCGGGTAATTGCAAATATTATCTGAATGATTTGGCATTTAAGAACTTTTTATATCCGGGCTTTGCATATGGTGTAGGATATTTATTGGAAAATGCGGTATATATCGAGCTTCGCAGGTTTGGTTTTCAAGTTTATGTGGGCACTATTCGTGATAAAGAGGTCGATTTTGTGGCTATGAAAGACGATCGTATTATTTATATTCAGGTTGCTTACATGATGGAAACGGAAGAAACAATGGAGCGTGAATATGCTTCTTTATTATCAATTGCTGATAGTTATGAGAAGTATGTTGTTTCAATGGACGAAGTTCAATTGCCTTCAAGAGAAGGTATACGTCATGTACAAGCATGGAATTTATCAGAAATATTAAAGTGACTAATTTTATAATATGTATACAATGAAACCTATTACAATTAAAGACCTTTCAGAGAACTTCTTTGAAGTTATCGGTAAAGAATGGATGCTGGTGACGGCAGGTAATAAAGATCATTTCAATACGATGACTGCCAGCTGGGGCGGTATAGGCTTCCTATGGAACAAACCGGTGGTCTATGTCTTTATCCGTCCGGAACGTTACACGTTTGAGTTTATTGAGAAGAGTGAATACTTCACGCTCTCTTTCCTGGGAGATGAGAACAGAGCTATCCATAAGATATGTGGAAGCAAATCGGGTAGGGAAGTGGATAAGGTGAAAGAGACGGGACTGAAACCGGTTGTTACGGAAAAAGGAAATATTCTTTTTGAACAAGGACGTCTTAGCCTGGAATGCCGCAAGCTCTATACGGATGTAATGAAAGAAGATTGTTTCATCGATCCAAGTGTTTGCAAGCAATGGTATGGTGGCGTCCATGGCGGTTTGCACCATATTTATGTGGCGGAGATTACCGGAGCGTGGATGAGGGAGTACTTATACTAATATTCTTTATAGCCACTCCCATTTGCGTATCTCTTTTCCTGCAATTACTCAACCATTTGCTAAATGCCTCGTAATCAAGTTCTCGTGGAATGGTTTCTTTCACTTGATTATCGAGAGCTTTAGTAAAAGGTTTAGGTGAGAAGATGACATAAATCTGGTTATGCTCTTCTTCTTTGCTACAAGTTAGAGTATATTCGTCTACTATATCGGGATGGTTGACATCGTGTTTAGGAGAAAAGAATATATATTTTTCTCCATGTTTTACCGGTTGTTGACCGGTGCCATCCTTTCTATAAGGAAGCAAACAGTAAGCAGTAGGTGTTTCGTCAATCAGATAAACAGCCAGAAATCCGTCTATGGGTGATTGAAACATCAGGAACATGTCGTCTCCATTGCGAAATAGTTCGCTTTCATTTCTTTCTTCAGTGCCATTTCTCAACACTTTAGCCATGAATTCTGTTTGGGCACTTGTGATTTCCCGTGCTTTGCCGCAAATGGAACAGGTAACAACCAGCGTTCCGTTTTCTTTATCAGTGTCATAGGTGTATTTGGGTTCATCTTTATCTTCAATCCATTCACCTTTTACCTCTGTGCCGCTGAGCGAGAAGAACCGGCTGTCTGCTTTCCCATTCTCATCTTTGACCACACTGGCATTTACTTGCGAAATTACTGTTCCAAACTCATCGGCAAGTGCTTGTAGCTTAGCACGTTCTAGTGCAATGCGTTTCGCTTCGCTGAGTGATACATTTTCGGGTGCATAGAATGTATATTCTCCACAGACGTTTTTTACCTTTTGGGCAAATGCGGTGGTGGGGAGAATAAATATGAAAAAGATAAAAATAAATTTATGCATAGCTATCAAGTATTTCTATTTCAAATTTAAAGGTTTATGTAATAATAGCCAACTGACGTACGGTTTGTTTACTGCCTTTTGAGTATTAAATCAGTTTATTTGGCTATAAATAATGACTAATTGGTAGAAATTGGTGATAGAGCTATTTTAATGTCTGTTCGCTAGTAGTGCTGTAAGAGCATGACTAAGCATATAGATATATTCTTGAACTGGAATATTTAGAGATAAAGGATTTGATGGATGTAAGTGGAATAAATTATTTACAATGGTGTTGTTCGAATACAAAAATATATTCTTGATAATCAAATATATACATACTGTTAATTTCTAGTCTGCAAAGAGTTAAGAGTTTGTCGACAAGAAGTTAACTCCTTGTCGACAAACTCTTAACTTCTTGTATGCAGTGAATTAGACTGTTTTCGGATTATTTTATATTACTAAGATCAAAATACTAATATGACCGGCATGTGATATATTCGATGCACAGCAAATTAACAAGTTTCCTTAGATGGCAAATCTTGCTTCCTATTTTTTATTGATAATCGGCAACACCGCTTCGACCAGCGACTGCTTCCGGTCTTGCAGACTGAGAATCTCCTCTTCGAGAGTGCCGCAGGAAATGAAGCGATAGACAAAAACCGAACGTTGCTGTCCGATGCGGTGCGCACGGCTGATGGCTTGTTCCTCTGCGGCACGGTTCCACCAAGGATCAAGCATAAAGACATAGTCCGCACTTGTGAGATTCAGTCCCACACCTCCTGCCTTCAGTGAAATTAAGAAGAATTGGCAGGAGGGATTATCCGCAAAACTATTTATCACCGTTTCGCGGTTGCGGGTTTCTCCTGTCAGCATTTCATACGTCCAATGTCGTTTTTCCATTTCCTCTCTCACTAGCAGGAGCAATGAAACATATTCAGAAAAAATAAGTACTTTATGATCTGTTTCATGCAATGTCTCCAAGCGTGAAAAAATTTCAGCAAACTTTCCCGAATCTATGTCTTCTTTATTGATAAGCCGGGGATGGCACGCTATTTGGCGCAAACGGTTGATGGCGGTCAGCACATGTGCGGATGTTGTGGCGGAATCACTTAGGGTTACACCGTTCTTGTCCGTGCGGCAAGACAGTAGTAAGTTGCGCGCGCACGACAATTCTTCATCATAAGCCTGTTGCTGTCCGGCGGTCATCTCGCATAATACAAGTTCGTCCAGACGCTCCGGCAAGTCCGGCAAAACGTCTTCTTTTGATCTTTTCAGAAAATACGGGAAGATTAAGGTACGGAGTATCGCAGACTTTCTGTCTTGCGTGTTTTGCGATATCGGATGGATGTAATTGCGTTGAAAAGTGGAGTGATCGCCCAGCAGCATAGGATTGAGCACGTTCATCAAACTCCATAAGTCGCTAAGCGAATTCTCAATGGGAGTGCCGCTAAGTGCTATGCGGTGGTGTGCCTGCAAGCGGATTACAGACTGGTATAACTGTGAAGTCCGGTTCTTGAAGCATTGCGATTCATCGAAAACGAGTATGCCGAAGGAGAAATGCGAAAGAGATTCGATGTCATTGCGTAGCGTCTGGTAAGTGGTCAGCACCACATCCCAACGCATGAGCGCTTGTCGCTTTTGCCGTCGCTCTTCGGCCGTTCCGGTATATTCGCAAACCGTCAGTCGCGGTGCAAACCGGTGAAGTTCATTTCGCCAATTGTATACTACTGAAGCGGGAGATATCACGAGTGTCGTTTTGTATGGCAAATCTGATTTGGCGTCTGATATTTTCTCCGCTTCACCTTTCATTGATTCAGTGGAGAAAAGGGTTGGAAGGCTGTCATTGATTGTGGCAGACTGTTCCGCGCTTTGTCGGTGAGTTTCCTTGTATTTCAGGAGGAGGGCAATGGTTTGGATGGTTTTTCCCAATCCCATGTCGTCAGACAGGCAACAGCCGGTCTGCGCAGCAAAATGACGGTAGAGCCATTCAAAGCCTGTTTGCTGGTAATGCCTCAGCTGTGCTTTCAATCCTTCGGGAACAGATAAATCGTCTGGAATTTCTTCATGCTTATTCACGTCTATTGCCGCTGTCAACGGCATTTGGCACCGATGGAGTGAAATTTGTTTTTTATCCACACGGCCAAACATCATGACGCCGCCATAGCGGGCAAACCATTCGTCGGGTATCAGGAATATGCTGCCGTCGTCCAGCATATATTCATGCTCCTCATTCAAGATGTTGTCTCTGAGCTTCAGGAATGGAATCACCGCGCCATTGTCCAGATGTATTTCGATGTGTATCCGGAGCCAGTCGCTATTCCATTGTGCGGATTGGCAGATTTTCGCGTCGCCCATATAATATCTGTTTACTGACGGTTGAAAGAATTCTATCCCTACTTTTTTCAAATCTTCTGCATGTATCTTCAGCCACTCGATAAGAACAGCGAGTGCCTCCTTTTCGGGCATACCCAATTCCTCTTTCAGTATTTTCTTCTTTTCCAGCTCCCAACTTTCATCCCGGGTGAATTTTTTGAAACAGAAGCTGCCTTCTTCCTCTTCCAAACGCACGAAGAGTTTCCGTTTGTCATTGGCTCCAAAAGTGACATCGCCATAGATAAACTGCACGCAAAGCAGTGCTTCGCCGTAAATGTCTCTTTCCAGAAGAATCCTGCATTTCCGTTCGCACTGTTCTTCTATAATGTCAAACCCTTCGGCCTGAATTTCAGTCTTATAAGTATTCTTAAGGATAAACCGTCGAAAATAATCGTTCTGCATCCTTTGGGGGATGAAGGTGGAGGGTTTGTTGAGAAAAGGCAACAATAGTTTTCCGCTGAATCCGTCAGGAAGAGCGTATATCCGGTTCCCTAAAAGGAACATGCCCGGAGTTTCGGAAAACACGAAAGGATGGTGCTCGCAAGGAACAATCACTTCTTCTTCGTTCAATTTCAGATGGAGGGTGTAGTCAATTCCCTCCTCTCCTTTGTTGAATATCATCTGCGGAACGGCTACGGATGAGGCCAAGGATAATTCATTTTTCTTAAGTAACTCGTTTTTGCTGTTTTCACGGAAAAACAGATGTATGCCCAGTCCGGATGCTTCCTCGATGAGTTTGTTCAGCTTCTTATCCGTTATTTGCTTTATGTAATGTTGCATCTTTGCGTCAGCCTTTTCCCGGAAGTTTTCTTCGGTTCTGAACTTCTTTTTGCCGAAAGATTCATAAAGGGCTTTGGGTTCGCACTGGGCGCACAACGTTACAAGTTCGCTCAATGCCTTGTCATTTGCCACTTCGACCGCTTCTACCTTTCCTGTTGTGATGAAATAAAACTCGTGTTCCTCTATGTGGAATAGCGTGGCGACATGAATATTCCAAATCTCTGATGGTCTGATGATAAGGGCGTAGTCGCTATTGTTACCGGATGACTGTGGCATGGATGTTTCTTTTTCGATTAGGGTGTAAAGGTAGTTTTTTTAATAGTAATCAATTACTGCTATTCAGTAAATTCTCACTAATGATTTCTTTCTTCATTCGCTTGTACTTTTACCTAAAAAGCGTAACTTTGTGAATAAGTAATTCATCTTCAATATAAAAGAAAAATGGAAGAACTGCAAGACAGATATATCCGCTTTGATTGGGCCATCAAGCGGCTTCTTCGCCAGAAGGCTAATTTCGACGTTCTGGAAGGTTTTCTCACTGTATTTCTGGGAGAAAAAATAACCATTATCGAGATACTGGAAAGCGAAGGTAACCAGCAATTCGCCGAAGATAAATTTAACCGTGTAGACATCAAGGCACGCAACAGCAAAGATGAAATCATCATCATTGAGATTCAGAATACCCGTGAATTATTCTATCTGGAGCGTATTCTTTATGGAGTGGCAAAAGCCATCACCGAACATATTTCTTTGGGTGAGACCTATTATAAAGTAAAGAAAATCTATTCCATAAGCATCCTTTATTTCGATATAGGTAAGGGGAGCGATTATCTGTATCACGGACAAAACCACTTTGTAGGTGTTCATACGGGCGACCGATTACAAGTAAATGTCAAGGAAAAGAATGCCATTATCCAACGTATGCCTGCTGAAATTTTTCCCGAATATATCCTTATTCGTGTGAATGAGTTTGATAAGGTAGCTCTTACTCCGCTGGAAGAATGGATGAAATATTTGAAAGATGGTACTATATGTCCCGATACCAGTGCTCCGGGTTTAAGCGAGGCAAGGGAAAAATTGAAATACTACTCCATGTCTCCTAAGGAACGGATGGCCTATGATGAGCACCTGAATGCCATGATGATTCAGAATGATGTGCTGGATTCCGCAAAATTGGAAAGTAAATTGGAAGGTAAAGCGGAGAGAAGCATAGAGATTGCTCAAAATTTGAAGCACATCAATATGCCTGTGGAGCAAATTGCAAATGTCACCGGATTATCAATAGAAGAGATAGAGAGGATTTAGACATATTACATTCTGCTACTTTCAGTCCATCCCGACACTTTATCAGTATAGCAGGGAGCTTGAGTAAATGTCCTTTTTTCCTATATCACATATTGTTGTTTTCAGTTCTATTTCCACATTATAAACTTCGTGAGTAGTCCGAATACTATGGAAGGATTTATATCTTTTTGTGGATTTTATTCTACTAAATTCTTACAACTTTTCAGATTCATCAAAGCATAAGTAGAAAGTAGGTCACTTTCACTATAATTATATTCCAAGAGAAGGTAATGCGCACGCCCGCCATCTATATCGAATACTATTCCCGCTGTGATATATTTATTTACATTTTTGTTGCTACGGAAAGAAAAGGATGCTAAACCCAAGTTTTTCAATTGATTAAATGTTAGATGCTCCATTGCTCCTTTCAATTTGTCCATTGTTGACCATCCATTTTCAATAACGTGCGTTAATAAAGCATACAATGCATTTTTAAACTCATCTTCGGGTACATTATTACGTTGATTATCGTAATTCTTCAATGTGTCGTATGACGTTGTGTATCCGTATATTTTGAGTATGCTGTTTTGCCATATAAAATATTTCCCTTCATTGTTCGCCTTTTTCATGTCGGCCCAGACATTCATGGAAAACTGATTGGAATCACTCATTTCCTTAATCATATTCGCAGGATTAGGATATTGTTTTTTCAGTTTATCTAAATACTCTATAAATAGTTCTTGTTGTTGTGCCAAGGTAGACAATGGTGCCAAAAACATTATGGTACATACACTGATAGCTATTACATAATACTTTTTCATAATCATATAATTTAATATTTATTTATAAATATAGAATCCAATCTATCTTGTTTGATACTTTTGATAATAACAAAAATACAATTAAATTAAGAATTTTGAAAAGTAAATTTAGCAGGAAAGTGTTTATGATATAGATATTAATGGTTATTCGGTCAAAAAATAGGATTACTCGGTCATAATCTTTTTAGAGATGAAGGGTTGGTTGCTTTATTTTGTTCTTTAGGTAGAATAAGTTACTTCTGTAGCTTTATAAGAAGTAATGTAGCGTTGTATCTGTGTTGCAACGTCGCTGCATATAGCTTTCAACACAGCTGCATATGTTTTTCAGTAATACTGCAAATGCTTTACAGTGATGCTGCAAACGCTTTGCAGTGATGCTGAAACTGCTTTGCAGTAACACTGCACCTGCCTTGCAGTGATGCTAAATCATTTAGTACAGGGAGATGAAGTGGCGATGACTGACTGTCAACGCTCATCCCGTCAATTGAAATATATCAGAATATGGGTTTCCGCTGCGATAAATATCATAAGGAAAGGCCTTTTATGCAAAAAACAGGGAGATTATTCCATAGTTGCAAAATATGAAGTATTCTTTTGACTGACAGTAGTATACATTCAAAAACGGTCTAAAATCCAGTGCTGACAAAACGTTTGTCGTCACTTATAATCACACTGTCAGCACTACCGTCAATCGCCGACCGGCAAAGGGTTTGACGGCTATCAGTGTTGAAGTGCTGACAACTTATCGAAAAACTATATTGAATAGAAATCTGTCGGAAAAAGAGATTGAAGAACTGTAAAGTAACAGAATAGGCGGGAACTGTCATTCCATTTTCGTCTTTAATATTTTTGTTCCGCCCGTCACCGTTTATATAGAGCGGTGACGGGCGGAACTTTTTATTTGCTTCCTTTCTATACAGTTTTTACACAATGATTACCCTCTTGTCTACTAAAGAAGTATTTCCTGAAAGCAAAAATGTTCTTTCAGGAGATACTTTCAGCCGGAAAGCCGATGAACAGGACGATTGATAAGGCTGAACGAACTGTAAGTTCTAAAAAGGATATTCATTACTTTTTGCATATAAGATGTGATATACCGTCGGAGCGTTCATAATAAATGCTTAGAATGAAGAGACGGGGCGGACATATAAAGGTGTTGTTTTTTCCTCATAAAATAAATGACATTCTCCAAATCCTGCTTCCCAAGCATACTTATCAGTATTTTCTGTAGAGGTCCAATAAAAAGCTACTATATCTACATTGTAAGTTTTTGTTAAATTTTTAAATATCGGATGCGTATCTTGGCTGATCTTTCCTGCTGCACATGCCATAAACAGCCGTGCCATTTCTCCGGCAGCGGGCAGATACCAAACTCCATTTTCCATATTATATAAAGAATATGAATGGCATATTGCTGCTGCTGACTGGGTATCTTCAATCAAGTGACTTGTATTTTTACGTCCGGCATAATCCGTCAATGCAAATTCCAGGTTTTTTTCTGTAGGCCAATTGATATAATTATATGGTAGATTCCAGATAGGCTCTTTACGGCTGTATCTTGAATATCCATCGATTGGTAAATATGAGGTGAGTACATCCCGGTCATCTCCTGCAAGTGCGGAATAATTAGGAATTCCTTCTATATCTTTTGATTTGTCAACCCACCTGCCTCCTTTGTCTGTATTTGTTAAAGCTACAATTCTTCCATGCAGAGATTCCTCTAAATTCACATCGATATCTCCATCTTTCTCTTTACTTAATGCAAATACAATTCCGATACAGTTCTTGTTTGTATTATATATTGTTGACCAAGTGCCGTCGCTATAATAATAATCGCCTACTTTAGCTTGTGTTATATGAGCGTCCGTTCTGTTTATCGTAATAGGATAAGTGTATTGCTGCCCTGCCTCCCATGTAGCGGCAGGCATCTTCACCATGTATTGCGAACCGTCAATAGTCAATGCCAATTCCGCCATCCCTTCCTTTTCCATTGCAATAGGGATTACAAGTATATCTATATTCTGAGCAGTTTCGTTGCTGAGTGTATAGTTCATATCGAATGAAATGGAACCGGTTCCACTGCTTGATATTTTTCCTGTAGTGACATCCATCCATCCGGAAGTTGAAATCACAGTGTTGTTTCCGGCATTTTGTAAGCAAACATTAGAAAGTACCCCGTAGCCCGCATCATCAGCGCTCCGTTTGATGGACAGAGTGATGCGTGCCAAAGCATGTTTGAAGCGGATAAGTGCTTCGGGAGAAGTGGCGCTTACATCTTCTACCGATTTTCCATAAAGATAATCAGCCTGACCTGTAACAATCGCATCAGGAGCAATATCGACTCTGACTGTTTGATAGTCACAATCAGTTGTATAAGGATAATAGGCATAGATTGGGGTAGGGGTCTCTGCCAGTGAAATATCACTTTCCAAATCCCACTTGTTGCCGTATGTTGCACGTACATTGGTGCTATTTGCATCAAAAGCAAACACACCTATCTGGTCGCCACTATTGAATGAAGTAGACTCAATCACTGAACGGGTGGCAATTTCGGTAGTGATACGAAGTGAGGAATTCCTGACCACTCCTTCATTCTCATCGCTACAGGAACAGAAAGCTATGATGCCTGTGCAAAGAAGTAATAGTGTTATATTTGATTTCATATATTTAATTTTCTATTTGTTTTCAATTTTCTTAATTCTGCCGTAGCATGGAATATTATTTTTCAGAAACAGGGCGGACAGAAAAACCATAACATGGTGATATGCATACGATTTCTGTGTAATTATCTCCGAAGTCTAAAAAAGTGGGGAGATGATTCCCTGTATTCCATGTACCTGATAAATACCATCCAGAATGATCACGGTTATTTAATTCTGTACCCTTTCGGTAGCCACTGGCCGGTAAGAAAATGGCATTACCATTCGTTCCCGTTATTCTATATCCGGTGATGTCATTTTGAGTGATCCATGTCCAACTACAATTTGTTCTTAGTTCTTCTAATTCTTCGGCAGAAGGTAGCCGCCAGTTTACTCCCCATTGCATACGGCATATATCATATTCTGTACCCCAAATATCTGTTTCTATGTTATAATCAGCTACGTCCATAGAAATCTTTTTGCCTGTAGGATCTGCCCAACCATACAATCCTCCATATTCTTCAGGGGAAGCAGCGCCTACATTCCAACTTGCCCATTTCACGCTGAGACCTAAGTCAACAGCGTTGGCGGTACTACCCCCTACAGCCATCATATAGTTATCATCTCCTACTTCAATTCCTCCCTGTTCCTTATTCTCCCACGGAGTAATCTCTGCTTGACTGATTTCCAGATTGTTTTTCTTTATCGTCACCATATACGTATACTGCTGCCCCGCCTGCCAGTTCGTCACCGGTACAGCGGCAGAAAGTCCATTTTCGAAACTGCTGATATTATCACTCATATTCAGCATGATCTTTTTCCCTTCCGTATTCCTCGGAATGACAAGGAAATCAGCGACAATTTCATTGTCAGAGTTCTCAAGCGCATAATCAGAAGGTTTCGCGGTAAGATTGGCAGTTCCTGAAGGATCAAGGATTGCACCGCCCTCCAACACATTTATGTAGGCGTTTTTATCCACATTCAAGAGATTGATATAAGGAAACTTATAAGTATTCTCATTATCTGCCGCTTTCTTAATTCTCATCGTCACGCGAGCCAGGGCATGCTTGAAGTAGATATTAGCCTTAGGTTGCTCTGTATTGACCTGTGTTAGTTTGTTATCGCTGTCGGCACTATAGCCGTATAGATAATCCGTTTGTGAATCGGTTTCAATACGCATGGCACCGATTAAAAAATCGGTACTGTCATATTCTTTATTAAAAGGATAGTATGCATAGATCGTTGAATTAACTCCATTTGGCAGGTAGATATTTTGGCTAAGAGTGCTTGCTCCTTTAATATAGTCTACCCGGGCATTGATGCCATCTGTTAAAGCTACATCTCCGCTACTTCCTTCCAAGGCAAAAATACCATACTGGCACTCTTCAGGCAGCTTGTTGCCTTCAATAATACTTCGGGTAGCCTGTACTCCTCCTACCTGTATTTCCAGCGGCACTTGTTTGTCGATAGAGTCAACTTCTTCCGCATTGTTACATGACGCAACGGACAGCATGCTGCCTATCATCGTTGCCAGATAAAATATAGATTGATTTTTTTTCATCTTCTTTCGTTTTTTAGTCGTTAACTGTGATATCACCGGCATTATTATTGTTCCACTCTTCCACAATTACATCACCTATAGTAACGTCTGTATCACCTATTATTATAGGATAAGTATATTGATAACCTGCCTTCCACTCGCTTGCGGGCAAATACACACTTTGGATTTTTCCACTATAATTACCAACTTCTCGTTCTATATAGTTAAAAAAGGCTTCTTTCTCTTTGAATGAAGTCGGTATAGCAAACATTTCGATTTGAGTTGCTTCACTACTTGGAACAAATTCCGTATAGTCTGTATGTGCTCCATCTTTGCTGTTATATGTTAGGTTGGTTATTTCTCCCGTAGTAATATCTAGTATACCACTACTATAAATGTTCTTATCCCCCCAAAGAGTAAATCGCAGAACTTCTTTATTATAGCTACTGTTCGATTTTTTTGTAACAGAAAGGATGACACGTGCCAAAGCGTGTTTTAGTTTGATATTTGCTTCTGAATGACTTTGTGTTAATTCTTCGCTACATCCATACAAATAGTCATAATTAGTATAATCTGTTACTACGGTAAGTTTCAAATTGGAATATTTGGTGTGGTTGTTATTGGGATAATAAGCGTAGGCTGTTATAGGGGTAGTTCCTAATGTAATGCCGCTTGTCTGATTCTCAAAACCCCACTTATTGGTTTCTTCATTATATACTAACCGCACGTTCTTCCATATAGAAATATCCCCATTTGATTTCTCCGTAAGCGCTATTGATACGCTTCCGGTACCATCATATTTGAATGGTGTGCTTTCCTCCCCGTCCCAAGACACTAAGGATATGGAGTTTATGCTGAATCCCAATAGGGTTGTGAATGATTTTACTTCACCGCGTATCTCAGTGATATCATCTGAAGCGCAAGCCACATAATAATAAGTTGTTTCAGGAGTCAAATTATTGACTGACATATATTCATTTATATTGTACAAATGATATTCTTCAGCATTGCTCATATCTGGAGAAGTAGACAATAAGATGTAATAGCGATGGTATCCCAAAAACATGTCTTCAATTTTATACCCAAAGGTAGCTTGAGTTGATGTTACGTTTATTACATCTTTTGTTTCTATTGTGGGTATACTCCTTTCCGGCTCAGTCATGTTCTGACATCCGCTTACCAGAAGGCAGACTCCCAGCATTATACCTAATATATATCGCATATTTTTCATATTTCTCTTTCCATTTAATTAAAAGTACATACCTACACCGAAATTACCTACGCCTTTTTTTGTGCTGTCATAGCCGCCGTCAAGCGGAAAGCCATAAGTAGCACCGGCATTGATAAAAAATCTCTTTATTTTCAGCATTACACCAAAATCAGCAGCTACACCACTATAAGTATCTGGAGAGTACTTATAATAATCACCATTGGCAAGTTGCCAGGCTGCTTCCCTGTCAAAATATCCTGCACCTGCATACAGATAAATCGGGCTCCACAGGCGGACAATGACACCCCCCGTTGCCGACACATAGCTGCATTTGCTTTTGCCGGTAGTCCAATAGTAATCTTCTTCACCCATACTGCCTGCTGTCGATTGCTTCTTGCTGTACACTCCTTTCACATACCAACCAATGTTCTTCACCCGTCCCAGCATCAATCCGAAAGAAGGCGTAAGTTCCAGGCAATCATCCGGAACAGCCATCTGCACGCCCACCAGCCACCGATACTTGTCCGGTTTTTCCCGCCACCAGCTGCTGTCCGACATTTTGATAAGCATATCCGGTTTCACCTTCTGTTCTTTCGCCTGCATACCCACATAGTAGACTTTCACCTTTTGCGCCGGAGTTTTTGTCTCCAGTGTAAACGTACCGTCCAGCTCTGTAATAGTTGATTCAGTCCCTCCCTTGATTTCAACTTTGGCTCCCGGAATAGGATTTCCCTTCTTGTCCGTAACAATTCCACTCACCGTGTTCTGTGCGGATAGATAAAAGCCGCCCAGCGAGAGGAAAAAGCCCAGTAATAGTAATTTCTTCATTTGTTCTGTATTTTTAGAGTTATGATTGTTCCGTTATGGCTTTAGCTTTAATTCTTTCCAGCTGTTACTTAACGTTGCCGAAGGAGATACTGTTGGCGTTTGTACTTTCCGGTTCACTACAACCGATTGCTGTTTAACCTTCTCCGTCAGATAACTGCCTAGCTCTTCCAGCGTTGTATTCCCTTTGCTTTCCTGTAACTTCTTTAGTAAGAAGTAAGTGAATAATCCATGTCCTTTGTCTTTATAAGGAAAAGCAGTTTCATCGCCCGAGGCGGCACTGAAGATAACCATGTTTCCTTTCGGATCTTCTTTCTTCGCTTTCAATGCTACGCCACGGGCGGAAGCAAGCATACCGCCATCACGTTGTGCACCACTGAAACAAGCATCCAAAAAGACCACTACATAATTGGCGTTCAGTCCGCCCAGTTCCGTATAGAGTTTGTTGAGCGAGTAGCATCCTTCTGTCTGCTGACCGTCGGCGTCAATAGGAAGCAGGAAAGCGTCTTTAGTGGCTTCGTTGGGGATGCCGTGGCCGGCATAGTAGAACACTACTTTTATTTGTCCCGCATAAGCATTGGATATATCTTTGATATCACGCATGGCACGTAGCATCGTTCCGTAGGAAGCATCGGGATAAAAACGGATATTATCTTTAGGTATTCCTAATGTCTTTTCACAGTAGCGGCTGAAGGTTTCTCCGTCGTTCAGTGCCATTGGAACTTTAGATACCATGGTATAATTCTCATTAGAAATAATGACGGCAAAGGTTTTGTCGTTGTTGGCACGTACTTCCGGTATGTTTATATCTACATCCGAACTTCCAACCTTGATTTCATTCTTTTGTATCCTTGAAGCAGGAGCAGTAGAGGCGTCTGCTTGTGCCAGTATACCATAGTCGATGGCATCGAAACGCACGTCTACCGTGGTTGCCGCATAATTTACCGCTTCCTTATTATCGTACCGGTAAGAGTTGCCGGTGGGGGTGACGAAAGTCAGACTTGCTAATGCCAACTTTCCATTGTTAATGCAAAATTGGGGATCTTTAAACTGCATTCCTTTCCAACTGCTCTCGAAGATACGGGCCTCATTATTCTCGCGGGGAACGGGAACCACCAGTTCGCCGAATTTAGATTCTACAAGGAAAGCGCGGTTGTCGGCATCGTATGGTTTCAACTCCATTTCGCTGAAGCGTATGCCCTGTGTATAAGTCCGGATATATTGTTTCTCGGCTTCCGCCAGGAGTTCTTTGACCTTGGCGTCGCGGGTGGTTTCGGTTACGCGTGCCTTATATTCGTCTACTGTTTCATAATCGTCCTTGAGCTGCCAGATTTTTATTTTCTCTTCTACGTAGCTTTTGGCAAAAGTCTGGTATTCGGGTACTTCTTCTGCAGAGGCGGTTGCCGCAGGGGTTGCAAAGAGCTGTGAGTTGTAGTTTTTTGCCGTTGTAGAGGTTCCCGTAGGGGGTGAAGTTGGGACATTGTTGTCCGAGAAAGCCATCAGTGAAGGTATGGAAGAAGCTGATACGGCATTTCCGCCCAATGAAGATATCTTATTGTTCAGGGCGCTCATTTCGCCCGAATTACCCAGACATTGGTAGGAGGTAGCCAGCGCTTCCATATATTTCAGAGAGGTGGGGTCTGATGCCAGTACGTCTTTGAAGATAGTCACGGCAGCCGAGAAGTACTCTTCGGATTGCTTTATGAGTTTTTTGGCAGCCGATGAATTCTTTTCCATGGTGCCTTTATTGTTGAAAAGCACTCCCAGATTATAATAATTCAGTCCCAGATGCTTGTATATGTCCAAGCTGCGCGGATTGGTGTTGCGCAGCGTGGTATAAACCTGCAGTGCTTTCTGGTATTCCTGCGTTTCTTCGTAGAGTTTCCCCTGGATGTTGAGCAAGGTGTTGTCGTTGGGTTTTATAATCAATGCTTTGGATACATATTTCTGCAAACCTTCATTATCCTTGAGGTCGATGCAACAGTTGATGCCCATAGACAGGAGGTTGAAGTCCGAAGGATAACTGTTTATCGCTTCATCGAGCACGGTTTTGGCCAAAGTATAGTTCTTAATATTTGAGCATGCCTTTGCCATGTAGCTGAATACGCTTTTCCTGTTCTTTGGATCCCCGGTCTTCAGGTACTCTTGGAAATAGACGATTGCTTTCGCATAATCCTTCACATTGTAAGTGCCGGATGCGGCAAAGTAAGCCATTGTGGCGTAGTAGTTGTCTTTCGGGAAAGACTCTGTCCGAAAGGCTTCCATCAGCGGAACATCTATATAAGCTTGCGCCATCAGCAATGCGTTTTGCTGGCTTCCCTTCTGCGAATTGTAGATGGCTCCGTTCTGAAGATACGGATGGATGTCGCGCAACGTGCTTTTTGCCTGCTCGTAGGAGGGGCTGCCGGGGGCAGCGGACTTCAGTACGGCTACATACTCTTTGTAACAGTCATACAGGGTTACGTAGAGCGTGCCTTTGTCCGCATTCTCATTATTCAGGCGGACAAAATTCTTGTATTCCGTATTAGCCTTATCAAGCGATTGTGCCTGCACCGGCTGATATGCGATGCAGGAACAAACCAACAAACCAATTGACAATAACTGTTTCTTCATCATATTATAGAGATTGATTAAAATGCATCTACAAAGGTGAATGCTACGCTGATTCTTCTGTATTCGCTGCCTTTCTCTTTGGTCACCTCGATATAATAGTTATAGTCGGAATTCATTTTAGAGAAGGCCGGAATGTTTTGCAGAAGATACTCTTTTACGCCTACGGCACGGAGGAAAGCGAGCTGGTCGTTCTGGGTGATACCGCTTTCTTTGGTGACTGTGATGTTCGATAAGTCATTATCTTTATATACGGGCTCGTTCGTGTATTCTCCGTAAACTCCGTTGTAGGCTATTTTTCCGTTAATAGGGCTTGCATCGGCCATTCCGGTGATTTTCACCCGCAGCTTTTTGCCTGCCTGCACATATTGGGCGAAGTCTTTCTCGAAGGCTGTCTTCATGATGGCCAACATGGACATGGCGGCACCCGATTGGTCGGTGGCATATTTCCCTGGTCCGAAGTCCTCTTGGGCAGAGAACCCCTGTTCCACTTCGTAAGAGAAGTTGATGTTGTAGTTCATGATTTTTTTTCCGTTGGCATCTGTTTCGGATGCAATCCCGGCATCCACTGATATTTTGGTATGGTCGGATATCGTCTTTTGTTGTTTAGCCATGTTCATGATGCTCTCCTTGATTTCCTGTAGTTTGATTTCGTCCATATTGGATTGCTGAACCAGATTGAGGGGGATGAAGTTGTCGTCGGACTTCATATAGTCGAATGACTCACGGTCCAGATTATCGTACTTGTAAGTTTTTCCGGAAGCCTTGTTGTATACGTCGGCGTAGATAAGTTCGAATTTGTCGTTCTTGGTCAGGCCGTACTTGGCGTTGCGGAATTCCAGGTCGCCGGGATTCATGAAGTCGGATACCTCTTCTGTGGGCACGTCCAGGTAGATGGTGGGCATGGTGTTGAATTCGAGTGCCAGCACATTGTCGGTGGGGTTATAGTTTCCTAAGGTTACTTCCGATTTTTCTACCAGATTGTCGGCCATGCGGGTAGCGATTTCTTGTTCAAACAGTTTCATTTGTTCGGCACGTGTCTCGTCGTTTACACGGAGGTTGTACTCTTCCAATGTTTCGCCGGGCATCATCTTCATCCAGGTGTTCATGCGGTCACTCAGTTCATCGCTCATCAGTTTGGTGTAGTTGGGCGACAGTTTGCTCATCAGCTCGTAAGTGATGGAATTTACCGTATTGTATGCCAGAAAGATTTCTCCTTTTCCGTTTTTCAGGAAACGTGCGTCTGTAATTCCGCCTTCGGCATTGTCAATGTATTCACGGTCTGTTTCGTCCATCAGGTTCAGGATGGAGATACGGTTGTCTCCGGTGATGATGGCTATGTATTTTCCTTCCGGGTGGAAGTAGCAGTATTTCGCTGTCCCCATGGCATCGTAGCTCTGGAGGATGAAGAAGGTGCGGGTGTCATAGGTATTCAGTTTGCCGTCGGCGGTCAATACGGCAAGCAGGTTGTTGTCGGCGGAGAAGGTGAAGCAGTTGATTTTATCGTCTGCCTCAATGCTTTTGCGCAATTCTTTGGTTTGCAGGTTCCAGATGTCCAGTGTGTTGCCATTGGATGCCGCAATGAAATAGTTGCTGCTGCTGATGGCTATGTTTTCCGCAACGAAGGGTATTTCCATCTTGCTTTGTAGGGCGTATTGCCGGGTATCGAAGAACAGCAGTTCTTTGTTGTCGCCGGATATCACGAGGCTTTTGGCATCGGGCGCGTAACAGAGGGATACGGGTGTCATGTCTTCTTCGAATTCGTGTTTCACCTTGTTGGCCATCCATAAATCATACACGGTAACGCTGCTTTTCTTGCCTTTCGTCTGCACGATGGCGAAGGAAGAGCCTGCCGGATTTATCTTCATGGCAGATATCATATCGGAATTGCTCAGCACCGAATTACGCAGATTGTATGTCTTCTTTCCGTTGTAGTAATAAGTTGAAAATAGATAGTTATCTATTCCTGTCGGAGACACTTTTTGAGGATAAACATATTTTTGTCTCTCTTCATTGTTTGTGGTTTGAGCAGATAACTGGGGAAGACACAAACTGCAAAGTAAAAATAGAATAAAGTTTTTCATGTTTCATATCCCTTACTCTACTTAGTTCCAGAAGTAGTTGTTAATACTTTATGGAGGGCGTGGAACTGTTTTCATATCTGTTCATTCAATTATCGTATGCTATTTTGTGTACTAAACGGACAAAATAAAAAACGCCTTCTTTTCTGTAAGCAAATTTAAATGAATATAAATTAACAGAAAAGAGGGCTTTGGAGGAAATCAGTTCAAGTCTTAAACAACTATGCTTAAGTGGTTCAAAAAAATGTTTGTACGGTATTTTTTTACAGGAAGTTCAATGCTTCCTTTATTTTGCTGTAATGGCGTCTGCTTGCCGAAATCTCCAGATGATTGAATGGAGCATAAAGTATGCAGCGCAGTGTATTGTTCTCTACAGAAGAAAGATAATCAATGTTCAGAATGTAATTCGTATTCACCCGGATGAAAGAAGGGCAGAAGTTCAATATATCCTTCGCCTTGGTACTGAGCCGCAATCTGTATTGTTCCATATTGGTCAGGGTCATTTGCCAACAGCGGGTTTCATCCGAATATTGAAAATACAGTATTTCGGACCGTCTCAGAAGTAACAAGCGGCTGATGGTTTGAACAGCGAATTTGCAATCGTTACTTAATAACTGACGCATGGCTTGGTCAAAATTGATGGAGTTGTTGCTCTTTTCCCGCTTGATTCTTTCTACAATTTGTTTGAGTTCGTTTGTCTGATAAGGCTTCAGTAGATAGTCAAAGGCAGAAGCTCGTAAGGCGTCGAGCATATACTTGTCAAAAGCGCTATAGAATATGACACGCATATTATTGCGCACATGCGGGCGTATCTCCTGTAAGAGTTCGATGCCGTTGATATATGGCATTTCCACGTCAAGAAACAGCAAGTCCGGTTGATATTGTATGATGCTTTTCTTTGCTTTCTGTGAAGAGGTGAACGTGTCCAGAATTTCTATTTCAGGATAGGTTTTCAAATCATCCTCTAAATTTTGGATAGAGTTGATTTCGTCGTCAACAATGATAGTTTTAATAGTATTTGCCATTATTTTAAATATTGAATTGATAATTGAAAGGGACAACCATTGTCACCAAAGTACCATGCTGGGAGGTGGAGGATGTAGCTAAGTTTTGAATATCGAATATGATTTTCTCAGAATTCTTGCTATTTAATAGCTCTATGGTACGGAACAAAACTTTCAATCCATTTCCCGTACCCCGTTTCGAGTCGGTATGTTTTCCCGGATCATATCCGCTGCCGTTATCCCGGATATGGATGGAGAGTCCTCTGATTTTGTTTGAAATTTGTATGGAAAGTACATTTTCCTGTTCACATTCTTCTCCGAATGCATATTTCAGTGCATTTTCTACCGGAATCTGTATACACATGGATGGAATGAGGGTTTGTATGGGAACTTGTTCGTCAATTTCCCATTCGATGTGTATATTATCCGGATTGGTTTCTTTGCGGAGGGCGATGTAGTTTTTCACCAGTTCTATCTCTTCCTGAAGTTCGACAGCTATTTTTTCAGATGCCAATAGGTTTCCACGCAATACTTGTATAAGCAGCTGGAGTGGTTGTGCTAATTCCGAATATTGCTTAAATGTCGGCATCACTGCATTTAGCACATTGAATACGTAGTGCGGTGATATGCGGTTTCTTATATTCTCCATACGTAGTTGTGTGGCTAATGCCATTTGGCGGTTATATCTCTGCTCGTTTTTCCGCCGGATATAGATGAAGATTAATATTGCCAGCAAAATGGATATGACTAACAATCCTACAAAAAACATGATTGCATTCTGCTGGCGAGACAGTCGGGTTTTATCGTTGCTGATAAGGATATCTTTTTTCAATAGGGTGGTGTCCTGGCTGTAGCGGTAATCTATCTCGTTGATATTATTGATATTCCGTACATTTCTCATGGAGTCATCATATTGTTCTACTATGTTTTTGTAGTTATAAGCCTTTTCAAAGTCTTTCTTTTGGGCATAATACTCCATCAGGCGTTTGTTGTGCAGATAGATGTAGGAGGGGCCGATACGCTGTGGGTTGTAAGGTTTGGAAAGATAACGGTTGGCTGCCTCCAGTTTATTTTCGCGCAACGCTAAAGCTCCTTGAAGGCTGTTCAGATAGAATAAGACTTCCTCATTGGCAGTGGAGTCATTCATTAATACGGAACAGGATTTATCCAGATAATAATGGGCTGAGTCATGCTTTCCCAGTAACATGTAAATCTCCCCTAAATTGGCTTCTACCAATGCGTTAAATGAAGGTTGGTTGAACGGTTTTACTACCTGATAGGCTTGCTGAAAATAGGGTAAGGCCTCTGCGTACTTTTCTTCATAGTAAAGACAGTTTCCTTTTGAATTCAGAAAATGATAGTTCTCATACTCCAGGCGTTGTTCGGGTACTTGTTCGGCCAAGTCAAAGTAGCGGTGTGCCAGTGTGAAGTTATGCAGGTCAGCATAAGTCTGTGCAAGCCCCATGTAAATGCTGAATTTGACATATTCGGATTTCAGCGAGTCTACCACCCATAATGCTTTTCTGTAATATTTGGAAGCTTGGACAAGCTCTCCTTTCTGGCGGTATGCGTCAGCTAGGTTTATACATATATTTTCCAGCTCCAGGCGGTCGTGCGAACGATACGTGGCATTGTAGGCATGGTGGAGGCAAGCTATGGAAGAATCTCGTTGGTTCATTCCCTGTAGTAGTGAAGAACGATGATTCCAGCACATGCCCTCTAAGGCGGATGTTTCGGGGTGTTGTTTGCAGAAAGTCAGAACCTTTTGATTGATGTGCAGAGCACTGTCCGGATATCCCTGAAGATAAAGGCAATATCCGGCAAAAAGTTCCAATTTATAGTAAGCTGCACTGTCAGATGTCTTTTTTTGTGCTTCTCTGAAGCATGTTTTCATCTTTTCCGGATAAGTGTATATCGAATCGAACTTACTGATTAGTAAAGCATCGACCTCACTTCGCACTCTTTTCCCATCTTTTTGTGAGTTACATGCCAGTAATGAAAATAGAGATATAATAATATATATGACTATTCTGCCGTATTTGTCCATTCCCATCGTCTTTGTTGTTTTGCTTTTAGGCAACAAATATAACCTTTTTTAGGGGCTTGGTAAAGATTTTGTAATAAGAATAGGGTGTAATATAGTAGTTTATATGCTTATCTGGTCGAAAAATGAGTTTATTTGGTTGTTATTTATGTCCTGTTTTTCAAAGATAGAATATGCTTATTTTTTGAATGAAAAAACGTTCCACAAATATATGAGACTACGCATATTTGTGAAACGTTAATATGTTGATAAAATCTGAGGAGAAAGTTATGCTAGAAGTGATTTTGCTCTTTCCAATGCCACATTGATATTCGGGCAGATATTCTTTTCACCCAGCAGTTCATAGAAGCCGGATTTCTCTAATGCTTTGTGCACCTTTTCATTCACACCGGAAAGTACGATTGTTGTCTTCTCCCGTTGCGCCATTTGGCAAAGATTAGTCAGGTTGTGAATACCTGTGGAATCGATGAAGGGTACTTTTCTCATACGGATAATGCGCACTTCGGGGCGATCACCCAGTCTGGACATGACTTCCTCGAACTTGGTGGCAATACCAAAGAAGTAAGGGCCGTTTATTTCATATACTTCCACACCTTTAGGGATAGACAGGTTTTCTTCATCTTCTTTACTGTTAGATTCTTCATTCAGATTAATCTCATCTTTAATAACAGAAATTTCAGTGGTTTCCATAACACGATGCATGAAGAGTACACAAGCTATGACAAGACCCACTTCAATAGCGATGGTTAAGTCGAAAATAACTGTCAGGAAGAAAGTGATCAGCAATACGGTTACGTCTGATTTCGGATTCTTCAGCAGTGCCTTGAACGTGCGCCAACCACTCATGTTATAAGAGACAATCACCAATACACCTGCCAGACAAGCCATTGGAATATATTGTGCCAACGGCATAAGGAACAGAAGGATAAGCAAAAGTACCATTGCATGTATCATACCTGCAACAGGAGTTTTACCACCATTGTTTATATTAGCCATTGTACGTGCAATAGCACCGGTGGCAGGAATACCACCAAACAGGGGTGTTATTAGGTTGGCAGCTCCTTGTGCTATCAATTCCGTATTGGAATCATGCTTATCGCCAATAACACCATCCGCTACCGTAGCGGAAAGCAGCGATTCGATGGCTCCTAATACCGCAATGGTAATGGCTACAGGGAATAAGTCCTGAATAGCCTCCCAGTTTAGTGAAGGCATTACTGCATCCGGCAGTTCCGCTTTGATACTGAAGCGGTCGCCAATGGTATCTATACAGTTGATTCCGGCATACGTCTTCATCAGATATACCGCTACCGTTACTACAATGATAGCAATCAGAGATCCCGGTATCTTCTTTGAGAATTTCGGGGTTATGGCAATAATTGCAATACTTACAATGCTGACAATTGTGTTCCACCAGTTGATGGTATCGAAATGCTGGAAATAGATCATCCATTTCCCGACAAAATCTCCGGGAACTTTTTCACCACCGAAACTAAGTCCGAAGATATCAGCTATCTGCGTAGTGAAGATAGTGACAGCAATACCACTGGTAAATCCCACGATGATAGGATAGGGTATAAACTTGATTACAGCACCCAACTTGAATATCCCTAACAGAATAAGAATGACTCCCGCCATTAGCGTGGCAACAATCAATCCCGCTTCTCCGTATTGCTGGATAATGCCATAAATAATAACGATAAAAGCTCCTGTAGGACCACCGATCTGTACTTTGCTACCTCCCAACATGGAGATAATGAATCCGGCAATGATTGCCGTGATAATACCTTTCTCGGGTGATACACCGGATGCAATACCAAATGCAATAGCAAGCGGGAGAGCAACGATACCTACTATGATACCGGCCATCAGGTCTGCCATGAATAATTCTTTCGAGTAGTTCTTCAAAGCCGTGAATAGCTTTGGTCTGAATTCGAACGCTTTCATAAATAATCTGTACTTTTTGTGAAACGAGGTGCAAAATTAGACAAAATAATGCATATATTGGTTGGTTGCTTTCAAATATATTATATTTGCAGCATCTAACAGTAATATTATGAAATCACGGCTGCTTATATTCTTTCTTTTTCTTTCTATTTTTAATATATATGCTTCAGATGTGAAGTTTTATAATATTAATACGATGTATGGAATTTCCATGCGGGAAATGGCTTCTGTCTGCAAAGATGAGAATGGCTTTATTTGGGCTTCTTCTAAAACGGGTATATTGAGAATTACGGAAAGTGATTATCGCATTTATCAACTTCCTTATAAAACTGCCAATATCATAAATGTCAAGCTGGCCTATAATAACTCGTTTTTAATAGCATATACGAATAATGGGCAATTCTTTCATTATAATGAACTGTATGACCGGTTTGATTTATTTCTGGATCTCAGAATATCTTTCAATAATACTTTTTTAAGTGTAGGTAAAATCATTATTGATGATGAACAGACTCTTTGGATTCCCACGTCCGGAGGATTGTGCAAATATAAAAATGGAATATTTACTCAAATAGGTGAGAAACAAAATCTGACACAGAACATAGCACCTTATGATCAGACACACTTACTTGTAACGTATCAGGATAGCATTAGTTTGCTGAATATGAATACATTGGAGCAAAAAAGTGTATGTGAAATAAATAATACTTTTCAGATAAACAGTCTTTTTTATGATAATAAAGGAGAGGTTTTATGGATAGGAACTTCTACTGACGGTCTTTTTTATCTGGATATGCAAAAAAAATCGTTATTGCCATTTTCTGATTTTCCAAAGCAGCCAATCGGAGTGATAACGGAAAGTTCTGATTCGACATTATTGGTTGGGATTGACGGACAGGGAGTATGGGAATTGGATAAGGATAAAAAAACGGTTCTGAACATTCTGAAAGAAGATATTGATAATCCTTTCTCTCTTCGCGGGGATGGAGTTTATGATATTTATTGCGATGGTAAGCAAAGAGTATGGGTCGCTACCTATACTGGCGGACTTTCTTTCTTCGACTGGAAATCTCCTTTAATTAATCAAATTACCCATCAGGTTAATAATCCGAATTCTTTAGGGAATAATAATGTAAACAAGATACTGGAAGATAGTAAAGGAGATATCTGGTTTGCTACGAATAATGGGATAAGCAGGTGGAGAGTAGCTACTAATGAATGGGATACTTATTATCAGAATAAACAGGAACAGGCGCAGGTCTTTCTGGCTTTATGTGAAGATGATGAAGGAAACATCTGGGCGGGTTCGTTCTCATCCGGATTTTATGTTTTAGATCGGAATACCGGAAAAGAATTGGTTCATTATCCACGGAATACATCGGATTTGAAGTCTGATGGTAAATTTATAATGAATATATATAAGGATAGCGAGGGTGATATCTGGATTGGAGGTATCCAAGATGTAATATGTTATTTAACGAAAGAAAAACGTTTTCATACGTATGGTGCACAGCCCATGCGTACGTTTATGGAGTTTTCTCCGGGAAAAATGTTGCTGGCTTGTACTTATTCTGTGCTTTTGTTAGACAAAGAAACGGGGAAAATCACTTTTTTACCGGAATGCCTTGCACAAGATCTTTTAGTAATGGAGGATGATATTTGGGTGGCTACTTCCGGAGACGGATTGCTACACTATAATTACACGAATCGTGAAACTCATAAAATAACAGTGGAATCCGGATTGCCATCTAATTATGTTAACAGTGTCATGTATGATAATGGGTATTTATGGTTAGGTACGGAAAATGGTTTGTGTCGTTATAATCCTGCCGACAGCACGGTGCATACTTATTATTCTACTTTAGCTCTTTCCAGTGCTTCGTTCAATGTGAATGCCAGCTGCAAATTACGCAATGGTGAATTAATGTGGGGTACAAATAATGGAGCGGTAATGTTTAACCCCGATAAATTATATCATACCCAGCTCAACGGGGAGATTTATTTCCAGAATATCACTATTTCCGGCAGTTCTATCAGAGAAAATCAAGATTTGTTACGTGGAATTCCGGTTAATAAGCAAACAGATATTTCATTCAAATATGATCAGAATACTCTGACACTTGAGGTATTGCCTATTGGGGTTTCTTCCAAAGAAATAAAATTTTCATGGAAAATGGAAGGTCTTGATGCGGAGTGGTCACATCCTTCCAGCCAGCAAATACTTACTTATACCAATATTCCTAATGGAAATTTCCGGCTTAAAGTAAGAATGTACAATAATTCACTTTCTCAGATAGTCGATGAACGTACATTGGATATACACGTTATACCGCTTTACTGGCAGACGTGGTGGTTCCGTCTAGTGATATTCATTATTATAATGAGCATCACATTCTTTGTGCTTAAGTTCTATATAAATCGTTTGAAACAGCGCCATGCCGAAGATAAAATCCGTTTTTTCACAAATACCGCTCATGATCTTCGTACATCGATAACGTTGATAAACGCGCCTATTCAGGAATTGAATAAAGAGAAAGAATTGTCAGAGAAAGGGCACTATTATCTGAATCTGGCTACGGAACAGTCTGAACGTTTATCTAATGTCGCAACCCAACTTTTGGATTTCCAGAAAGTGGATATGGGGAAAGGACAACTGTTTCTGGTAATGGTTGATATTGTTAATTTGGTGTACAGGCGGAAAACAATGTTCAAGTCTACAGCGGGAAAAAAGAATGTTGTATTGGAGTTTGTCTCTAACAGGGAATCTTATATGTCAGCTGTCGATGAATTGAAAATAGAGAAAGTCGTTGATAATTTGATATCTAATGCAATCAAATATTCCCATACGAATGGTAAAGTGGAGCTTACATTGAATTGTAATGAGTACTATTGGAGCTTGGAGGTAAGAGATTATGGATTGGGTATCTCGGATAATGCCCAGAAGAAACTGTTCAAAGAGTTTTATAGGGGAGATAATAAGGTTAATTCACGCATGGTAGGCTCTGGGATAGGCCTGTTATTGGTGAAGAATTACGTTTTGATGCATGAGGGAAAAGTCTCGCTTGAAAGTAAGGAGAATGAAGGTTCTTTATTCAAAATAAACATCCCTTATAAAGAAGTGGTTGAGGTTGCACCTGTTGAACATGAAGAACCGGGCAATATCATATCTGCCGATGGTCCGTCTGATCAGTCGGAATATAAACAGGAAGATGATAGATCCGGAAAGAAGAAATCTATATTAATCGTGGACGATAATAAGGATTTGCGGAACTTCCTGAAGTATTCTTTTGAAAATCAATATTACATTTTAGAAGCTGGCAATGGTAATGAAGCATGGGAATTGCTTCAGAAAGAATCTCCTGAATTGATTATTTCAGATGTGATGATGCCTGATATGGATGGGTTTGAGTTATGTAAATTGATCAAATCTACTTTTGAAACTTCGCATATTCCGGTAATCCTGTTAACTTCACTTTGTGATAAAAGTGACCAATTGGAAGGTTTAGGTCTGGGGGCAGAAGATTATATCACAAAGCCTTTTGATATATCACTTTTGGAGCAACGGATAAAGTCCCTTATGCGAAACAGGGAAATCGTCAGAGAGAAAGCTTTGAAATTGATAAAACCGGAGAATGATGAGCAACAGGTTATTCTGGCGAATGAGCTTAATGATCAGTTTGTGAAAAAAGCCGTGGAGGTGATTCATAATAATATGCAAAATCTGGATTTTGACAAAGAAAGCTTTGCTATGGAAATGCATGTGAGCGGTTCCCTGTTATATAAAAAAATAAAAGCATTGACAGGTCAATCGCCTATTGAGTTTATTAAATCCATTCGTTTAAACCGGGGTTTAGAATTGCTCCAATCTCATAAATACACTATCACGGAAGTTAGCGAACTTTGTGGTTATTCCAGTATCAGTTACTTTAGTACGGTGTTTAAAAAGTATTTTGGTAAGTCTCCTACAGAGGTGTGATTTACTTCTTTTTTCCTCTTTTTTATTATTTATTAGTTAGAATATCTAATATCTAAAATTATATATCTAATATCTAAAAGTGTATTGGGTACACTTCTGTAGCTTTGTGTATCGATGTACGGAATGTATATCGATGGAGTTATTGTTATGTTAAATCTAATCAAGTTAATCTTATGAAATGTATGTATGATAATGACGGTTAAGTCAGCTATTATGTAAAGATTGTAGAATCAGAGATAACCGTAGCGATACATATCACTTTCGGTAATCTGCAATGAGTTTTACGTAGCTTTGGTATTTAAAGGGGGGGCTGGTACCAATGACTACTATTAGTAATGAAAAACATAGAACCCCACTACTTATATATTATGAAGAACAACAAGCTTTATTTTGTTTTTCTTTTCTTAAGTATTTTGTTCGCAAGTTGTAATGGCGAAGAAGTAATTGAGAAATGGCCTGAAATAGGCAACTATTATGATTCGAGCAAGCCTATTGAGTTAAAATCCATGTCACCCGACTGGGGAAGAATCAACGATTCTTTTATTATCAAAGGAAACTTTCCAGTTGATACGACCGGAAAAGTCAAAGTTTTCTTTGCCGATAAGGAAGCGGTTATAGTAAACAACAACGGAAATGAATTGTATGGGCTTATCCCCAAGCAGTTGCCTGGCTATAACGAGATAACATTGGAAGTGGAAGGTAAAAGGTACACCTCTGACAATGTGAAGTTTAAGTATTATCAAACTCAATCTGTGAAAACAATATTGGGAAAATTTGGTGAAGACGGATGGACATCGTCAGATGACAGTAAAATAGAAGAATTCCGAATGAATGAGTGTACAGGAATTGTAGCTGTTGCAGGACAAAAGAGTGATAATTTCATTTTCGTTGGAGGAGGATGGGGCGACCGTACCTATTTTGTGTCATTAGAGGATAATACGGTGATTCGTCTGATTAATATTGGTTATATGGGTGCTGTTGCAGTTGATAGTTCAAGAGAAAAAGTGAGTATCATGCCCCGTAGTGGAGGTGCTTTATACACAGCTACTCGTGCGGATGGATGGATTTTAAACTCTCTTGGTCTCACAATACCTTTCCAAGGCGATTGCCAGGGGGCATTGGCTTATGCTGAAGATGACCGCTATTTGTATGCAATGTCCGGTGATGGTCTTTATGAAATAGATTTGGAAGATAAAGGTTATACAAAGTTATTTGCTACATCAGATTACCCGGCTTTTGATGGAGTGAACACCAGCCAGTGGAGGCATTATCTGACTTATAGTAAATACGATAAGTGCTTTTTCGCCTCTTATCCTGAGAGTAATGGCATTGTGAAGATATGGAAAGATACTTCGGGCGCATGGCAAGTGGAACGCTATGCCGGCTTCCAACCGGGATGGTTGGCTACAGCTTTTGGAGATAGATTGACGGATGCCGTATTGAAACAACCTTGCGGAATGGCGGTGAATAGTAACGGTGAACTCTATGTATGTTGCAAAAATAGCCATTGCATTGTGAAAATCAAAGGAAGGCTTGTCTCTTTGGTAGCGGGAGCTCCCGATCGGTCAGGAAGACTAAACGGATTCCCTACGGATGCATTGTTTGATAATCCATTGTGTATTGCTTTGGATTCGGAAGAGAACTTCTTCATTGGTGAAGAATCTTCAAAGGCAATCCGGAAAATGACAATTGAATAAAAGTAGAAATCATATAAAATGAATCAAGATGAAGATTAAACATATATTACTGTTTCTTATGGCATGGGTAAGTTCTATGAATTTGGCCTATGCGCAACAGACTGTGGTAGCTTCTGGTTCGGTTATGGACGAGAAAGGCGAGCTCTTAATCGGAGTATCGATTTCTGTAAAGGAAGTTCCTTCTATGGGTGCCATTACGGATATTGACGGCCGTTTCAAGATAGGGGGTATCAAAGCCGGGCATACGTTGGTCATATCTTATGTGGGGTATGATCCTCAGGAGATAAAGATGAACAAGAGCGACGAGCGCATGCGCGTGGTGTTGAAGGAGAGTTCGAATGTAATGGACGAGGTTGTGGTTACGGCATCGGGTAAGGTACAGAAGAAGATTAATGTGACAGGTGCCATTACCGGAGTTGAGGTGGCTACGTTGAAAACTCCTGCCACTTCCGTAAGTAACATGTTGGGCGGACGTGTTCCGGGCATCATTTCTGTTACACGTAGTGGAGAACCGGGTAAGGATTTCTCCGAGTTTTGGGTGCGTGGTATCAGTACCTTTGGTGCCGGACAGGGTGCTTTGGTGTTGATTGACGGTATCGAAGGTAACTTGAATACGCTCGACCCCGAAGACATCGAAAGTTTCTCTATCTTGAAGGATGCCTCTTCTACGGCGGTTTACGGTGTGCGTGGTGCCAACGGTGTAGTATTGGTAAGTACCAAGAAGGGTAAGGCGGGAAAGCTGAATTTGCAGGTGAAGGCAAATACTGGTATTTCTTATTCTCCTCGAATGCCCAAATATGTACGTGCTGCGGAATATGCGGCACTCGCCAATGAAGCTGCCGTGACACGTGGACGTATTCCTGTCTATTCCGATGTGGATGTGGATTTGTTCAGAAACCACATGGACCCTGATTTTCATCCGGATGTGGATTGGCGGGATGTTATCTTGAAAGACTATACCTGGAACCAACAATACTTCCTGAGTGCATCAGGAGGTGGTGAAGTGGCTCGTTATTATATCAGTGCCGGTTTTACGACAAAAGATGCTATTTTTAAGCAAGACAAAGGGGTAAACAAATACAATACGAACGTAAATTACAACAAGTTTAATTTCCGTGCTAATGTGGATGTGAATGTCACTTCCACTACTACGCTTTCGCTGAATGAAGAGACTGTAATTGTTACTCAGAATTATCCGGGATATGGAAACGACAGTAAGGTATTGTGGCAGGCACAATCCAATCTGACTCCGGTGACAGTACCGTTGATGTACACCACAGGGCAGGCACCTGGATATGGCACTGATAAATCGAATATCAGTCCGTATGTATTGTTGAATATGACGGGCTATCGCAAGTTCTATTCCAATGAAAATAAAATCACGATGCAGCTCAATCAGGATTTGAAGATGATAACTCCCGGACTGAGTATTGCAGGATTGGTTAACATTAATTCGATGGGTGCGAGAACCCAAGTTCGCGAAAAACTGCCGGCCATTTATTATGCTCATGGTTACAAGCGCGATGGAACACTTGATTTGGAGAAAATATCTGATGCAGTGGAGCCCTATTATTCAAATTGGAATGACACTGAGCGTAAAATTTATTGGGATTTCCGACTGAATTACGACCGGGTATTTAATAAAGTGCATAAGGTAGGTGCTTTGGTGAAGGCCGAATGGAGCGATTATGAAGCATCGAAATATAATCAATTGCTGACTGCTATCCCTAAACGTTATAATAGTTACTCAAGCCGTTTTTCTTATTCGTATGATGATACTTATATGGCCGAATTTAATATGGGTTACACCGGTTCGGAGGCTTTTGAGAAAGGTAAGAAATTTGGTTGGTTCCCCGCTGTTTCTATAGGTTGGGCTCCCACGCAATATCCCTTCTGGCGTGATAAGGACAAATTCATCAATTATCTCAAAATCAGGGCTTCGTATGGTATAGTAGGCAACGATCGCCTCACTTGGAACGACGCGGTACGTTTTCCCTATCTTACTTTGATTGGTCACACAGGTTCCGGCAGTTGGAATAACGGTGCAGGTTTGACCGAAACACAAGTGGGTTCCAGCAATCTGCGTTGGGAAAAGGCTATAAAGTATAACATCGGTATTGATACACGTTTCTTCCACGAACGTTTTGATATGACAGTCGATTTCTTCCAGGATATGCGTTCAGGTATTTATCAACAACGCCAGAGTGTACCCGAAGAGATGGGACTTCCGTCATTACCTTGGGCCAATGTAGGTGAAATGAAGAGCTGGGGTATGGATGGACATATCTCATATACGCAGCCTTTGGGTGACAATGACAAATACCTGATTATACGTGCCAACTACACACAGTCCATGAACAAAATCACCAATTTCGAGGAAGATCTTAAGAAATACGATTACCAATCAGCCGTAGGTTATCAACACAACATTAACCGAGGACTGATAGCTTTGGGCTTGTTTAAAGACCAGGCAGATATAGATAATAGTCCTCGTCAGGATTTTGGCAATTACTTGCCGGGTGACATCAAGTATAAGGATGTCAATGGCGATGGCATTGTCAATTGGGATGATATTGTACCTTTGAAGTATTCTTATGTGCCTCAGATACAGTATGGATTTGCCACAGAGTTTAACTGGAAGAACTTCAATGTAAGTGTCCTGTTCGAGGGGGTAAGCCGCGTGACTTATTTTAAAGGTGGAAATATGTATCAGCCATTCTCGGGTAGTACAGCTGGTAATGTGATTACAGACTTTGCCAATCCGGCAAACCGATGGATTTCACGTGAAATCTCAGGCGACCCTGCCACCGAGAATCCGAACGCCAAGTACCCTCGTCTTTATTATGGAGGTAGCAGTAATAATAGTCAATCATCTTCTTTTTGGTTGTCTGATGGTAGTTACTTGCGTCTGAAGAATGTGCAAGTCTCTTATACACTCAAGAACCAATTCCTGAAAAAGTTTGGTCTCCAGAAAGCAGTAATTAGTGTGATTGGAGACAATTTGGCAGTTTGGTCTAAAGAGAAGATGCTGGATCCTGCACAAGCGGGAGATAATGGAACAGTCTATCCTGTCCAGCGAGTGTATACTTTACAGCTTAATCTTTCATTCTAATATAACCTGACAATTATGATAAAATTTAGAAATTATAAAAGAGAATTCGGTTTTCTCGGCAGAATAGCCGCAATAACCGTTATTTTGGTCTCAAGCATTATGTTCGGTTCGTGCGAAAAATACTTGGACATTGACAAATATGTGTACGATCAGACCACGCTGGACTCCATTTTCCTTTCCCGCTCCAGAACGGAAGAGTATATCAATGGAGCGGCTGCACTGCTTCCCGATGAATCAATACTTATGAATGGTTGGGGAGCGTCTTCTACATTGCCCAGTGGATTGGGCTCAGATGAAGCAATCGTTCCGTTTGTAACGAATGGAAATGCTATACTTTATGATGAAGTGAAAGAAACGAACACATGGTTTAATCCGTGGGGCGATTGCTATAAAGGAATCCGTAAGGCCAACATCGTATTGGAGAATATATCCAAAAACCAGGAGCTTACCGAGATGGAAATGCGTGATTTCAAGGGAAGGGCTTATTTTCTGCGGGCTTACTTCTATTTCTATTTGGTAAGATTGTACGGGCCTGTGGTTGTACTTCCCGACCGTCCTTTCGATACGGACGAAGATGTAGCGTCAGTTTCATTCGAGCGTTCCACTTACGATGAGTGTGTAGAGAAAATCTGTGCCGACTTTGAAGAAGCAGCTAAATTGCTGCCTCCAAGTCGTATAGATGCATTGCAGTATATACCTACCAAGGGTGCTGCTTTGGCGTTCAAAGCTCGTATGCAGCTCTATGCTGCCAGCCCCCTTTTCAATGGTAACAGTTATTATTCCGATTGGAAAGACTCAGAAGGCAGGAATTTCATTGCCCAGACGGAAGACAAGGTTAAGTGGGGAAAAGCTGCCGCCACGTTCAAGCGGATTATTGATATGAATAAGTATGCCATCCATACTGTACCTAAAATAGTGAATGAAAAGGGTACAGGCACATTGCCTCTTCCCGAGACGGTATCCGATGCCAACTTCCCTGATGGAGCCGGAGGCATAGATCCCTATAAGTCATACAAGACGCTGTTTGATGGTACTTACCAGCCTGAGTTGGTTAAAGAATACATCTATTTTTCAAGAAATAATGGAAACTATATTCTTGTGACACCTTCCAAATTGGGGGGAATATCTTCATTTAGTGTTACTTTGGATATGATTGATGAATACCGGATGGCTGACGGTAGACCGTTTAGTGAAGCTACTCAGGCGGAAAAATCATGGCAGGCAGTGGGACAAGATAAAACATTCTCGTCAGATTATCTTCTTTCCGGAAATAGAGCTCATCGTGATGATGGTCGTGAGCCGCGTTTTTATGCGGCTATTGGTTTCAATGCTTGTATCTGGCCTACAACTTCTCACCGTGACGGTTTGTCAGCAGGTACCAGAAACTATGTTACCGACTATTATTACGGAGGTAGTGCATCTGATATGAATAATAATGATAACAGAACCAGAACCGGATATACCTGCCGGAAATATGTGCATCAGGATGATTGTATCTTTTGGAATGGAGTGGTAAAAGCGAAAACTTATCCGATATTCCGCTATGCCGAAGTATTGTTGGGGTATGTAGAAGCGATGAACGAAATGGAAGGTTCGTATACGGACGAAGATGGGCAGGTGACGGTTACTCGTGATGTGGATCAGATGGTGAAATACTTCAATCAGATTCGTTATCGTGCCGGTCAACCGGGAATCACAACTGTCGATGCAGCCGACCAAAGCAGGATGCGTGAACTGATTAAGCATGAAAGGTTGATTGAGTTTGCTTTCGAAAGTCATCGTTATTGGGATTTGCGCCGTTGGAAAGATGCCTATGACGCTTACAACAAACCCATCAGAGGATTGGATGTAAGTGCTCGCGAATCACAACGCGAACAGTTCTATACAGAAAGAATTTGGAATACAGAAAAAACCATGAAACGTATGTTTTCCAACAAGATGTATCTGTGGCCGCTTGACAGAAATGTGCTGAGAAAGAACGGTAAGTTGGTACAGAACCCAGGATGGAATTAAAATGAAAACACTAAAAGTTGATAATATGAAGAAAATAGCATTTTTTTCGATAACCTTGCTGTTGGCATGTATGGCGGGTTGCGACAATAAAATACCTATGGAAGAGAATTTATGGCCCGAAACGGTTTATCTGGTTGGGGCAAAAGATAAGATTATAAATAGAGATCTGAATATAGGTTATGAAAAAGATACCATATATGCATCGGTTGCCATCAGCGGTTCGCTGCCTACCAAGGAAGATATAACTGTTACTATTGAAGAATTTCCTTCTGGTATTGAAAGTTATAACCAGAAAGAACTCGGTTCGGATGATATAAAATATCGTACGTTGACAAATGGTATCTATAGTTTTCCGCAAGAAAATGTAGTTGTGAAAAAGGGTGAAACCTATGGCACGTATCCTGTTCACATTGACCCATCCACTTTGCATATAGATTCGCTCTATATGATGGCGTTTAAACTTAGTGGAACATCTCGTTTTGAATTGGCTAAAGAAGATACAGTGGTGCTAATCCGTCTGAATCTGATGAATGACTATTCAGGGCTTTATTATATGGACGGTGTGATTAAGCCTGCTGATAATCCGAAAGATTCCATTATCTATAAGTCGCCTCGCACGTTGCAAGCTGTAGTTGATGGTAACACTGTACGTATGTATCATCAAAAGAATGAGTGGTCAAAAGGGTCAACAGATTATAGACCGGATTTTTGTTTCAATATCACTGTTAATCCGGATAATTCAGTAACCTTGAAGTCTTGGGATAAGTTTAACCTTGTCAGTGGTGGCGGTAAGTATTACCCCGAAATGGAAGTGTACGATTTGTGGTATACTTTCCAAGAGGATGGTATGTTGAAGAAAACGCGGGGATTTGTGTATAAAGAGCGTAAGAACGATGATGAAGTACGCAAGATAAACGACTGGATGGAAGAAAATAGAAAGTACGATTATTAGAAAGGTGTTTTTAAGGTAAAAAACAGATTGTGACTTTTTTATTATCATTAGTTTAAGAATGGTGCTTCGTGAGAAACACCATTCTATAAGTAAATATTGTCAAATTTTTAAAGCTGAACCATTATGAAACATTTATTTTATTGTTTGTTTCTGATGCTATTATGTATCGGATGTAAAGGAGAAGATGATCCGATCACAGAAGAAAAAAATGACCCTTCGTCTGCAACGACAAGGGGGCCATCAGGCTCTCTTGATTTGTCATTGTCAGGGAATGTTGTTTCTATTTCTTGGAATGAGCCATTTGGTAAATATGTTGGCATCGAAGTAGGAGTATCTACTGGGTCTGGTATGTCATTGGGTTCATTTTCAAGTAGTGACGACTCTGGAAGTGAGAAGTTTTTTTTGTCCTCTATTGCATCGTACAGTGGACCTGTGGTAGCGACAGTAAGAGGTCGTTCTTCTAATGGATATGTTGGTCAACCAATAACTATTTCACTCGGTATTATGAATGATCCTGCTGCTCCACCAAATTGTAGCCATGGATATAACCCACGATATCCAGTATTAAGTATAGGCGTAGACTTGGAGCATAATTTCTATTTTTCGAGAGGAGAGTTTCCTAAAAGAGGGTTATTGTTATATATCTTGCATGTTCAGAGCTTCGATCATTATGAATCCCTTCCTTATTACCCTTATACCTCTAACCCTGTATATGATGTTGAAGATATTACGAATTGGGTTGATCTCCCGGTTCTTACTTCATCTATGTCCGAGGTAATAAAAATTAGCCATCCACAATTAGATAGATTTTGGGATCGTCCGGATGCGACTTTCACTTTAGATATTCGTCTTTACGATGGAGGGTGTCCCAAATTGTCTCCTGGTAATGGTTCATCATTACCAGCATGTACAAACTATTGTGTGTATAAAACAACTAATTTAGAGCCTTTGAGCCAAATAGTCCGTTCTGTAAAAATGAGTCAAGTTTTGGATGGAGTAGTTTATTATCCAGATTCTCCAATGCCTACTTACTAATAAGTACCTGTGAAATCTTTCCATTGCTTTCTTCCCTGTTTTCCATTGGAAAACAGGGAAGAAAGCAATCTGTTACTCTACAATGCTGATAATGAGAAAGTATTCGTGTTAATCTGTGTATTCTGTGGTGAATTAATAATTAAAAAGAAAAAATAATGAAGAACATTGCGAACAGTTCTGTCAAATACATGGTATGGTTGTGCTGCCTGATGCTGTCTCCCAGCCTTTGGGCAGATGGTACCGCTCCCCAGTCTGTACCGACAGATACCATTGAAAACCTGTTCAGAGAAGAGTTGTCACATTTCCCCCAGGAAAAGATTTATTTTCAGACAGACCGTGGCATCTACATGTCCGGTGAAACCCTTTGGTTCAGGGCGCACTTAGTAGATGCCCTTATGCTAAAACAAGCTAATGCCAGCCGATATGTATATGTAGAGTTGGTGAATCCGTTGGGCAATCTGGTGGAGAGAGTGAAAATAAGACCGGACTCTTTGGGATGTTTTTACGGACATATTCCATTGGGTGAAGACCTGCCGGAAGGTAACTATTTTCTCAGAGCCTACACTTGGTTCATGCAGAATATAGGTGAAGAGTATTTCTCCCATAAACTGATTTATATATCCGATCCCGTATCCGAAGCGATATCTCCGGAAATCAATTATTCTGTTGAGAACAATGACATTCATGCAGAAATACATTTTCTCAGTAAACCGGACAACCGATCCGTCACTCCCACACAAGCCATTCTTTTCCCCGATGGAGACAGGAACAAAAAAGGAAAAGTCTTATCATTGGAAGGAGAAAATATCCATTACACTTTCAAAAAGAAAGAAATTCCCGCTTCGCGTACATTTTTGTTGCAAACAGTGTATGATGGAAAAATATCCAACCGCTATTTCAGAATCCCCGAATTGAGTAAAAACTTTGATGTAGCTTTTTTTCCCGAAGGAGGTCATGCAGCTCAGTCCACCACAATCAAAATGGCATTTAAGGCTATTGATGCAGATGGTTTGTCTACAGAGATAGAAGGTCAGGTACTTGACGAAGAAGGTCAGGTATGTGCCGATTTCAAGAGCCAGCATTTGGGTATGGGGAGTTTCCGGATGTATTATGTTCCCGGAAAAAAGTATCATGCCGTTTGTAGTGACGGAACAGGCGTTTCCCAGCGTTTTGATTTGCCTGAGCCTTCTCCGGATGCTATCTCCCTGAATACACTTTGGTCTAAAGATTATTTGCGGGTAAGTCTTTCCAAATCACCTGATACCCCATTGGGGACTTCGCTGACGCTGGTGGCGCATTTACGCGGTATCGTTCTGTATGCACAGCCTTGGGATAACAAGCAAAGTTATGTTGACTTCGAAAAAAATTTCTTCCCGGCGGGTATCGTTCATTTTCTGCTGGTTGATGAAGGGAGAAACATTCTGAGCGAACGTTTAGTGTTTTCTCTGCAAAAAAGCGCGCTGGCGCAGACTGAAGTCCGGCTCGACCGCGAAAACTACTTGGCAAGAGAGAAGGTAGATATGGATATACAGATTAAAGATATAAACGGAAACCCCATGTCAGGCAACTTCGCACTTGCGGTTGTTGACAGAACAGACGTGAAGCCGGATACCGTTTCCAACATTGTTTCCACCTTATTGCTCACTTCCGATCTTAAAGGACACATTGAGTCACCGTTGAGTTACTTGCAGGACAACCGTAGTTCTTCTTATGCCTTGGATTTGCTGATGATGACACAAGGCTGGCGGAAATACAACATTCCGGAGATATTGAAAGGCAATGTAACCGGCACATTACCCTACAATTTGGAATTGGGCGACGAAGTTTCCGGTAAAGTAGAGGGCTTGTTTTCTGCATTGAAAGAGGGAAATATCTCTTTGCTTGCCCTTAAAGATTCGCTCATCGGGACAGAATTGGCGAAGCCTGACCGGAATGGGCGGTTTGTATTCGACAGGCTGGAATATCCCAGCGGTACTCAGTATATAGTTCAGGCTCTTAGCAAGAAAGGTTCTTCAAAGGTCTTTATTGAACTGGACCCCTATAAATCATTTCCTGCCCCTAAAATCGGATTTATTCCCCGCATTGAAAAACCACATATAGAAGAAAACTATATGGCAAAGATGGACCAAAAATATACTATAGAAAATGGAATGAGAGTCTATAATCTGGCGGAAGTGATAGTGACAGCCAGAAGAGAGAGAGCTGTAAAAACGGAATCTCCCTTTTATTCGGTGGGGACTTCGAAGGTGCTGACGGAAGAAGATGTGAAAAAGGGACATTTTATTTCTACATACGACCTTTTGCGACGTTTGCCGGGCATTACTGTCACAAATAATGAGGTGCGTTATCGATTTGCTCCGGTCATGGTGTTACTGGACAATGTTCCCGAAGAAAATTTCGATTTTGACCTGTTGGACGTGGATGATATCAAAGATGTTTTTTACTCTCCTGCCACTTCTGTCGGTCCTCTTTACGGGTCGGCTGCGGGAAATGGTGCCATAGTAGTCACTACGAAGAACGGGTTTGTGCAGAAAAATAAGATGAACAGCAACATACAGACTATTGCGGGTATTGGCTACCAGCAGACTGTAGAGTTTTACTCACCGGCGTATGACACCAAAGCAAAGAAAGAATCCACCACCCCTGACTTGCGTTCAACGATATACTGGAATCCGAGCGTTCAGGTTGATGAATCGGGAACTGCTCACGTCAGTTTCTATACGGCTGATTCTGCAGCCGATTATGGGATAGTGATAGAAGGTGTCTGCGCTTCAGGCAATCTCATTTATTCAGGTGAGAAAATTGTATCGCGGCATAATGCTTCTTATTAGTTTTCTCAGAATAATTTAAAAATATTGCTTATGAAAAACATTACAAACGTATTTTACGAATTTCTTATAGCTTTATGCTGTTTGATGTCTTCCTCCACGCTTTGGGCATGGGAAGATATGCCAATGCCCAGATTGCATGTCGAAGGCCGTTATTTGGTAGACCCGCATGGGAATAAGGTTAATTTACATGGATTTGCACAAACCTATAGTCCGTGGTTCAATGAGATGGGACAGAAGTGGGACAATTATGACGTGGCAAAATGCTTGAAATACAATCAAGGACTGATTGACGACATTATGGATGCCGGTTGGAAAATGAATTTTCTTCGATTACACATGGACCCGTATTGGTCAAATTCTCCGGGAATTCATGTAGAAGGAGAGAATGATATTTCAGCATTCGATTTCAACCGGTTTAAAACTTATCTTGATAGAGTCTTTATTCCGATGACGGAATATGCCGTCTCAAAAGGGCTTTATGTAGTGATGCGTCCTCCCGGAGTCTGTCCGGAAAAGATAGCCGTAGGAGATGAGTATAATCAGTATCTTATTAAAGTATGGACACATGTAGCCCAGCATCCGAAATTAAAGAATCATCCCAATATTATGTTTGAACTGGCCAACGAGCCGATTAATATACTTGGGCCTGATGGTACTTATGGAGCCGGTTCGCAGGGACACTTCGATAAACTGAAAGAGTATTTCCAGTCGGTGGTAGATGCGATGCGTGCACAGGGCTGTGATAATATTCTCTGGATACCCGGTTTGGGTTATCAGGGATTGTATAAAGGATTTGCTGTGAATCCGATTGAGGGAGAAAATATTGGCTATGCTGTTCACCTTTACCCGGGCTGGATGGGAAGTGACGGGGAAAATGGAGACGGTGGTTCCAGTACAGGAGGATATGAACCTTTCCAGCAGGGATGGGATGATTCCGTAGCTCCGGTAGCGGCATTCGCACCTATCATGATAACAGAAATGGATTGGGCGCCGTCAAAATATAATGCTTCATGGGGGAAAGCCCATACCGGTACATTTGGCGGTCCGGGTTTTGGAGCGAATATGAAACATATTGTAGATAATTCGGGCAATGTGAGCTGGCTTATTTTTACGGGTGCCGATTTGCTGGCGAAGTTTAAAGATACTCCACCTGCCGAAGGAGAGGCATACACCTTCCTGACTGATCCGGAAGCTTGTCCGTGGCCTACCTATCACTGGTATCAGGAATATGCAAAGGAGAATTATCCACGTCCTGATTTTACTTATCAGTCACATAGTGATAATGGGGATGGCACATACACTAATCCTGTTATATTCGGTGACTTCCCTGATCCGGATGTAATCCGTGTGGATGATGTGTACTACATGGTATCCACTACTATGTTCATTTTTCCCGGAGCTACCATTCTGAAATCTTATGATTTGGTGAACTGGGAGTATTGCTGTAATCCGTTGGAGCGGATAGAGGCATCCGATGGTTATAATCTTGAAAATGGTCAGAATCGTTACAGTCGCGGCCAGTGGGCAACAGCGCTTCAATATCATGACGGCAAGTTCTATCTTCTGTTTACTACACTGGATGAAGGTGGATACCTATTGACCACTACCGACATTGAAGGTGAATGGGAAAAGAAGAAGCTGAATGACGGTTTTTATGATTGTGGATTGCTTTTTGATAATGATAAAATATACGTAGTTTACGGTATCAACCAGCTTCGCATAGCCGAATTGGATGCAGATTTCAATAAAATTCCCGGCAGAGATAAGGATGTGGTTAAATGGTCTTTCCGCGAAGGACTTGAAGGGAGCCGTTTGTATAAGATAGGTGAGTATTATTACATCTACTCTACGTATGGAGGATGGCCTGCTTTTCAAACTGTTTTCCGCTCCAAGGATATCTATGGACCTTATGAGGAAAAGAAGCTGATAGACGATGACAACATTCATCAGGGAGCTTTGGTAGAAACGCAGACCGGAGAGTGGTGGACTATGCTTTTCTACGATAAAGGTGCTTATGGACGGTTCCCTAACCTGCAACCCGTAAAATGGGTGGATGGTTGGCCTGAAATTGGTGAGAACGGAAAAGGAGTCACTACCTATCGTAAGCCCGATGTTGGTAGGGAATACCCCATAAAGTCATTACCTACCAATGATAATTTCAGGCATTATAAATTAGGACTGCAATGGGGATGGAATCATAATGCGGACAGATCAAAATGGTCGTTGACTGAACATGCCGGTTATTTGCGGTTGTATACGGCAAATGTTACCGACAGCCTACATAAAGCCAAGAACACATTGACTCAGAGAATTCTGGGGTATCCTCAGGACTTGGAACATTCTTATGGCACGGTCAGGATGGAGATAGGCGAGATGCAGGAAGGCGATGTGGCAGGATTGGCAGTATTTCAGGACCCTTATGCGTTTATTGGTATTAAAGTCATAGACGGACAGAAGCGGTTGGTTTATACCACTGCCCCTGTAGTATCGTCGGCTGCAAAATCGGAGCAGATAGGAGAGGTAGTCACTGAATCGGTAATTTATCTGCGGGTTATTGCCAATTACAGCACGAGTAAGGCAAGCTTCTATTACAGCTTGGACAACAAAACCTATACAAAATTTGGAGATGACTTGAACATGAAGTACGATCTGACGGTATTCACAGGCAATAAGTTCGCTATCTTTAATTATGCAACTGTCCAGACAGGTGGCTATGTAGATGTAGACTGGTTCTCTACCGAACCGGAGTTTGATGAAGAGTTCTATTTTGACGATTCTTTTGAGGGTTATAGTGAAGAATCACTGACCTTAACCGAATTGACCATCAATGGAGATGAAGAGCTAACTTTGCTTACCGGAAGTTCTTCTACAATTACAGTGAAGGGAATATATGCCGATGGCCATACGGAAGATATCACTATGGCGGCTGATTATGAAAATCAAAATCCGGATGTAGTACGTGTAACTAATGGGCATATAATGGCTTTGCAGGATGGAGAAAGTGATATAGTTATCAGCTACAAAGGTCCATTGGGTGACCGCCAGTCTTTGACGATTCATGTCACTTCTTCTACCTTTCCACTAACCGCAGAATTATTTAACCCCAATATTTGGGAGACCGGTTCTTTTGATGAGAATACACATACATTGGTGACCGGACAGTATGGTTTCGGTGGCTGGTGGTACGATAACGGTATCGATTTATCAGAATATAAATACGTTGTGGCAAAAATGGGCAATGATAACTCGGACAACGGTGCTTCATTCCGTTTGTTTGATGAGAATAACTATTGGTCGGGAGCTGTCGAATATGAAATCAAGAGTAGTAAGCAAGTGGTTGTTGATTTGAATAATATGTATAAGGGTAATCCCAAAGTGAAACTTGATCCGAGCCATATTTATATTGTAGGTTTTTGGTCGTTAGGAGGAAAGCCCATTGTCATAGAGAAAGTCTATCTGACTAATTCCGATGATTACGAAGATCCTACTGGTATCGAGGATGTGACCATGGAGAAAGATCCTCTGGTAGATGTCTATACCATTACGGGAATCAAGCTCCGCACTCAGGTGCGTAGAAGTGAGGTGATCCGGGATTTGCCTGCAGGAATTTATATTGTGGGAAGAGAGAAGATTGCCATATTGAAGTAATCAGATGATAGAATCTGATTAGTTTACATAAGTGGGCAATCTATTTCTTTGAAAACGTATTTATAAGGATACTGTAATCCGGCTTACAGGTACTTGTATCCATGCTTTGAAAGAGCTACACCTTTTTGTCCGGATGGCTACACCCTTTTAGTCTCATGGCTACACCTTTTCATATAAAGGGTGTAGCCCTTCCGAAAGGATGCTTTACTCTTAGAGTATCAGTTTTCGAAAAATATTTATTCAAAATAAAAGTTCTTCTTTTTTTATACTATCTTTATCCTCAAAACTAAAAAATAATGGAAAGGTATCTATCTCTTGGAAAATCATTCTTAATGGCATGGGCTTTTGTTGGTACAACAACTCTGAATGCGCAAGTATCCATAAAGGGCGGTTGGATAGATTTTGGCATTCAAAATTCCGACACAATTATTAGTATGGATTGTAAGGAGCTTGTTACCAGCAATCGTACGAGACTTTTCTATGTGGATTATCGTGAAAGTTTTGATATATCTATGTCAATGCGTTTCAATACTTTGCTAACAGAACAGGCTTTTCTTTGCAAAGAAGGTGTGAATGGAGAGATGTTTGCCGACCTTAACATTGGCTTCGATCCGGGAACGGAACAAGTCTTTGCTGAAATAAAAGGCGAAAAAGGTAAGCTTCATCGTATAGTAGCTGGTGACAGGGTGAAAAAAGGTGTGTGGAATGAGGTGAAAGTTGGTGCCGTTCACCATAAAAAGCGACACGAATCTACGCTGACTCTTACAGTGAAGAATGAATTGACAGGCAAAACGGAATCTGCATCGGTTACATATCCCGGCTATGCTTTACGTTATAACGTCTCTCGATGGATTGTGGGGCGTGGGTTCCCTGGTGGATTTCCTAATTCTTTGCAGGTTCGCCGTGGCGACATCAAAGGAATCGCCTTCAGTGGTGTGGGAAAAGAAAGGGTGGTAGGTCAGTATCCGATATTCACGGAACCTTCCATCGTTACCGACGATATGACCCCAGATTCCCATCGTTCGAATGCTGATATAGACCCAACAGTCTTTATTGACGATGATGGACAAGCATACATTGCATGGGGAAATGGCGACTGCTATATGGGGTGACTGTAGGCGTCAGGTATGTGTGGAAGAATTACGATTCAACCCGGATGGCACCATCAAACCCATCACCCTGACGGAGAAGGGAATGAGCCGATAAATGCAAAAAATGAGTACCAATACGATAGACCAAACTATATAATGAAAAGATTAGCAGTTATAACAATGATGCTGTGTGTTGCGATGATGACAACAGCGCAAGTTGAGACATCTGCCTCCTACGGACCGGTTCCCAGTGAGAACCAATTGAGGTGGCAGGATATGGAGATGTATGTGTTTATCCATTACTCGCTGAATACTTACACTGACCAAGAGTGGGGTTTTGGCAATGAAGCCTTAGAGCTATTCAACCCCTCTGCCCTCGATTGTCGGCAGTGGGTACGTGTGTGCAAACAAGCAGGTATGCGGGGTATCATCTTCACTGCCAAACATCACTGCGGCTTTTGCATGTGGCCCTCGGCTTACACGGAGTACTCGGTGAAGAACACACCGTGGAAGAACGGAAAAGGGGATGTTGTACGCGAGCTGGCCGACGCTTGTCGCGAGGAGGGACTGAAGTTTGCCGTTTATCTTTCACCTTGGGACCGTAACCATTCCGAGTACGGTCGTCCAGCGTATGTCGAATACTTCCGCAACCAGTTGCGCGAGTTGTTGACTAACTATGGCGACATCTTTGAAGTGTGGTTCGACGGGGCCAATGGAGGCGACGGTTGGTATGGTGGTGCGAACGAGGCACGACGCATCGACGCGAAGACTTACTACCAGTGGGAAGAGACGTTCCGTATGATTCGCGAACTCCAGCCCAAAGCGGTGATATGGAATGACGGCGGCAATCGTGGAGACTTGCGCTGGGTAGGTACCGAAGCGGGCTATGTGGGCGAAACAAACTGGAGCCTGATGCCGAGCAAGGGAGATACTCCTTTTCATATGCTGCACTTCGGGGTGGAGAACGGCGACGTATGGTGTCCTGGCGAAACGAACACGAGTATCCGTCCAGGCTGGTTCTACCACGATACGGAAAACGAGCACGTAAAAAGTCTGTCGAAGCTGATGGATACTTATTACAAATCGGTGGGTCGCAACTCTACGTTGCTACTTAACTTTCCCATTGCCCCCAACGGTCGTATTCATCCTAACGACAGCTTGCGTGGTATCGCATTTGCAAAGATGATTGACCAAGTGTTCAAGGACAATCTGGTCGAAAAGGCCACTATCACTCGTAATAGTACGGGTGATGGCAAAACCATTACCACTATCCTTGATTTCACCCAGCCCACCATCTTTAACCGTTTTCTCGCAGAGGAAGACATCACCCTGGGGCAACGCGTAAAAAAGTTCACACTCGAAGCCCATGTCGATGGTCAGTGGTTGCCTCTCAAAGATGAGCTTGTAGAACATGGCGACGGTCTAACCACCATTGGTTACCGCCGTATCATCTGCTTCCCGACCATCACTACTACGAAGCTCCGCTTTACCATCATCGACGCGAAGGCACAACCCGTCATCAAGAAACTCGGTGTTTATCTTGCCCCTGAGTTGACCGCCGGCATTCCTGACAGCGGCGAGAAGAAGTCTTCTGCTCTCCACATATTTTTTAGCAATCCCCGTCAGCTACTTATCGACTGGGACTCTGAGCAGACTTTTACCGGTTTCCGCTATTTGCCTCCGCAGGATGGCAGCGATGGCACTGTTACCCACTACACCCTATGGACTTCATCCGATTGGGTTCATTGGACAAAGCTTGCTTCGGGCGAATTCTCGAACATCGTCAATAACCCCACTTGGCAAACCATCCGTTTCCCTGCTACCAAGGGGCGCATTATCAAGTTCGATGCCGACCGACTGCATAGTGGCGAACGTATGGGGTATGGTGACATGGAATTTTTTTAAATGAGTAATCCGAATAACATAAATATGAAAGAGCTGATGATTATTACAAGATTGTAGTATCATTTAATCGTTTCTGATTGATTTTTCCGAAGATGTTACTTATATTTGTCAGAGTAATCAATCTTTGAACCTTAGTAGGAATTAATTATATACAACTATACCATGAGAAAACTTATTTTCCTTCTCCTGCTTTGCATTACTGGTATGCTTCAGGCACAAAATGTGATCGACAATCCTAAGTTTAAATTCCGTTCGGGCAGTATCTATAATATTACTCGTATTGAACGTACTCCGGATGCAACGAGGTTGCATATCCATGTTATTTTCCGTCCACATTGGTGGGTAAAAACAGGCAAAGATACTCATTTGGAAGATGCGATTACTGGTAAGAAGTATTATATAACCGGTAGTGAAAACTTTGAATTAGAAAAAGAGGTGTATACACCAGATTCCGGTACGTTGGATTTTGTGCTTATCTTTCCTCCACTTCCTAAGGAGACAAAAGAAATCCACTTGCTTGAGTCTGATCATGACGAACTCAATACGTACTATATATCTTTGGAAAAGAAAGATGCCAAAGCCTCACTTTTCGATAAAGTTTCCGGCAACTGGATGGGAATGGATGACTGTTATGAATGGGCTTTCGGCATATACGATTCTCTTGCTGTCATGGACAACCGTTTCTATCAGTACGAAGCAATCCGCCAGAAAGGCAAAAGCATGCTGTTGACTTTGAAAGATGACCGGGGCGATAAAGTGGAACTGGAACTTACCCCGCAAAAGAATGGCCTGTGCCGGATAAAGAAAGATAAAGAACCCGCCCGGCTTTATTCGCGGGACGCGGGAAGCATGAAGGCGATGCAGGTTGAAGAGAATGAGAGTCCGGTATTCCGTCGTGATAGTGTTTGCCTGCAAGGATACATTGCCGGTTATGATCAGAAATTAGGCTTTACCAACGGTCTGATTTATGTTTCCAATGATCTGACAAGAGAAGACTATCCGATGGTAGTGACTCTGCAACCCAATGGAAGGTTTGAGTGTAAGTTCGAGGTCAACTACCCTATGGTAAGTTCGGTTTTGTTCAATAATAACTGGTTGCCCTTTTATATAGAGCCGGGGCAAACTGTAACAATGTATGTAGATTGGGAAGCTGTAATGGCACGTAGTCGTGCCCGTGATTATTATTATCCTCTTCATAATGTCCAATACATGGGACCTACTGCATATATAGGAAGGGCATTGAAATATGTGGATGATTTATTCGTATTCCGTTATGAAGATTTCTCGAAGATGCAGAAAGAGCTGACTCCTGCGCTATTTGCAGAGCGTTGCGAACCCATGTTTCGTCGTTGGTTAGAGCAGACTGACTCACTTATAGCTGTCAATCGGTATGTGGGAAAGGCGGCACGCCTGGTGAGAAATATGGCAAAGATTTCCCAAGGTTGTAAGATGCTGGACTTTGTAATGGACAGAGCTTATCTGGCACGAGAGAATAAAGATAACGAGGTTCTGAAGGTTAAGGAAGATTCAACTTATTACCACTTCTTACGACAGATGCCGCTTAACGACAGTCTTATCGTAGCGGACAGGAATTTTAGTACGTTTATCAACCGCCTTGAGTATATGGATTTTGGCAGGGCTATGGGTGACACTACGACTGTTGAAATGGGAAAGATTACCTATAAATATCCTGAAAAATCTGTTCTTACTTATTTGAAGAAGAATGGTGTAGTATTGACTCCCGAGCAGGAAAAAATGCGAAAAGATAGCGAAGAAAGAGCAGGTAAGACTGTGACAAGAGAGATGAGCGAACTCGTTGAGGAGGCGAAGATATGGAAAGAACTTACGGAGAAATACAAAGATTTATTCGAAGCTTATCGGAAAGAAAACGAGTCAAAGAATTGTATTTCTGTATCTATTGATGAAAATCAGAGAGCAGAAGATGAAAAAAGAATGAGAATAAATCAATTCTTTGAAAATCAAAGAGAAAAATCTGGACGATTGGATACCATAGTCGGATATATTCCGTTGGTTTCGCAGATCATTACTTTGCGTAGTCTTCCTTTTGATTTAAAACAATTGGATAGGGAAGGTGCCCGTAGCCTGTTGGAGAAAGAAAAACAGTTAATCAGCCATCCGTTCATGTTTGCTGAGGCGGAACGTTTGTATGCCAAAGCGTTTCCGCAACAAAACGATAGTACTTACACTCTGCCTGAAGGGCCCGCTACGGACATCTTCCGTAATATTATTAAAGCCCATGCGGGCAAAGCTCTATTTGTAGATTTCTGGGCAACGTTCTGTGGTCCCTGTCGTGGAGGTATTGAACATACTGCCGGTTTGCGCCAACAGTATAAAGATCATCCGGAATTCCAGTTCATATACATCACCAGTGATCGTGAAAGTCCCGAAAAGACTTATAATGAGTATGTGGAAAAGAATTTGAAAGGTGAGGCTTGTTATCGTATCCCCCAGGCAGATTACAACTATCTCCGCCAATTATTTCACTTTAATGGTATCCCTCATTATGAGTGGATAGAAAAAGATGGTACTGTATTGCGAAATTCTCCGGGAACTTATAATCTGGAGAAATATCTGGAGCAACGTTTTGGAAGTAAAAAATGACTCATATTATGAAGCAAATAAATAGCTGTCTGTTGTTTGTGCTGTTCTCATTTTTCAGCTTGTTGGCGAAAGCGCAGTTTGATGTGGAAAAGTATGATAAGGAGTGCTTTTTGGTGGGAACTCTGGATGAATATATGGGGTATGATCGCACTTTCGAAGTTAAAGGTGAGGATGCCTTTTATCAAAGAGTTGAAAAATATCGGCTGAATAAGTTGCCTACAGTATTATTTCTGTCTTCTCTTTTTGATTCTGATTATCAGGATATATCTATTGTAAAAACCGAGAATATTGTTCCGGAGATAGCGATATATTCACCGGGATTGTCTGCCGAGGTGGATAAGTATTATAATTATGAGCCGAAAGTGGCTTGTACGGCGCAGGGCAACAGGGTTTATTCTAGAAAAGTAAGCGGAGAGAAAATAGAAACGGAGAAACAGAAATTGTCCTTTTTGCTTGGGGCTTATTTATGCTATGGGAAGGCTTGTGATAATGAAATCGGGAAGTACCGTTTTTTTATGACCAATGCCCAAAACAAGTCGAAGTTGATAGCAGACTTACTATTAAAATTAGGGTGTAGACATATAGAATATCTGGTGAGATCCGATTATATTCCTAATGGGCATTATGTGACGTTCACCCCTTCTGCCAAAATGCAGACTGTGATTGACGAAGCGGAGTGTTTGAGGGAATATATATCAAAGATTGATACGGGAAATGTGGAGTTTACTGCCGATGGCAAGAAGTTTATTCTGAAAGAGTTTCCCAAATTGGATGATGAAGAGTTAAACAAAAGGATGTGGAAAATGCTTGGCAAATAGTCAGCTTACGTATCATATTAATGTCGGGAATGCTATTCATCACTTGATAGTAGCATTTCCCGTTCTTTCTTTGTCAGGCTTTTGACAACAATGTCATAAGACTTCCTTACGAGTTCTTTAATTTTCTCGTCAGGCACATCCTGATTGAAGTAAACACTGATCCAGTACTTCTTATTCATGTGCCATCCGGGTTTTATTCCTATATATGTGGTTTGTAATTCTCCTGATTCTTCCGGCTTGCATTTGATGCAGCAAAAGTCAAAGACTTCGATATTTACAAAGCAGAACCATTTATCTGCTACATAAAAACATAGAACATCACGACTGTATTTATCAGGAATATTCGAGAACGGCATTTTCTCATGAACTCCTTTTAATGACAGACAGTATTCTCTAAATTCTTCAATGTTCATTTCTGATAGATTTTTAAACAGTATACGAAGGCAAATATAACACTTTTGGAGGTAATTTCTGATTAAATACCTAATATCTAAAATCAAATATCTGTAATCTAATAAGGCTACTTTATTAGTAGCCTAACTTTGTGTTCATATAGAAAGTTAATCTAATATGTATGAATGCTATGTATAACCGACAAACTATATGGGTATTAGTCATGATAATTGTTGTGGTAGCCGGATGCCGGATACCCGATGCGAAGAATCCTGTATTCCGCACTATAAGCAATCCCCTTAATTTGAATTACCGTTTCTGTCTCGATGATGTTTCCCGCAGAGATGCTGCAAATCCCTGTATTGTTCAGTTTGAGGGCGGTTACTATCTTTTTTTGTTTGGTTCGGGGGGCTATTATTATTCTTCTGACTTGATAGAGTGGAAATTAATTGATGACACAAATCTTCCTACAGAAAGCTTTGCTCCTACAGTTGTGGAAATGCAGGGTGAATTGTATTACACTGCTTCTTATGCCACGGATACCATTTATAAAACTGATAACCCGAAATCCGGAGTCTGGGAAGCGGTAGCTTGCAATTTTCCTCCGGGAATGTTGGAGCCAATGCTTTTTTATGATGAAGGAAGATTATACTTGTACGCGGGAGCGGGTAATTCTGTTTCTTTAACCGGAGTAGAAGTCGATCCGCGTACATTTCAATTGTTGGGTGAGCCTTCTCCATTAATTAGAGGTTGCCAACGGGACAATGGATAGGAGACACCCGGTGATCGTCACGACTGGATGGATGCGACTCCTTGGTTAGAAGGCATGTGGATGAATAAGCGTGGTGGAAAATACTATTAACAGTATGCTTCTCCCGGTATACAGTTTAAAACTTCCAATGATGGGGTATATGTCTCCGACACTCCGTTAGGACCTTTTACTTTGGCGAAGCACAATCCGCTTGTTTACAATCCGGAAGGATTTACTACCGGTGCCGGAAATGGTGGAACTTTCCAGGATAAATATGGCAATTACTGGCATGTGGGTACTGTTGCTGTCACCGCCCGGCATTATTTTGAAAGAAGGTTGTCTCTATATCCGGTTTTCTTTGATGAAGATAGTGTAATGTACGCTTATACAGAACCGGGAGATTACCCGATGATTGTCCCTGACCATAAAATAACTTCTCCTGAGGAGCTGTTTCCCGGTTGGATGCTATTGTCCCATAATAAAAGTGTCAGATCTTCTTCTGAACTCAGAAAATATCCGGCATGTTGTGCTGTTGATGAAGATATACGAACCTGGTGGAGTGCCGAAACGGCCGATAAAGGAGAATACCTGTCGGTGGATTTGGGTGAAGAGTGCGAAGTAAACGCCGTGCAGATAAACTTTGCCGACCATGATGCCCATTTGTTCGGGCGGTCAGATAGTACTTTTATCAATACTATCTGGAGGAGTCTACAGACGGGAAAAAGTGGAATATTTTGGTAGACAAGTCGGTGAATACAGAGGATGCTCCTCATGATTATATCCAACTTAAAGAAACCGTGAAGACACGGTATGTACGGCTTACAAATATTTATTGTCCTTCCGGTAAATTCTCTGTTTCCGGTTTACGTGTATTTGGACGGTCGGATAAACCTTCTCCGGCCCAAACGAAATTTTATCGCATTAGTCGGAATAAAGAGGACAGAAGAAGCATCATTTTGAAATGGAGGGAAGTAGAAGGTGCAACCGGGTATAGCATTCGTTTTGGAATCCATCCGGAGAAGTTGTACAATAGCTATATGGTGTATAATGATACTGAGATTGAATTGAGGTGTTTGCAGGTTGGACAAACCTACTATTTTGCAGTTGACAGTTTCAATGAAGGAGGCATTACCCGTGGTGATGTAATGAAAGAAGATGAATAATCCTTATGCATGTATGAAGATGAAAAAGTATATCTTGTATTTTCTTTTAGGAGCTTTGGTAAGCGGGTGTGTGGAGAATGATCCTTCGCATGTTTTAGAAGATGTCATCAAGGAAAATCCTCAGTTGAGAGAGGTGCTGAAAAGGTATGAGGCTGATACGCTGAAATTGCGGGCGGCCGAGTTTCTGATAGAGAATCTTCCGTATTATTGTTCGTACGAAGGCGAGCAGGTGGAGCATTATCAGAAACAGTTCGAACTTTACGGTACCGGACTGTATACTCCCGGTGAAGTGCAGGATTCCATCCGGAAAATGTATGGACGCATTAATCTTAGAAAATCAACGGTTAAGCCTGATTTAGAGCTTCCAGCTGATTTCCTGATAGACAATATTGAATGGGCGTTTAAAGTCTGGAACGAACAGCCGTGGGGTAAGAATGTATCTTTCGCTGATTTTTGTGAATACATTTTGCCTTACAGGATAGAAGACGAGCCTTTAAAACCTTGGCGTGAAAAGGTATACAATGCTTTCAATCCTATATTGGACTCCGTCAGGGCACTTCCTGAGGCGCAAGACCCTTTGTTTGTTTCGCGGGTATTGATAGACTCCATTTCCCGGATAAAGTTTCATTTTACAGGGCAGTTCGGAGAGGGTCCGCATATCGGTCCCGACCTTGTGGATTGGCATTCCGGCAATTGCCGTGAGACGGCGGATATGCTGATTTATATTTTCAGGGCTTTGGGCATTCCTTGTGGTTGCGACTATATGCCTTTGCGCGGTGATGGAAATGTGGCTCACTTCTGGAATTTTATATTGGATAAGAACGGTGAGTCATATTATATGTATGAAACCGGTACGTTGGAACCTGTCCGTAAATATTGGGGAATAAAATCCAAGATTTATCGGCAAACATTCAGCCGGAATGAAGCTGTAGTAAAGGATATGCGGAAAGATGCGGAAGCAGTTTATCCTTCATTTCGGTTTCCCCACTTTATAGATGTGACGCGGCTGTATAGCGGTAAGCATGTCCGGAAGCTGAATATACCTCGTGAGAAACTTTTTCATAAAGTTCCGGAGGATGAAGTAGTGTATTTGTGCAGCCCTGCATGGATGGATTGGGAGCCTATAGCATGGGCGCATCCCGGAGAAAACGATGTTTCCTTTGATGATGTGGAAGGAGGGGTTGTACTCCAACTGTCTGTTTATAAGCATGGGCGGCTCATTCCGGTATCAGATCCGTTTGTCCTTGATGGAAGCACCGGAGGCATCCATTATTTTGAGGGTTCGGATGAGGTGGAAGAAATAAAACTTCTGAATAAGTATCATCAGTTTATTGAGCCTTTTGCACAACGTATGGTTGGCGGGGTGTTTGAGGGTAGCAACCGTGCAGATTTTCTTCAGAAAGATACTTTGTACGTAGTGAAGGAGGCTCCGGTGCGTTTGTATAGTGTTGTGAGGTTAAGTAATACAAAACCCTATCGATACGTACGATACGTGGGGCCCGAAAATGGTTACTGCAATGTTTCGGAAGTTGCTTTTTATGAGGATCCAGCGGACACTTGTACTTTGCAGGGTAAGGTTATCGGTACTCCTAATGAACAAAACGGAGATGGAAAACATGATTACCGGAATGTTTACGATGGCGACCCTTATACCTCTTTCGATTATTATCAGCCGACCGGTGGATGGGCAGGGCTCGATTTAGGGCGTCCTTGTTTAATCCGGAAAATAATATTTACTCCCCGAAACCGGGATAATTATGTGCGCGAGGGGGATACGTATGAACCGTTCTATTCTTCAAAAGGAGAGTGGATCTCTATCGGTGAACAGGTACCTTCCTCTGATTCTTTGCTTTATATGGTTCCTAAAGGGGCTTTGCTCTATTTGAAGAATCATACTCGTGGGAGTGATGAGCGGATTTTTGAATATGAGGAGGGGAAACAGAGGTACTGGTGAGAGGGCTTATTTGATGATATAAAATTTAGAAAGTTAAAGTAGATCGACAAAGTTAAATAAATAGCGAATAATTATTATGGAAAAAAGTATACTTATATTAGAAAAAGAGCTCTTGGATAAGTTATCATCCATGAATTATCTAAATGAAACGGATTGGGAAGAATTGGAGGGTTTGGTAAACCTATTACAAAGTAATTTCATTTGTGAAGTTCGTCAAAACTTTCCGATGCTCTCCAGAGATGATATTCATATTCTACTTTTGATACGCGTTGGTATGAAAAATATCGAGATCGCAAGATTATTGCATATCCTACCAAGATCTTTCCGCGTGAGACGTTGCCGCTTAAAAAAGAAATTGGGAATAGATTGTGAATCGTTACCAGAGTTTATTAAAGGGTTGTTTTGCTCAGAAAAATGATTCAAAGCGTATACAAATTTTATATTGGCAGTTTTGTATACGCTTTGAATTAGGATTTCTGACATAAAAGGGGGATCTTTACATTACTTTTTAGATATATGATTTTTTCAATCAATTAAAAAATCGCTCACAGGGTTGAATCTCTTGAAAGCTATTGTAAAGTGATATTGGCATATTTATTTTAATAATTTAATTAAAAATATTATGAAAAAATGGTTCTGTTTAATTATTGTAGTATATGGTTTGATATTTGTGTTTTTGAAGTCAGATCATGTAAAAAAAGACTTCAATATGCTTTTACTGGTAGATGTGGAATCTTTAGCACGAATTGAAAGTGATGGTTATGAGAATTGCATAACAAAATCGTCGCCAGGAAAACAAGAGTTTCAGACTTGCAATAATCACGGTATTACATATCATGTACTTGTGCGTGAAACTCTTACATATTCATGCGATAGTAAAGGTATGGGTACATGCTTAAAAGGAGATATATATACTTATTATAATTGTGAATCTGTTATGATAGGTCAGAGCAATCTTACTCAACCTGTCTTCTGTACTCCTTGATAATAAGTATGAATGGTAATCATCAGTAGAAAATATTTGTGAATATTTAATTGAAAAAGTTATGAATAAAAAAGTATATATAGTAATGGTGATAGTTTTGGCGGGAGGTCTCTTTGTCTTCACGAAAGAAAGAGAAAAACGAATAAAAATAGACTCTCTTTTGTTCGTAAATATAGAGTCATTAGCAGGTGGAGAGTCTGGAGGTACTGAAACAAAAGCGTGTGGAGCAGATTATTTTGGTAAAATGGAATACCAAAATTGTAATAGGAATGGTTCGTTAGTTTCATCTCCAATGCGTCAAGTAAACACGTACAAATGCGATGGACAAGGGAGAGGTTCTTGCAGGGAGGGGGTAGAGTACTTATACTATAGTTGTGATGGATATATTGGGTCATCAGACTATACTACTGAAAAGTATTGTTTTTGATTGTATTTATTATTTAGAGATTTCTATTATGAAAGAAAATTTATGTGTTAATAATATTCTTTTATGCATATGTGCAATGATATTGTTTTCATGTGCTGCGGAGAAGGCTAGTTATTCTTGTAATACAAAGGTTTATGCTGTTAATTTTGACACGATAAAAATGAAACATGATTTTTGTTATTCTAACCTGTTCGATTCTGTTACAATAATAAGATTGGATAATGCTCAAGTAATGATTGGCAGTATTGATAAAATGGATTTATATAAGGATAAGTTGATTATTTTAGATGAAAGGATGGCAAAGGGCGTTTTTGTTTTTGACAAAAGAGGAAACTTTATAAGAAAAATTGGTAGTGTCGGGTTTGGTCCGGAAGAATATGCTGCATGTACTGACTTTGCGGTTGATAGTCAAAATAGCATTATATATATTTATGATTGGGTAGGTAAGAAGATTTACTTATATAATATTGATACTGGCAATTATTTGAGAACTATAAGATTAGAAAATGGTACTGAGATTCATAGGATATGGTGTAATAGTGGTATGCTATATGCTGTAAATACATTTTTTAATTCTTGGAATGCTGATGATAAAAATTATATATTAAGGCAGTTGGATGTAGATAGTGGTCGCGAAATAGCTCAGTGGATGGATGTAGAACAATATAATAAGGGATGGAGAGATATGTTTTCATACTCATCTTTGTTTTATCACATCAAGGAGGGAAAAGATTTGTTTGCATTTGGGCTTTCTGATACTGTGATGTGCATAAATAATGGGGAAATAACTCCATATATGGCATTCGGCGGTGATAAGGTAATCAAACCAGAAGACATATCGGAGGAAGAAAAAAGAGGAATGTTGGACTCAAAGATAAGAGCAGAAATGCGTCTTCGTTTAGGCCATAAAATGGATAAGATAACAGGGGTTTTGAGCATGTTTGAATGTGATAATTATATGTATTTTAGTTATACAACTTGGCCTTTGTATTTAGGAGTATGTAATATGGGTACAGGCGAGGTGTCTACATATTCTAGTTTTAAAGATGATATATTGTATACACCACAATTTGTACATTATACATTACCTTCTTTTCTAACATCTGATGCTGGTGGAGTGTATTATTGTGTAGGAACTGACTGTTTACCAGAGCTGAAACATCATCAGAAAGAAGGGTTTATATCTAATGAGGTTATAAATAAAGAGATATTGGAAGATTTAAATGAAGATTCAAATCCTATATTATTATATTATGAATATAGTAAAAAACAATAATTGTTTTCTTGGAGTAATAATATTTCTTATTCTATTATCAGGTATAATTGTACAAAATGATAAAATTGTAGAATTAGAAAATCGAATGATAGTTTTGAACGCTGCAATCAATAATAGTTTTAATGAGTTCGTTGGTTATTTGGAAAGATCTGCAAGGGTTTCTTTTAATGGAATTGTTGATTATCGTTTTCCTGTGAAAAATGTTTTAATATATCGTTATTCTGATGATATGTGTGATGAGTGTATTAGGCAGGATTTGCAAGAATTATATAAATTTCAAATGTTTGCTGGTAAACAGAATCTCATGATTCTTCCTTCCTATGAGGATAGGGAGTTGCGTAGTTTTGCACAATCTGGATTTCTGAAAGATTTTAATTATAAGAATATTTCTGATTCAATTTTGCTTTTTCCAAATAATGTAGAAAGTGGTACTTTTAAGCGATATATTGCATATGTTGATTCATGTGGAAAAATAGAATCTATATTTTTTCCAGAGAAGTTTAAACAAAGCATGACTCAATATTATCTACAAGGTATTTTAGATAAATTTCAAAAGAGCAAATGAAGATTCTGGCATTATTTGCAATAACAATTTTGCATGAAAGTATAAGGATTACTTGAGAGTCAAGAAGAGAAAGATTTGCTATGGAAATGCATGTGGGCGGTTCACTATTATATAAACAATAAAAGCACTGACAGGTCAATCACCTATTTACTTTATTAAATCCATTCGTTTAAAGTTCGTCAAATTTTTCCGATGCTTTCGAGGGATGACATGCATATTATACTTTTGATGTGGTGCACATTGGTATGGAGAATGTTGAGATAGCACGATTATTACATATTTTGCCAAGGTCTTTCCGTATGAGACGGTGTCGTTTAAAAAGGAAGATAGGGGTAGATTGTGATTCATTGCCAAAGTTTATCAAAAAGCTGTTTAGATAAGAAAGATAGCTCAAAGCGTATACAAATTTCGTATTAGAAGTTTTGTATACGCTTTGAATTTGGTTTAGTTATATGAAATGGCTATCTATGCTATTAATTTTAAATCAACCATAAATTTTATCGTTATGAAGTACTTATTGGGTTTATTAATAGTAGTCTGTGTGGGTTGGCAAAGCTGTGCCAATGATGACATAGATGTGGTTGCTGTAGAAGCTGTTTTACCGAAATGTGAAATGTCTCTGCAGGAGAAAAAAGATAGGATTCGGGAGCTTGAGGAAAAATATTGTCGTGGAGGATTTTATCTAGAAGTTGTTAGCTATGATTCAGTAACTGAAGAGTCTTTGAAAAAAGTGGAAGATTTTTTTATTAGAACCTATGGTGGACCGATTGATTAATGATGAATGGGTGTAGTAATAGATGGGGAATTTAGTGTAATATGACTGTAGATATGTAACGTAAAACGAATTTTATGAAACATTTAATTTGTCTTTTATTATTTGTATTCTGTTTGTTTGGACAAGGATGCACCAATGATGATAATATCATTGAGGACTGTTCTTCTCAGAAGTGTGGAATGACTCCTGAGGAGGTGGAAGTGAGGGTTGAAGAGATTCGAAAAAAATACCCTGATATTAAGAATTGGTATTATGAAGTCAAAGACTATGATTCGATATCAAACAAAGATCTTGATTTATTAGAAGAAAAAATCAAGAAATTGTCTGAATGGGTAGACGAAAATGAAGTTAAGGATCAGTAAATGATAAAAGAGTGATTCTACTAAAATAATAACTAATGATCAATAATATGAAGTATTCATTTGTTTTGAAATACATTATAGGAGGTGCAGTAGTTGCTTTTCTATTGCAGTATCTTTTCAATGAAAAAGATATAACATTTTGGATGATCGTATGTCTTACGATAGCTGTTATGGTTGCTATTCATATGTTAGTTCGTTTTTTTTTCTATTATCAAAGAAAAATAGGTAAAACAAACATTAGCTGTGAGTTTCCATTTCATAGAAGGAAATATATAGCACTTTGAACAGATAGAATTAAAAAAAGGAGCGAAAGGCTTGAAGTTTTAAATGTGTCTGCAATATGTAATAAATCAATGATAAGAGAAATTATTAAATATGCGTTAGGTCTTTTAATGGCACTAATATCGGGGTATATAATACGGATATATATGTGTCAATGGTTTGGGATTGAAGAACCTACAGTTATTCATTCACTTTTTACCGGTGCATTGGGATTTTGTGTGGGTATATGGGTGGTTATGATTAAAAATTATTAAATTAAAAAAAGTGATAGAATTTTGTATAATAAGTGATTATGATAGGCTTTGAAATAAGTATAAATGGTCGAGAACCTATAGTTGCCGCTTCAGATTATTTTGTATTTGCGGATTTGGCATTCGGATGTTCTTCCGGCAGAATCAAAATAAAAGGAAGTGATATTCTGCATTATCTCACTTGGCTCACAGAGAAGTTGGAAGAAGGTGACAGAGTCTTGATAAAAATGGTCGATACGGATAAGGTATCGCCTGTCTTGATAATTGAAGATTGTGATCGCAATGAGATGAAAAGGAGATACGAACAATTAAAAATGGAATTACAAGGGAAGGGACTTATATAGCATGAAAGGAATTATTGTAAAATGGAGGGATACTGTTTGGAAAGCGGGTATTCCAAATGGTGGAGTCAGTCTTATGATAATGCAACATGGATATGATGGAGGTTATTGGAATATCGGAGGTTTGAAAATGCCCGAAGAAATACATGTTACATGGAATGGAGGAGAGTTTAAAATAGGGGATGAAATAGAAGTGGAATTTGCGGAATTGGATGAAGTTACCTCTCCTGTTGCAGAAGAAAGTCATGAAAGCATCTTGAAGAAAGCATGTTTATTGAGTGATGATAACGATGACGTTTGGAATCGTAAACTTGATACTTATTATCGGTTGAAGAAGAAATTGGAGGAAGAAGGGGTTATTGAAAGAGAGTAGTTTTTTACTGAACCGTTGATAATAATATTAAAATGGATAAGAAAATAGTACTATTAATAATCTTGCTTCTCGTAGGAGGAAGAACCTTCTCTCAAGTACATTACAGTATTGAGGGAAGTGCAGATCACGAATATGAAGGCCGAAAAGTTGCTCTGGTTATGTTGGAAGAGGATAATCGACAGGCTGATAGTACGAATGTCGTGAATGGAAAATTCATTTTTAAAGGAGAGCTGTTGCAGTCTTGCTGGGCGGCTGTATGCATTGATGGTATGGATGGGATTTTCACCGTACTTGAGAATGGGAATATTCGTATTTGTACAGATGCTAAGGAGGGTTGGTGCGAAGGCACTCCGGTTAATGATGTATTTCAAAAGAGTTGGAGAGAGTATCAAGTGCTGAATCGAGCTGCCATAGATGCTTATAAGAAATTGGACAGTCTGAATGTTGTAGCTGAAAGGAAAAAGGAACTATATGCAATTACCCGTGAAAAGGTGATAAAACAAACAAAGGAATTTATAAAAAGAACTGTTTATGAGAATCTTGATAATATAATTCCTGCATTTTGGATTCGCATTTTTCAGGAACAGATTACCGTTGACGAATTAAACGCTATACTTGCCGGTGCCTCTTCTGTGTTGAAAAACAATCGGTTTATAACAAAGCTGCTTAGTGTGCGAGAAGGCAGTAATTTTGTTGATTCTAAAGTGGAATTACCGGACGGCATAAAAGTATATTTGTCGGATTATATAGGGAACGGGCACTATGTGTTAGTGAATATCTGGGCTTCGTGGTGTGGGGTTTGCATTGCAGAGTTACCGGAAATCAGAAATGCGGGCGAAAAATATGCTTCCAAAAATCTGAAGTTATTATCTATCTCAATAGATCGTGATAGGAAAAACTGGGAAAAAGCACTTAAGCGGTTAGGGCTTCCTTGGACACAAGTACTGGCGGATTATTCGTTTGTGAATTCGTATGGAATAAATAAAATACCGGTATTGATGCTGATATCACCCGACGGAATAATTCTTAAAAGAAATTTCAATATAGAAGATTTGAATCGTCTCTTCCAAAACTGAAAAGCGTAAGGTGGATATGTATTCTATAAATGAAATAGCAATAACGGAGATTACTTGTTCGCTAATGGTCATATAATGTAAATATAGATAATATGAGACATTTGATTATTGTATTCAGTGAAATCTTATTAGTATCTTTAAACTTTTATATTATTCTAATGAACCCTTTAGAAAAAGAGTATAAGACGCCTGTAACATTACTTATTTGGGTGTTTGTTATGATAACAGTAGACTGTTTTTTGAGGAAGAAAAAATATTATAAAGAAATGCGATATATTATAAGTCAATTATTATATGCTATAATTTATTCGATACAACCATAATCAGATGATAAAGTTGCAAGTGAATGTGTTAATACTTGCTTTATAAACTATCTATGCAATAAATATCACAGATTATTTAAAAACTATATTATGAGAAACAAAATTATTTTTCAAGTCGCAATGTGTGTAGTCGCATTGTTGAGCTTTATCTTACCGGTTTCCGCACAGCAATCAGATGAAACGAGTGAATACGAAGTAGCTTTGAAGAAGCTAATGAAAGTTACCGGTGCTTTGAATTCTATTGATGAGATTCTGCCGCACACTTTGGCCGTGGCAAGGATGAATAAACCGGAAAAAGATGCTGATTATTGGGATACATTTGCCAAGTCGTGGAGAGAGAAGATGGAACGGATGGTTATGGAAATATACCTGCCTGTTTACAAGAAAAATTTAGCTTTGGAGGATCTGCAAGAAACCATTGCGTTTTATGAATCCCCTTTGGGAAAGCGATATAGAGAGTCGGCAATAAGTATTATGCGTGAAGCTATGCCGTTATTGGTCAGTCGGTTACAAGTGGATATGAGGAAAGAACTGTATCCGGAATCTGACAGGAGCATGGATGCAATGGAGCAAACGAGAAATCGGGACCAGGAACTATATGATGCAGCTTATGCGCTTCCGAAAGATAGTATTGAGGTGGCTAAGAGACCTTATAACAGAGCAGAGGGAACAAAACCTTCATTATACTCCATTGAGAGAAGAGCCAAAGATACGAAAGTAACTTTCCTGCAACCTATCTATTTTAATTGGCAATGGCTGTACTATAGTCCGGGGTTTGTGATAATTGACAAAAAAACGGGTGATGAATACCACGTGAGAGGATATGACGGAGGAGCTCCCCAAGACAGATTATTGACTGTAGAGGGTTTTAACTCCAAGTATATCTATGTCAGCCTCCTTTTCCCTAAACTGAAAAAAAGTGTAGAAGTGATTGATATTCTTGAGTTGCCTCATGAAAAAGGCAGGTTACCTTCCAATGATGATGGGATTTTCAAGACATATTGTGATGTGAAAGTAAAGGATTACTTACGGTCTTCTAAGAAGAGAGCCAAGGAAATATATTAGTCCCATCAAGAGGAATAGCGGTTCCCATGAAGAGAAACGACAATTCCCATTAAAGGAAACTCGCGTTTCTATTAGAGGAAACTGTCGTTCCTATTAGGGGAAACTGTCGTTTCCTGCACTCGGAAACTTGTGTTTTGACTTATATTAAATCCGGTTGTGACTTTTAGCGACTAGTTGCTAAATAAGTTGTTAGATTTCTTATCAGGATATTGGAATTCCCACAGATGTTACCGAAAAAAACATCACCCGATCAAAACTGAGATTATACAACATCAACCCGATCCGACTTATCGATAAAAAAGAACTATTTGAGCATAAATGCGGGAAAACTGCACAAAATTACGAATAGATATTGGAAAATCAGAAAGCTATATGGTGAAATCGGCAAAGAAAGAGTGGAAAAGTGCTGAGATGGATTTATGCGAATATGATGGATAACAAAAAGATAATCAGAAATATATGTCTTGTCAAGGGCGGTGTAGGTAAATTTGCCTACACTCGGTTTTTATTTGCTTACACCACCCTGTATTGCCGATAAATAAGGCGATACAGAGCGTGAGTGCAAGCGTGTAGGTAAAAGTGTACATAAACTCTGTGTATAGCGAGTGAATACGGATTTAGTAGCAGAAAAGGCTGGATTTATCTATTTTCAATAATAAAATGTCTGAAATTGAAAGCCATGGAGGGCAGAGCGCTCTTATATTTGTGAGCAATATAAGTGTGGAACTATGATAAGTATGGCAGGACAATCTGATTAAAAAAATATTTTAAATAATAATGATATGAAGAAAAAGCTATTCAGTTTATTTGCTTTGGCTATTGGATTTCAGACAATTGCCTTATCACAAAATAATGAGTGGAGAGATCCGGAGGTAAATGCTGTAAATCGTGCTCCGATGCATGCCAACTATTTTGCTTATGAATCGCCTGATGCTGCCCGTGCAGGTGTGAAGGAAGAATCTGATAATTTTCTGTCACTGAATGGGATGTGGAAATTTAATTGGGTAAGGAATGCCGACCAGCGCCCGGACGACTTTTATCGGTTGGGTTATAACGATAGTGCGTGGGATGAGCTGAAAGTACCTGCTGTATGGGAGTTAAATGGCTATGGAGATCCTATTTATGTCAATGTTGGGTATCCGTGGAAGAACCAGTTCAGAACAGATCCTCCGAAAATACCTGTAAAGAACAATCATGTGGGATCCTATCGTAAGGAGATTGTTATACCGGCGGAGTGGAAGGATAAGCAAATCTTTGCGCATTTTGGTTCAGTCACTTCTAATATCTATTTGTGGGTGAATGGTAAATACGTTGGGTATAGTGAAGACAGTAAACTGGAAGCGGAGTTTGATTTGTCGGGTTATCTCAAACCGGGTAAAAATCTGATTGCATTTCAGGTGTTCCGCTGGTGCGACGGGTCATATCTTGAAGACCAGGATTTCTTCCGTTTTTCGGGTGTGGGGCGTGATTGCTACTTGTATACCCGCAACAAGAACCATATTCAGGACATCAGAGTTACTCCCGACTTGGACCAACAGTATGCCAACGGATCGTTGGATATTGCCCTCCAAATGAAAGGACGGGGTACTGTAGAATTGGAACTATCGGATTCGAAAGGCAATATCGTTGCAAACACCCGGGTGAATGGCTCGGGCAATCTTTCGGCTGCTATGGAGGTTAAGAATCCCCTTAAATGGAGTGCGGAAATGCCCAATCTTTATTGTCTGACGGCTACTTTGAAGAATGGCAATGATATTTTAGAAGTTATTCCGGTAAAAGTAGGTTTCCGTAAAGTCGAGATTAAAGATGCGCAACTACTTGTGAACGGGCAGCCTGTACTGATTAAGGGAGCCAACCGCCATGAGATGGACCCGGATTATGGATATGTTGTTTCGCGGGAGCGTATGTTGCAGGACATTCGGATTATGAAGCAGTTCAATATCAATGCCGTGCGTACATGCCATTATCCTGATGATAATCTTTGGTATGAACTGTGCGATGAGTATGGTTTGTATGTCGTGGCTGAGGCTAATGTAGAGGCACATGGAATGTTATATACTAATAATCAGCTTTCTAAACACCCGTCTTTTGCCAAAGCACATCTGGAGCGCAACCAGCGTAATGTGCAGCGTAGTTACAATCATCCTTCGGTCATTATCTGGTCGTTGGGTAACGAAACCGGTCCCGGTCCTAATTTTGAAGCTTGCTATCGTTGGATAAAAGCGGAAGATGCAACGCGTCCCGTGCAATATGAACAGGCCGGTCATGATTATTATACCGATATTTTCTGCCCGATGTATCTGTGGTACAGCGCTTGCGAGGACTATGCCAAGAGTAATGCCACTAAACCGCTTATACAGTGTGAATATGCGCATGCTATGGGTAATTCTATGGGTGGATTCAAAGAATATTGGGACCTGGTACGCAAGTATCCGAAATTTCAAGGTGGGTTCATCTGGGACTTTGTTGACCAGTCTGTACGTTGGAAAAATAAAGACGGAATAGAGATATATGCGTATGGCGGAGATTTTAATAAGTATGATGGTTCTGACAATAATTTCTGTGATAATGGTCTGATAAGCCCTGACAGGGTACCGAATCCGCATATGTACGAAGTGGGTTACTTTTATCAGTCCATTTGGACACGTCCCGTCAACCTGCAAAATGGAGAAATAGAAATCTTCAATGAGAATTTCTTCCGTGATCTTTCCGCTTATTATCTGGATTGGCAGTTATTGGCAGATGGTGAATTGGTAGAAGCCGGCACTGTTGGCAATCTTGATGTAGCTCCTCAACAATCGGCAAGACTGAAACTGGACATCTCCGATATAAACTCGTATAAAGACAAGGAACTATTGCTGAATGTATCTTATAAACTTAAAAAGGCTGAAACCTTATTATCTCCCGGATTTACTGTTGCAAAAGCTCAAATGTCCGTCACTCCCTATAAGGCACCCGATATGGCATTAGTGAATGTAAAGAAAGCGAATATAGAATCCGTTGCTCCCTCCGTGAATAATAATGATGGTAATTATCTGATCATTGAAGGTGAGGATTTCATTATCGAGTTTGCGAAGAACAATGGTTTCCTGAGCAGATATAAGGTTGCAGGCAAGGAATTGATGAATGATGGTGGACAACTCGTGCCTAATTTCTGGCGTGCGCCTACTGACAATGATTATGGTGCCAGATTGCAGCACAAATACAGGGTATGGCTGAATCCCAAACTTAAAAGGACTTCATTTACCAACAAGCAGGAGAATGGGACGGTTGTAGTTGAAGCCGGATATGAAATGCCGGATGTCTCTGCTAAACTATATCTGACTTATGTGATAAATAATGCAGGTGAGATAAAAGTTACTCAGAAAATGGCTGCCGGTGAAGCAGAGAAAGTGCCCGATATGTTCCGCTTCGGCATGCAGATGCAGATGCCTGATGAATTCTATAGAATCAATTATTATGGCAGAGGTCCTGTGGAAAACTATTCGGACCGCAATCATGCAACGGATTTAGGAATTTACCGTCAGACGGTGGCTGAACAATTCTACCCATATATCCGTCCGCAGGAAACGGGTACTAAGACTGATATACGTTGGTGGAGACAACTGAACGAAGCGGGTTCCGGGTTGCAATTTGTTGCGGAAGCCCCGTTCTCGGCATCAGCTCTGAACTATACGATTGAATCTTTGGACGACGGATTGAATAAAGATCAGCGTCATTCACCGGAAGTAATTCCGGTGGATTATACGAATATTTGCATAGACAAGGCTCAATTGGGTCTGGCTTGTGAAAATAGTTGGGGAGCTATCGCTTATCCGCAATACCGCTTGCCGTATGGTAATTATGAATTCAGCTTTATAATGAAGCCGGTATTTAATAAAGTTTATTGATGTGATAAAATCGGATTATGATAAAATTGTGTTTGTTGTTCTTATTGATAGGAACATATTGTTATGCCGGTGAAAAAAGATGTACGGTTGATTCGCCTGACGGAAAGATACAGTTAGCGATTATTCAAACGGATGCCGGTGAGCTGACTTATCAACTATCTGTGAAGCGTAAACAAGTGATTGAGGCTTCTGCATTGGGATTTAAAACAGAGGATGGGGTGTCTTTTCCTTCCCAAGGATGGAAAATGGGAAAGGTTATCCGTAACAAAGTGAATTCTGTTTGGAAGCCTCTGTGGGGAAAGCGTGCCGTAGTGCCCGATAAATACAATGAGATGAAGTTGTCTTTTGTGAATGAAGCGGAATCATCGGATGCTTTGGAGATAGTGGCGCGGGCTTATAATGAAGGTGTGGCTTTTCGCTATGTGTTGCCTCAAGGGGCGGGTTCTGCACTGGAACTTACCACTTTTAATTTTGCAGGCGACTATACCGCGTGGTATTATAATGGAGAAAGGCATAATATCGGTCCGGAACGATTGACCGAAACAGATGGCGAGCGCTTGCCCGTGATGACGGTGAAGGCTGCGGAAGATTTATACCTGGCTGTACATGAGGCTTGTCTGGATGAGGGTGAACCCTTGAAACTGAAATCGGAAAAGGGGCGATGCTTGTTTTCTGTTTCTGCGAAACCGCATTTGCTTCGTGCGGGATATCAATCGGCATGGCGTGTGGTGCTTTGTGGTAACAGACCGGGCGATCTGGTGGATTCTCATCTCGTGGAATTATTGAATCCGGAACCTTCCGGAGAATATGATTTTTCGTGGGTGAAGCCGGGAGTTGCGTTATGGGACTGGCGTATGAATGGTGCTCAGTGGGAAGAGTTTAATTATACGATGTCCTATCCTTCCTGGGAAAGAGCGGTTGATTTTGCCGCAGAGCAGGGTTTTGCCTATCTGGTTCTTGATGCCAATTGGTATGGACCTGAGTTTGAGCAGGGTTCGGACCCCGTTAAGGGAGATAAGGCCAGGGATGTGCGAAAGTTGATTCAATATGGAAAGCAGAAAGGAGTGGGTATCTGGCTGTATCTGAATGATGTGGGAGGACGTAATTATCCGTTGGAAGAAACTTTGAAACAATATGGGGAGTGGGGAGCTGCCGGAGTGAAGTATGGTTTTATGGCCGGAAACCCTGAAGAGAAGAATACCAGAACAAAGAGTATAACGGAAATGTGTGCACGGTATAAATTATTGGTAGATTTTCATGATTATCCGGTGCATCCCTATGGGCAGATGCGGACATGGCCCAATGCTGTGACACGTGAATACTGCAAAGCTCAATTGGACGGACACGAGATCTTCTATCCCAAGACCTTTGTTACTTCAGTGTTTGTAAATATGGTAGCCGGCCCGATTGATATGAATAACGGTATGTTTGACCTTCGGCAAGGAAGAACGACACGTTCGGATAATAATCAGGAAGTGCCTTCGACAGTGGTATCGGAAGCTGCACGGACATTGATTACTTTCTCCGGCGCGACGATTATTCCGGATATTCCCGAATATTATCGTAAATATCCAGCTTTACTCCGCTTTTTGTCTGCACAGAAAATGCCTTGGCTGGAAAGTAAAACTTTAGATGGCGAAATAGGAGAATATATCGTAATGATGCGTCAAGCGGAAGATGGAGTATTCTTGGTAGGAGCTGCAACTAACGAAGAAAGTAGAACTTTACGTGTGCCGCTGTCTTTCTTAGGTAAAGGAGACTATGAAGCGGAAATTGTAGAAGATGGAGAGAATGCCCATTATTTGAGTAACAGAGAAACGATTAAGGTTTCGAAAAAGAAAGTAACGCGGAATGAAGTTTTGAATATAAAGTTAGCGCCGGGTGGCGGAGCTTGTATCCGTATTGGAAAAGAAATAAAACAGTAGCTATCCAGCTACTGTTTTATTAATCTTACCTCATATATTTCACCTATTTGCTTGTTTGGTTTTGCCACAAACTTGACGCGTACTTGTCTCTTATCCTGCAAAAGAGTAGCCGGAATGTCATAGGTTTCTGCCTTGAACTCTGATATGCGATATTTGCCGGTGTTGTTGATGGAACGGAGAAGCACATCATCAATATAGATATCGAATTCATGGCTTTTCCATTCGCCCACTCCCCAATACTTGAGTCGTAGCTTGAGGTTAGTCAGACCATCGGTTTGCATGAGGTAGCTAAAATAATGTCCGTTGCGGGCATCGCGATAGAAGACATTATTTGTGTTACCGGTGTATGATTCGTCGGTCTCCATCTGGTGGTCGGTCTCCGGTTGCTGTTCGCCTGGCTGCACTTTGTCGACAGTGCTTGCTTCGAGTGCCTGACGCTCCTGTTCCTGTTTGGCAATGTTATCGATATATTGCTTGTAGCTACCTTCGGTGAGAGCAAGCCAATATATCATGTAACGAGAGTCATGAATTTCAAAGAATGGCTGCAATTCTCCTTCAATCTTGTTCTCCATGCGGGTGCTGAGTGTGAAGTGCAGCGGTTTACCAGGCACAGGAGTGAGCTGTGACGGGATACTGGCAATGTCATTGTTGATGAGGATTGGAGCTTTATCAATAGGCTGCTTTGGACCACCTGCATACTGCCCGAAGCGGCTATCATCCGCTATAAGTGAAGCCATCGACTCTGTACCGGTTTTCATTCCGAGAAGGATAGGCCCATGCATGAGAGCAACGTACTGCGGTTCGTTGGGTAGATAGCGCAGGGATGAGTGCATTGGGAAATTGATATTCACCACATCGCCTTTTTTCCATTTGCGATTGATGCTGACGTAGGAGGACGGGCCTGTAATGATGTCGACGGGCTTTCCGTTTACACTGACCTGGAATTTGCCCGGATGTACCCATCCCGGATAGCGCACCATGAGGTTGAATGTGCCTTTGCCTTCCGCAATAGTAATAGTACTGTTTTCAGAATAAGGGAAAGCCGTCTCCTGACGCAGCGTAATGCCGCGTTCTTTCCAGTCGAGCTGTGAAGCCGTATATAGATTCACAAAAAGGGCATCGCCTGCATGGGTGTAGATGAACTGTCCGTACTTGCCATGGTTTTCCATGCCGGTGCCGACACAACACCACATTGCTTCATTAGGGGCAGAGTAGTTGCGATAGTGGCGGGGACGGGCAGGCGTGAAATAAACGTAGCCTCCATGTTCCGGATGCTGGGTGGAGAGTATGTGGTTGAATGTGGCAAGCTCGTAGTAGTCGGCATACCGTGCTTCAGGGTTACGACGGTGGAGGTCTTCTGTAAGTTTCAACATATTGTTGGTGTTGCAGCTCTCAGGACCGTCAATGTCATTGATGAAATCCATACAAGCATCCTTGGCAGGGAAATGCTCACGACGGCTGTTTCCGCCAAATGCAAGGCTGCGCTCGCCGGTTACGATATCCCAGAAGAATGAACTTGCCACATGATAATCCTCATTTCCCGACAGCTCTGATATACGCTCAAAGCCGATAACTTTGGGTACTTGCGTATTGGCGTGCATATTGTCGAGGCAGTCTTGTCGCTGCGACATAGGAGTAAATAACCGTTTGTGAGAGAAACGCTTTGCGCAGTCAAGGTACTTCTGTTCATGAGTAATGGCATACGCATCAGCAAGCACTTCGTTCATGCCGCCATGCTCGTTGCCAAGCATCCGTTCCATCTGTTCGTCCGACAATCCTGATGTGATGTGGATTGCCCAATTGCAAAACTGCAGAAAAAGAGTCTTTGCCTGTTCGTTGCCGCAATATAGCCATGCGTCGCGTAAGCCGGCATACATCTTATGCAAATTGTAGAACGGTGCCCACGAGCCACTGTATACGCGGAAGTCTCCGTCTTTAAAGCCATTCCAAATGTTCTGACTGTTAGGCATTCCGCCCATGTAGCCAACACCCCATTGGGGATGATTCTTGCAATTGGCTTCGGCACATTCGGCAATTTCACTGATAATGTACTCCATACGCTTGCGACATTCTTCATTGCCGGTGGCTGCATTGATGGACATAGCTGTGAGGTAATGTCCTCCGACGTGTCCGTCTAATCCGTCCCAGTTGGTATAACATTTTGCTTTGGGTGTCAGCCCTGCCTCTTTCCGATAGGGAGCCATCAAACGGTCACAGTCGTACTTGAGCAATATCTCGATATTCAGGTCACGGGCATGTTTCAACGGTCCTTCGAGGAGTGTTATTTGTGAGAGCGGAAACTCGTTGGGATACAATTTATCTTGTGCATTTATCCCTGTGGCTGCACATATAAATAATAGAATAGTAAATGTTTTTTTCATGGTTACATTCTTTATTATATAGCTATATAGTCAAATAGAAATGTATTGCGAATTTCATATTCACAAATCAGTTCTATTTGACTATAATATTCTGATTGCTGTTTATATTCCTATGCAAGAGGGCTAAACACAATCTTATATGTTTTAACTACCCCTTTATAATCGAATTTCACAATAGCAGTTCCGGAAACCGATGTTGCCTGGATAATCTCTACTTTCACATTCTTATCAGTCGCTGATGCCGATACAGTAGGGGTTCCGGTAGTTCCGGCCGGAAGTTTGTAAACAGTTTCATAGATGTCATAGCCGGTAATACCATTGCTTTCAGTAGAACGTACAGGAGTTGCCGGCACTTCGATTGCTTTTCCATTGACCTCTATATTTGCTTTGGGGACAATAGGGCGAGTGATCTTCTTCTTGTTTGAGCTGAATCCCAAGCCGGCTAAATCGAAAAGATTGCCCGTTTCTTCGCTTTCAGCAACGAGGTAAATTGCATGTTTCTTGTCCAGATGGTCAACAAACTTCGATACGTCAATTGTAAACTGTTCCGTTTTCTGCACCGAGTTGGCAGGAACAACAATTTCGCCTATCTTCGTTCCTTTCCAGGTTTCGTTATCCCACGGACCGTCTAACCAAACATTCACTTTAAACGTCTTTGATGTTTTCGGTGTAAGGAAGAGGTTGAAGGCGGTTTTGTTTCCCTTTTTGGTTCCTTCGAAAGCTTTCAAACCCAGTTTATCTTTATTCAATCCGCCGAAGCCGAAGTATTTATATCCTATTATATTGCCGTTTTTCACGTTTGTGATGGGGGCATGATTATCCCAGATGTCCCATGAATCCTGCTGGATACGTCCGTCGGAGAGATAACATGCAAATCCCGCGGAATAATACTGATAAGGATCAAGACCGAATATATGGAATCCTTCCGAGGTTACTTCTGCTCCTTTGTATTCATTTCCTTGGCTGTCTTTGGCTGTCCAGATATTATTTTTTGCGTACGGGTCGTAGGCTCTGATGGAAACTTTACCGCCTTCCGATACCGGTTTCTTATCCCATTCCACATGGATTGGGGCTACCATTGACTGGCGTGCGTTGCCGAATCCCCGTGGCGGACGGTGATAGAATACGTACCATTGTCCGTTGATGAGTTCTATACTTCCGTGTGTATTGTGTCCTGCATTAGTTGTTTGCAGGCGTGAACCATCCTGATTTAACACCGGGGCACGCGAATCGACCAGAACGCCGCCGCTTTTCCATGGACCCAGTGGAGAATCACCATAAGCGTAACGTAAAGTGGAGTTGGAACTGCCCAATCCATAGTCGGGACCTGAATGTCCGCTATAGATGGTTACGTATTTGTTTCCAATCTTACGTATGGATGAAGCCTCAAAGAAGTTGAATGCTTCGAGGTCCTCTCCGGGAAAGATATGCGGATATGAGATATTCTTCGGACCGCGGTTATTACCTCTGCGAACGCCTGCCGGCATGAAATAAGGAATAACCTCTGTTCCTGGGCGTACGGAATACATGGTGTTCTGGTCCAGTTGAGCGGCTAATGAACGTTGGAATCCCCAGTATCCATAGGCTCTGAATCCGATTTCATAATCCGGATCGTTCGGATCCGTAATATATTCGATATATACCGACGGGTCGAATCCCAGAATACTTCCGGGCAGAGTTTTTGTACCATCAGCAGTCAGGTTGATGGGGGTAAAAGGCCCGTCGGGGCGGCTTCCTTTGGCAACCATCGCCTCTCTGTCTCTACCGCGGCTATGCGGGTACAGATAATATTCTTTTGTGCCGTCCTTCCTTTTCACTTCAACAAGGTCGGGAGCGTACATCACATCCCATTGTCCTTCTACTTGATAAGTAAAGATAGCTCCTTCGTCACGCCAGCTTGATAAATCTTCTACGGGTGCCGACCACATTCTGATGTCCGGTCCGCAATAACTGCCGAAGCGGACATCGTGCGAACCGATGATGTAAGCGCGAAATTTTCCCGGATTGTCGGGATCTTCGAAAACACGGGGTTCTCCGTCCGGCAAATGTTCCCATAACGGTAGATACGGATTACCGGCTCCATGATAAACAAACTTGGACGTTTTGGGCTGATTATTATTACCGGCTATTGCTTTTGTTATTGCAAACATAGGGACAATAGCAAACAATAATAAAACGACTTGAATTCTTTTCATAACCAATCTAATCTTTTTTATACGTAAATATTTATGTTATTATTAATTCAATAAGACACCATGCGACAAAAGTAAGCTATCGAAGAATGAGTGGCTTTTGATATTAGATATTTGAATTTCAAAATCAGATATATTTGTGATAATCCTTGTAAGTATTGAGTAAGAAGATAGATTGTTCTCTAATGTGTCTTTTATTATTTGTTGAATAACAATTGTGCAAAATTATACAGATTATTCCTCCATACCGGCCAGGTGTGTCCACCCGGATATTCGGAATATGTATACTTCAGTTTTAGCGTATCAAACTCTTTAAGCATATTCTGACAGTTCTGATAGGCTATATCTTCTTTACCTCCCATGGCAATCCAGAGTAATCTGAGTTGAGAGTCTATTGCCGTTTTATTCTTGTTGATAAACTCGTATTGGTCATCTGCGATTTTCTGGTAGAAAGGTAGCCATCCGGAACTGAATACACCGAGATGAGCGAACATATCTGTATGGTATAGGCCGGCATAAAGTGTCTGTATACCTCCCATAGAGAGGCCTGCAAGTGCGCGACTATCCGATTCTTTTCTGACACGATAGTTAGCTTCTACAAATGGAATGACAGCCTGCATCAGCTCGGCTTCGAATGCTTTCAAGGCACCAGCATTGAATCCGGCAGAAGACATATTGCCGTCTAGCATTACTATCAACATCGGTTTAGCCTTTCCCTCAGCGATCAGGTTGTCCATTATCAGGTCGGTTTTACCTTGCGTAGCCCAGCCGCGTTCATCTTCTCCACCACCATGCAGCAGATATAAAACAGGATATTTTTCAGTCGTGTGGGTGTCATATCCGGCAGGCGTATATACAAAGAAGCGTCTCCACGAACGGCTTACTTCCGAGTAGTAGCGTTTCATGCGGATATCACCGTGCGGCACATCCTTCAGTGCATAATATTCTCCACCTTTGAAAGGAACTTCAATGCCGCTTGCCATGCGTCCCATGCCATAGAAAGTTTCACTTCCGGGATCGGCTACCGCTACTCCGTCAATCAATAGTGAATAGTAATGGAAACCTTCACCCAAAGAATCGGTTACCGTTTCCCAGATGCCCCCTTCCTGTCTGACCATATCATATTTCCGTCCCAGGTCTATCTGTACTTTCTGTGCATCCGGGGCTTTTATGCGAAAAATAGCGCGGTGGTCTGCCGTCAGTTGCGGATATTTGGAATTTCGTACGTTGGATTCCGCGCGTGCTCCGTGAAGGCCGTATTTATCGAAGCTTGATGTATCTACAGGCTTGAATAGCAATTGAGAGAACAGGTAGAGGTCGTTTTTCCATACATTGAAGTCGTGGCCTCCGGGCTTCACATAGAAGATGTGGGGAATCCGATGCTGTTGCAGGTAGAGGTGAGTACGCTCGCTAAAGGACATTAGGTTGTCATTGTCTCCGCAGGATATCCACAACAGTTTCAGTTGCTGTTTGGTAGCTTCCGGATTCGGAATAAGCGCTTCGGGTGCTTTGGTGTTGGGAGCGGATGAAAATCCTCCTACCCAAGCAAATTTATCCAGATTTCCCAGACCAAAGTTTAGGGATTGCCCGCCACCCATTGACAGGCCTGCGATGGCCCTGCTCTCTTGATTCTTGATTACAGGATATGTCTTTTCAATAAAGGGAATCAGGTCGTTCAACAGATCTTTTTCAAAAATGGCGAAGCCTTCCACTTTATCCGGAGCCATGATATTGCCCGTAGCGCGGTCATCTTTTATGGCTCTTCCGTTGGGGAGTACTACGATCATCGGCGTTAGTTTGCCTTCGGCATACAGGTTATCGAGAATGACTTGCGGTTTGCCATTATTGAACCACTCCAGTTCATCGCCACCGATACCATGTAGTAGATAAAGTACGGGGTATTTCTTACTTTTGCTGAAGCCGGGAGGGGTATAAACCAATGCTTTCCGCTTCGTTCCGACAGTTTTAGAGTTATAAGTCGCCGTTTCTATTTTCCCTTGGGCTATTCCTGTCTTTTCTACGTCGAAACCGGCCTGGGAGTGGGGGATACTACTTTGTGCCTGTACCCCGAAGCAATACGCCAATGCGCATAATAAGATGATTGCAATATTTTTCATGGTTCTGAATTTTATGTCGCAAACATACGGCATTCTGTTTTCTCAGCCCAATAATGATGTTACACGTTTCTTTCATGATGTTACATCATTGCTTAAATGTTGTTTAGGATGTTACATTATCCGTATTTGGAACGCTTCAAGCCCGTACCTGCTCCGTACCTTCTTCGCATAAGGGTACCTCTAACCGAATTTGCTACGGAGCAGGTACCATTCGGGTAGGGTGCGAGTACCTTAATTTTCTTAGTCAGTAGAAGTTCAGGCAGTGTGCGCATGTCATGAGTTCTTTTTGTTATTGACTAAAAAGGTGTGATTATGTAATATGAGTGAAAGTTCCTGTTACATGATTATTCGATTTTTAGCCTCCGATTCCTTTTCTTTGCAGTATCTTGAAGCAAAGGAAGGGTTGACCTATAATTATGAAAGGTATGAAAGCACTGCTGTTTTTATTAGGCAATTTTTTTATCCCGGAGGTTCAGGCACAGTCATCGGGTTCATTCTGGAAAATATGATGTAAACATTATCTGAAATTGCAAATGGATTATCTAAAATTGCACCCCCCCTTGGAGGATATCCGCTTATCTTTGCTCGACTGATTATAAAAAAGAGAGAACATTATGAATTTACTAAGAAAAACATGGGTGATGCTGGTTGCCGTTATGATTAGCTCGTGTCATATGGAAACACTCGACATTGTTTCTCCTGACGGGAACTTGAAAGTCACAATGGAGCCTGCAGAAGAAAATGCTTATGGTGAAGCTGTCTTTTCAGTGGAATATAAGGGAGGGCGTATCCTCTCTCAATCAAAATTAGGGTTGGAAACAGATGCACGGAAGTTAGCAGGAAACCTGAAATTGAAATCCGTTTCCGCTGTGAAGCGTGTGACCGATGACTACAGGATGATAACAGGAAAACGCAGCCATTGTGTGAACGAAGCTTCCGAGAGAAGCTATTCCTTTGAAAATGAAGCGGGACAGACACTGGAGGTTACATTCAGGGTTTATGATGACGGTGTTGCCTTTAAATATGGAATAAATGATGTTGCCGATGAAGAACACGTCACCCATGAATATACCACATATACCGTTCCGAAAGGCGCCAAAAGATGGATGCAGCAGTATGACCCGAGTTACGAAAAGTTCTTTCCGCTATCCACAGATGGGAAACTCACCAACCGTCCGGAGGTTGATCTTTGGGGATATCCCGCACTCGTAGAACCGAAGGATTCGGTATTCGTGCTGATAACGGAAGCAAATATCAAGCGTGGGCATTGCGGCTCTCTTCTGTATAATGGAGACCACCGTGATAATTACCAGGTGCGCCTGGCCGATAAACAGTTGATTAGTGATGACTCTTGGGAATCTCCTTGGCGGTTACTTATCATAGGCGACTTGTCCGATGTGGTGGAATCTACCTTGGTGACGGATGTTTCCGACCCTTCCAAAGTGGAGAATGCGGAATGGATAAACCCCGGTATGGTATCGTGGATATACTGGGCGTATAATCACGGTTCCAAGGATTATCAGATAGTGAAAGAGTATATAGATTTGGCGGTCCGCATGAAGTGGCCTTATGATTTGATTGACTGGGAATGGGATGAAATGGGAAATGGAGGTAATCTTCAGGACGTAGTGAAGTATGCTCTGGAACGGGGTATTAAACCATTGATATGGTATAACTCGAGTACAAACTGGCTTGGCCCCGGCCCCTTGTACCGACTGAATAAGAAAGAAGACCGGGAGAAGGAATATAAATGGTTGAGTGACATGGGAGTTGCCGGTATTAAGGTAGACTTCTTTACAGGCGATAGTGTTGCCACCATGAACTATTACATGGATTTGCTTGAAGATGCGGTGAAGTATAAGCTGATGCTTAATTTCCATGGTGCCACTATCCCTCGCGGATGGCAACGCACATATCCTCACATGATGTCGGTAGAAGGAGTGTATGGTGCCGAGTGGTATAATAATAATCCGGTACTGACCAACCGGGCTGCCGAACATAATGCCACGTTGCCTTTTACGAGAAACGTTGTAGGGCCGATGGATTATACTCCGGGTACTTTTTCCGATTCGCAGCATCCGCATATCACATCGCACGGGCATGAACTTGCGTTACCTGTGATTTTTGAATCGGCTTTGCAGCACATGCCCGATAGGCCTTCAGTCTATGATAACTTGCCGGAAGCGGTAAAGACCCTGCTCTCTGAACTGCCCACTGCCTGGGATGATACGAAACTCTTGGGTGGTTATCCCAGAGTTGAGGTTGTTATGGCACGACGCAAAGGGGATGTATGGTATATTGCAGGGATTAATGGAACCAATGAACCGAGAACCCTTTGTTTTTCGCTGAAAGACCTTTCTGTTGCCGGTAAGAAGATAACTTTATTTGAGGACGGTACAGATGACAGAAGCTTTGCTATTGAAGAAAATCTTCCTTTGTCAGAAGATGAAACGAATTTGGAAATAAAATGTTTGCCGCGTGGAGGATTTGTGGCTGTTATAAAATGATGAGTATGAGAATTTATATATTTCTGTTAACTGTTTGCTTTACCTTTCAGATGCGTGCACAGCAAGTGCCTGACTGGGAAAATCCTCGCGTAGTAGGTATCAATAAAGAAGAGTATCACAGTACATTGACGTTGCCGTCCAGGAAATCCTCGTGTGAAGAGATTGTGTCTTTGAACGGGAGGTGGAAGTTTTACTGGTCTCCCGATCCGCAAAGTCGGCCGTCGGACTTTTATAAAAATAATTTTGATGTGAGTGGCTGGGATAATATTTCTGTACCGGGGACATGGCAGTTACAAGGCTATGGAAAACCTATTTATACCAATTGGACATATCCTTTTAAGAAAGACCAGCCGAAAGTGACAGGAGAGCCTCCCAAGCATTTTTTTAGTTATGAGAATCGCAATCCGGTGGGGTCTTATGTGACAACTTTTGATGTTTCGGAGGATATGAAAGATAAGCAATTGTATCTGCACTTTGAAGGAGTTAAGTCGGCTATGTATGTATGGATTAACGGGAAAAAAGTAGGATATAGCCAGAATTCCATGGCTCCGGCGGAATTTGATATTACCGAATATGTAAATGAGGGGCAAAACCGTCTGGCGGTAGAGGTATACCGTTGGTTGGATGGCAGCTATCTGGAAGATCAGGATATGTGGCGTTTTAGTGGAATTTATCGCCCGGTAGAGTTGTGGGTACGCCCTAAAATCCATATAAAAGACTATTCGCTGACTACCGATCTGGCAGATGATTTTTCGTCTGCCGGTTTTAAGGCAAAAGTCTGGTTAAGAAACTTGTCGGACAGTAAATCGGGTAAACTGAGTCTTGAGGTTCTATTAAAAGGGAAGAATCGGAATGAGGAGAGATTTGTGAAACGGTTAATCACTCCTGTAAAGAATTTGCCGGCAACATCCGTAGGATGCTATACTTTGTCATCTGTTGTGGAAAATCCGAAACTATGGTCGGCGGAAAAGCCAAACTTGTATGATGTTGAAATAAGGCTTTACGATGGTAAGAAGGTGATTGAGGAGTTTCAATCACATATAGGAATGTGGAAATGCGAGATTGATGGAAATGTATTTAAGTTTAATGGACAGCCTGTTAAATTGAAGGGAGTGAATCGCCATGAACATCATCCACGCACTGGCCGATTAGTGGACAGGGAGACTATGGAAAAGGATTTGAGACTGATGAAACAAGCCAATATTAATATGATCCGTACTGCACACTATCCTAATTCCCCGCTGTTTTATGAATTGTGTGACAGATATGGTTTCTATGTGATGGATGAGGCTAATCAGGAAAGTCATGATTATGGTTTAGGTAATAAAATACTTGGTGACAACCCGGAATGGACGTTAGCGCATGTAGACAGGGCACTTGCATTGGTACAACGCGATAAGAATCACCCTTGTGTGGTCTTTTGGTCTTTGGGTAATGAAGGAGGTGCCGGACGAAATATGCAGGCCATGGCAGATACAATACAGACCATAGATGCTTCACGTATTATTTTTAGTGATACCGATCTTTCTGTATCGGCTTTTAATGATCCTTCTTATTATACTCCCGGAAGGTTTAAGGAATATACCCGGGAAAAACGTGATAAACCTATCTTTATGCGTGAGTATGCTCATGCCATGGGAAATTCTGTCGGTAATTTGCAGGAGTATTGGGATGTCATTGAGGCTAATGATCACGTTTCAGGTGCGGCTATTTGGGATTGGGTCGATCAGGGAATTGCAAAAAAGATAAATCCGGGATATAAGAAGGGAGTGGAGAACTCAGGTTCTTTGCTATTGAAGGAAGGTGAATTCTGGGCTTATGGAGGAGATTTCGGGGATTTTCCTAATAATGGGGATTTCTGTTTTAATGGTTTAATTGGGGCTGACCGTGTTCCTCACCCACACTACTATCAGGTTCAGAAAGTGTATCAGAATATTGGTTTTTCACTTGAAGGTCCGAATAAGGTACGTCTTACCAATAAGTATGAATTTACGGCTTTGGATGAGTTCGATTATGAGTATGAATGGTTGCAGAATGGTGAACTCGTAAAGTCGGGAGAAGTACCGCTTGTGGCTGGAGATCATTTGGATATTCCTTCTTTCACGGGATCGGGTGAGCTTTTCCTGAATGTATTTGCCAAGCTGAAACAGGGTACATGCTGGGCTGAAAAAGGCTTTATTATTAGTAAGGAGCAATTTTTGGTGAATATGGCTAAACCGGAGTCTATTGTTTCGGAAGGGGGAAGTGTTGAAGTGAATGCATCACCGGCTACTATTGAGATTATGGCTGGATTGAATTGCTTCATTGTAGATGTGAAATCCGGTGCTTTGACAAGTTGGAAAAATGATGGAACGGAAATTCTATATGCTCCTTTGGAACCTTATTTCTGGAAACCGGCGAACAGTAATCAGATGAATAATGGTTATAATAACCGTTTAGGAATATGGAGAAACGCTGCTGGTGAACGTGTAGTCGAAGGTGTGGATTATTCTGTGAAGAATGGGCTGGCTGTAGTGGAGGTTAGTATGTCGTTGCCTGTGGTAGGTGCTGCTTATCAATTGCGCTATACTGTAAATGGGAGCGGAAAGATACAAGTTGAAGCTTTCTATAAACCGGAAAAAGAAAAGATCCCATTAATGCCTAAGTTTGGAATGAAGATGCGTTTACCTTCTTCCATGGATTATGTCAAATGGTATGGTCGTGGTGAATTTGAGAACTATCCGGATAGGAAAACGGCTGCTTTAGTCGGTTGTTATGCAACGGATCTCAATAGTTTTGTCACGGATTATGCTTTTCCACAGGATAATGCAAACAGATGTGATGTCCGTTGGTTTTCACTGAATGATAAGGAGGACCGAACGATAAAAGTGACAGGTTTGCAACCGCTCTGCTTTCGTGTGTGGCCGTATGGTGAGGAAGATTTGGAAAAGAACAGGCATGCTTATGAACTACCCGGACGCGATTATGTGAATGTGAATATTGATTTGAATATTCATGGCGTAGGAGGTGCTGATTCTTGGGGGGCAAGAACATTGGATGAATATACAATTGATGGCAATCAAGCTTATTATTATGGTTATTTGATGGAATATTCTGATTGATAGCCATTTATTTATCTAATATTGAAAGTCAAATATCTAATATTGAAAAAGGTGTAAAAGATATGCAGCTATTTTTGTATCGCGTAAAGTTATGGAATGCGAGTTTTAATCATTAAATGTAATAAGTACCATGAAACCAATTAAAAGTGTATTTATATTAATGGCGCTGTGTTGTTGTATCCCGCTTACAGGGCAAGATTATCAGCAAATTCCTGAGGGAATTAAGGCGACCATTAATTCTGTAGATGTAGAATTACAATTCTATACTCCGTCAATTGTAAGAATACTAAAATCTCCTAATGGGTGGAAGTATACAAAGGAGAGTCTTTCTGTAATAGAAACTCCTCAGAAGGTGAAGACTGCCGTTACTCAGGAAGGCAATATTGTAAGCCTGAAAAGTAGTGAAATGGGGGTTGCTCTTAATTTGGAATCTGGTGTTGTGTCTTTCTTTGATGCTAAAGGAGAACCATTGCTCAGTGAAAAAGGAAAGCCTGAGTTCACTGATTTTGATGATGCAGGAACCAAAACGTTTGCAATCAAGCAATCGTTTATTTTAGATAAAGATGAACCTCTTTATGGATTAGGGATTCTCCAGAATGGAAAAATGTCACAGCGTAATCAAACTAAACACCTTGTACAGGGCAATGTGGAGGACGTGGTTCCATTCGTGCAGTCTGTGAAAGGATATGGTCTTTTCTGGGATAATTATTCGCCAACTAACTTTGCTGATAGAGCGGAAGGGACGTCTTTTCAATCTGAAGTAGGAGATTGTATAGACTATTACTTCATGTATGGCAGAAATGCTGATGGTGTAGTTGCACAAATGCGTGCATTGACCGGACAGGTACCCATGTTTCCTTTGTGGACTTACGGTTATTTCCAAAGCAAGGAACGCTATAAAAGTCAGGAAGAAACGGTAGGGGTGGTACGAAAATATCGTGAATTGGGTGTTCCTCTTGACGGAATTATTCAGGATTGGCAATACTGGGGACACAATTATTTGTGGAATGCTATGGATTTCAAAAATCCGTTGTTCAACGAACCTCAAAAAATGATTAATGATGTGCATGGAATGAATGCGCACATGCTGATTTCGATTTGGTCTTCGTTTGGACCGATGACTAAACCTTATAGAGAACTGGATAAGAAAGGTATGCTGTTTAACTTCTCTACATGGCCTCAGTCGGGACTTGAAACTTGGCCGCCCGATATGGAATATCCTTCCGGAGTACGCGTATACGATGCCTATAATCCGAAAGCCCGTGATATCTACTGGAAATATCTGAATGAAGGCATTTTCAAATTGGGCATGGATGGATGGTGGATGGATTCTACAGAACCCGACCATTTCGATTGGAAACCGGAAGACTTTGATACAAAGACCTATCTGGGTTCATTCCGCAAAGTACGCAATGCTTATCCGCTGCTGACAGTGGGTGGAGTATATGATAACCAGCGTGCAGTAACTTCCGATAAACGTGTGTTTATTCTTACACGTTCCGTATTTGCCGGGCAACAGCGTTACGGAGCCAATGTATGGTCGGGAGATATCGGATCTTCCTGGGAATCACTGCGTAATCAGATTCCGGCAGGCTTGAATTTTACTCTTACCGGAAATCCTAATTTCAATACTGATATAGGTGGTTTCTTTGCCGGACATTATAACAAGAGTTGGAATGACGGGAGTGCACCTAAGAATCCAATGTTTCAGGAATTGTATGTACGCTGGCTACAATTCGGGACATTTACTCCAATGATGCGTTCGCATGGAGCTGATACGCCGAGAGAAATTTATCAATTTGGGAAAAAAGGCAAACCTGTATATGATGCTATTGAAAAGATGATTAATCTGCGTTATTCATTGTTGCCTTATATCTATTCCACTTCATGGGAAGTGACTGAACGCCAATCGAGCTTTATGCGTGCTTTGGTAATGGATTTTGCCGGTGATAAGAATGTATGGGATATAAAAGACCAGTATATGTTTGGTAAATCCATTCTTGTAGCGCCGGTGGTCGATGCACAGTACACTCAGGAAAAGGTGGTGAAGGTAAATGAGAATGATGGCTGGAATAGAAATAACGCTCAGAAGTTTGGGGATAAGGCTCCGGTAGACTTTATGCAGGCTAAGTCCGCAAAGGTATATTTGCCGGCGGGTGCTACCTGGTATGATTTCTGGACGAATGAGAAGTATGACGGCGGACAAGAAATAGAAAAGGAAACGACTATTGATGTCATTCCTTTGTATGTCAAGGCGGGTAGTATTATTCCAATGGGACCTAAAGTGCAGTATGCGACGGAGAAACCGTGGGATAATCTTGAATTGAGAGTATATGCCGGTGCCAATGGTTCCTTTGTTCTTTATGAGGATGAATTTGATAATTATAATTATGAGCAGGGAGCATATACAGAGATTCCTGTCGTATGGAATGATGCATCACGCCAGTTGACCATAGGGGCTCGAAAAGGTGCATACAAGGGAATGTTGAATAATAGAAAGTTCACAATCGTACTTCAAGACGGAACTCGGAAAGTTGTTGACTATAAAGGGAAAAGAGTTAGTGTGAAATTTTAGTGTCATTTGGAAATATAGATTTTAAAGACTAAGAGTATCATGAAAAAGATGATGTTAGCATGGCTGACTGTTGCTTCATTACTGATGGGGTGTTCCGGTTCGGAAACGTCGGTGAAGGGGACGTATCGTAATCCTGTAATTTATGCTGATGTACCGGATATGTCCGTTACGCGTGCAGGAGAGTACTATTATATGATAAGTACCACTATGCATTTAATGCCCGGTGGACCTGTTATGAGATCAAAAGACTTGGTGAATTGGGAAACAGTGAGCTATATCTTCGATAAGCTGACTGATAACTCAAAGTATGATTTGATTGGTGGAACTGTTTATGGACGCGGCCAATGGGCATCTTCCATACGCTATCATAATGGGAAATTCTATGTATTGTTCTCGCCAAACGATGTGCCCTATCGGTCGTATATATTCACGGCGGAAGATCCGGCAGGGAAGTGGGAACTATTATCAAGAACACAGCATTTTCATGATGCCTCTTTGTTTTTTGATGATGACGGCCGAGTATATGTATTCTATGGAACTGGTGAGCTGAAGGAGTTGAAGAGTGACTTGTCGGATGTGAAACCCGATGGAGTCAGTATGAAGATTTTTGAACGGGATGCTGATGAACAGGGTTTACTGGAAGGAAGTCAGGTTGTGAAACATAACGGAAAGTATTATTTGCTGATGATTTCCATGGATTGGAGTATCCCCGGTCGGGTACGCAGGGAAGTATGTTATCGTGCAGACAAGATAACAGGGCCTTATGAGAAGAAGGTTATCCTGGAGCATGATTTTGATGGTTATGGAGGAGTAGGTCAAGGTTGTATTATTGACTCGGAAGAAGGAGACTGGTATGGGGTTATTTTTCAAGACCGCGGAGGGATAGGCCGTGTACCTACTCTTATGCCCTGCCGTTGGGTAGACGGATGGCCGATGCTGGGAGATGAAAATGGACATGTGCCTTTGACGATGGAAAAAGAGATATATCCGACTGAAAATACCAAAGGAATACTTGGAAGTGATGATTTCAACGGAGAGAAACTTTCACTCTATTGGCAATGGAATCACAATCCGGCGGATGATAAGTGGTCGCTCACAGAACGGCCGGGATATTTACGTTTAGAAACCAGCCGGGTGGTTGATAATCTGTATCTTGCTCCGAATACAATTACACAGCGTATGGAAGGACCGAAATGTAAGGCTACTGTCTCGCTTGATATTTCGAATATGAAAGATGGTGATGTGGCAGGTTTCAGTGCATTCAATGGACATTCCGGGCTTTTGTCTGTGGTGAAGGAGGGAGATGCGAAACGACTTGTAATGTCTACCAATGTAGTCAACTTTGATAATACTCCTAATAAAGCTATCGCAAGTGTGGATGTAGAGGAAAAGGAACAGGTAGAACTTAATCAGAATATCATTTATTTGCGTATAGAAGGTGATTTTACTCCGAAGCGGGATATTGCTACTTTCTATTACAGCCTGGACAATAAGGAATGGAAGAAGATCGGAACGGATTTCAAAATGCGTTTTGATTATACAAAACTGTTTATGGGAAGTAAGTTTGCCATCTTTAACTATGCAACAAAATCGTTGGGAGGTTATGTCGACGTTGATTACTTTGACTACGAGAGGGCAAATGATAGGGTGACTATTAATAAATAATATCTTGATATTCATGAAATATTTTTTAGTTATAACGGCATTATTGATTTGCTTCACAATAAAAGCGGAGGAAAAACAGATAGCAAGTCCGGATGGGAAAATAGTAGTAACCATCTCTGATAAGAATGGACAACCTTCATATCGCATCAGTTATAAGGATACTCCTTTTATCAATTCTTCTTCTTTGGGACTTATTACGAATATAGGTGATTTTTCCCGGGAAATGTCTTTGGGACACGATGTTCAGTCAAATAGAATTGACGAGACCTATATGTTGCCCAATATAAAGCAGAGTAATGTGCACTATGTAGCTACAGAGGGGGTGTACCGGTTTAGTCAGCAAGGTAAGACGATTTATGATGTTATATTTCGTGTAAGCGACCGGGATGTTGCTTTCAAGTATAAAATGTATCCTCAAAAGAATACTTTATCCTGCGTTGTGAAAGAGGAAGCGACAAGTTTTGTACTTCCTGACGGGAGTACGACTTTTTTGTGTCCGCAAAGCAAACCTATGGGAGGATTTGCCCGTACTTCTCCCAGTTATGAGACACCGTATAAAGCAGATGATACCATGGGCAAAAATGGATGGGGTGAAGGTTATACTTTCCCTTGTCTGTTCCGTAATGGTGATAAAGGATGGATACTTATTTCGGAAACGGGTGTAGATAGCAAATATTGTGGAAGTCGCTTACTGGGACATGAAAATGGCTTGTATACAATCGGTTTTCCTCAAGAGGGTGAAATGAATGGAAATGGTACAACTGCACCCGGACTTGCCCTGCCGGGAGAAACGCCTTGGAGAACGATCACTTTGGGTGAAACTTTAGCTCCGATTGTTGAAACGACAGTTTCCTTTGATGTTGTAAAGCCACTGTATGAAGCATCCGGAAAATATGAATACGGCAGAGGTTCCTGGAGCTGGATTATCGGTATGGATGGAAGTACGAAATATGAAGAGCAATTACGTTATATTGATTTCTCTGCGGCAATGGGATACCAGTCTGTATTGGTAGATGCATTGTGGGATACGCAAATAGGCTATGACAAAGTTGAAAAGCTGGCTAAGTATGGTGCGGAAAAAGGAGTGGGGCTGTATCTGTGGTATAATTCTAATGGATATTGGAATGATGCCCCACAATCACCGCGTGGTATCATGGACAATGCGATAGCCCGACGCAAGGAGATGAAATGGATGCAAAGCATTGGAATACGCGGTATAAAGGTTGACTTCTTTGGTGGTGATAAGCAAGTTACCATGCAGCTGTATGAAGATATTCTTGCTGATGCCAATGAGTATGGGTTACTGGTGATTTTCCACGGGTGTACTTTGCCTCGCGGTTGGGAACGTATGTATCCTAACTTTGCGTCGAGTGAAGCCGTATTGGCCAGTGAGAACCTGCATTTCTCTCAGGGAAGTTGTGACAATGAGGCTTTCAATGCCTGTCTGCATCCATTTATTCGTAATACGGTGGGTAGCATGGACTTTGGTGGTAGTGCACTGAATAAATATTATAATGCGGATAATGCTCCGCGCGGCAGCCGGCGTATGACTTCTGATGTGTTTGCTTTGGCTACTGCGGTATTGTTCCAAAGTCCGGTACAACATTTTGCCTTGGCTCCGAACAATCTGACAGATGCTCCGGAATGGGCGATAGGCTTCATGAAAGAAGTCCCCACTACATGGGATGAAGTACGCTTTATTGATGGCTATCCCGGTAAATATGTAGTTATGGCACGCAGGCATGGAGATAAATGGTATATTGCAGGAGTTAATGCGCAGAAAGAGACCGTAAAGTTTAAGATTGCCTTACCGATGTTTATGCCTGGTGATCAAGTGAGGGTATTTACTGATAATGAAGAATTGCAAGGAAATGTAAAACAAATAAAGGTAAATAAGAAGCAGGAATTACAATTGGCAATGCCTTGCAATGGTGGAATATTAATTGTAGAATAATCAAACTAAAAAAGCAATATGGATAAAATGAAATCTTTATTCTTTTCATCGCTATTGGTGGTGGTGAGTACTTCGGGATTGGCGCAAAATCCAATCATTCAGACAAATTATACGGCTGATCCGGCCCCAATGGTATATAATGATAAAGTATATCTTTATACTACCCATGATGAGGATAATTCTACCTGGTTTACGATGAACGACTGGCGATTGTATACGACCAGTGATATGGTGAACTGGACGGATCATGGCGCGGTGTTATCATATACTGATTTTAGTTGGGCAAAAGGGGATGCATGGGCTCCGCAATGCATTGAGAGAGATGGCAAGTTTTATATGTATGTACCCATGATTTCGAATATAAACAATAGAGGTGCAATTGGTGTGGCGGTAGCTGACAGTCCTTACGGGCCCTTCTATGATCCGCTTGGAAAGCCATTGGTTCAGAGTGAATGGGGAGACATTGATCCGACTGTTTTTATTGATGATGACGGACAGGCTTATTTGTATTGGGGAAACCCTAACCTGTATTATGTGAAGTTGAATGAAGATATGATTTCTTATAGTGGGGATATTGTACGTGTACCTTTGGTAGCAGAATCGTTTGGTAAACGCGAAGGCGATGCCCAGAGAGCTACTCTGTATGAAGAAGGTCCCTGGCTTTATAAGCGGGATAAGAAGTATTATTTATTCTGGCCGGGAGGTCCGCTGCCCGAGCATATCGGATACTCAACCAGCGAGACTCCTACAGGTCCGTGGAAATACGGTGGAGTAGTGATGCCTGCCGGTGGCGGAGCGTTTACCATCCACCCGGGAGTTATTGATTTCAAGGGTAAAACTTACTTTTTCTATCATAACGGACAGTTACCCGGAGGTGGTGGATTCAACCGTTCGGTATGTGTTGAAGAACTTAAATTCAACAAAGACGGTTCTATTCCTCAACTGAAGATGACAGAGGGTATTACAAAAGGGATTACGACACTGAATCCGTATGTAAAAACGGAAGCGGAGACTATCGCTTTTTCCGAAGGGTTCAAGTCTTTCAAAAATGATCAGGTGGGTGTTTTTGTTACGGCAATGAAGAATGGCAGTTATACTTGTGTTCGCGGTGTAGATTTCAAGGCAACCGGTGCAACGAAGTTCAGTGCTAGAATAGGAACTACACATAATGATCCCGTAAATCTGGAAATCCGTCTGGATGGTGTTGACGGGCAACTGATAGGGACAATGAAGGTACCGCGTACAGGAGGAAGTGATCGTTGGGACTTGCGGACTATTGATATTACAAAAGTGACAGGAGTACATGATTTGTATTTTGTAGTAAAGGGGCGGCCTGCTACCAATCTTATGTATTTTGATTATTGGATGTTCTCTAAATAACTTGTACTAAATACTATGAGGAATAAAAGAAAGTATATCAGAACAACAGGAATCATCCTGTTGTTCTGTGTTGCTTTGTTGAATACGGCATGTGCTTCAAAGCAAAAAGAGAAAGTCGTTCTTGAACTGAAACAGGGATTACTTTCGCTGATACCATTAAATCAGAATGCTGTCCGGGTACAGTTTTCCCAACCGGGTTCGGTGCCTATGGAAGAGCTTATCTATACAGAAAAACTTCCTGTTCCTGAATATGAAGTTACAGAAGATAAGCAATCGCTGCTTTTATCTCTGGATGGGATTTCAGTGGAATTCGACAAAGGTACGGAAGTCTTGACTTTTAAAGATGCGAATAAGCGTATCATTCTTCAAGAGAAAGTTAACGGGCGTTTCATGAAGGTTTCTTCTGTACAGAATGAACCTACCTATCAGGTGGAACAGCGTTTTGTTTCTCCGAAAGATGAATACATATATGGTACAGGTCAGTTTCAGGACGGTTATCTAAATATCCGGGGATTGACACGGCGTTTGACGCAGGTGAATACGCAGATTTCTATTCCTTTTATTCTTTCAAGTAAAGGCTATGGACTGCTGTGGAACAACTATGGATTGACGGATTTTAATCCGGCAGATAAATCTGTCGAGTTGACTCCCGCCAATGCAAGTGGAGAGGCTGTTACGGTAAATACCACCGGTACGAGTGGAAATGTAAAGGAAACCAGGCAAATCTATTCGTTTACAGCTTCGGTGGAAGTACCTCGCTCCGGTAGTTATTCTTTGTTGCTGGATGTGGGACAGCGAATGGCACGGAAGTATTATCTGGTTATTGACGGACAAAAGATTGTGGATGTCAATAATTTATGGTTGCCTCCCACTACTTCTGCCATTGTGGAACTGACAGCCGGTAAGCACGATATAGAAGTGCAAGGTGAACGTAATGATAAGCCTGTGTTATATTGGCGTCCTGTTTCAGAAGAGACTGTATTCCGTTCTCCGGTTGCCCAAATGTTAGATTATACGGTTTTCGCCGGTAACGGAGATGAAGTGATTGCGAGTTATCGGGAACTAACGGGACCTGCCCCCATGATGCCTTTGTGGAGTCTGGGATATATACATTGCCGGGAGCGTTATAATACTCAGGCGGAATTGCTGGAGAATGCCCGTGAATTCCGGGAACGGAAATTGCCTATCGATATGATTGTACAGGACTGGCAATATTGGGGAAAATATGGCTGGAATGCCATGAAGTTTGATGAAGACAGATATCCTGATCCGGGAAGTATGATGAAGGAACTTCATGAGATGGATATGCGTCTGATGATCTCTGTATGGTCTAAAATTGATGCTCAGTCCGAAGTGGGGAAACAAGCCAAGGAAAAGGGATATTACATACCGGGCAGTGACTGGATTGACTTTTTCAATCCGGATGCGGCGGCCTTCTATTGGCAGAATTTCCGTACCGGATTATTGAAATATGGTATTGATGCCTGGTGGCAGGATGCCACTGAACCGGAGAATGATGATTTGCAGAACCGCCGCATCGATCGTGAACAAACTCCGGGAGAGGTGTACCGGAATGTATATCCGATGTATGTCAGCAAGACAATCTATGAAGGTTTACGCCAGGATGATCCTGACAGGCGAGCTATGATTTTTACTCGCAGTGGATTTTCAGGAATGCAACGTTATGCAGCCGCCACGTGGTCGGGAGACGTAGGACATGACTGGGAAACCTTACGCCGGCAAATCGTAGGAGGATTGGGGCAGATGGCGACAGGTCTGCCTTGGTGGACTTATGATGCGGGTGGTTTCTTCCGTCCGGGCGACCAGTATACAAATACCGGATACCATGAACAGTTGATCCGCTGGATACAGGCAGGAACATTTTTCCCATTGATGCGTGTGCATGGCTATATGAGTAATACCGAGCCGTGGCGATATGGAGAAAAGGTGGAACATATCATCGCCCGGTATCTGGATTTACGTTATAGACTTCTTCCTTATATCTATTCACAAAATGCTGCGGTTTCATTCAGTGGTTCTACTTTGATGCGTCCGTTGGTGATGGATTTCCCTGAAGACCGTTTTGCACTGGAACAAAACTATCAGTTCATGTTCGGACCTTCTATACTGGTGGCTCCGGTGGTGGAAAGCGGTGTTAACCGGATGAAGGTTTATCTTCCGGAATGTCCGGCCGGCTGGGTAGATTTCTGGAATGGTACACCTCATAAGGGAGGTATATTCACAGATGTAAATGTGGATCTTATGAAGACTCCTTTATTTGTGAAAGCGGGTTCTATATTGCCGTTGGGACCTCAGAAGCAATATGCATCGGAGGAGACGGAACAACCGTGGGAAATCCGTATTTATCCGGGGGCTGATGGTTCTTATTCTGTTTATGAAGACGAAGGAATCAATTACAATTATGAGAAAGGTCAGTTCAGCACGTTTGATTTGAAGTGGAATAATTCGGATAAGACCCTTACTATCAGTGACAGAAAAGGTTCATTTGCAGGAATGAAGGAAAGAATGGACTTCAATATTGTAATTGTAACGCCGGAGTCAGGCACTGGAATTTATCAGTCAAAAGTGAATAAGAGCATTGTCTATGAGGGAAAATCAATGGTGATATCACTGTAGCCTGCATAATTCGTATGCAGGAGTTAAAGACCAGACAATGCGTGGGAGAGTATAACGGTAGTGGCGATTAGAGTGCGTGAAAGGGTAAGGATGAAGTTCATATACGCCTCGATATTATATTTTATATCGCACGGTATATTAAATTATATCGTCCGGTATAATTAAATATATCGTCCGGTATAATTAAATATACCGTGTGGTATAATTTAATATACCGTTCGGTATAATATAATATATCATCCGGTATATATACTTCATCCTTAGGCTGTGGGAAGGTATCTCATACTCACCTTCTATCGGTCGCATGGCATGGTAGGAGTTATCACTTCTAACTCCTACTATGCATTATGCAGGTTAAGTAGGGTAGTGTTTTCTTAAGACAATGATTTAGAAATATCTTAAAATATGAAGAATAATATGAAACAGTTTTTGGCCCTCATAGGGCTTGTAATAGCATCCATTACTACAGGATGTGGTCAATCCCATACTGTGTGGCTTGATGATTTGGATCTGACAGCTATGGCTCAAGGCCATGGAGTAGCTATGAAAAATAAATCGGTTGACGGTAAAACCCTGACAATCGGAGGGCAAACGTTTGAACGTGGAGTAGGTACCCATTCAGTCAGTGAGATAGCAATTCAATTGGATGGCAAAGCCGTATCATTTACGGCCCAGGTAGGGTTGGATGATGAGATCATCGAGCATAAAACGTCTGCCGAGTTTATTGTAATAGGAGATGGAACCAGACTTTGGTCCAGTGGGATTGTAAAGGCAGGAGATGCGCCTAAATTATGTTCGGTTTCACTGGATGGAGTCAAAAGGCTTGAGCTGATTGTTGCTGATGGTGGTGACGGGCCTTATTATGACCATGCTGACTGGGCGGATGCAAAGATAATATCAAAAGGAAAGAAGAGTTTTCCTACACTTAAATTCATTGCTACGGAACCTTATATACTGACTCCACCCGCTCCTGCAACACCGAGAATTAATGGGGCCTCTGTGTTTGGAGTGCGACCCGGTTCGCCATTCCAATATCAGATAGCAGCTACAGGCGATCGTCCGATGAGGTTTGCAGCGGAGGGATTACCGGTAGGGTTGGAGATTCACCCGGAAACGGGTCTGATTATGGGTAAGCTAACCAAGGCTGGTACATTTGAAGTGGTTTTACAGGCGAAAAATGTGAAAGGAACGGCAGAAAGAAAACTTCGTATTGAGTGTGGTGACAGAATTGCTCTTACTCCGCCGATGGGATGGAACAGTTGGAACTGCTTCGGGCACGAAGTCTCGGCTGAGAAAGTGAAGCAAGCGGCAAGAGCTATGATTGAAAGTGGTTTAGTGAATTATGGCTGGACTTATATCAATATAGATGATTCATGGCAACATCACAGAGATCCCAACGACCGGACCAGAGGTGGACGATTGCGTGACGATCAGGGTAATATCATACCTAATGCCCAATTTCCTGATATGAAAGGGTTAACGGACTACATACATTCGCTTGGACTGAAAGTGGGTATTTATTCTTCACCCGGTCCGTGGACTTGCGGAGGTTGCGTAGGCAGTTATGGTTATGAAAAGCAAGATGCCGATATGTATGGCAAATGGGGGCTTGATTATTTGAAATATGACTGGTGCAGTTACGGGGGAGTTCTTGACCGTGATTTAGATAAGGATCCTTACAGCGTGTCTTCCTTGGCGTTTCAAGGGGGAGGGGATTCAATTGCCGGTAGAAAGCCATTTAAGATTATGGGGGATTATTTGCGTCAGCAGCCCAGGGACATTGTTTATAACCTGTGTCAGTATGGTATGGGGGATGTCTGGAAATGGGGAGATGCCGTTGGAGGCCAGTGCTGGCGTACGACTAACGATATCACCGATACTTGGGAAAGTGTAAAAGGCATCGCTCTTTCTCAGGACCGTGCAGCTGCATGGGCGAAACCCGGTAACTGGAATGATCCGGACATGCTGGTTCTAGGTATTGTAGGTTGGGGAAATCCTCACCAAACCAAGCTTAAACCTGATGAGCAGTATCTCCATTTCAGTCTTTGGAGTTTATTCTCCGCACCGCTTCTGATAGGTTGTGACTTGGAGAAAATGGATGATTTTACCCTGAGTCTGCTGACTAACAATGAGGTGATAGCTGTTAATCAGGATCCTTTGGGTAAACAAGCCACATGTGTATATTCAATAGGAGAATTACGTATTTATGTGAAAGAACTTGAAGATGGCAGTAAGGCGGTTGGTTTCTGTAATTTCGACCGGGAAAAGACTGATATCTCTTTCCGTGATTTTGATAAACTGAATATTACGGGTAAGCAAACTGTGCGTGACCTTTGGAGACAAAAGGATATAAGAACCTTGGATACAGGACGGAAGCCATTGTCTCTCAATATTCCGGCACATGGTGTACTTCTTTATAAATTTACACCGGTTCAATGAAATATAAAAAAATAGAATTACTTACTTAATTGTTTTTATCATGAGAAACACTCTTTTTATTGTTAGTTTATATCTGATCTTATCCGCCTGTGGCGAGAAAAGTAATGAAGTGAAGTTTATTTCGGAAGGTAATCCGATAGTGACGGATAAGTTTACCGCCGACCCGGCACCCATGGTTCATAAAGGTAGATTGTACCTCTACGTGGGTCACGATGAGGCTGAAGAAGGACAGGATTTTAACATAACCGAATGGTTGTGCTATTCCACTGAAGACATGAAGACGTGGACTGATCATGGGTGCGTGCTTAAACCTACGGATTTCTCATGGGGTGTAGGAGAAGCATGGGCGTCTCAGGTCGTGGAGAAAGATGGGAAATTCTATTATTATACAACGGTACAGGCTGGTGCGCCATATAATAGTAAAACGGTGGGAGTTGCCGTGTCGGATAGTCCGACAGGGCCTTTCATCGATGCTCGGGGCACGCCGCTTATTACGGATGATATGACTCCTAATGGTGCGCGCGGATGGTGGAACGACATAGATCCGACGGTTTTTATAGATGATAACGGTACTCCCTGGATGAGTTGGGGCAACGGAACCTGCTTCTTGGTTAAACTTAAACCTAATATGATAGAACTGGATGGAAACATAGAGATTCTTAAAATGCCGAAATTTGTGGAAGGGCCATGGATTCATAAGCGTGAAAATCTTTATTATCTGACATACGCTTCAATGGGCAAAGGGCGTGAAACAATTAGCTATGCCACGGCGCCCAGCATGGAAGGCCCATGGACCTATCGTGGAGTCTTGACAGGAATGGCAGAAAATAGCTTTACCATACACCCGGGAATCATTGAATTCAAGGGACAAAACTATCTGTTCTATCATAATGCAATACTTACCCTGAACGGTAAATCAGGAGCTACAGGCCGTAGAAGTGTTTGTGTAGATTATCTATATTACTTGCCGGACGGACGTATGGCCTATGTTGAACAAACAAAGGAAGGAATCACCGTGAAGCCGAAGACTGCCGCCGAAGTAGCTGAGATTGTAAATCCATACACTGATGAAAAAGAAGTTGTGGTAGAAAAAGAAGTAATAGCGGATTGAATGTAAATTGAGCAAGTAATATTATATATCATGAACAAGAGAATAACTTTATTTCTCATTACCCTTTTAACGGTTTGTGGGGCACAATCGCAGGACAATAATCAAAATCGGAACGCCGATTTCCATAAATGGGCGGAAACACCGCCTATGGGTTGGAATAGTTGGGATTGCTTTGGGGCTAATGTTACTGAGGCGGAAGTGAAAGCCAATGCCGATTATATGGCGGAGCACCTGAAAGACTACGGGTGGGAGTATATTGTTGTGGATATCCGCTGGTTTGTGGAAAATCAGACTACCGGTTACTATAACTTCAAGGATCCTAAATATGTGCTCGATGAATACGGCCGTTATATGCCTGTCGTGAACCGTTTTCCATCAGCTGGCAACGGAAATGGATTTAAGCCTCTTGCTGACTATATCCACAGTAAAGGATTGAAGTTCGGTATCCATTTGATGCGCGGTGTGCCCACACTTGCCGTAGAGAAAAAATTGCCAGTGAAAGATGCCGGTGGAGTAACGGCTGCCGATATTTATTCTACCGACTGGAAATGCCCCTGGTTGGGAGATAACTACACGATTGTAGCCGACAGACCGGGAGCGCAGGAATATTATAATTCAATCTTCAATCTGTATGCTTCATGGGGAGTGGATTTTGTTAAGATTGATGATCTTTCCCGCCCTTATCACCAGGCGGAAATAGAGATGATACGTAAGGCGATTGACCGTACCGGACGGCCGATTGTATTGAGCATGTCACCGGGAGAAACCGATGTGAACAAGGCGGATCACGCTGTAGAACATGCTAATATGTGGCGTACGGTAGATGATTTCTGGGACAATTGGCCGCATCTTTACCATCAGTTTGAAGTATGTCCCAAATGGGCGCCTTATATAGGTCGTGGCGCATGGCCCGATGCCGATATGTTGCCGTTGGGGCATATTGATCTTCGAGGTAATGCCCGTATGAGCAAGTTTACGCGGGATGAACAATATATGGTTATGACGTTGTTTGCTATGTTCAAGTCGCCGCTGATGTTCGGTGGGCACTTGCCTGATAATGATAAATTCACCAATTCGCTGATAACGAATGAAGAAGTGCTCTATGTACATCGGAACTCTGTAAACAACAAGCAATGGTATAATAAAGATGGCATTATAGCCTGGACAGCTGATGATCCCAGAAATGGAGATAAATATCTGGCACTGTTCTATGTAGATCAGAAAGAACCCCGGGAGTCACATCCTGCCAATCGGAAAGTGACTGTAGATCTGAAAGAATTAGGATTTGGCGGAGCTGCCAAAGTACGTGATATCTGGAGGAATCAGGATCTTGGTAACTTCTCGGGAACGGAGTTCTCACCTGTCATCAATTATCACGGTGCAGGGCTGTACAGGATCTCGAAAAAGTTGAAAGTACAGACTAACAATCCGATTATTCAGACTAAATATACAGCTGATCCGGCACCAATGGTGCACAATGATACTGTATTCCTTTATTCAAGCCACGACGATGACAATGCGAAAGGCTTTGTTATGCGCGAATGGTTGCTTTATACTTCGACTGATATGGTGAATTGGACAGATCACGGAGTGATTGCCTCGCTGAAAGACTTCAAATGGGTTCCTTATGACAATGGTGCCTGGGCACCGCAGTGTATTGAACGCAACGGGAAATTCTATATGTATTGTCCGATGCCCGGTGGGATAGGCATCGGTGTGCTGGTTGCCGATAGTCCTTATGGGCCGTTTATAGATCCCATTGGAAAGCCATTAGTGAAAAATAGTTATGCTGATATAGATCCTACGGTGCTGATTGATGATGATGGACAAGCTTATATGTATTGGGGAAATCCGGATTTATACTATGTGAAGTTGAATGAAGACATGATTTCCTGTGACGGTGAAGTAGTGCACGAGCAGATGACACATGAGGCTTTTGGCGAACGGAAGGGGAATCAGAAACGCCCCACTTTGTATGAGGAAGGGCCGTGGGCTTACAAGAGAAAGAATAAGTATTACATGGCGTTCGCATCCACCTGCTGTCCCGAAGGCATGGGATATTCGATGAGTGACTCTCCAACTGGTCCCTGGGTATATAAAGGTATGATTATGGAAGGTGACAGAAGATCAAATGGCAATCATCCGGGCATTATCGACTATAAAGGGAATACGTATGTCTTTGGCTTCAATTATGATATCCATTTTTCCAAGATTTCCCAGCACTATGAGCGACGCTCTATTTGTGTAGAGAAACTGACCTTTAATCCGGATGGCACAATTCAGCAACTTCCGTTCTGGACGGCAAAAGGCGTAGATCCGGTGGGTAAGCTGGATCCTTACCGTCGCGTTGAAGCTGAGACAATAGCTTGGAGCGAGGGCTTGAAGACAGAAAAGAGCGAGGCAGGTATGTATGTTACAGCTATCCACGACGGGGATTATAT